>CAILKP010000001.1 GCA_903834785.1 uncultured bacterium
CACGACAACCTCCGTGCCCACGCCCCGCCGCATTAGGAGCCCGAGCGGAAGCGAAGGGACCGTGAAACAAAGGCCCTCACCCCGATCTCCCCACCTGCACGAAGCTGCTCGTGCCCGCCCGCCCGTGCCACAACCCCTCGTTGCTTTGAACGAGGGGTTGTGCGCCTTTCCGCATGGCCGCTGAACAACGCAACCCCCGACCAACCCCGCCGCGCCCCATTGGAGCCCGAAGCGGAAGCGCCCGGGCCGGTGAAGCAAGCCCACTCACCCCAACCCACCGACCCGCACCAAGGTGCCTGTGCTCAGCAAACACAACAATCTCCGTGCCCACGCCCCGCCGCATTAGGAGCCCGAGCGGAAGCGAAGGGACCGTGAAACAAAGGCCCTCACCCCGATCTCCCCACCTGCACGAAGCTGCTCGTGCCCGCCCCCCGTGCCACAACCCCTCGTTGCTTTGAACGAGGGGTTGTGCGCCTTCCCGCCTCACCAGTGAACCAAATACCAAGCCCCACCGGTCCTCCAACTCGCACTCCGCTTGCTCGGATACGCTCTCGAAAACATGGCCAGCATCTTGCAGAAGTGCGAGAGCGTTCTCGTACCCAGCCTCGTCCTCCCGGAGATCGGCGGTGAAAGTTGATCCAAGCATCGCGGCGGTGATCTATGCGTGCCTCGACCTCATCGGCCGCGGCAAGGAGGAACTGCTCGAGGCATGGGCCGACAGTTTCCGCGGCAACCTCGATGACGTCGTTGCCGAGATCCGCAGCTACCCGGCGACCTTCAGATCTCCCCGCGCAGGCGATGAGGCCGGCTGGCGTCTGTTGCTTCTCGCTGGCGGGCCCTGGCTCCACCCGACTTGGGATGTCGCCGCACGATTGCCGCAGTCGGGGGGCGGTCTCAGCGACCTGACAGTGCGGCTTGAGATCGTCGACCACGGAGATCGAATTGAGGTACACTTCCGCGACATCCTCGTCGAGTAAACGGCGGGGCATATCGCTGGACGATGCGGCACAGGTGCTGGCCGGCTAGGCTCTCGAAGCTGGTGGCTCAGGATTCCGAGAGCAGGCCAGCGGAAGGTCGGAGGCCACAGTGAGAGGAGCTGCCGAGTGGAGATGACGGCGGAGATTGAGATCGCAGGTCAGTTCGGTGGTCCCGCAGCGAGCGATGCCGTGGTTCCCGTCTTCATGCGTGCCATGAAGCCGGCGGGTGCCGTGGTTCCGCTTCACAGCCTCGACAGTCGACTGAAAAGACTTGTGTTCATTCTTCGCGTGAGTGGTGCGATCGTCGTGTTCGAGGGACAACCGGTCGAGAATGTGAAGTTCCCCCGAGGACGTGCGTGCGTGAGCGTGGACATCCTTCTATGGGAACGCGACTGGCAAGGCAAGACCAACCGCCAGATCGCGGCCGTGCTCGCCCGCCGGGTCCGAACCGTTCCCGCCGTGCTCGAGCCGCTGATGCGCAAGCGCAAACTCGCCATCGACGCGGCGATGCTCACCGATGAGCTCGACCGTTTTGCCGCTGGATTCCAAGAACTCGCGGAGAGACTCTGAGCCAACCCGCTGAAAGCCTCACGCGAGCTCTGGGTTGGACAAAGTCACGTTCCGAGGCGTCAACGGGCAGGCCGCGGCGAACACGGGTAAGTTCGGGCTCCCGCGCTACAGACTGGACCGGTGCGAGTACGTGCCGTTCAGCATCCTGGCGCCCGACGAGCATGTCCGCACCGCGAACCGAGCGGACGAAGTTCTCCATCGCAGCCGACGGAGTTCTGACCCTGGAGTTTGGCGGTACGCCGTACCGCTTCCTGCGGCCTCCCGGGCTCTTATAGTGCTGACTCAGGATTCCGGGAGCAGGTCAAGTTCACCACGCGGGAGCGATGATGTGAAGGAGTTACGGGAGGTCTTTGTGGTGGCGGCAGCAAACCCGCGATCGCTTGCGCGCAACTTCAACTCAACGGCGGCCGCTATTGCGATGGCGTTCGAGAGACGGCTCGCCAATGTGCATGCACATGGCTGTTGGCGAATGTGCATCTCCTGCAGGCAGGGCATCGCTGCGGAAACAATCAGCATTGCCGGCGGGTGTCTCGAACTGCCTATCGGGTTTGACTTCGAGAAGTACTTTGATCTGTGCGATCTCGCCAAGAAGGAAATGGTGGCGGAGACAATCGTCGCGGCAGTGCGGCAGTACGCCACGACCGCGGAGCTACAGATTGGAACGTTCGAACGGATTCTCAAGGAACTCGCCGCGATCGGCTATGACACGCACTGGTACCACGGAGTCGAGAAGTGGAATCGCCCTCGCACGATGGTGGCGCGTATTCGCGTTGCGCACGAAGTAGCGTCCTGCCGGATCGTGGTTGAGGTCTCCAACTCCGATGGGCGGCTCGTGCACGCGGAAACTGTCGCATCCGTCGACCCGAGCCCGTGGGATCTGCTCCCTGCGCTCGGAAAGGCCAGGTGGAGAACAAGGGACACAATCGAGTACAGTGCCAAGTCTCTGGAACGACCTGTTGTGTTCACCGTTGGCGGCCGGAGCTGATGCAAACCGACGGTGTTCGTTGGTAGTGTGCCCTCCTCCGCTTTCGTCCGTTGGACTCGGCGACGCGGCACGTTCGGAGCTGCGGCGTGCAGTGGACTTCGTTCTCTTGACCTGCTCCCCCGAATCCTGCTCTCTCACCACAGCTCCTCCCGCCCCCTCGCCACCCACCCCAAAAACAAAAACCCCCGGCTCACCGAGCCGGGGGTTGAGTTCTCACAACTTACCTCCCCTCACGCCGCTCACATCACCCCGGTCGTCACCTGCGTCCGCCGCGGGTCATCCGCTGCGTACGCCGCGGCAGGTGCCGCCTGCACAATCTCATCTTCCAGCGGCGAGAACCGTGAGCCCGCGATCCGGATCTTCCGGTTCGTGTTCGCCCGCGGCAGGAACGGCTGCACCGCGAGAATCACCGCCAGAATCGCCACGTTGGCCACCAGCATGGCCACCGTGCTCGTCAGCCCGTAGAAGGTCAGGAACGCGTTGGCAATCACAATGATCAGCGACAGCGGGATCATCGCCTGCCAGCCCATCTGCATCACCTGGTCGTACCGCAGGCGGGGCAGCGTCCAGCGAATCGCGATCATGAAGCACACCAGCAGCGCGGCCTTGCCGAACAGCACCGCAAACTTCGCCAGCACCGCCACAATGCCCACATCCTCAGGCCGCAGGCCCGGAACCGGCACAAACGGAATCAGCGTCCATCCGCCCAGGAACACCGTGGCAAACAGCGCCGAGTTGGTGATCATGTGGATGTACTCGGCCAGCGCAAACAGGCCGAACCGCATCGAGCCGTACTCGGTGTGATACCCCGCCACCAGCTCACCTTCGCACTCGGCGTTGTCAAACGGTGCACGGTTGCACTCCGCCAGCATGCAAATGAATAGCATCACGCCCGCGATCGGCTGGCTGATGATCAGCCAGCCGTTGGAAATCTGCCAGTCGATGATCGCACTCGGCAGCAGCGAGCCCGTGATCAACAGCACCGTCATCAGGCACAGCCCCATCGGGATCTCGTAGCTCAGCATCTGGGCGCTGGCCCGCAGGCCGCCCAGGAACGAGTACTTGTTGTTGCTCGCCCACGAGCCCAGGGCCACACCGTAAATGCCCAGCGAGGCAACCGCCAGCATGTAAATCAGGCCGATGCTCACGTTCGCACCCAGCACCTGCACATCAGCCGCGGCAATCTCCCAGCCCAGCACCGGCATCACAAAGCCCGGGAACGCAAACGTCCCGCCCCAAGGAATCACCGCAAAGCTCATCAGTGCCGGGATCACGATGATGCCCGGTGCCAGCATGAACAGCACCTTGTCCACGTTGCGGGGGGTGTAGTCCTCCTTCAGGAACATCTTCAGGCCGTCGGCCAGCGACTGGCCAAGACCCCAGAAGCCAAACCCGCGGAACAACTGCTTCAGCAGCGGCAGGCCCAGGTCAAACCCAGTCCGGTTCGGACCGATCCGGTCCTGCATGTACGCCGAGATCTTCCGCTCCAAATAGATCGACAGACCGGCGGAGACCAGCAGCACGTGCACCACAATGCCAATGGTGATGGCGTTGGTGAGAAACTGGGCAGTCAGAAAATCAGGCTTGGGCATAGCGGCCGATGTTAGGGGGCCCAAACCCCGCCCGGCGGCAGGCCCAACTCGGAAATTCACCGCCGCCAGCCCGCGCGGTCCGCTCCCTCCCGCCAGCGTCCCATCATCCGTCAATCTCCCGTAAACCGGCCCGCAATCACGCCCCGCTCCGCAGCGGCTGCCGCCTCTGCCGGTACCATTGCCCGTCCCTCTCGCGGGATCCCCCCGGCCGCTCGCCGCCCTTCAGGCCCGAGCGTCCACACGTGCCTTGAGATAGAGAGAGCCCCATGAAGCCCACCACCTTGCTTCTCACTGCCGCCGCCGCGGCAGGCCTGTCCTTCGCCTCCACCGCCAACGCCCAGCTCGTCGTCGGCACAACCACGCCCACCACCACCAACGCCGCTGCGTTCTATATCAACATGGACACGCTTGTGGCCACCCCGCTGTGGAACTCCGCGGCACAGAAGAAGGTCAACGGCCTCGCCGCTGACCCCGCCACCGGCCGGCTTTATTGCAACGATGCCGCCCGCCTGAACTACTGGAACTACGGCAGCATCGGCACCGCCCCCACGCTGATCGCCGGCATGTACCGCACCAACGACAACGTCGCCTTCACCGCCACCGGTGTCGATGGCCTGGCTTGGGCCAACGGCAACCTCTACGGCGTCACCACCTTCGGCAGCACCACCTACAAGCGCGGCATCTACCGCATCGCCACCGAGTCCGACGGTGCCGCCACCCCGCACTGCATCATGACTCCGCTCTGGCTCGACCCCACCGGCATCGGCACCAGCAGCGGCACCATCTCCCTGGGCGGGCTTGAGTTCAACCCCGCCAACAACAAGTTCTACATCACCAACTCCGCCAGCACGGCCGACTACCAGCCCGGCATCTACACCATCGATGCCTTCGGCACCGGCGAACTCACCCGCATCGCCGAGTTCCCCAATGGGCTCACCCGCATCGACGGCCTCGCCCTCGGCGGCGGCAAGCTCTGGCTCACGCTTCAGAACCCCGGCACCTCGCAGATCCTGATTTATCCGCTCGATCTGGCCACCCTCCAATACGGCACGCCCCTGGCGCTCCCGCTGACCGATGGCACCAACCGCGCCAGCGGCGCATGCTGGGCCCCGGGCGCCCTGTCCATCTTCGTCCCCCCGCCCACCCGCTGCAGCGTGGCCGATGTCGTCGCCGATGGCACCATCGACGGCAACGACTTCATCGCCTTCATCAACAGCTTCGGCATCGGTGATGCCACGGTGGACCCCGCAGCCGATGTCGCCGGCGCCGGCACCGACGGCCTCTTGCCCGATGGCACCATCGACGGCAACGACTTCATCGCTTTCATCAACGCCTTCGCCATCGGCTGCTGAATCGCCTCGACACGGCAGTGCTCTTACGCCCGATAAGGCGGCCTTCTGCGGGGCGTTTTGCCCCGCTTGTTGGCACGCGCCCGCCCGTCCGTTACACTCTCCCCAGCCTGCAACGGTTCGGCCCACGCCGCACCATCCCCACCAGGCCATGCCCTCGGAGAGATCTATGCCCGCCCGCACCCCGCGCTGCTTCACCACCGCCCTGTCCTCGCTGGCCTCGGTTGTTGGCATCCTCGCCGCCGCGGCAGGCGCACACGGGCAGATCTGCATCAGCAACGAGTACCTCATCAACGGCTCCTTCGAGTCGCCCGTGATCGCCAACAACAGCCTGCAGCGGATTGTCCCGACCGGTTGGACTGTCGGCGGCACATCCATCGGCTTCCTCTTCCGCGGCATCAACCCGTTCCCATGGCCCGCCCCCGCCCCCGCCGCCGGCAGCCAGTTCTTCGACATGGGCAACGCGTCACCGCCGATCTCCCAGACATTCACTGCCGCCGAGTCCCTTCGCTTCACCCTCACCTGGTCCGATGCCGCGGCAATCGGCAGCGTCTCCAGCCCGTACCGCGTCCGCATCTACGACCCGGCCGGGCAGGTGGTCCGCGAGGCATCCTTCAACGCCGGCAACAACGGCATCTGGACCCCGCGCAGCCTCCTGTTCCGGGCCGATCCCGGCGTTTACCGGCTCGAGTTCCAGCCAACCGGCGTCTTCGGCGGCTTCGACACCCTGCTCGACAACGTCTCGCTGGTCAACCAGCCCGTCCTCACATTCTTCCGCGAGCCGCGGAGCCAGCGGGTCTGCCCCGGTGATACCGCAACCTTCTTCGTCGACATCGACGGCCCCGGCCCCATCACCTACCAGTGGCGAAAGAACGGAGTGTTCATCGATCCGGCCGTCAACCCGTCGGCGGCCACGCGAGAGCTCGTGATCCCAAATGTGCAGGCCGCCGATCTCGGAAACTACGACTGCCTCATCGGCAACTCGTGCGCGCTCGTGTCCTATGTCGCCGCCTCCCTCACGCTCTTTGAACGCTGCGGCCTGGCTGATGTTGTCGGCAGTTTCGGCGGTGGCACCCAGTGCGGCGACTCCACCGTCGATGGCTCCGACTTCATCGCCTTCATCAACAGCTTCAGCATCGGTGATGCCACCATCGATCCGCTCGCCGATGTCGCCGGCGCTGGCGATGATGGCCTCGAGCCCGATGGCACCATCGACGGCAGCGACTTCATCGCCTTCATCAACGCCTTTGCGCTGGGCTGCTGAGTGATGCCCCGTTGATTGCCCGCGCGAACTAAGATCCCCGCATGGGTGATGCTGAACGTCAGTCTGCTCAGGGGCCTCCCGCAACGCTGGTCACCTCCGCCGCGCGGCTGGTGATGGAGGGGCTGATCTGGCTGAGCGTCGGGGTGTGCTGGATTCTGGCCCTCCTTGTGTACTGGCTGTTTCCTGGCTCGGTGGCCGTTCGCTTGGGCGTTGCCGCGGCACTCGTGGCCCTCAGCGGGCTGATGATCTGGCTGGGCATCCGCACGATGCTTGATGCCCGCTGCCGCGGGAGGAGCAGTTTTTGGGGCTGGGTGTTGGAGTTCTTCACCGCGATGTTCTAAGTGGTTGACCCTCTACAAAAGCGAACAGGCCCCGCGAGAGATCGCGGGGCCTGTGTGGTTTTGGGGATGAAGAAGCGGGGACGGCTTAGCCGCGGGGGCCGGCGGCGCGGACGGCGTCGGGCATGTCGAACTTCTTGTCGTTGTCGCGGAAGCCCTGGGCGAGCTTCTTGGCCTGGGCGTCGTAGGCGGCGCCGTCCTTCCAGGTGTTGCGGGGGTTGAGGACCTCGCTGGGGACACCGTCGACCTTCTCGGGCAGGGGGAGGCCGAAGACGGCATCGGGGGTGAACTTCGCGCTGCGGAGGGTGCCGTTGAGGATGGCGGTGACGAAGGCCCGGGTGTATTTGAGACTGAAGCGGCTGCCGACGCCGTAGGGGCCGCCGGTCCAGCCGGTGTTGAGCAGCCAGACGTCGGCGTTGTGCTTGGCGACCTTGGCGGCGAGCATTTCGGCGTAGACCTTGGCCGGGCGGGGGAGGAACGGTGCGCCGAAGCAGGCGGAGAAGTTGGGCTGGGGTTCCTTGACGCCCAGCTCGGTGCCGGCGAGCTTGCTGGTGTAGCCGTTGATGAAGTAGTACATGGCCTGTTCACGGGTGAGCTTGCTGACGGGGGGCATGACGCCGTAGGCGTCGGCGGTCAGGAAGATCACGTTCTTGGGGTGGCCGGCGATGGAAGGGATGACGGCATCGGGGATGTAGTCCAGCGGGTAGGTGGCGCGGGAGTTTTCGGCGATAACGTCGCTGTCGAAGTCGGGGATCCGCGTGACGGGGTCGATCATCACGTTCTCGAGCACGGAGCCGAACTTGATGGCGTTCCAGATCTGCGGCTCGCCGTCTTTGCTGAGCTTGATGCACTTGGCGTAGCAGCCGCCCTCGAAGTTGAAGACGCCGTTGTCGCTCCAGCCGTGCTCATCATCACCGATGAGGGCGCGGTTGGGATCGGCCGAGAGGGTGGTTTTGCCGGTGCCTGAGAGGCCGAAGAAGAGGGCGACGTTGGAGGGGTCCTTCTTGTCGACGTTGGCCGAGCAGTGCATGGGGAACACGCCGACTTCGGGCATGTCGTAGTTCATGGCGTAGAAGAGGGACTTCTTCATTTCGCCGGCGTACTCGGTGCCGATGATGACGACGGTCTTGCGCTCAAGGGACTGGGCGATGAGGACGGGGCCCTTGACGCCGAGGTCGGCCTGCTCGGCGGCGGTGAGGCGGCGCTTGCCGGCGTTGATGATGGTCCAGTCGTGCTTCCACTTGGCATCCTTGCCGGCGGCGGGGGAGCCCTGAGGGATGAACAGGGTGCGGATGAACAGGGCGTGCCAGGCCTGTTCGCTGATGACGCGGGCGCCGAGGCGGTGGTGCGGGTCGGCACCGACGAAGCCCTCGAACATGAACAGGTCCTTGGCGGCGTTGAGGTGATTGACGGCCAGGTCCAGGACCTTGTCGAAGTTGGCGGGGGTGATGGGTGCGTTGAAGCCGCCCCAGCCGATCTTGGAGTGGACGCCGGCGGTGTCCTCGAGGTACTTGTCCTTGGGGCTGCGGCCGGTGCGGTCACCGGTGAGGCAGACGAGGCCGCCGTTGGCGGCCATGGTTCCCTCGCCGCGGGCGAGGGCGAGCTCGACGAGCTTGGCTGGGGCGAGGTTGCGGTGAACGCGAGAGGGGGAGAGGTCGAGCCGGTCCAGGCCCTTGAAGGACAGTGCGACGGGGGAGGCGGTGTTGGCGGCGGTCATGATGTTGGCTCCAAGCGGACTGTTTCGGCATCCATGCCGAGCGGCGTGACAAAGAACACCGGGGAGTCTCCCGGGCTTGCCTCGCGGCGGGTTACGAAAGCGGTTTCACCCGCTCCGACCGACCCGAGGCCGCCAACAGGCAACCGAGGGGAGCGAGCGGCGGCGGGCACGTGGCCAGAATAGCCCCGCCGGGTGCCGGCGATGACAAAGTGGGGGGAGCGGCGCTAGGAGGGAAGGCGGGAGAGATGAACGCCGAGGAAACGGAGGGGGAAAGGCAAGGAACGCGGAGAAAGGCGGGAAGGGGGGGTGGGAAGCTCGGGAGGCCGGGGGGCTGCGGGGCTGGAAGCCAGGAAGGCACATCGCCCGGAAGGGCGATGCCACGGGGGAAGGTGGTGCGGGAGGTGGGCTTGAATGCGGGGGGGAGTGGCTCTATCCTTCCCTTGCGTCGGTCGAAACCCGCTTTGGTGGGATTTGGCGGGTGCCATATGGTGGCCATAGCTCAGTTGGTAGAGCGCCGGGTTGTGATCTCGGATGTCGCGGGTTCAAGTCCCGTTGGTCACCCTTTTCAAAATTGCCAAGTTTGGAAATTGCCAAATTTCCAAATGATGGCGGACCGCGGGGGGCGGGGGAGGGAGGGGAAATAGTCAAATTTGGAAATGGTCAAATGGTCAAATGAAGACCGGGGCGCGCGTGGTCGCGCGGTTTTGGCTGCGCGCTTAGAGGGGCGTGGGGATGGCGTAGACGGTGGCGGTGAGGTCGTGCGCGGAGAGGGCGCTGGCGAGTGACTTGAGCCGCTGGTGGAGCGGGGCGATGTGGTGTGTGATGAAGGCCTCGAACCGGCGGCGGCGGGTGGCGCGGTCGACCGGGTTGGTCGCGGCGGCCAGGTTGCGCTGGAGGCGATCGAGTTCGGGCTGGTGGGAGGCGAGGTCGGCCTGGATTTGCTGGAGCTCGGCGCGGAGGTCTGCCGCGGGGGTGGAGGCGGGTTGGGCCGGCGTAGAGGGTGTGGCTGCGACTGGCGGCGGAGCCTGGATTGAGGCTGAGGCCGCGTCTGAAGTTGGAGCCGAGGCTGGTGTGGGGGCTGGTGCCGGAGCGGGATCAGTTGCCGCGGTTGAAAGAGGGGCGGCGGGTGACTCGGCGCGGGTGGCGGACGCGGCGGGGTGAGCGGGCTCAGCGGGTGGGGTTGAGGTTGTGGAGGGGGATGAGGGGGCGTGTGCCGCGGGAGGCCGCGGGGAGGATGGGGGGTGGGAGGGGCCGGATGGGCCTGAGGCGGTGGAGGGGCGGGAGCTGGAGTAGCCGAAGTAGCCGGAGGAATCAGAGGGGTGGGAGCGTTTGTTTTGTCTTGGAGCGCGCGGGGCGGCGAGGCTGGGGACGGGGAGCGGGCGGACGCGGAGGAGGGCTTTTGCTGCCGCGGCTCGGGAGGGGTCGGGGGGTGTTTCGCCGGCTTCCATGGACTGGAGAAGCCGAGTGGCCTCGCGGATGGAGCGGTAGAGGAGGCGATTGGTGCGGACGGTGTCGGCGATGTGGTCGTTGAACAGCTTGAGGTGGAGCTGGGCGAACTCTTCGCGGGAGAAGGACGGGAGTGGCCCGCGGGCGCGTGCCTGCCGCGGGGAGGCGGCTGGGGCGGCGGGCGGCGGAGTTGTGGCGGCGGCGACCACTGGGGGCTCCTGAACGGTGTATGTACGGTACGTCAGGATTGGCGAGTGGCAACGTGTTTGTTTGGTTTTTGTTAAAATGTATATGCGTGGCGGAAGAGAAGAGAACGCGGAGGGGGAACGAGTCGCGAGTGGTGAGTCGCGAGACGCGAGGGAAGGCAGAGAGGCGGTCTCACGCAGCGGACCAGAGGAATGCAAAGTCACGCGGCCTTAAAAGGGTGACAGAGTTTGGATCTACCGGCCTGCGGTTCCTGTTGCACCGCACAACCCTTCCGGAGGACCGGAAGGGTTGTGGCACGAGCAGCAGGAAGTCAGAGCGCCCGGTGGGGTGATAGCACGCGGCATAGTCGAGGTATAGTGAATGCGTAGTTGGCGCCCACGCGATGCTGCGATACGAGATGGAAGGTCGGCAGTATGTGCTCGCGGCACCTTCAGGTGCCGGGGGTGCTCAGTTGCACGTGGTGCCGCGGTTCAGTGGCGAGGTTGCTGCGATGCTGATGGTGGTGGCACACTTGCTGCAGGCGTTCGCTTATCTGGTGCTGACGATCACTGTCCGTTTCGACTGGACGATACTGGCATGTGTCTGGCTGGCGGTGTCGCTGGTCCTGCGGATGCTGCTTGGAGCGACGGAGGTGCTGCCGCAGCCTGGAGCCGGCGATCTCCGGGTTGCGCGGCGGCCCGGGGGGGTGTGGACGCGGGCGCTTGATGCGGTGCGCGAGTGGGTTGCGGGTGCGGTGGCACGGCGAGGGACGGCGTTTGCGGTTGTTGGCGGTGGGGCAGCACAGCGCATCTGGTGTGTGACGGCGAAGCCGGCCACGGCGCTTGGGGTGGCCGTTGCGCTGAATGGGGCTGCATCGGGCGGCGGCGGTGCTCAGTCGTTGCGACGTCAGGCGCAGGCATTTGTCGCTGGGCCGGCACCGAAGCAGGAGGAGCGTGGCCAGCGCAGCGGGCTGCGACGGATGATCGCACTCGGCGGGTCCGGCGTGTTCTTCGTCCTCATGGGCGTGATGATGTATCTGGCGGGGTCGTTTGCATCATGCTTGGCGGTGGCCGCGGCGGCCTTCAGTCTGTGTGTCGCGGTCGGCAAGGACTCAAGCGGGTTGGGGCCAGTCGTGGTTGAGGTCCCTGGTGAAGCTGAGCGGGGCGAGGTACACCGGGTGGCTGAGCGACCCTGGGTGTGGGGCGGTGATGGCTGGTACGTGGCGCCCGAGCAGCCGGAGCCCGTATCAAGAGATTGGCAGCAGGGTGGGTGGTGCCGCTATGAGGTCCTGGTGTATCCGCAGCGAAGTGCCGCAGTTGGAACTGATGAGTAGCGGATGCGGGTGAGCTGCAACGACAAGCAGTGGATGCTGCACGTGAGCGATGGCGAATCCTGGAGAGTGACGATGAACATTGATGCTGGAGTTGCGGCGGTTGTGTACGCATGCCTTGATCTGATTGGTCGCGGCAAAGAGGAACTGCTGGAGGATTGGGCCGACAGCTTTCGCGGCGACATCGACAGCGTGGTCAGTGAGATACGGAGCTATCCGGCTGCGTTCAGATCACCGAGAGCCGGCGATGAGGCGGGATGGAGCGTGTGGCAACTTCCCGACGATTGCTGTCCGCTGCCGACTTGGGGTGTCGCTGCGCGACTGCCGCAGGCGGATGGAGGCCTGAGTGATCTGGCGGTCCGAATGGAAGTGGTGGACCGCGGGGACCGGTTCGAAGTGCATTTTTGTGATGTGCTTGTGGAGTAGGAGCGGGCGGTGAGAGGCGGGCTCACGCAGAGGATCAGAAGAGCGAAGGAAGAAGAAGGCACATCGCCCGGAAGGGCGATGCCACGCGGGGGGCAGGAGTTCTGGCGGGCTTGCACGTGGGCTTTGAAGTGCGTGTGGTCACTGGCCCCGGTCTGGCGGGCTGGGGTTCTTGTTGCACCGCACAACCCTTCCGGAGGACCGGAAGGGTTGTGGCACGGGGATCCGGGAAGTCGCGAGGGGTGAGTAGTGAGACGCGAGTGGGGGAGGCAGAAGGGCGAAGAGGCAGGAAGGCACATCGCCCGGAAGGGCGATGGCACGGGGGTGCGGGAGTTTTGGCGGGCCGTATGTGGGCTTTGTGGTGTGCGTGGTCACCGGCCCCGGTCTGGCGGGCTGGGGTTCTTGTTGCACCGCACAACCCTTCCGGAGGACCGAAAGGGTTGTGGCACGGGGAGGGAGGGAGTCGCGAGGGGGGAGTTGCGAGACGGGAGTGGTGGAGGCAGAAGGGCGGAGAGGCAGGAAGGCACATCGCCCGGAAGGGCGATGCCACGCTGGCGCCGTGTGGGGTGTGTGGCTTGATCGCTTGATGGCTTGATGGGGTGATGGTGGTGGGGCGGGTGTCAGGCGAGCGTGCGGGGTGGTGGGGTGGAGGGTGGAAGTGGAGA
>CAILKP010000002.1 GCA_903834785.1 uncultured bacterium
GCCTTCGGCGCCGCCCTCATGTACTTCACCGGCAGCAAGGAGTTCAACGTCAAGCTCCGCTCCCGCGCCCTGGACATGGGCCTCACGCTCAACGAGTACGGCCTCTTCCCCAACGACCCCGCCGACAGCACCCCGCCGCACCACCGCGGCATCAAACCCGTCGCCGCCACCACCGAGCGCGACATCTTCACCGCCCTCAAACTCGCCGAGGTCCCGCCCCAGCAGCGTGAGGACCGCGGCGAGGTCGAAGCCGCCGCCGAGCGTTTCGCCGCCGGTCACCCCGGCTCCGTCCGCCTCATCGAACTGGCCGATGTCCGTGCCGAACTCCACTCCCACACCACCGCCTCCGACGGCACGATGAGCATCATCGAGTCCGCCGAAAACGCCCGCAGCCGCGGCTTCCACACGCTGGCCATCACCGATCACAGCCAGTCACAGAACATCGCGAACGGCCTCAAGCCCGATCGGCTCCTCGCCCACATCAAGGCCATCCACGCTGCCCGCGCCAGCGTCCCCGGCATCACCCTGCTGGCCGGCAGCGAGGTCGACATCCTCTCCGATGGCGCACTCGACTACACCGACGAGGTCCTCGCCAAGCTCGACATCGTCGTCGGCTCACCGCACGCCGCCCTCAGCCAGGAGCCCGAGGTCGCCACCGCCCGCCTCGTCCGCGCTATCGAGTCCGGCAAGGTCCACATCCTCGGCCACCCCACCGGCCGCCTTGTCCTCCGCCGCAAAGGCCTCGAGCCCTCCATGGCCCGCATCTTCGATGCCGCCCGTGCTCACAACGTCGCCCTCGAGATCAACGCCCACTGGATGCGACTCGACCTCCGCGACACCCACGTCCGCCAAGCCATCGATGCCGGCTGCCTCATCGCCATCAACTGCGATGTGCACCAGCCCGATGACTACGACAACCTCCGCTTCGGCGTCCTCACCGCCCGCCGCGGCTGGGTCACCCCCGATCGCTGCATCAACTGCTGGGACGCCGCACGCCTGCACGCCTGGCTGAAACGGTGACGGACTCTTGATAGGTGGACCAATGGTGGAACACTGGCTCCAGAAGGACCGACTGTTGTCCGTGAGCCATGCCCGTCCGCGGTCTTTTCAGATGTTCGGCTTGACGGTTTCAAACGGCGAGGTATGCTCCTGCGTCGCGGGCCATTCCGGCCCGACTCGGGAGTGAACGTTATGAAAATCGGTAAGTTCTGGACGGTGGTGCCGCTCATCGCGGCGGGTGTCTCATGCTCCGGCGGATGCGCTACGCTCATTAACAGTGACGACCAGATCGTCGCCTTCAACAGCGAGCCCGACGGCGCAACCGTCGCTGTGGACGGTGTCCCCATGGGCAAAACGCCCGTCGCCCTTCCCGTTGCCCGCAAGGGCGGCAGCAAAATGATCACCTTCAGCAAGGAGGGCTACAAGACCATCAACGTCGAACTGCCCAACACCCTCAACGCCGCGCTCGCTGGCAACATCCTCTTCGGTGGCTTCATCGGCCTCGGAGTCGATGCTGTCTCCGGCCGCGGCGGCGGCTACCAGAAGTCCCTGAGCGTCATGCTCACCAAGGGCAGCGGCATTCTCGAACTCGATGCCGCGACTGGCCAGCCCAAGACTGCTGATCCCGCCGCCCTACCGCCCAACACCGCACCCGCAAACGCGCCGGCCGGTGCTAGCAAACCTGCCGCAGTTCCACCTGCGGCAAAATCACCTAACTCGCTGGACCTGTAATCAGCGTCGGCGCACGTCAAGGTGATCTCAAGCCATCAGGGGGCAGGGCAGGCCGGCGGGCGGGCGGTGCAAATCACCCCCCGCCCCCCGTCAGCCCATACAACACCTCCACCACCCGCCTGGTCTCTCCCAGGTTCTCCACCACCGCATCCGCCCCGGCCCGTCGCAGCTCATCCACGGATGAAAACCCCGTCGCCACCGCAAGGCACTTGCACCCGCACGCATGCGCACACGCCACATCGTGCGGCGTGTCACCGATGATCACCGTCCGGCTCGGCTCCACCGGCCTGCCGTGATGCTCGCCGAACTTGGCAATCCCCACCGCCGGCAGGTCATTCCGCGTCGGCGGCACGCTCCGCGACTCGTCGCCCCACACGCGGATCGTGAACACCTCCGGCGCAATCCCGCACGCCCGCAGCTTCGCCAGCCCCGAGAGTTCGTAGTTCCCCGTCAGCACCCCGCGGCACAAACCCGCGTGGTTTCCCTCCAACTCCGCGAGCAAGTCCAGCACGCCCGGCAGCGTCCGCGCCGGCTTCTCCGGGTGCACCTTGGCCTCCGCCAGCGTCACATGAATGTGTCGGAAGTACGTCTGCTTGAAAGTCTCCATCCGCTCCGCCGTCGGCTCGTGCCCCGCCGCCGCGATCAGTTCATGCAGAATCAGCGGATCAATCCGCCCCGCAAACGACACCGACTCGGTGGTGAACTGCGGTCCAAACATCTCGCGCCCCGCCGCCAGCATGGCCCGCATGCCCGAGCCGTGGCTGGTGATAAGCGTCTGATCAACATCGAAAAGCAGCAGGGCATTCGGCATCGGTGTTACACACTTCAGGTTGTCGGATGGTGTGGTCAAACTCGCCGCACGCCGCGGCTTATCGAACAATCGCAAACCCCGTCTCGCCGGGCACAACTTCAATCCGCGCCACATCGCTCCC
>CAILKP010000003.1 GCA_903834785.1 uncultured bacterium
AAAGAGCCACTTGTCGGCGGCGATGCGTACTTCGCCGGCGGGCTTGATGGAAGGATCATCGGCGCCGAGATAGTCAAGCCGGGTGCCGACGCTGCCGGCACCGGGGAAAGTCAGGCGGCCACCGGGTGCGACGTACCAGGCCCGGGCGCTGGCCAGGACGGTGTAGTCGGCCGGGCCGGGGAGCGACAGGGACGTGTCGGCCGGGGCGGGGGCGGATTGCCCGGCGGCCGTGCCGCAGATGCAGGCCGAGGCGATGAGAGCGGAAGCGAGTGTCTGGTTCATCGTGACGTGCCCGGTGTGCGGAGCGCTGGTGTGGAAAATCGAGCGTAGACCGCCCGGGGGCGATTTGGTGGCAAGGATTGCCCCAATGGCAGGTGCAGCGAACAACCAGCCCGTGCGCATTGGAGTCGACGATGTCGCTTCGGCCGATGATGGCGTCGTGCGCATCGGCCGGCTGGTGATTGCGCCGGAGCAGATCGTCTGGGGGTTTTCCCGTTCCTCCGGGCCGGGCGGGCAGAATGTCAACAAGGTGTCTTCCCGGGCGGAACTGCGGCTGAACATCGGCGAACTGCCGCTGGCCGAGCACGAGCGGACGCGGCTGTGCTCACTGGCGGGGCGGCGGGTGCTCGATGACGGCACGCTGCAGCTGTTCTCGCAGGAGAGCCGGTCGCAGTCCGACAACAAGCGGCTGTGTGTGGAGAAGCTGATCGAACTGCTGGAGCAGGCCCTGGCAGCACCCAAGCCCCGCCGGGCCACAAAGCCCAGCAAGGGTGCCAAGCGCCGCCGGCTGGAGGACAAGCGGCAGCGGTCGGAGATCAAGCGCAACCGTGGCGGCGCGGGCGGAGAGGATTGATCGCCATGCGGTGTCTTGCCATTGAGGCCGGGAACCCGACGGTGCCGCCGCCCGCGATCAGTGGTGCGTGCGTGGGCGTCCTCGTACCCGGATCGCCGGAGCGTTGCAGTGTGACGGGGTGGTCGGAGCTGGCGAAGGTCGACCGTCAGCGTGACGACCTGCTGCCGTGCATCGAGCGGGCCCTGGTGACGGCTGCGACCGACCCGGAGCAGATCGAGGTTGTGGCGGTGTCGGTGGGACCGGGCGGCTTTACCTCGATTCGCTCGGCGATTGCGGCGGGGGCGATGCTCGCCTCCGCTGCCGCGGCGCGGGTGGGCAGGCCGGTGCCGTGCATCGGGGTGCCATCGGTGCTTTCGGCGTGGTTTGGCTGGCGAGTGACGATCGGGACCGGGCTGGCGGTGCCGGCGTGCGCGGTGGCACTGGCGAGCAAGGCGGACACGATCTTTGCGGCGATGTTCCCGGCGATTGAGGCGGGGCGGGCCGCGGATATGGCAGTGGGGGCGGCGGGGGAGGCACGGATCGTGCGTGCTGCCGAGGCGGAGATGTGGCTTCGTGGTGCGGCCGGCGGGGTTCTGCTTGCCGATGCGCACCTGCCCGAGGGCTTTGCCAGGGCTGCGGCGGTGTGCGGTGTGAGGGTGCTGCCGCTGTCGCAGACGCCGGCATCGTGCCTGGCCGCGGCGGCGGTGTGCGGCCGGTGTGAACCTCACGAGCTGGCGGCGATCTACGGCCGGGAACCTGAGGCGGTGACGTTGTGGCGTCAGCGGCACGGCCCGCGGGTGTGAATCGCGGGATCTCCCGGACGTTGCCTTGCGGAGCGGACGTTGGGGCGTGTGGCGATGAAGTGATGATGCGGCGGCGCGGTCAGTGATGAAGTGCGGAGGCGCAGGGCGGTGGTTTTCCTGT
Source organism: uncultured bacterium (assembly GCA_903834785.1). Classification (GTDB taxonomy): domain Bacteria; phylum Planctomycetota; class Phycisphaerae; order Phycisphaerales; family UBA1924; genus CAILKP01. Next base: position 1,757 of record CAILKP010000003.1, read on the forward strand.
TTGAAACCAGCAGTGTTTCTGCTTTCGGACGTGCTTGGTCCGCTTCGTCGGTCCGTTGCTCCGCGCGTGCGGGTTCGTGCGAGCAATAACCGGCGAGATGCTGACGGGAAGATGCCGCTTCGTGAAGCTGCGCAAAGTGTGCGTCGATCTCCGACCACGCAAACGAGGCAAGGACCGCTTCGCTTTGTTCAGGAGACACGGATATGTCGCACGAGTTCATGGCCCAGCCGGCGAACCTTTCAGATCCCGAGCGCAACGAACCTGGGGAGTTGGCAGCGGACAAGCAGGGGCAGTGGTCCGAGAAGAAAATCTTCACCACCGGCGAGGCGGCGGAGATCTGCAAGGTGTCTCAGCAGACGATCATCCGCTGCTTTGATGCGGGCCGTCTGGGCGGCTTCCGTGTGCCGGGCAGCAAGTTCCGGCGCATCCCGCGGGCCGAGCTGATCAAGTTCATGAAGGGCAACGAGATCCCGACGGACATCCTTGAGGGTGCTTCCAAGCGTGTGCTCGTTGTTGATGACGATCCGGCGATCACCGAGCTGTTCGTTGATGTGCTCAAGCGCGACCGCCGGTTCAACATCAAGACGGCCAGCAGCGGGTACGACGCGGGCATGCTGACTGAGAGCTTCAAGCCGCACATCATCCTGCTGGACTACATGCTGCCGGATATCAACGGCAACCTGGTGTGCCAGCGGATCAAGCGCAACGCGGAGCTGGCCAACACGAAGATTGTCGTCATCTCCGGCGTGATCAAGCAGGAGGATGTCGAGGGGCTGATGGCCGCCGGCGCCGACGAGTTCATCAAGAAGCCGTTCAACATCCAGCAGGTCGTCGACAAGGTCGCGGCGCTTGTGGGACTGCAGTAACACCGATGGTGTGCCGATCGGGCACGCATCGCCTCCCCGTCCGGATATCAACCGCTGTTCCTGCCGCACGCATAGACACTGCCAGCCATGTCCAAGGTCACTGCCACGCCACAAGCCCAGCAGCGACCGCCCGACGGGGCGGCGCAGCGTGATGCCGCGCCGCTGAGTCCGGAACCTGCCGGACCGGGCTCGGAACAGGTTGAGCTGATCCTTCGCAGGCTAGAGGAACTGCCGACGCTCTCAACCGTGGCGATGCGGCTGATCCGGCTGACCAACGACGAGGAAGCGGACTTCGAGCACATTATCGCGCTGATTGAGTCCGACCCGTCGCTGTCGGGGCGGATGCTCTCGCTGTGCCGGCGGGTGGGTGCCGTGGGCTCGGCTCCGGTGACGACCGTTCGAAGAGCGGTGACGCTGCTGGGGCTGGAGGCGGTGCAGTCGCTGGCACTTTCCGCACAGATCTATGAGGTCATGAGCCAGTCGGCCCTGGGGGGCGAGCACCGCGATCCGACGGTCGTGGATGCCGGCGGGTTCGACCGCGCCGGGTTCTGGCGGCACTCCGTGGCGGTGGCCTGCTGTGCGGAACTGCTGGCTTCGACCTACAAGCAGTTGAAGGTGCGGGCGGACGAGGCATTCAGCTGCGGGCTGATTCACGACCTGGGCAAGCTGGTGCTGGATTGGACGCTGCCAAAGACGTATGCCCGCGTTGTCACACTGGCAGAGGCCCGCTCGGCGAACCTTGCTGCGGTGGAGCGTGCGATCATCGGGTTGGATCACCATGCGGTGGGTAAGCGCCTGGCGGAGCACTGGGGCCTGCCCCATCTGCTGGGCGATGTGATCTGGCTGCACGGCACGGCGGTGCACGCCGTGCCGGAGGTGCGGCATCGGCGCATGATCCTGCTGATCTCCCTGGCGGATGCGATCTGCCGGCGGCTTCACTTGGGATGGTCCGGAAACTGCGAGAGCGTGCCGGTGGTCGATGAACTGTGCGCCGCTCTGGAGCTGCCGCACTCGGCGATTGAGGACATCGAGCCTCGGCTGGCTGAGGCGGTGGCGGCACGCTGCTCGGACCTGGGACTGGGCGACTCCAGCCCGGCGGAGGTGATGGTCCGGTCCATCTCGGCGGCCAACGCACGGCTGAGCAAGCTGGCGATGAACTGGTCAACCCGAGGTGAGCAGGTCCGTCTGCTGCAGCGGTGGGCCGACGCCGTCGCAGGCTTTGCCAAGGCAGCGAGCCGCCCGGGAACCGGGTTCAGTCATACGGCTTCGAGCGTCATCGACAGCTTCTGTTCAGTTGCGGGCCCGGGTCCGTGCTTTCTTGTCTGGCAGGGGCGTACGGGTGAGCCGTGGCGGCTGTTTGCCAAGGCCGAAACGCCCATCGCCGCGGCGGATGTGCGGGCAGTCAATCCGCCCGCGGGTGCGTCGATCGGCAACCCGGAGGCGTTCGCCGGCAACACGCTGGAGGCACCGCGGGGACCGGATGGTGAGATGATTGAACTTGGCGAGATTGCCGGTGGCGGGGGCAATGCGCTCGGGGCCACAGTAGGGCTGCTGACCTGGCTGGCAGAGCATGCGCCGTCGTGTCCGGATCTGCGGACGCTGCGACTGGTGCGATTGCCGACGGAGCATGGTCCTGCGGCAGTGCTGGTCCACGACCGGTCGGTCCCCGGCCTCAGCGAGCCGCCAGATTCGCTTCGGGCAGTGTGGGTTGCATCGCTGGTTGGTGCGGCACAGAGCGAAGGTGCGCGGCGCATTGCCGATGCGCTGGCCGAGGCGAGCCGAAAGCTTGAGCAGACGCAGAACGAGCTGGCGGAGTCGCAGTCGCTTGCCCGCCTGGGTGAGCTGACCGCGGGGGCGGCGCACGAACTGAACAACCCGCTGACGGTCGTCAGCGGCCGTTCGCAGTTGCTGCTGAACAAACTGACGGACCCGCCGCTGGTCGAGCACGCCCGGGCGATTGTGGAGGCCAGCTTCCGGCTCTCGGACATCATCACGCGGCTGCATGTGCTGTCGCGCGACGGCGAGTTCAAGCCGGTGCTGCTCTCGCTGAAGGACACTGCCGCGGAGGCGTCCCAGAAGGCCATCGGGCGATTTGCCGAGCGAAATCCGAGAATTGTGGCGCCGGGCGTGCGGGTGACGATTGCGCGGGCGGATCGCGCAGTTCATGCCGACCGTGCCGCGGTGACAGACGCCATCGCGGAGGTCATCCTCAACGCCTTGGAGTCCCAGCCCAGGACCGGGGTGGTGGTTGCCGCGGAGGCTGACCCGACGTGTGCCTCGGTTCGGATCCAGATCACGGATGATGGCCGTGGCATGAACGAGCATTCGGTTCGGCACGCGTTCGATCCGTTCTTCTCGGACAAGCCGGCGGGGCGGTCGACGGGACTCGGTCTGACCTTGGCTCGGCGGCTGATCAGCGGTCAAGGTGGCGCTGTGAGAATCCGGTCCAAACAGGGCGAAGGCACCACCGTGACGGTGGAACTGCCGGTGCATCTGGATCTTGGGGCATCTTCCTCGCCGCAAGGTGCGCGGGCTGCCTGAAGCCGCCGGTGCCGAGTGCCGACAGAGGAGAGAGGTCGAGGCTATGGCCCCGTAGCGCCGCCCCGGCAAGCAAGGACGTGTCAAATGAAGATGGATCTTCCCGGCGGACAACCCGACGATCACGAAGCTGACCAGGCGTTTGATGGCCGTGAGCTCGAGGCTGCGGACGTGGTCGGTTCGATCGGGTGCGGCTCCGGCGTCGTGAGGCGAACACCCCGGGTGCTGATCATCGCGCAGGGGCCGGATCGTCGTGCGTCGCTGTCGCGGGCCATCCGTACCGAGGATGTGGTCTGCCGCCTTGCCGACACGCAGCGCGATGCACTGGAACTGCTGGGGCGTGAACGCGACATCGAGACGATCCCCTTTGAGGCGGTGGTGCTGGACATTGACCGCTGCTCGGTTGATTCGCTCCGGTTTGTCCGGGCGATGGGTGATCGCAAGATCGCCACGGTGATCGTGTGCCCCAATGTTTCGTTTGATGAGGCCGTCGAGGCCATGCGGGCCGGTGCGTGCGACATCGTCTCGAGCACCGTCAAGCCCGTTGAGCTCCAGCGGCGGATTCGTTCGGCGATCGCCCAGAGTCGCTCGTTGCGCACGGCTGTGGTGACGCCCGCGCCGCGTCCGGTCTCCGACGGGACCCGTCCGCGGGCGACGCGTCTGGCTGACAAGAGCCCGATCAGCCCGCGGGCGATCGACGGAATTACTGAGGACTTCGAGCTGATGATCCGCAATCAGCTGGATATCGAGACGCTGCTTCGCCAGTCCCTGGAGTTCATTCTCCAGCAGGGCGGCCCGACCAACGCGGCGGTGTTCCTGCCCGGCACGACCGGTGATTACGCGCTTGGCGCCTATGTGAACTTCTCGTGCCCCAAGGACACGGCGGAGATGCTGCTGGACCACCTGGCCAACGTGGCGGCTCCGCGGCTGGAGGACATTGATTCGCTGATTCACTGCCGCACGCCGCGGGCGATCCGCGAGGCCATCGGCGAGGGTGCAGAGTGGCTGGAAGATGGCGAGATGGTGGCCTTTGCCTGCCGCGCCAAGGGCGAAGCTCTGGCGATCTTCGTGCTCTTCCGTGACCGCTCGACACCGTTTAGCGATCATCTGCGGGCGGTGCTGTCACGAATGGCGCCGGTCTTCGGCCAGCAGCTTGCCCGGGTGGTGCGGATCCATCATCGCCACCTGCCCAAGGACAAGTGGGGGGCGTTGGGTGATGGCCCGATCTCCGATGATGACTCCGGCGGCATGGCTGCCTGAGGCGGTCCGGGTCCGAGCTGCGTTGCGGACGCCCGACGGGTGAGCAATGATGCGTCATGGATCCCGCCCCAAGCCAAGGTTCCGAGAGACCGCCGACGATTGCTGCCAGACCGGCGACCAGTGGTGAACTGCACATCCGCGTTCGATATGTTGAATGTGACCCGATGGGTGTGGCCCACCATGCAAGCTATCTGGCGTGGCTTGAGATGGCCCGCACCGAGCTGCTCCGCAGCAGTGGGATCAGTTACGCGGACCTGGAGCGTGAGGGGTACCTGCTGGTGATCGCCAAACTCGATGTCCGGTATCGGGAGTCGGCGGCGTATGACGATGAGCTGGTGATTCGCTGCCGCGTGGTGGGTGGCTCGCGTGTGAAGATCGATCACGAGTACGAGGTGCTCAAGCAGGGCCGGGTGATCACGGCGGCGAGAACGACGCTGGCGTGTGTGGGGCGCGACGGCAAGGTGCGGACGATGCCGTCTTGGCTGATTCCAGAGTGAGCGTGTGGCCTGCCGCGGCGGGGTGCTGCGGTGAGTCTGTATGAATATACATTTATCCACGACTTTGCAGAGTTTTATTACATCGCATCCGATCCCCCCGATATCGTTGGTTCCATGAACCCTGTCAGCGCCCGGCAACTTGCGCCCGCATCGCAGGCGGAGCATCCGTCGAGCAACGGTTCGGCGCGCGTTGTTCCGGGCCAGGATCGGCTTGCGGCCCCGGTGCTGCGACGGTTCGATCCGCGGAGCGATGCGGGGCTGATCCCGGGCATTACTGCGATGCTGCATCGGGCCTACGCCAAGCAGGTGAGCATGGGGCTGCACCCGCTGGCCGGCCGGCAGGATGATGCGATCACGCTGCGGCGGTGTTCCTCGGGTGAGTGCTTTCTTGCGGTCGATCCGTCGGCATCAGTGGCCGGCGGCGAGGTCGTTCGCGGCGTGATCATCCTCAATGAAATCGAGCCCGACGAAGGGCCGACGTGGTTCGCCAGGCCGGGTGTGGCCAGTTTCTCCCAACTTGCGGTTGATCCTGCGTCACAGGGCCGCGGCATCGGGCGATTGCTGCTGGACACGGTCGAGGCCCGGGCGGCGGCGCGCGGCGCGGTGGAGCTTGGTTTGTCGATGGCCGAGCCGGATGCGGATCTGCGGCGGTTTTACCAGCGGCATGGTTACCGCATCGTGGCGACGTGGAAGTGGCCGTACACGAACTACACCAGTCTGATTCTCTCCAAGTCGCTTCGGGGCGGAGTTGGTGCGGCCCTTCCAAAAACCTGACACTGTTCGGCGGGCCGGGTTTGGCGTTGCTATGCTGGGTCTGTGCCCAGAAAGCGTGCTGATCGAGGTAAGCGGCCGTCGTCCATCCAGGATGTAGCCGATTTGGCGAGTTGTTCCGCAGCGACGGTCAGCCGCGTTCTCAATACTCCAGAACTGGTGAGTCCTGACACCGCCGAGCGGGTCAGAAAGGCCGTGGCGGAGCTCGGGTATCGCCCGAACCCCTTTGCCAAGGGTCTGATGACTCGGACGAGCAAGATGTTCGCCCTGCTGCTGCCCAAGGAAGCGGCTGACCTGCACGTGGAGGTTGTGCGTGCCGCGGAGGCGGCAGCGGAGCGGCATGGGTTCTGCCTGCTGCTGGCGCGTGACTCACGGAGCCCGCGGCCCTCACCGGCACTGGCCGGCCCGCTGCACCTGGCCGATGGTGTCGCGCAGATCGTCCAGTCCAGCGAAGAGATGCTCTGGAAGGATGCCGCCGCGGCAGGACTGCCGGTGGTGCTGATTGATCCGCCGCACTCGCTGGAGGGCTCGACGGCGGTGGACCGGATCCTGATTGATGACTCTTGGGGCACGCGGGAGGCGGTGGACCACTTGCTCTCGGCCATTGATCCGGAGCGGATTCACTTTGTCGGCGGGCCGCAGATGCTGCCGGCGATGCAGCGCCGGGCCGAGGCGTTTACGCGTCGGATGGCCGAGAAGGGGCACACGCTCCGCAAGGATCAGGTCGCGTATGGCAAGTCGGCTGGCGAGTGGGGGTACATGTGGGCCGCAGGATTTTTGACCAACGCCGACCTTGCCGGACGTGGCGTGCTGTGTGGCAGCGACGAGATTGCCCTTGGTGTGCTGCAGGCCGCCCGGGATGCACGCATTCGCGTTCCGGATCAGCTTCGCATCATCGGCTTTGGTGACACCCGCGTGGCGCCGGTGGTCCGCCCGTCGCTGTCGACGGTGCGGGTGCCCATCGGTGAGGCGGCCGATGCCGCCATTGACCTGCTGCTGGCCCGCACAAAGGAAAGCGAGCTGCCGCCGCAGACGCACACAATCTCGACGCGACTGTTCATCCGCGAGTCGAGCGATCGTTCGGCCGCCAGTGGCGGCTTCTGACCCACATTTCCTACATGCGGGCGGGGAAATCTGCCTGCCGCAGGTGCCGGGGCTGGCCGCGGTGACCCGGTTGTGCGCAGACTACCTTTTGCAATGACCTCCGCTCCTTCTGCGACCACCTCGCTGGCAACGGCCCGTCCCGCGAACTCACCATTGGTCCTCATCGTCCGTGACGGCTGGGGGCACAACCCCAACGCGGCCCACGACGCGTTCAATGCCGTGAAGCTGGCCCGCAAGCCGGTGGATGACATGCTGGCGGCCAACTGGCCCAGAACCCTGGTGAAGACCTGCGGCCTGGATGTGGGCGTGCCGGCGGACCAGACCGGCAACAGCGAGGTCGGGCATCAGAATATCGGCGCGGGGCGGATCGTTGATCAGGAAGTGGTGCGCATCACCAAGGCCTGCGAGTCCGGGGTGATTGCGGAGAACCCCGCGATACGCGATGCCGTGCTGGCGGCAAAGAAGGCCAACCGGTACGTCCACCTCATCGGCATCGCCAGCGATGCGGGCGTGCACGGCCTGCTCGAGCACCTGTACGCCCTGGTTCGTGCCTGTAAGCACCACGGCCATACCAAAGTTGCGCTGCACCTGTGCACCGATGGTCGCGACACGCCGCCGTATTCCGGTGAGGGCTTCGTCAAGCGAGTCGAGGAGACCCTGCGGCAGATCGGTATCGGCACCATTGCCACAGTGATGGGCCGGTACTACGCCATGGACCGGGACTTTCGCTGGGAACGTGTGAAGCTTGCCTATGACGCGATGACGCTGAATCACGACGCGGCAGCCGTACCCACGGCCGCCACCGCGACTGAGGCGCTCAAGAAGTACTACGCGAACCCGACCACTCCCTCGCAGTGCGGCGACGAGTTTGTGCCGCCGACGATCGTCGCCCACTCGCCGCAGGAGGCCCGTGAGACGCGCATCACGACCGGTGACAGCGTGATCTTCTACAACTACCGCGGCGACCGGCCCCGCGAGATCTCCATGGCCTTCATCCTGCCCGATGAGCAGTGGGCGAAGGCCAAGCCGTCGCCGGACTCCGGCCGCAACGGATTTGATCGCGGGCAGCGCCCGGTCACGCACTTTGTCGCCATGACGGCCTGGGCGGAGAACCTGCTGCCGTACATGAATGTGGCCTTCCACAAGCCGCCGAAGCTGCGGATGATCGCCGGTGAGCTCATCAGTTCGCTGGGGCTGCGCCAGTTCCGCTGTGCGGAGACTGAGAAGTTCCCGCACGTGACGTTCTTCTTCAACGACTACCGCGAAGAACCGTTCCCGGGTGAGTCACGCGTGAATCCGCCTTCGCCGAAGGTCGCCACGTATGACCTGCAGCCGGAGATGAGTGCCGCGGGCGTGCGCGATGCGGTGCTGCAGCGACTGGCCGCCAGCGACTGCGAGGATGTGCTGATCGTCAATTTCGCCAACTGCGACATGGTTGGCCACACCGGCAACCTGGCGGCCGCCATCAAGGCCGTCGAGTTTACCGATGCATGCGTCGGGGCTGTTGTGCAGGCGACACTGGCCCGGGGCGGGTCGCTCATCGTCACTGCGGACCATGGCAACGCCGAGCAGATGTTCGATCCTGAGAGCAACTCGCCGCATACGGCCCACACGATGAACGATGTGCCGCTGTATGTGGTTGGTGCGGCGTTTCAGGGCCGCACGCTGCGCGGGGCTGATGCCACCGAGCAGCAGCGCGACCAGAGAGGTCGTCTGGCGGATGTGATGCCGACTGCCTTGGACATGTTGGGCATCGCCAAGCCCAGCGAGATGACCGGCCAGTCGCTGCTGATGCGCTAACCCGCGTCCGGCCGGGAACGTCGCTTACCAGTGCGGCGGCTTCTCGTTTTCGTTGGGCATGCGTTCCAGCAGTTCCTCGGGCAGGGGAAGCTCGCCGGCGGGTGGCTGGTGGCCCGGGTGTTCCTGTGTGTGCAGTGCCAAGGCGCGGTGGTGCTGTTCGAGCTCGGCGATCCGCCGCTCCGCCCGTTCCAGGGCGCGGCTGAGTGTCAGCACCTGGGTGGCCAGATCCTCGCATCGGCGGTCGGTGAACATGAGTGCCTCCTCCAGCCGCTCAAGCCGGGAGGTGGGGTCAGGGTGGGAACCGGAGGGGTGGCTGGAGCTCATACGGATACACAGTACGGGTCTGATCGGCTCGGCCTTGCCGGATCGGACCCGATGCATGCTGAAACCGGATCCTTCCGTGGCGTACGCTCCCGGCCATGAGCCATCACCTCACGTCGCTCCGGTCCGTTGCCGCCATGCTGGTTGTTTCCGGCCTCGCCGCCGTTACCTCCGCGGCGGGCAGTTTTGAAGTTGAAGCACGGGAGACAACGCTGGCATCCACCTCGCTGCTGCTGCAGCCGCCGGCTCCGCAGCAGACGGCGCCGAGCGGCTCTACCCCTGCCTCCACCGCCGTTGCGGGTTCGGCCGCGATGTACGCCTCCAAGGGCTGGACGGGGTGGACGGTGACCCTCGGTGCTGCCAACGACTTTGACTCGAACACCGACTTGACCGTTCAGGGCTCGCTGAGCACCTTCGTCGCCGACCGCCTGGAACTGGGCGTGGAGCTTGGGCTGTGGTACTTCATCCAGCGTGACGACACCGCTGGCGTCTCGGTGAACTTTGATGCCCGCTGGCACTTCTGGATGTCCGAAGACCGCGCGTGGACCGTCTTTGCCGAAGGCCGCATCGGCCTGCTCGGCTCCTTTGACGATGTGCCGGATGGTGGCAGCAGCTTCAACTTCACACCAGGTGCCGGGCTGGGCTTCACCCGTGCACTGGGTGAGTCGCCCGCACGGCTGATCGGCGGTCTGCGCTGGCACCACATCTCCAACGCCCGGATCAACGGTGATGGCGACAACCCCAGCCGCAACGCGCTGATGGCGTTCGTGGGTGTGACCTGGCCGTTCTGAGCGGTGGTTGGATGAAGCAGCGGCTTGCGGTGTCAGCGCGGAGTGTGAACGCCGTTGGCGTTCTAGCTTCGCTTAGCTCGCCAGAGCAAGGTCGGGCCCGCGGGTCTCGAAGCGTGAGACCACAACGCGGTTGCGGCCGGACTTCTTGGCGGTGTACAGGGCCTTGTCGGCGGCCTCGAGCCACTGGGCACCTGTGGTCTCGGTCAGGCCGGCTTCGGTGCCTGCCAGGCCGATGGAGATGGTGACCTTGTGGTCGGGGTGGCGTGGCCAGACGGTTGCTTCCACCGCTTCGCGAATGCGCTGGCACACGGCCTCGGCATCAGTCGGCCCCGTGTGGGGCATGATGATCACAAACTCTTCGCCGCCGTAACGGCAGACGACATCGCTGGAGCGGCAGGTGTTGCGGACGATCTTGGCGATCGTTGCGAGCACCTCATCGCCGGCTGGGTGGCCGTACGTGTCGTTGACCTTCTTGAAGTGGTCGGCATCCATCATCGCCACCGTCAGCGGGCGGCCGTAGCGATGCTGCTCCTTGACTTCCTGCTCCCAGCGGCGGTTGAATGCGGCGCGGTTGCCAAGCTCGGTCAGGCCGTCGACTTCGGCTCGCGTCTCCAGGAGCCGCAGGAGTTGTGACATCCGCAGCGAGGCGCGAACACGGGCGCGAAGCTCGGCAAAGTCGAAGGGCTTGGTGACGTAGTCGGTCGCGCCGAGCTCAAAGGCCGTGACCTTGTCGTGCGCCTGGTCAACGCCCGAGAGGACGATCACCGGCACGTTGGTCAGGGAGTTGTCGTTCTTGAGTTCCCGCAGGACGGCAAAGCCGTGCATGACAGGCATGTCCAGATCGAGCAGCACGACCGCGGGGCGGGCGGCGCGTGCCTTTTCCAGGCCGTCCTTGCCGCACATTGTGCTGACGAGTTCCACCGGTTCGCTGCGGAGGCGGGCTCGCAGCAGACGGTGGACGTCCTCTGAGTCGTCGATGATCAGCAGGATGGGTTTGCTATCGTCGCTTGGCACGGGCGAGTCACCAGACTACAGGTACGGGAAGACCGGGTGCGGCCGAACTGGACAGCACCCTTTCGAACGCTCCCGGTGCCAGACACAGTGGGGGGCTGGCCGGGAGCTGGATTGCGGACAAGCTGAGAATCGGCGGGTTGTGAGTGTCGCCTAAGTAAAAACTAGCAGATCGGGCCAGCCTTTACGCAGTGACCCTTTTGCACAGTGCGATGAGCTGTTCAAACTCACGACGGATGTTGGCGACAGGATCGCCGTCACCGCCGCCCTCGCCGTGTGTGACCAGCAGGTGCTCGAGCCGGCCGGCGGCCTTGCCCAGCTCCGAAAAGCCGTAGCCGCCGCTGGAGCCCTTGATCTGATGGGCCAGTCGCCGCAGTTCATCGAACTGCATCGCCTGGAACGTCTTGTTGAGATTCGCGATCTTCTCGGGCATCTCACTGACGAACATTGAAACGATTTCAGCCATGTCGGGATCGTTCGCGAACTCGCTGCGAATCGGGTCGTTCGTCACGGTGATGGGGCTGCTTGCCATGGTCAAGGGTACCTCGAAGTTGACCCCTTTCTTTTCGGCATCTCGCGGCAGGCGGTTGACAGCGGGCTTGTCGAAGGCCTGGTTCTCTCAGTCCGGCAGGATCCGTTTATGCGGTCTGGCGAAGATCATGCCGCGGGCGGGAACCGGTTCGGGTTCGCAAGGCCACCGATCAGCGGGATCTCGGACCTTGACGTGTTCGGGTAGCGCCCGGGACGATCATTCGTTTCAAGCCAACCGTGTTCCGGCTGCCGCTGGCGAGGTCCAGTCATGGGTATGGTCACGATAACTCGAGGATCTGTCGGGTCTCCGGTGGGTGATTCGTGCTGCCGCGGAGTAATGGCTGGTCGCGACCGGCCAGTTGGCCGCCGCTGGCGATGACAACCGCGACTTGGTCGGCGGTGCGACGCCGGCGAAGAGAGTTGGGTGTTTGCTTCTCAATGCGGGAAGAGTCCGCCGTGGTGGTGGCGGGCAGTCGGTGCAATCGTTCTTCTGTGCGGACCGACTGCGGATGACCGAGTGTGTGCCGGGGGCTTGCCGGCACGGTGCTGTGAGGAGATGTCATGCGTCACAGTGCCACGGTGAGTGCTTGAGGGGTGATCCACTGCAGCGGTCGCGCTGCATCGGTCAGACAAAGTCGGGGTCCGCCGACCGGCCAGAGCAAACTTCGCGGAAAGGTGCCGGCACGATTGCCGGAGTGCCACACCGCATCATCACTGGGCCAGAGAGCCCGTTTACGAAACGAGTTGACCATGTCTCACCACAAAGCCCCGAATCAGCACCAGCCACACATCGTTGGGAAGACACCGCAGATGCCAGAGCCCGCGGCAGCGGCCTCGCCGGGAGTGCCTGCGGCAAAGCCGCTGGCTTCCGGTAGTGACCGAAAGAGTGGCATGCCGACTGCCGATCACATCCGAGTTCGTGCCTTTGAGATTTCGCAGTCGCGGCATGGCGGCCCGGGCGATGCAACCAGCGATTGGACGCAGGCCGAGCGGGAGCTCATGGCGGCGGCGGCAAAGGCCTGAATGCTGCGGCAATCTTGACCGGCAGTGTTGAAGCTCCTTGGTTGGCGACTGAAACGGCCCGCGTTCCGCTGGCGCAACCCCGCCCCGGCTGCAACAGCCGGAGTCAGGGAGCGTCACGATGGCCGGGAAGATCGATTCGCGGGAGTTCCGGAGAGGCTGTGGACGCCTTGACCGTCGCGATCGCGCTAGTCAGCGGTGGATCTTGTCGTGCAAAGTACCGAGGAGCCTTCCCCGATCTGCCCCCTGTTTGCGGGGAGCTGCATCGCTGATGAGGCCTTCCGGATAAGCTGGTCGCGGTGAGGTGCGGTTTGACCTGCCGGTCGTTGGGACAGAGTCGCTCAACCCGGCGGCCAGCTCGCGTGAGCCGCACCGCGGTTGGAAGTCTGTCCTCGGCCGGACCGTCAGTGAGCTCGAAGCGATCATGCCGCCGTAACCCAGATTGCGCACTATGTCCAGCCCACACCACATCCAGGCCAGTACGCCCGCAGTCGACTCGACCGATTGGTTGCGGGTTACGCTTGCGAGCATCGGCGACGGGGTGATCACGACGGATCTCAGCGGCCGCGTGACGGTCATGAACCCGGTGGCGATGGTGCTGACGGGCTGGACGCTGGAGGATGTCGCGGCGGGAAGTGGGACCGGCATCCAGGCGGTGTTCAACGTTGTCAGTCAGGAGAGCCGTGCCGGAGTCGAGAACCCGGTGCTGCGAGCGCTGCGGGACGGAGTCAGCATCGAAATGGCCGGTCAAGCCGTGCTGATCGCCCGTGGCGGCACCGAGACCGCGATTACCGGTAATGCCGCACCGATTCGAGACGCGAAGGGCGACATCGCCGGTGCGGTGCTGGTGTTCCGCGATGTGTCCGGGCAGAAGCAGGCCAGGGACGCGCTGCGCGAGAGTCGCGCCCGGTTTGACACGTTGTTTGACACCTCGCCGGTGGGCATGTACGCCCTTGATGCGCAGTTTCGCCTGTGGAAGATGAGTTCCAAGACACGCGCGGTCTTCGGCGACATCAAGGACCTCATCGGGCGGGACTTTGCCGAGGTGCTCCACATCCTCTGGACGCCGGAGGTTGCCCAGGAGATCGCTGCGCGGTTCCGGCACACTCTTGCCACCGGTGAACCGTACAAGTACACCGAACTCTCTGAGATCCGCAAGGATCGCGACGTGCGTGAGCACTACGACTGGGAGCTCCATCGCATCGAGCTGCCTGACGGCCAGCACGGAGTGGTGTGCTACTTTCTCGACGTCTCGGCGCGGGTCCTCGCCCAGCAGGCAGTCCGCGAGTCAGAAACACGCTACCGCCGGCTCTTCGAGGCCGCCAAGGACGGCATCCTCATCCTCGATGCTCAGACCGGCAAAATCACCGCCGCCAACGCCTTTATGTGCAACCTCACGGGCATGCAGGCGCACGAGTTCCTGGGCAAGGAGCTCTACGAGATCGGCATGTTCAAGGATATTGAGGAGAACAAGGCGGCTTTTCGCGACCTGCAGACGTCCGGGTACTTCCGCCACGACCATCTCCCGCTGCACAACCGGGTGGATGACGAGGTCGAAGTCGAGTTTGTCGCCAACATGTACGCCGAGGGTGACCGGATGGTTGCCCAGTGCAACATCCGCGACATCAGCGAACGCAGTCGACTTGAGAAGGCGCTGGCCGCCCAGGCCGAGGCGCTGGCCGTTCAGGCCCGCTCCAAGGACGATTTTCTCGCGATGCTCAGCCACGAGCTGCGGAACCCGCTTGCCCCAATCCGTGCCGCGGCGCATATGATGCGGCTGCAGGAAAAAGGCCCCGGTGCTGCGGTCAATCCGGTCCTTCAGCATGCCCGCGAGGTGATCGAGCGGCAGGTGGCCAACCTCACGCGCATGGTCAGCGACCTCTCGGAAGTCTCTCGCGTCATCAGCGGGCGGGTTCGCCTGGAAATGCAGCCTGTTGACCTCAAGCGGGCGGTCGGGCACGCCATCCAGACGGTGTCGCCGCTCTTTGACCAGCGCAAGCACGCGGTGCAGGTAAGTCTGTGTGCCCAGCCGCTGTGGGCACTGGCCGATCCGGTGCGGCTAGAGGAGATTCTCGTCAACGTGCTCAACAACGCCGCCAAGTACACGCCCGATGGGGGCAGGGTGGAGGTCTCCTGTGAGCACCTGACTGAAGGGGATCGGGCTTTTGGACTGCTGAGAGTCAAGGACAACGGAGTCGGTATCGAAGAGTCGCTCCTGCCGCGGGTTTTCGACCTGTTTACGCAGGCCGATCGTTCGCTGGCCCGTTCCTCGGGCGGGCTGGGCATCGGCCTGTCACTGGCCCGGCGGCTGGTGGCCCTGCACGACGGGAGTATCTCGGCCCGGAGCGACGGCCCCGGCAAGGGCAGTGAGTTTACGATCAAGCTTCCGCTGATGGTCTCGCAGACGGATCCGGACGGCGTTCCGAGCCCGCTGATGATCACGATTGACGGAGCGATCGGAGAACCAGGTACAGGGAATCCCAAGGCGCCTGCCGTTCGCGTGCTTGTAGTCGACGACAATGTGGACCTGGTCACGATGCTCTGTGGTGCCCTGCGACACAGCGGTTACGTCGTTCAGAGTGCGTATAACGGTCCGGACGGGCTGAGCATCGCTCAGTTGTGGCAGCCGGATGTTGCGTTGCTGGATATCGGTTTGCCCGGCCTTGACGGCTATGAACTCGCCCGGCGTCTGCGAGCCAGTGAGTCGCTGCCGGCAAAGGTGCACGGTCAGACCAGAAAGGCCGGTGGTGCCGCACGCATGATCCTGATCTCCGTCACCGGGTACGGCCGCGATGAAGACATCATCCGGGCCCGGGAGGCGGGATTCGACGGTCACATGGTCAAGCCGTGTGACTTCAGTAAGCTTGAGGACATGATGGCGGCGCCGTCGTTTCGCATCTAGCTGCATCGGCCTGACGCCGGGCGGTCATTTCGTGTGGGTCCATCCCAGTGAAAGCCAATACCATCACAAGTCGTCAGACCCTGCCCATCGGCGTCCTTTGTGTCGATGACAACGCCGACATGCTGGAGATGATGCGGATGCTGCTCGATACAGAGCCGTCGATGCAGTGCGTCGGCTGCCTGCTTTCGGCAGACCGGCTCATCCGGCGCATCGCGGACATGCAGCCGCCGCCGCAGATCATCCTGCTCGACGCGACGATGCCGGGTGAGGACCCGCTGTCTGTGCTCAGGAAGATGTCTGACCGGCCGCTGGCGAGCAGGACGATCGTCTTCAGCGGGTACGACGATGCGGAGTTCCTCAGCCGCGTCAGACGCGCCGGTGCCTGGGGCTTCGTCTCAAAGCGGGATGAACCGGACGCGTTCCTGAGCGCCATCAGAGAAGTTGCCGCAGGTCGCCAGGTTTGGCCTTAGCGGCCGTGCGCTCTCCCCAAAAACCTGATCCAATCTGAGTGAGAGTTTCTGGCGAAGAATCCGGCCTTTGTTTGGAGGTCCGGAACATGAAGAAGAGCCGGTTTACGCAAGAGCAGATCGCGTTCGCGTTGCGTCAGGCGGAAGCAGGGACACCGATCGTCGAGGTGTGCCGGAAGATGGGGGTGCCGCCGGGGAAGCCGAGTTTAGGACGTGAATGGTGGCGAGTGCTGGAGGATCAGACGGGCGGGCGGCGGAGATCGAGCGTGGCCGGCGCGGCTGCCGCGGTCGCCAGTCAGAGGGCCAGGCCCAGCTCCTGAAGCCGGAGGTACATCGCAGCACTTCGCTCGACGATCGTCACATCGGCGTCGGCCATGCAGGAATAGTGCATCCGCTCAGCACGGGAGCCATTGAGCACAACGTTGTCCCATCCGTGCGCGGCAACATCGACGGCGTCGTCTCCGCAGGCATCGACCATCAACTTCATCCGATCTGTAGAGCGCCGCATTCCAGCCGGCAGCGCTCCGGATCGCATGGTGACCGGCGCCGACTGTGCGGCACCTGGCCGGGAACCGTACAGCACGGCGAGTGTCGGCTGGCAGACCTGATCCGCCAGCAGCGCAAGCGCCTTCACCGAGCGATAGAGAGACTCGACGTCCGGCGCTACTGGCACCACAATCTGGAGGACCAGCGGGGATTCGTCGGAGGTGAGGTACTTGGCGAGCTTCATCGGTGAACGGTAAACACGTGCCGCAGCGGTGGGGGGAACAGGCCGACACGCTGAAAGTTCGGAGAAAGCGATCGAGCGCCGCCGCGCGGCAGTATCACGCCTTGGTTGTCAGCTCTTTTCAGGATCTTCCGTGGACCAGGGGAGCGGCGTGGTTCCCCAAGTTCCCGGCGCCATGCCAAACTCTCTCTCGATGAAGCGGTCGTAGTCGTCGCGGCTGTTCAGTGGCGTCACGAACTGGCCTGTCCAGTCCGGATCGCCGGGAAGGACCTGATCGGATGTGCGTTTCGCTAGCACCTTGACCGGGCGGGTACGCAAGTAGGGGAACTTCTCCCGAAGCGACATACTGCTCATGAAGTGCTTGTCGATGATCGGAAACTGAGCGGTACTTCCCCAGAAGGAAAAGTGCTGGTCCTGAACCTTTGAAGCCAGCACTCCGGTGGTGTCTCCGTAGGCCCAGCAGATCTCGCCGCACAGCGGACACCGCCAGTGGATGGCCCCGGCACCCCGGTACGGATTGAGAGAATCGACGGGACGGAAGTACCGGGCCACTTGCTCGGAGTCGGTCTTGATCACCGGCCCGTCGTGGTATTGCACGGCCATCTCGACTGGTCTGTACGCGACTGGTCGCAACACGTCGGCGAGGCGACGCTCGAGCACGGTGATGCGGTACGGAGAGTCGGTCATCAGTCCGGACGAGGGCCGACATGTGAAAACGGCAGCCTCTGGCACTCGCGATGGGTTGCGTTCGATGTGGGTGTAATACTGCTCTGTTGAAATCCCCGGCACATTTCCTGTGATCAGACCCGCAGGGCGTACGCGAGGACCTTCAGCGCCACATCAGCCAGCATCGCCGTCTCGCTTCGACCGGCAACACTTGACCCGACCGTTCGCTTCATCGTGC
>CAILKP010000004.1 GCA_903834785.1 uncultured bacterium
CAAAACGGAAACAGCCCTTGCGTGGGCAAGGGCTGTTTCGCAGCGGAGAGGAGGAGATTCGAACTCCTGATACGGTTGCCCGTATACGCGATTTCCAGTCGCGTTCCTTCAGCCTCTCGGACACCTCTCCGGGAAGGGGGCGAGTATAGATCGCAAATGGCCGAGGGGCGAAAGGGGGAAATTGCCAAAGGGCCAAATTGCCAGATTGCCAAAGGGAGGCGGGGGGTCTGGGGCGGGTGGGGTGGGCTGGGGGGGTGCTGGGTGCCGGTTCCGATCAGCCCGGGAGGGGTTCCGGCACGGTTTCGCTGACGCGCTGGATGCGGGCACCCAGGGTGCGGAGGCGTTCTTCCATGCGTTCGTAGCCGCGGTCGAGGTGGTAGACGCGGTTGACGGTGGTCATTCCCTCGGCGGCGAGGCCGGCCAGGACGAGGCAGGCCGAGGCGCGGAGGTCGCTGGCCATGACCTGGGTGCCGGTGAGCTTCTTGACGCCGGTGATGTTGGCGGTGGGGCCGGTGCGGTAGATCTGGGCGCCCATGCGGCTGAGTTCGGCGACGTGGAGGAACCGCTCGGGGAAGATGCGTTCGGTGACGATGCTGGTGCCGTCCGCCAGGGAGAGCACGGCCATGAGCTGGGCCTGCAGGTCGGTCGGGTAGCCGGGGTGGGGCTGGGTGGTCAGTTCGGTCGGCAGGATCCTGGTCCCGACGGTGACGCGGCAGGAGGTGCGAAGGGGGTCGAGCTTGCCGTCGAACTGGAAGGTGACGCCCATGAGCTGCATGCGGTCCATGTGGGCCATGAGGGCATCGACGGGGCAGTTGTCGAGCGTGAGGTCGCCGCCGGTGATGGCCGCGGCGCACATGTAGGTACCGGCCTCGATGCGGTCGGGCAGGATGGTGTGGTCGCAGCCGGAGAGCTGGCGGACGCCTTCGATGGTCAGGCGGGGTGAGCCGGCACCGGTGATGCGGGCGCCCATGGCGGTGAGCATTTTGGCCAGATCCACGATTTCGGGCTCGCAGGCGGCACACTCGATGATGGTGGTGCCCTCGGCCAGGCAGGCGGCGCTCATGACGTTGGCGGTGCCCAGCACGGTAGAGCCGAAGGGGCCGCCTAGGAAGATGCGGGCGCCCTTGAGGCGGCCCGGGCGGCCGGCGACATCGGGGATGGAGGCGATGATGTCGCCGCCGTCGCGGGTGATTTCGGCACCCAGGGCCTTGAGGCCGTGGAGGTGGAGGTCGACCGGACGCTCACCGATGGCGCAGCCGCCGGGGAGCGAGACGCGGGCCTTCCCGCGGCGGGCGAGCATGGGGCCCAGCACGCAGATGGAGGCCCGCATGGTGCGGACGATGTCGTAGTGGGCGTGTGAGTTGCCGGCGGGGTCGGCATGGATGCGGAGGGTGCCGCCGGCGGAGTTGAGGTCCTCCAGGGGCTGCCAGTCGAGCAGGCAGGAGAGGTTGTCGAGCAGGCGGCGCATGTTGCCGATGTCGGCCAGGTCGGGGACGTGGCGGAGGATGACGGGCTCATCGGTGAGCAGGGCGGCGGCCATCAGCGGCAGCGTGGCGTTCTTGGAGCCCTTGATGGTGAGCTTGCCTTCGAGGCGGTTGCCGCCGTGAATCTCAAAACGATCCATGGAAGTGCGTCCTTGCGGGTGCAGCGGGCGGGTGGTGTGGCCGGCTGCAGGTTCTTGAGCGGTGCCCGGGAAGGGGTGAGGCGGGGGAGCAAGTGTCCCGGGGTGCGGCGTGTTCGCCTCCGTGCGAACGAGGTGCTGCGGGCACACTATACATCGCCTTTTGGCGGCTGCCACCGATAAAAGCGAGCTTTGCCGGGCAGGAGTGGGGGCGTGCGGGTGAGGCGGGGTGGGGCGGGTTGCCCGGGCGGCAAAGGCGGCAGGGCTTGGCGGTGAGGCTGGCGGCAAGGGGTGGCGGCAGTGGGGGACGGAATGGACAGTGTGTGGTGGTGGACTGGCGTGTGCCGGGGCACCGAGGTCCGACGATGCGGAGTCCGCCGGCTCGTGAGCCGGTGGCGGTCGGCAACTTACTGGAGGAATGTCATGGCAGCTACTGGATCCCGAATCAATCTGATTGCCGGCCGCCGCGGTCGATCCGCCGTGGTTGGTGTGATGTTGATTGCGGGTGCGGCTGGCGCCTCGATGTTCGCCGGGGGTATGTCGATGTTCCCGCCGGAGGATGGGTACGCGGACTTGCCGTCGACGCTGTCGATCAATGCGACGATCCGGGACTTTAAGGCCAAGGGTGAGACCAACGGCCACGATGACTTCCAGGCGTTCAGCGGCTCGACGACTGTCGGGCTGGTTCGTGACACGCTGGGGAGCAACGGCAAGCCGGTGATGCTGAGTCTGCGCGGGCGGACGATTTCGACGCAGTTCACGGATTCGGCGGGCCGGAACATCATGCCCGCGCTGTACGACGCCGCTCGCGGTGACCGGCAGGGTGCCACGACCGCTGGCGGCACGGGCAACGGCCTGACGAGTGAGGCGCGGTTCAACCAGTGGTACGCGGATGTCCCCGGTACGAACATGTCGCGCACGGTGCCGCTGACGCTGACGCGCGTGTCGGGCACGAACCGGTATGTGTTCGACTCGGCGACGGATGCGGCGTATGTGAACCGCGGCGGCTTCTTCCCGATCAACGGCGACTTGTTCGGCAACTACTCGAACACGGGCAAGAACTTCCACTTTACCACGGAAATCCGGACGAACTTCAACTATGCCCGCGGGCAGGGGCAGGTGTTCACGTTCACGGGTGACGACGACGTGTGGGTGTTCATCGGCGGCCGGCTGGCTATTGACCTGGGCGGTCTGCACTCCCGAGCGGAGCAGACGATTGATCTGGACCGGCTGAGCTGGCTGCAGGATGGCCAGCAGTATGAACTGGCGATCTTCCATGCTGAGCGGCGGACGACGCAGTCGAACTTCCGGATGGAAACGACGCTGCGGTTGCGGCCGGCGGACCTGCCGCAGGACAACGCGCTGGCGGACTGAACCATGCCGGGATTGCAGGGTGAGGCGGGAGTTGCACGCGGGAGCGGTGGAGGGGCTGTTTGTGCGGGGATTGCGGGCTGGGCGGACGGGCAAGGGCTGAGGGTCTGTCGGGCGGTGAGCTGACCGGCGGCGGGCCAAGGCGCGAGCGAGTGTGACGGGCCGGGCAACCGGAGTCATGCGGGCGCGGTGCGCACAGGAGCCGACCATCAGCGTGCGAGCGGCGGACTGCGAGTCTGTGCTGGCATGACCGGGACAGTGATGATGAGTGATTCTGGCGATCCCCGCGACCGGGGGCCTTTGCAGGGCCGGTCGCGGGGATCGCCGTTTTTGTGCGCGGCAGCTGGCAGGCTGTGTTCGGGGGCGAGCTTTCCCCGATGGAATAAGCGGACAAATGTTGAAATGGGCAGTGGCTGCGGGCTTGCAGGCCGCGGGAGTGAATCAGAGATTAGGTGTGAAGCTGCGGCGTTTGCCGCGGCGGCCCAAACGCCCATCCTGGCTGAGAGCCAGAGCCGGAGAACACAACATGTCAGGATCTTCGAACCGTACTACGACGACTTTCAGCAACCGGGCCCGGGCAGCGCTCCTGGCGGTTGCGGGGCTGGCACTGGCGGGCGGTGTGGCGACGCTGAGCGGCGGTGCGGCGATGTTCCCGCCGGCGGATGGGTACGCAGATCTGCCGTCGACGCTGTCGATCAACGCGATGATCCGGGACTTCAAGGCCAAGGCCGAAACCAACGGTCACAACGACTTCCAGAACACAATCTCCTCGCAGATCGGCCTGGTGCGCGATCAGCTCAGCAGCACCGGCAAGCCGCAGTTCCAGGCGCGTCGAGCGCGGACGATCACGACGCAGTTCACGGATTCGGGCGGGCGGAACATCATGCCGTCGCTGTTTGATGCGGCGCGTGGTGATCGGCAGGGCGCGACGACATCGGCCACGATTGATGTGCTGACTGATGAGGCACGCTTCAACCAGTGGTATACGGACGTGCCGGGCACCAACATGTCCAGGTCGATTCCGCTGACGCTGACGCGAATCTCGGGAACCAACCGGTATGTGTTTGACTCGGCGACGGATCCGAACTGTGTGGCCAGGGGCGGCTTCTTCCCGATCAACGGTGACCTGTTCGGCAACTACTCGAACACGGGCAAGAACTTCCACTTCACCACGGAGATCCGGACGAACTTCAACTATGCCCGGGGTCAGGGGCAGGTCTTCACGTTCACCGGTGACGATGATGTGTGGGTGTTCATCGGCGGGCGGCTGGCCATTGACCTGGGCGGTGTGCACGGGCGCATCGAGCAGACGGTGGACCTGGACCGGCTGAGCTGGCTGCAGGACGGCCAGCAGTACGAACTGGCGATCTTCCACGCCGAGCGGCACACGACGCAGTCGAACTTCCGGATGGAGACGACGCTGCGGCTGCGTCCGGCCGAGCTGCCGCAGGACAGTGCACTTGCCGACTGAGCCGCTGACCGGAGCGACGCGGCGAGTGAGCAGTGAACAGCTAAAGTACAAGGCCCTCGGGCGAGCCGCGATGCGGTGTGCCCGAGGGCCTTGTGATTTGCGGGGACCGTGCTGCGGGTGGATCAGGCTCCGGGGCCGGCGGGCGAGGCCGGGGCGGCCGGGGCCTTGGTTTCGGAGGCGGGCTTCTCGCTGCCATCCTGGCCGATCTCACGCGAGCCGAGGCGCTTGGCGACGGACTCGACGCTGATGAGCTGCATGAAGGCGGCCTGCGCGTCCTTGAAGGAGGGGCCGGGCTCGCTGAAGGCGGTCTGGCTCATGCGCTCGTAGCCGCCGCCGGCGAGTTCGGCGCGGAGACGGTCGAGGGTGAGGGGGGAGAACTCGGTGATCTGAGCGATGACGATGCCGGCGCGGGCGGGGGCCTGGGTGCTCAGTGTGCGGGTGATGTCGTCGGTCTCGCGGATGGGGCGGGTCGGGTCGATGAGCTCGGCCTTTGCCATGACAGCCTCGACGAACGGCTTGTCGGTGATCTGGGCCTCGCTTGGCGACGCGCCGCGCAGGCGGCTGACGCGGACGTCGTTCTTGACCTCGGAAACGCTGTAGCCGGTGGCGCGGAGGCTGCCGGCGAGATCGCTAAGACCGAGCACGCCGGCCTGGATGACCAGGCCACCTGTCTCGGCCTTGAGCTTCTCAAAGACGCGGAGACGCTTGACGTTGGCGATGATCTGCGTGCGGACTTCCTCGCTGGTGGCAGCGGGGGCGGACTTGCGGGCATCGCGGATGAGGATGAAGTGGGCGTTGCGCTGCTGGTCCTCGAACGGTGTGGTGACGGGGATGCCGACCTGGGTGAGCTTGCGGGGGCGGGGTGCGCCGGGGGCGCGGAGTTCAAGGGTCGAGAAGACCGCATCGGCCGCGCTGACGGTGATGGTGCCGTCGCGGGCGCTGGCGGTGCCGAGGCCGGCGATGGAGGAGAACTCGGCGGCGGAGAGCAGCGAGGAGGGGTTGCCGGAGATCTGGAACTGGACATCAACGCCCATGGAGGCCTTGACCTTGGCGGCGGAGCGATCGGCGACGGCCTTGAGGTCGACGCGGGCGGCAAAGGAGCCGTCGGCGGGGAGAACCTTGTAACCATCGCGGTCGGACAGGGAGGTGGTCAGGCGGAGGAGCTCACCACGGAGGGTTGAGACGCTCTCGGTATAGATGGCGTCGATCTTCTCGCTGCGGATTGCCAGCTCGGTCTCGGCGCGGCGCTGCTCCGGGGTGACCTTGTCATCGGCGGGCTTGTCCATCAGACGACGCTGGAGCTCGATGGGGTCAACGACGACCATGCGGGTGATGGCGGCGCGGTCAACGGTGATGTACTGGATGGCAACGCGGTCGGGGTAGGTGTAGCCGATGCCGAACTCGCCGCCGCCGATGGGCTTGTCCTTGAACTTGGCGAAGTGCTCATCGATGGCGGCCTGATCGACATCGCCGGCATCGGCAAGGCTCTTGGCATCGGGGGTGACGAGGATGTAGGAGACAGTGGCCTCATCGGACTGCTTGCGTGCGGTGGCGATGACGCGTGCCTCGCCGAGACGGGGGGCGGCGCCGAAGCTGTTGAGGTGGCGGAGGAAGCCGCGGGTGTCGGCGAAAGCGTCGGCGACGGTGGCCTGGCCGGCCTGGGTGAGGCGGACGTTGGCGCGGTTGGTCAGATCTTTCTCGAGGCTGGTGGTGAGCTCGGCCTGGCGCCGCTGGATGTCCATGTAGCCCTGGAAATCCTGACGCTCGATGGCCTGACGCATGGCCATCTGGACCTGCGAGGAGGCGAGTTCGGGGATGAGGGCGACACCGTCGAAGCGGTTGCCCAGCACGCCGGCGCGGCGGGCCTGCTCGGCGATGAGGAGCCAGTGCTCACCGTTGGCGATGATGTTGGAGAGGCCGGCGGCGCTGCGACGGGCCTCGCCGAGCTTGGCGGCGGCCTCGTTGATCTCCCCGAGGGTGACCTTGCGGTTGTCCAGACGCATGCGCGTCTCGGTGGTGGGGTCGCTGCCCATCATCTGCAGCGTCTGAGGCAGGAGGAAGGCAACCATGAGCAGGCCGCCGAAGACGACCAGGATCCACTTGTTGTACTTGGTGAGCAGCTTAACCATGGGGAGGGGATGTTACGTCCCGCCGCGGCGTGGGGCAGGTATGGGTGGTGTGGGTGCAGGAAGGCGAGGGCGGCAGACAGCGTGGCCCGGGTTGAAAAACACCGCCCCGCGTGTTTCGGCGGGGCGGTGCGAATGAGCTTGCAGGAGGCGGGGACGCGTCACGCGGCCAAGGGGGCAGCGGGGGCGTTTCCGCCGCGGGGATTAGCGATAGAATTCGATGATGAGGTTGGGGTTCACATCGAAGGGGATCTGGTCGCTGGTGGGCAGCGCCAGGATCTTGGCGGTCAGTTCACCGGGGTTGAAGTCGATCCACTGGGGAACTTCGTGACCCGGCAGGGACTCCATGTTCTCCTTGGCGAGCTTCTGGATCTTGTCCTTGAGGGTGATGACGTCGCCGATTTCGCAGGCGTAGCTGGGGCGGTCGGTCTTGCGACCGTTGACCTTGACGTGGCCGTGGGCGACGATCTGACGGGCGGCCCAGATCGTGCGGGCGAGGCCGCAGCGACGCAGGACGTTGTCCAGACGCGTCTCGAGCTCGCGGAGGAGCACTTCACCCGTGTTACCCTTGGCGCGACCGGCCTTGTCGATGTAACGGCGGAACTGACGCTCCAGCACCGAGTAGTGGAAGCGGACCTTCTGCTTCTCGTTGAGGCGGAGGCCGTAGTCGCGCAGGCGGCGGCTGCGGAAGCCGTGCATGCCGGGATAGACCAGCTGGCGCTTGGAGGTGTGCTTGGGGTTGTCGGCGATGGGCACACCGACGCGGCGGGAAAGCTTGACCTTGGGACCGATGTAACGTGCCATACTTAACGTGCTCCGTCGCACGGGCGGTCAGAGCCCGGTTCAGATGGCGAGGCGACGAGTCGCTTGCCTGCTGACGGGGTGGCCCGGCGTGCCAGCGGGAACGGGCGTGAGCCCGGGGCTGGCGATCTGTGGTCCGGTGGCCGCGGCTGCGGTCGGACGTGGATGAGATCCGGTCATGCACAGTGCATAAACCAGGGGCGAAGTGTTCGAGGGCTGGGGGGCAGAGTCAAGGGGGAAGCGGCGGGGAGGCTGGAATGGTGGGGGGGTGAGGTGAGCGGCGGCCAGGGCTCTTGTCGTCCGATAATGTGAGACCTTGGGAAGGAGATTGGTGTTGGAACAGGCGTTTGAGGAGTGTGGGGTCTATTATTGAATAGTTGGATAAAGTTTGCGTCCACAAACATCATGTGGCCGAAAACGTGTAAGTACCCCATCGTGGCGTTGTGCCGCGGGGTGGCAGCAAGTGGCGGGAGCCGGGTATGAAGGTTGCCCTCGCTACGGAAGCGGGGGAGAAGCTGGTTGAAGATTTGCTGGTTCTTGATGTTCCATCACGTGTTCGGCTCGGGCCGTTTCTGCTGACGCGGAAGCTGGCGAGTGCCGCGCTGGCGGAGCGATGGGTTGCGCTGCACGAGCGGGCGATGACCAGCCATGTGGTCTACCGGTTCGGCAGCAGCGCGAACTCGCCGTTTGTCGTCGAGCGTGAGGACTTCCTGGCGACGATGGAGCGGGCGGCGACGCTGAACCACTCGCACATTCTCAAGATCGAGCATTACGACTTTGACGAGAGCGGGCGGCCGTACTGCGTGGTGCCGTTTACCGGTGACCGCGACGGGCTGCTGAACCTTGGGCAGCTGCTGCGGCACAAGGGCGGGATGCTGTCGCTGGAGGAGGCCAAGCGGGCGGCGGAGCAGGTGCTTTCGGCGATCGCGTATGCGCACAACCTTGGCTGCCCGCACGGGCCGCTGGGCATGGATGAGATTCTGGTGGACCGGCACGGCTCGCTGAAGCTGGAGCTGTACGCGGTGTCGCGGATGCTGGGCCATCCGGAGAACGATGCGTCTGAGCAGCAGCGTCGCGAGGTCCAGACCTCGATGGCGATTGTGTACCAGTTGCTGACGGGGCTGCGGTACGAAGAGCCGCTGATTCGGCCGGGTCGCGTGATCGCGGGGCTGCACAAGAGCTGGGATGATCTGTTTGAGACCGGGCTGGGTGAGCCGGGCTTTGCGTCCGGCGCGCATGCGCTGGCCGCGCTGCGGGCCTGCCGCACGGAGCCGGTGACACGGCTTCTGTCGCTGGACCGGATGCGGTCGGCGATGCAGCGTGCGATGTGGGCGGGGTGAGGGAAGGCGGAAAGGGAAAAGAGGAAAGAGAGGGCGGGAAGAAATAGTGGGGAGTGGGGCGTGGCGTGAGTGGGACGGGGTGGCATCAATCAACGAAGCTGGATCTTGGGTGGCGTGGAGCTGGCGACTTTTTGATTCTCCTGCCGCTGGTGCGACGTAACCTCTCGGTGTGACGCCGAGCACTTTCCTCTCACACTGGGGCATCCGCGAGAACCCGTTCCGGGGCGAAGAAGCCCGACTGGACACGGTGTTCTGCCGCATTACGGCGACGGATGCCGCCAAGCAGGCGGAGAACACGGATCACACGGTGGGGGCCGATGCGGGGTACTCGCTGCTGGCGATGGCGGCGCAGCACGCGGAGTTTGAGAAGTTCGTTGGGGACTTCCAGCGGCCGGCATCGAGCGTGGTGTTCGGGGAAAAGGGCTCGGGCAAGACGGCGATGCGGCTGCAGATTGCCCAGGCGGCGGCGGTGCACAACGCCAGGAACCCTGACGGGCGTGTGCTGCTGATTGCCTACGACGAACTGCATCCCTTCCTTGAGCGGCTGCACAACCGGCTGCGGCGGGTGACGCGCAAGGGTGAGACGACGGCCACTGAGTCGCTGCGGCAGATGCGGCTGGCGGACCATGTTGATGCCATCATGCACCTGGTGGTGCCGAAGCTGGTGGACATCGTGATGGCCACGACGGGCGAGGCGGAGCAGGCGGCGTTGCCATCGTCGCGGCCGATTGCGCCGCCCCATCTGCGCGGGCTGGCGGATCCTGAACTGCTGGAGTTGGGCACGGAGCCCAAGAAGGTGCTGCGGCGGACGGACCCGGCAGTGAAGCGGGACCTGCTGGCACTGGTGGCGGCGTATGACAAGTCCGACGAGGGTACGGCCCGGGTGCGGCAGCTGCGGTGGGCACTGCAGGTGCGCCGGCCGCTGCTGGAGCGGACCGAGGCGGTGGTGGCGTACTTCGGCTGGCTGCCGCCGGCGCTGGTGGCCCTGTGGCTTGCGCTGACGGCGCCGAAGCTGGGCGGCGCGGGGGCCGGGACCGGGCTGGGGCGGCTGGTGCCCGATGCACCTTCGATGCAACTGGTGTGGCGGCAGCTGCAGGAGACCTTCGGCCTGACGGGCACGGGCGACTCGCGCACGGTGGTGTGGACGACGGCGTTTGTGGCGCTGGTGCTGATCTGGATCGTGTTCCTGGCCCGGCGGGCGTGGACGGATCGGTTCCGGCTTTCGCGCCAGACCTCGCGCATGTACCGCCAGGTGCGGGTGACGGGCCGGAGCGAGGCGAGCGTGTTTCAGGCGATCCGCGCGCTGCCCGCATCGATGCGGACGAGCAACTATCTGCCGGTCAGCGAGTCGGAGGACTTGCGGCTGCGGATGTTTGACCGGCTGCGGCGGGTGCTGCGGCTGTTTGGCTACAGCGGGCTTGTCGTGGTGGTGGACCGGGTGGACGAGCCGCTGATTGTCGGCGGCGATGCCGAACGGATGAAGACGATTGTCTGGCCGATGCTTACGAGCAAGTTCCTGCAGCAGGAGGCGGTGGGCATCAAGCTGCTGCTGCCCATTGAGCTGCGGCACATGCTGTTTAAGGAGTCGGCGGCGTTCTTCCAGCAGGCGCGGCTGGACAAGCAGAACCTTGTCGAGCAGCTGAGCTGGACGGGGTCGACCCTGTACGACCTGTGCACGGCGCGGCTGATTGCCTGCCGCGGACTGTCGACGGGTGATTCGGGCAAGCAGATGATCACACTGGCGGATCTGTTTGACGCGGATGTGGGGCGGCAGGGGCTGGTTGAGGCGCTTGAGCAGATGCGCCAGCCGCGGGACGCGTTTAAGTTCCTGTACCACTGCATTGTGGAGCACTGTGCGCAGGCGACGAGCGAGCAGAACGCGCTGACGATTCCCAAGCGGGTGCTGGAGGATGTGCGCAAGGCCCAGGTCGAGCGGCTGCGGCAACTGGCGATGGGTGTGCGCCCGGCGTGAATGGGATTTGTACCGGCTTGACGGCGGCAGCGGCGATGAGGCGTGGGGTTTTGCTACGCTTGGGGCATGACCAAGTGGGCCACGATTGTGTTGTCTGTCGTCGGGCTGGCGGTGGCGGTGTACGTGGTGGCGACGCACGGCAAGGACCAGCCGCCGGATCCGCCGCCAGCGGCGCCGCCCTCGGTGAACCCGTACGGGCGGGGGATTGCGGCGACGGGGCAGATTGAGGCGGCCAGCCGCAACGTGGCGGTGGCCACGCCCGAGGCCGGGCTGGTGACCGCGGTGCTGGTGCAGGTGGGTGACAAGGTGACCAAGGGCCAGCCGCTGATGATGATGGACACGCGGCTGCTGGAGGCCGACCGGCTGCGGACCAACGCGGCGATTGAAGTGTCCAGGGCGCGGATGGCGCGGCTGCGGGCACTGCCCCGGCAGGAGGAACTGCCGCCGCTGCAGACGGCGGTGGACCGGGCGATGATCCGGTTCAATGACGCCAAGGACTACTACGAGGACCTGTCACGGGCGGGAGCGCGGGAGGCGGCCAGCCGGCTGGAGATTGATCGGCGGCGGTTCCTGCGTGATGCCGCGGAGGCGGACTACAAGCAGGCGGTGGCGCAGCTGGACCTGCTGAAGGCGGGCACCTGGCAGCGCGACCTGGTGGTGGCCGAGGCGGAGCTGACGGCGGCGGAGGCGGAGCTGCGGGCCCTGGAACTGCGGCTGGAGCGGCTGACCGTGCGATCACCGATCGACGGGACGGTGCTGAAGCGGAACGTGGAGCCGGGGCAGTTTGCCATGACCTCCGGCCAAGCGGCGGCGCTGGTGGTGGGGGACCTGTCCTCGCTGCACGTGCGGGCGAGGGTGGATGAGGAGGATGCGCCGCAGCTGCGGGACGGGGCGGCAGCGACGCTGCGGGTGCGGGGGATTGTGGCCGAGACGGTGAAGCTGACGATGCTGCGGATTGAGCCGCTGGCCCAGCCCAAGACCGACCTGGTGAACACCCCGACGGAGCGGGTGGACACGAGGGTGGTGGAGGTGGTCTTTACGTTGGCGGAACCGGCCAAGAGCCGGCTGTTCCCCGGGCAGGTGGTGGATGTGTTTATTGATGCGGGGGCGGGGGGCAAATGACCAAAGGGCTAAATGGCCAAATTGCCAAAGGGGGAGGGTCAGAACCGGGCGGGGTGGGGCCTGCAGGGGGGGTTGGCGGGGAATTTTCGGGGTGGCTGGAACCTGGGGGCGGGGGAAGCGGATAACCTCTGGAGAATCGGTGCGTCCGTCGCTGGCCGGGATTGATCCGGCGGGTTATCCTGACGGGTCACCGGACCGATTCAGAGTTCTGGAAGTGACTGGTTTGGCAGATTTGCTCGTTCTCGCTGCGGCGGTGTCTTGAGAGGCCCGCCGGAGCACACCTAAGGAGTCGTCGATGCGTGTTCGCCGTTCGCTCGCTCTTGTTGCCGCCGCTGGGATGATGGCTGTTGGTGTGGTTGCTTCGGCTCAGCCGGCTGCCGCCCCGACCGGTGCCACGGTCATCCGCAGTTCGAACCCCGCCAAGGACAACCTGTCGAAGCTGCAGAAGCTGATCACGGCCGATTTTGATGGTGTCCGGTTTGAGGACGCGATGAAGAACATCGCCGAGCAGACCGGCGCTGAGCTGGAAGTGCTCTTTAAGAACGACCGCGGCGACGGCCTGGACCCCGAGGCCCAGGTGAAGCTGTCGGAGAAGAACGTTCCGGCGCTGACGGTCATCACCAAGCTGCTGTCGAAGGTTGCGCCCGATGAGCGTGACGAGGCGACCTGGCAGTTCTCGAGCGAGGGCAAGGTGCAGGTCGGCCGCAAGACCGATCTGGACAAGTTCAAGCGCGTCGAGATCTACTCGATCCTGGACCTGCTGCTGCGTCTGCCGATCTACCCCGACGTGCCGGAAGTGAACCTGCAGCAGGCGCTGCAGAGCGGTGGTCGTGGCGGTGGTGGCGGCCAGAGCCCCTTCGGCCAGAACAACCAGAACCAGCGTCGTCAGCCCGACCAGATTGACCGTGAGCGCAAGGAGCGTTCCACCGAGATCATCACGCTGCTGACGCAGTATGCTGAGCCGAACCGCTGGATCTCCGGCGGTGGCGACCTGCAGAACCCCCGGTACTTCGACGGCAACATCATCGTTGATGCCCCGGACTACATGCACCGTGCTCTGGTCGGCTACTCCTGGTGGCCCTCGACCAAGTCGGCCCCCTCGGCCAGCCGTCGCTACGTCTCGCTGAGCCAGGACTCGGCGATTGCCTCGGTGGCGAACTTCCGCAACCTGCCGGTGAGCGCCGGCGTTGCTGGTGGCACCCCCGGTGGCGGCCGCTGAATGAGCTGAGACCCGGCCGGACCGATGGCGGACCGGCTTGAAGATTCAAACACCTGCCGCGGCCCTGATGCAAAGTCAGGGCCGCGGTTGTTTTTTAGGACGTCGGGTGATGCATTCGGCCTGCCGGGCAGTAAAAAGTGCTGTCATCTAGGACAAAAAAGGGGTTGAAACGGCTATTGTTCTGCGGCCGCGGGTGATACCCCAACTGCGGCTGGCCTCGTCCTTGACATCCCGAATCTGTGCTCACGCGTTGTGTTTTTTTCCCGTTTCCGTCTGCTGCGCCCATTTCATCGCATGCGGGGCTGGCCGGCTCGCCGGCGGCCCTACCACCATTGAGGTTTCGGTCATGACCACTGCTCCGTCTTCCAAGTCGTCTTCTGTCGCTTCCGGCCATGGAACTGCCAATGGCAACGGCCACGCCGGTCCGGCGGTGGCGACGATCCTGGCTCCGACCGACGGCTTTGTGCACAGGCACATCGGGCCCAGCGAGGCGGACATTGCCGAGATGCTTGAGACGCTGGGGTACGGCTCGCTGGATGCGTTCAGCAACGCGGTGGTGCCGGCGAACATCCGGCTGGCCAGGCCGATCAACATCGGCCCGGCCCGCGGCGAGACCGAGGTGCTCGCCGAGCTGGCGGCGATTGCCGGCAAGAACAAGGTGTATCGCAGCTTCCTGGGCGTGGGGTACCACGACACGATCACGCCGCCGGTGATTCTGCGGAACATCCTGGAGAACCCGGGTTGGTACACGCAGTACACGCCGTACCAGGCGGAGATTGCCCAGGGGCGGCTTGAGGCACTGCTGAACTTCCAGACGATGGTCAGTGACCTGACCGGCATGCCGCTGGCGGGCGCCTCGCTGCTGGATGAGGGCACGGCGGCGGCCGAGGCGATGGCGATGTGCTACAGCATCGGCGGCGGGGCTGAGGGCGGCAAGACGGATTTCTTCATCTCGCAGCGGTGCCACCCGCAGACCATCGCGGTGGTGCACGGCCGGGCCAAGAACATGGGTGTGAACGTGGTGGTGGGTGATGAGAGCAAGATCGACTTTGCCGGCGGCAAGTTCTGCGGCGTGCTGCTGCAGTACCCGGCGACTGACGGCGTGCTGATTGACTACCGCCCGGTGATTGAGAAGACGCACGCGGCCGGGGCGCAGGCGGTGGTGGCGGCGGACCTGCTGTCGCTGACGCTGGTGACGCCGCCGGGTGAGTTCGGGGCGGACATTGTGGTGGGCTGTGCGCAGCGGTTCGGCGTGCCGATGGGCTTCGGCGGGCCGCACGCGGCGTTTATTGCCACGAAGGTTGAGCACAACCGGCGCATGCCGGGCCGCATCATCGGCGTGAGCAAGGATGCACAGGGCAATGTCGCGCTGCGGATGGCGATTCAGACCCGCGAGCAGCACATCCGCCGCGACAAGGCGACGAGCAACATCTGCACGGCCCAGGCGCTGCTGGCGATCATGGCCAGCATGTACGGCGTGTACCACGGGCCCGAGGGGCTGCGGCGGATCGCCAAGCGCGTGCACGCGATGGCGATGACAATTGCTGAGGCCGCCCGCAAGCTGGGCCACACGGTTGACGGTGCGATGTTCTTTGACACGGTGCGGGTGCAGGTGGCCGGCGGTACCGCCGGTGCTGCCAAGGTGATGAAGGCCGCGCTGGACCGGCACATCAACCTGCGTGACATGGGTGACGGCAGCGTGTGCATCGCGCTTGATGAGACGGTGGACCGGGCCGATCTGGTCAAGATCATCGAGTCGCTGGCCGGCGGCCAGCCGTGCAAGCTGTCGATCGATGAGCTGGCTCTGGGCGTCAAGGCCGAGTACGACGGGTTCTTCGCCCGCTCCAGCGGGTACATGACGCACCCGGTCTTTGACAGCCACCACAGTGAGCACGAGATGCTGCGGTACATCTTCAAGCTGCAGGGCCGCGATCTGTCGCTGGCCCACAGCATGATCCCGCTGGGCTCGTGCACGATGAAGCTCAACGCCACTAGCGAGATGATCCCGGTCACGTGGCCGACGCTGGGCAAGCTGCACCCCTTCGCCCCGGCCGATCAGGCCACGGGGTACCACGAGATGTTCGCGACGCTGGAACACTGGCTGCGCGAGTGCACGGGCTTTGATGCCGTGTCGCTGCAGCCCAACGCCGGTGCGCAGGGTGAGTACGCCGGTCTGCTGGTGATCCGCGCGTACCTGGAGAGCAAGGGCCAGGGCCACCGCAAGGTGTGTCTGATCCCCGACTCGGCCCACGGCACCAACCCGGCCTCGGCGGTCATCGCCGGCTTTAAGGTGGTGCCGGTGAAGAACAAGGAAAACGGCGACGTCGATGTTGACGACCTGCGTGCCAAGGCCGAGCTGCACAAGAACGATCTGGGCGCACTGATGGTGACCTACCCGAGCACGTACGGCGTGTTTGAGGAAACTATCTGCGAGATGTGCCAGATCATCCACGACAACGGCGGGCAGGTTTACATGGACGGGGCGAACATGAACGCCCAGGTCGGGCTGACCAGCCCGGCGAACATCGGGGCTGATGTCTGCCACCTCAACTTGCACAAGACCTTCTGCATCCCGCACGGCGGCGGCGGCCCGGGCATGGGCCCGATCTGCGTCCGTGCTCACCTGGCTCCGTTCCTGCCCGGCCACCCGGTCACTACGCCGTTCGTCCGTGGCGGCGGCGAGCACGCGATTCTGCCGGTCTCCGCGGCTCCGTGGGGCTCTGCGACGATCCTGGCCATCAGCTGGATGTACATCGCCATGATGGGTTCCGAGGGCCTGACGCGGGCAACGCAGGTGGCGATCCTGAATGCCAACTACATGGCCAAGCGGGTCGACGAACACTTCAAGGTGCTCTTCCGCGGCAAGACTGGCCTGTGCGCTCACGAGTTCATCATCGACCTGCGGCCTTTTGAGAAGACCGCGGGCATCAAGGTCGAGGATGTGGCCAAGCGTCTGCAGGACTACGGCTTCCACGGTCCGACGATGAGCTGGCCGGTCCCCGGCACGCTGATGATCGAGCCGACTGAGAGCGAGCCCCGGGCCGAACTCGACCGCCTGTGCGATGCGCTGATTGCCATCCGCGGCGAGATCGCCGAGATTGAGGCCGGCACCCTGCCGCAGGGTGACAACCCGCTGAAGAACGCCCCGCACACGATGTTCATGGTGACGGCCAGCGAGTGGAACCACCCGTACAGCCGCGAGCGTGCGGCGTTCCCGGCCCCGTGGGTCAAGGACAACAAGTTCTGGCCGTCGGTAGCCCGCGTGGACAACGCCTACGGCGACCGCAACCTGGTGTGCACCTGCCCGCCGATGTCGGCCTACGCCTGAGATCGGAACGGCGAGCCTGTGAGACTGGTGAAACCCCCAGGGGGAGGGGTCGGAGGGGGCGGTGTCCGCTGGACGGCCTTGTTATAGGTCGGTTTGGTATTCCTGCCCGCCGGACGGATTGGCCGATACACTTATAGCTATGGCACGCAAGCGCGGGTCACCCGTTCTCATTGAGCTGATGAACACCAGGGAACCGGAAACGGTTCAGACCGGTGAGCCATCACTGCGCCTGGCACCTGCGGAGATGATCGAGCCCAAGCCGCGGCCGGGGCAGCAGTTGGTGGGCATGGCGATGCCGCCGCGCTCGGGGGCGAGCCCGCTGTTTCAGTCGGGGCCGCTGGCGGTGCTGGGCAAGATTCAGCCGATGGCGTGGCTGGGCATGGGCGTGGTGATTGTGCTGGTGGCGGTGGTGTGGTTCGTGGCGTTCCGCACGGGGCAGAGCGACCAGGCGAAGTTGGATGAGCAGCGGCGTGCCCGCGAACTGACTGCCGGTGGCACGCCTGCCCCGGTGACGCCGGGCAACATTGGTACGACGCCGGGCGGGAACCAGGGCGGGGCGCCGACCGTCGGTCCGAACACGCTGCCCGATGGTGCTGGTCAGGGCGGTGTGCCGCAGCCGACGCCGATTGTGCTGCCGACTCCGCCGAAGAAGAACGAGCCAGTGAAACCCCCGGTCGCTGTACCGGTGATTGAGGCCGATGACCAGTTGGTGCAGGGGATGAACTACTTGGTCTGCGGCGTGTTCAAGCGCCAGGACGATGCGGACAAGTCGGCGGAGTTCCTGAAGTCTCGCGGCTTGCCTGCAGCGATCGTGCCCGCACGCGAGTTCTCGTCCTCGGCGGGCGCCAAGGACGTGATGGTGATCATCAAGAAGGGGTACGCCCGCGACAAGTACGCGGCCAGCGGGATGCGCGAGAAGGTGCAGTCTCTGGGCCGGCTCTGGCGGGCCGAGGATCGTCGGGCTCCGACGGACTTCGCCCAGCCGTATTGGGACAAGTACAAGTGATGGCGAGCGGGGGCGTGGATTGATTTGCGTGGATTGAACGGTTGCCGCGGTTTTCACGCGGGGTTGTTCGTCGCGCGGAGGGTGAATCCGTACGCTTGCCCCCGTGAACGCTGCCCAACGCATCAAAGAGGTTTCCGAGCTGCTGCACCGTGCCAACCGGGCGTACTACGTCGATGCGCGGCCGATCATGGCCGATGCGGAGTACGACCGGCTGCTGGCCGAACTCGCTGAGCTGGAGCGCAAGTACCCCGAGCTGGCGGAAGACACGAGCCCGACCAAGCGAGTCGGCGGCGAGCCGATTGAAGGGTTCGTTACGCGGAAGCACGCGGCGCCGATGCTGTCGATCGACAACACCTACAGCGAGGCGGATGTGACGGCGTGGTACAACCGCATGCTGGGGCAGCTGGGGCTGAACAAACCTGAGGAAGGCGGGCTGTTTGGAAGTGCTGGCGGCGTTGGGGGGCTGCCCAGGATGCTGGCGGATCCGAAGATTGACGGGCTGGCGATGAGTTTGCGGTACGAGCGGGGCGTGCTTGCCGCGGCGGTAACGCGTGGTGATGGGGTCAAGGGCGATGATGTGACCCATAGCGTGCGCACAATTCGGGCGGTACCGCTGAAGCTGAATGATGCTGCGGGGGTGCCGATTCCTGAGGTGCTGGAGGTCCGCGGCGAGGTGTACTTCCCGCTCAAGGAGTTCGCCCGGGTCAACGCCGAGCGTGAGGCGGCGGGCGAGGAGTTGTTCATGAACCCGCGGAACGCCGCCGCGGGCACGCTCAAGCAGTTGGACCCTTCAGTGACCGCGGCACGGAAGCTGGGCTTTCTGGCCCACGGGCGGGGTGAGTGCAGCGACAAGGGCTTTGCCGGCAGCTTCACGGAGTTTCTGGACCGCGTGGGCCAACTTGGCGTGCCCAGCAGCGGGCTGAGCGTGGCGTGCGGGACGCTGGAG
The DNA here is from genome assembly GCA_903834785.1 of uncultured bacterium. Lineage (GTDB taxonomy): Bacteria > Planctomycetota > Phycisphaerae > Phycisphaerales > UBA1924 > CAILKP01. Next base: position 18,324 of record CAILKP010000004.1, read on the forward strand.
GAGGTGCTGGCGGCGATTCGCGACTTTGACCAGCGGCGGCACACGCTGCCCTATATGACCGATGGCATGGTGGTGCGGCTGGACGACTTTGCCATGCAAGATGCGCTGGGCACAACCAGCAAGAGCCCGCGGTGGGTGATCGCCTACAAGTTCCCGGCGGAGCGGAAGACGACCAAGCTCATTTCGGTGGACCATCAGGTGGGCAAGAGCGGGAAGATCACGCCGCGGGCGGTGATGGAACCGGTGCTGATCGCTGGAACCACGGTGCAGCACGCGACGCTGCACAACTACGGGCGGGTGCGGGCGGCACCGGTGGATCCGGAGAACCCGACGGGTGAGACGACGTCGATTCACCTGGGCGACACGGTGTACATCGAAAAGGCCGGCGAGATCATTCCCTACGTCTCGGGCGTGGTGCTGGGCAAGCGGCCCGCCGGTGCGGCAGCGGTGGAAGCGCCTGCGGCGTGCCCGGTGTGCAGCGGGCCTGTGGAAGTTGAGCCGCCCGAGGCGATTGAGAACCCGGCGATTGAGACGCAGCGGTTCTGTGTGAACCCGCAGTGCCCGGCGCAGGTGCGCGAGAAGCTGATCTGGTTTGCCGGTCGCAAGCAGATGGACATTGATGGGCTGGGCGAGAAGACGGTGGATCAGATCCGCGCCGAGCCCGGCATCCCGCTGAGTTCGTTCGCGGACATCTTCCGCCTTTCGGCCCATCGCGATGCGCTGCTGAAGCTTGACCGCATGGGCGAGAAGAAGGTTGACAACCTGCTGGCGGGCATTGAGGCGGCCAAGGGCCGCGGGCTGGGCAAGCTCCTGGGTGCCATGGGCATCCGGCATGTGGGTGACTCGACAGGTAAGAGCCTCGCCAAGATGTACCCCGACCTCGATGCGTTGCTGGCCGCGGAGGAGCCCCAGCTGCGGCCCAAGGCCTGCAACAAGGAAGAGGCGAGCCGCTACGGGCTGCCAACGGACCCGAAAGAGCGGCAGGAGACCGGGCTGGGCAAGGACACCGCGCCGGCGGTACACGCTTTCCTGCACTCCGAGCAGGCACGGCGGACGTTTGCCGAGCTGCGCGAGCTGGGTGTGGACCTGGCGAGCCACGACTATGTCAAGCCGGGCGAACGCAAGCAGGCCACGGGCTTCTTTGCCGGCAAGAGCTTGGTAATCACCGGGACGCTGACCAGTTACGAGCGCGAGGACCTGGCGGTGGTGCTGACGGGCCTTGGGGCCAAGGTTTCCGGCTCGGTTTCCAGCAAGACCAGCATTCTGGTGTGCGGCGAGAAGGCGGGCAGCAAGCTGGACAAGGCCCGCGAGCTGGGCGTTGCGGTGATGGAGGAGCCGGAACTGCTGGAGCGGCTGCGGGAGCTGGGTGTGGAGCCGGCAGGGCGGTGATGGCGGGCCGGTGAGTTATCGTCCCCGGCTGCCGCAAGGAAGGCCCGGGGCCGGGGAGCAGCACGCGGGCGGTGAACCTAAACTCGCGGAATGTCCCAGCGTGTGTATCTTGAAACGTTCGGCTGTCAGATGAACGAGCTTGACAGCGAGCTGGTGACCAGTGCCATGCGGGCGCTGGGGTACAGCTTTGTGGCCGATCCCAATCAGGCCTCGGTGGTGCTGTACAACACCTGCTCCGTGCGTGAGCATGCCGAGCAGAAGGTGTGGTCACGCCTGGGCGAGCTGGCCTTGCGGAAGGCGCGGGAGCCCAAGCTGGTCGTCGGCGTGCTGGGCTGCATGGCCGAGCGCGAGGGCGAGAAGCTGCTCAAGCGCATGCCGGTGGTGGATGTGCTGGTGGGCCCGGGCGAGCTGGACAAGCTGCCGGGGCTGATCGGCAACGCCATCCGCACGCGGCTGTCGCTGCTTGATGACTACGGCACGCAGCAGATGATGGCCACACCGGAGGATGAGAAGCCCGATACCAGCAGGCTGGTCTCCGCCGGCGAGTACGCGCTGCAGGGCAGCACCAACCGGCGCTCGGCCACGCTTGCCGCGGCGCAGGACACGCTGGAGCTGCTGGACCTGTCGCGGGCGATTGCCCCGGAGGACCTGGCGGCCAAGGGCGGTGCGGGGCGTGCGGCGTACGTGCGGATCACGCGCGGGTGCAACAAGTTCTGCACGTATTGCGTGGTGCCCTTTACGCGCGGGGCGGAGGTGCACCGTCCGCCGCAGGCGATCATCGACGAGTGCAAGAAGCTGGCCGATGCCGGAGTGATCGAGGTCACGCTGCTGGGCCAGACCGTGAACCACTACCGCTTCGAGCACGGAGCATCGGTGAGCATCGGCGGTGTTGAGCAGCCGCAGAAGGGGCGGGCCTACGGCATCAGCAAGGATGCGTCGGGCGATCCGCACCGCGGCGAGAATGTGACGACGTTTGCCGATCTGCTGCACATGATCCACGAGCAGGTGCCAGCGATCCGGCGGCTGCGGTTTGTCACCAGCTTCCCGCGGAGCTTCGGCAACGACATTCTGCAGGTGATGCGGGACTCGCCGCGGATCTGCAGGTATCTGCACGTTCCGGCCCAGAGCGGTAGCGACCGCATGCTGCAGCTGATGAACCGGCAGTACACGGTCGGCGAGTATCTGGAGTTCCTGGACCGCGCACGCGGCTATCTGCACCAGCCGGAGATCGGCCGCCCGCTGACGCTGGCGGGCGACATCATCGTCGGCTTCCCGACGGAGACCGACGAGGACTTTGAGGCCACCAAGGTGCTGCTGCGCAAGGCGCGGTACAAGAACTGCTACATCTTCAAGTACTCGCCGCGGCCGGGAACGATCGCGATCGACAAGTTCGAGGATGACATCCCCGATGCGGTCAAGCGGCGGCGGAACAACGAGCTGCTGGCACTGCAAGATGAGATCGGCCGCGAAGCGATGACCGAGTTTGCAGGTCAGACGACGGATGTGTTCGTCACCGGTGTGTCGAAGCGGCAGAGCAAGATGGCGAAGTCGAAGGTGGCCGGCGAGCCGGTGCACAGCCATGCTGCCGGACACTCGCACGGGCCGGAGGCCGAAGGCAACAAGGGGCACAAGCCGTCGGGCGTGTCACTGACCATCGGCGGCAAGAAGCTCGGCGGCGGCGATGAGGCCGATGGCTGCGGCGGCGGTGGCGATGACGACAACGGCTGCTCGATCGATGGCTCCAGCACGATTGTGGGTGTGGAGCGCGAGGACGCCGTGCCGGTCGTGGTGGGCTCCGGGCCGATCCAGATGAGTGGCCGCACCGAGGGCGATGTGATCACGTTCTTCGACCTGCCGCCGGGCAGGTCCCCGGATGATGTGATCGGCACGATCGTGCGTGTGAAGATCAACCGCTGCGAGCCGCTGGCGGTGCATGGTGAGATGATCTCCGCGAGATAGTGGCTGAGACACCTACTTCTCAGCTGAAGCTTGCCCGAGCAGAGAGGTCAGCCGTGGGCGCGTCATGCCGCACTCGATTGCGACGGCGGAATGGCTCTTCCCCTGTTTCAGCAAGGCGACCGCCCTTTCTCGGAGTTTGGCGTCTAAGCCGGGCCGGATGTCAATGTCGAAAATGTTCTGTGCCTCCCAAACGATACTCGAAAGTTGCAGCCGAAGCTCGTCTGCTTTCGAGCCGAGAACGCGGCGCGCCACGAACTCGCGAGCATCTTGACGACGAGCTTTCTGAAACTCCGAGTTTTCAGCCAGTTGGCGGGCCAGACTCGTTCGCTCCTTCTTGCTGATGGTCCGAGAGCGATCTCGCTGGGGCTCGCTCTCGAGGACTTCGCTTGTCGAATACACCAGTTCGTTCCAGGGTGCAAAGTACTCGAGCGAGTACATAATCGGTGGTGACACGCCGATCGCCAAAAGTCTGAACGAGTTCAACTGATTGACTTTGCTCTGGCACTTCTTCAGCTCGGTACGAACGCGAGCTTCGTCTTCGGCTGTAGCTTCTTCATTCTCCTCGAGTATGCGCATTGCTTCATCCAAATCAGCTTGGTCCAAAGATGTCCGTTCCACGACAACAACGCGAACCTCGAGCGAACTGACAAGTTTGAGAAATTCCTCGCACCCATCGTTCGGATCTTCCGCCACATCTAGGGATACCAACGGAAACCGATCTGTGTCCTCAAGGGATCCTTGAACGACAGTTATCCCGTGCTTTTCCAGTTGAGCGATCGCGGCCTCCAGTGCTTGCTCTAGTTCATCCATCTATTGCTCCTCATCGTCATGGCTGCGTTGGATTTATGGACAGGTTGGATTCCCCGAATTAATCCAAGTGAGAGACCGTGGTTCTATGGACACCGGGATCTCAAGGTTCCCGTCATCTACTTCGCCCACCAGGCATTCATCAGCCGGTCGGTTGCGCCGTAGTACAGCTCCTCGAGCAGTTCGCGGGGCAGCGCAAAGCCCTGCAGCCGCGGCGTGGACATGTCGTTGTACTTGCTTGGCTCGACCATCTTCAGGTCGGGGTCGGCGATGGGCGAGGGTCCGTCGTAGCCGGTCTCGAACATTGTGCGAAGCGCCAGATACCGCGAGCAGTAGAGCTCAAAGGCCTGCTCCGGGCTGCTGGCCAGATCACCCATGGCCGAGACGCCGCTCTTGGCCGGGGAGAGCTGGTCCTCCATCACCACCAGGTCGCTGCCGAAGAGGATGCGGCCCTTCCACTTAAACAGGAAGTGCACGACTTCATCGCGGGAGTGCTTCGACAACTCTCGCACGATCCACTTGGTGGCGGAGGTGTCCAGGTGCAAGTTGGGGTGCCGCTCCAGCATCCCGTCCAGGAAGTTCAGATCCTCCGGCCAGCCGCCCATGTGTGCGGCGACCCAGGGCGCGGGGAACAGATCGAGCATGCGCTCAAGGCCGATGTACTGGTGCCGCTTGGTGCCGTAGCGCGAGCCGTCGTTGTAGCGGGCGGTGAACCACGTGTCGGGGTCGGCGACGTGGACCATGTACATCATGCCCAGCGACTGGGCGAGTTTGCAGTGCTCACGACGCCAGAGCGAGTCGATGTCGGTCAGGTCGGTCGCACCATCGGGCACGAAGTCGCGCAGCCGCGGCGAGGCCCAGACCTTCATCATGCGTGCGCCGACATCGTTTGCGAAGCCCTCGATCGTGCGGAGGTATCCGCCGCGGTGGGCGTGGTTCTTGTCCGCATCGGCGAAGCCGGGGATGGCGATGAAGCGGATCGTGTCGGGGCCGAGGATGTTCTGGACCGTCTTGGCCTGGCTGAGCTGCGTCATCGAGTACGTCAGCGTCACACCGAAGAGCCGGCGGGCCTTGTCGTAGAGCCGGGCGGCTTCCTGGCCGTGAATGTGCGTGTGGGCATCGATGATGCCGCCGGCACCCTTGGGAAGCGGAGCGGCACCGAGGCGGGCTGCCTCCGCGGGGTAATCAACGCCCAGCGCGTTGGCCGGCCAGAGTGGACGTGAGCCAGCGGTTACAAACGACGCGGTATGGGCAGCAGTCATGCGGCGGGAGGGTAGAGGGAGCGAAGGAAAAACAGTGGGATGGGCAGGAACGAAGCGATGAAGGTGGGGTGAAGTGGGGGAGGCAGGGTCATCGCTGGGCGGCGGTGGGGCGGTTTCCCACTTTTCGGGCAGCGGTGGGAGTGGAGGTGGGGGCCGCGAAAAGGCGAATAGACCGATCAGAAACCGTCTGCCGGTGCGATCGTTCTACGTACAAAGCGGGCCCGGGGTTGGCGGCACTGGTCGATGCTGCGTGGAAGCGATTCGTAACTGCCGCATCAGAGAGTATTTGCGTGAAAACAGCCTGTTTTTCCACTGTTTTCCCACCAGTGGGGCGTCGGAACAGAATTTTGTATCAAAAAAGGGGCAGAGTGGGGCATTGTGTCGAAAAGTGTGGTACCATGTTGGACCGGACCACTGGAGATCGCGGCTGTGCTCTTTCTAGGTAACAGTGAGCACAACATCGACCCCAAGCTGCGGCTGGCGATTCCCGCCAAGTACCGCAACATGTGGGACCCGGCCAAGCACGGTGGGGCGTGGGTGTCGGTTGCATGGCCAACGGGCCAGATCCGGCTGTTTACGGAACGGTCGTTTGAACGGATTGTGGAGCAGGCGGTTTCAGGTCAGACGAGTCTGATGCCCACTGCCGAACAGCACGCGATGCAGGTGAGTGAACTGGGCATGGCCGCCCGACTGGAAATGGACAGTGCCGGCCGCATCGCCCTGCCGAAGAAGCAGATCGAACGTACGGGACTGAAGCAGGAAGTGACGATCGTTGGAATGGGTTCGCGTCTTGAGATCTGGGATCGCGAGGCGTGGAACCGCAAGGAAGACGAAGTGTTCGCCAAGGCCCAGGACATGGCGGACAAGCTGGGTCGGACGCAGTAAGACCACACCATCGGCAGGATGCCGGTGTCAAGCTAGCAGCCGGGCGCCCCGCATGGATGCGGGGCAAACGGCAACCCCCGCCGCGAGTCATGGATGACTCAAGGCGAGACAGAACAACCCGCATGGATGCGGGCAACACACGCCGGGTCAAGCGGACTGCCATGGATGGCGGGAAGCAAGATCAGCACATGAGCCCTTTCAGGCGGCTATCCGTCGCAGGAGCCGCCTGAAAGGGCTTGGCGTTTTTGGGTCAGGGGATTCTGAAGTCGGCAGCGTCGGGGGCAGCTCAGCCCGCCAGTTCGTCGGGCCACTCGCTCAGCGGCCGGGGCGGGCGGGGCAGGAGCTTCTGTGCCAGGGCGGAGTCCAGCGAAACATCACGCGGACGAGGCGCCTGCCCAAGCGAGGGCGGCGGTACCGGCACGGCGTTGCAGGCCGACGGCAGGCCCGCCATCGCCAGAATCAGCTTACCCAGTTGCAGCCGCGAGAGCCGCTCCGGCCCGCCCAGGTGAAGCACGGGCACCTCGCTCATCGGCAGCAGGTCCTCGACGGCGTTGCAGACATCGGCGATGCAGACGGGTGTGCGGAACTCATCGGTAAACAGCGAGGGGGTGGTCCCTGCTCGAACCTGGCTGATGAGCTTCTCGCTGCTGGAGGTATTGCCACGGAGCGAGCGGCCGACGATCAGTGCCAGCCGCAGGATGGTGGAACGGCGCCCGCCGAAGTCAGCGACGGCGTGCTCGGCGAGGAGCTTGGTGAGCCCGTAGTGGTGCAGCGGGCCGACGGGTGGCTTGGGCTTGGTCGCGCAGGAGTCGTCGCCTTCCTGAAGGACTGGTGAGTCACCCTCGCTGTACCCGGCTGCCGGCACTGGCCCGCTGGCTGGGGGACCCCCTGGGAAAATCTGATCGGTGGACAGGAAGATCAGCCGCGTGTCCGTGATGCCGCAGCCGGCGGCGATGGTCATGGTGGCCTGAACGTTGACCTCGTCTGCCAGGGCCTGATCGCGCTGGCAGGTGTCAAGGTTCGCGATCGCCGCCGCATGCACGACCGCCTCCGGTGCGGCCAGACTGACCGCCCCGATGGTGCTGCTCATGTCGGCCAGTTCGAGCTCAACGGCCTCGGCGAACGAAAAACCGGGGTCTGGAGCCGGCTGGCCCGGTCGATGGGTGAGAATGACATCATGGCCGGCTTGGGCCAGGGAGCGGGCGATCCTGCCGCCGACGAATCCGGATGAGCCGGTTACGAGTACCCTCATGAACCGTTATAGGGAAGCTGACGAATAGAAGGGGCCGTGAGGCGGGTGTTTTCGGCGGGGCGGCGGCGAACGCAAGGAGCTAGGCGATGGTGAGCGGCAAACAAGGCAAAGTTGGGGCGAGCAGGACGGGTGCCGGACTGGCTGCTGCAGTAGCGGCGTGGATGCTGAAAGCCGCAGTGGGTGGGGCGTGGGCATTTGATGGTCCGAAGGCGCTGGGACGCGAGCAGCAGACGACGCTGCCCGGCCGGGCACCGACCGCGCCGGGCGGGCCCGCGGCGCCTGCCGCCCCGAGGCCGCCGTCGGCACCGGCAGCTCCCGCGGCACCAGCAGCCCCGTCCGCGCCCGCCGGGCCAGCCACCCCCGCAGCGGGAGTGGGCCAGCTGCCGACCGGAACTGTGCCGTCGCGGCCGGGCAACCAGTACATCCCTGGACTACCGCCCGGTTTTGTGGGCGTAGGGATCGGCAATCCGAACACGGCCTTTGGTGCGCACATGCGTCAGTGGTACTGGTCGCGGGTTGTGCGCGATCGCGAACAGTGGCGGCTGAACACCGAGCAGGGCGTGCCGTCGCCGGGCTGGGGTGATCGCAACCGCTGGACGGCGTACGACGGCTGGTCGAGCTGCGGCACTGGCTGCTGCGGCGACGGCTGGTGGTTCGAGAACCCGCTGCGGAACATGGTGCGGTATTCGGAAGATATTGACCGCGCGGACCCGAACCTGCTGACACCGGAGCAGGCCAAGACGGTCATGATCGAGACGATGAACCCGCAGCTGATGAGTACCACGCAGCGGCTGGCGGAGCTTGTGCGACTGGCCGGTCCTGCGGCGGCGTTTGCGAGGCTCGGGTCGATGATCGAACAGGCAGAGAGCCCGGAACCTTTGCAACTGCTCAAGGCATGGCGGGGTTATTCGAGGCTGACGCTGGGCGAGTTCGAAATGGCGGCGGAGAACTTCGGCGAGGCGTTGACCATGGATCCGACCGTGGTGTATGTGAGGCCGCCGGACTGGTTCACCGGGGGCAACCGCTACGAGCGTGCGGGCTACCGCGCAACGGATCCGTCGGCCGGGAACTCGGGCCTGGCAATCGACTGGACGACGGTGGCCGGTGATCTGGTGCAACGGGCCAACCAGTTGCCGTCAGCGGAGCAGGCCAAGTGGTGGCGGGCTGTTGCTGCGATGCTGTTTGCCCAATCAGGACAGTTCAAGGGTGCCGAGCGGCAGATCAGCGAGGCGGCTGCCGCGGGACTGCCGGAGCCGGTTGTGGTGGAGCTGCGGAAGCTGGCGAGCCCGATGCCGAAGCCGTCTCCGGCCGGAACGCGTCCGTGAGCAGGTGGTCGGTCCGCGGTACGCGGCGGGTGCCTGGGGCCTGCTACTTGGCCGTGGTTTCGGGGACCAACGTGCGCACTCTGGCTTCAAGTGAGTGCTGCTCGTCTTTGAGCATGGCAAGCGTGAGCGTGGACTCGCGCACCATGCAGATGGCCCCGTAGATCAGCGCGAGCACACCAATACCTGAGAAACAGAGCATCGCGGTCATTGCGATCTGGCCGGCGCTCTGATTGCCGAAGTAGGCCATCGCGGCTCCGAGCATGGTGACGCACGTGCCCGCACCGAAGCTGCCGATCGCCAGGTAAAAAGCTCGCAGCGCGCCGAGCAGCATGCGGCAGCGGCCGGAGGCGGCCTCGAACTGGGCCTGAGCCAACTCACGGGGGATGATGCCGGCCGCTGAAGACTCAGCGTGGCTGTCACTGACCAGTACCGAGGCGATGGCTCGTGCGCGGTCAATGCCGCGGGCGAGGCGATTGGACGTGCCCAGAGCCAGCAGCGTGCAGGCGTTGGTCAGAATGGCCGGCGCGACAAGAAACGTGAAGACTGCAAACGGATTGTCTTCAAGGCCGCCGGCGGCGTGCAGACCGACGGGCGAAATCGGCGCGATATCAATGAACAACATCACCGAACAGGATAGCGGTTGGATCTGCCGTGTCGCGGCCGCTGCGGAGGTTGCTGCCGAGGTTATGGTCTGGTAAAAAGCGCTTGCAGGAACGGCCGCGGCGTCTCGCTGGTGTCCCAATACGCCTCGATGTGGCCGCGGGGCTCGAGCCCTGTGGTCTGCAGCATGCCGGTCAGCTCGCAGGCAGACAGGGGGAACGGGGGGCCCTCGACGTACTGCAATGGGTCAGACTCGATGCTTAGATCGACTGGGGATTTGGCGCGGCACATGACCAGCGCAACGCCCCGTGGGGCGAGCAGGCGCGCGATCCCCCGGGCGGCCATCGGCTGCAGCTCCGGATCGAGGGCATCGAGCGTGTTGATCTCGATGACGAGATCAAACCGGGCAAGGAAGCGCCCCGGTGGGTTGAGCAGGTCGGCGTGGACGAGACGATCGGCGATGGAGGGGTGGCGACGAGCCGCCCACTTGATCGCGGTGGGCGAGATGTCAAAGCCAACCACGTCGTAGCCGCGGCGGAAGAGCTCGACGACATCGTCTCCCAGGCCGCAGCCGACGACGACTGCGCGGGCACCGGGGCGAACGATGCAGCAGGCATCGCGGTTGAGCCAGCTGACGAGCTGGGGGTTGGAGCGTCCAGCGGACCATGGGACCCGGTCGGAATCATCCTCGGCGTTGCAGTACAGTGTCTCGTAGAGATCTGCCGGAGCGCAGCAGCCGGGCATCGAGACGCTCGAGGGTTTGATCTCCACCGGTCCATTTGACATCTCGAGCGGAGCAGGCGGGAACGGCGTGAGCGTGGCCTGAAGCGGCTGGATATCCGACGCCTTGTCAGCATCGATCATCCGCGGATGGTCTGGGGTCATGACCGTGGCTCCGCGCAACGCGGTGGACGGACGGCACTGGTGGGCGGGGCGTGTCGGACACGCAGCGTCCACGGTTCGCGGCGGCGTTGCTCGCCGCGAGTCGGCCGAACTCTCGCTGAAGTCTCCAAAGAAGAGATTACCCCAAGTTGCCGCAAGTGCAAGGGTTGAGCTATGAGAATTCGTCCAGACTATGCAGATCAACAGTCGTGTTCGTGCGGCGTCTGGGGGTAGCCCGTGGATAGCAGGGCAGAATCAGCCTTGGTTCCCTGTTGCAGGGCCGAGGGAACATTCCCACGTTTGGGGTGTGGCGGTGAGGCTGGCCAGTTGTGCGGTCAGGCCACGCTGCGGATGAGCAGGACAACCACGTGTGCTTCGACGGCCCGTGACTCGCCGACGGCGTCGACCTTCTCGTGGGTCTTGCCCTTGAGGTTGACCATGGCCTCGGGCACCGCGAGCCAGGAGGCGAGCTTGCCTCGGATCGACGACTTGTGGGGCGAGAGCTTGGGCTTCTCGAGGATCACCGTGCAATCGAGGTTACCGACGCGGTACCCGGCCGCGTGCACGCGCCGGACGGCCTCAAGGAGAAAGTCCGCTGAGTCGCGGCCATCGTTCTCCGGCGCGTTGTCCGGGAAGAGCTGGCCGATGTCGTGCTGTCCGATGGCGCCAAGGAGGGCATCGGTGATGGCATGCAGCAGGACATCGCCGTCGCTGTGGGCCACCGGGCCGCGGCCAAACGTGCCGGCGGGGTCGATGAGGACGCCACCAAGGATGAAGGGGCGGCCGCTGCCTGCGGGAGCGAGCGGTTCGAGGCGGTGGAGGTCGTAGCCGTGGCCGATGCGAAACGGGGGGTGGAGCAGTTCACCAAGGGTGAGCTCGGGCTGGGGGAGTTCGGTGGGCTTGTTCTTGTTCTTGGACTTCCGTGGCGGCAGCGAGGCCCGCTTGGTGTTGGCCCGTGGCCCGTGACTGCTGTGCTGCCGCCGACCGGCGGACTCACCCGGAGCGGCCGGGCGTGGCCGCGAGGGGCGGCTGGGGCGGGCAGGGCGGGAGGGGTTACGTTTGGGGTCGCGTTTGGCCATGGCACGTAGGTGGCGTGAGTGAGGCGGCGGGGAGGGGCGGGAGGGGTGGAGAGGGACGGGAAGCGGCGGAAAGCGCAGAGATTGCTTGGAGCGGGCCGCAGCCGGCGAGAGTGAGGCCGGGCGAAGGGGTCGTTGGGGAAAAGGGTTTTGTCAGGATATCATGTGTAGAGGAATCTCGGCAACGGTCGTGCTCGAACGACCGATATGCTAGATCGTTGATCGCCTGACCTTTCGCTGGAGCTTTGCGCGCATGTTTATTTCACGATCGTTCCGCCCCGTCTCGGTCTTCGCGGCTGCCGCCGGGCTTGCTGCGGTTTCGCTGGTTGCTGGTTGCTCGTGGACTCCGGGCGGGTCGGCGTGGTCGCTGGACCGGTATACCTACGAGAGTTCGGCGTACCAGCCGCAGACGGTGTCGATCGTTGACACGCGGACCCAGCAGGTCGTGCGGACCTGGGAGGTCCCCGTCGGCAAGAAGCTGCAGATGGACTTCTACGCGGACGTCGCTGGTGGGACATCGGACTCCCCGGACAAGCTGGAGTTTGATTTCTGTGATGCTGCCTCGAACTGGAGCACACCGACGCAGTCGATGTTTGTGCCGCCGCGCTGGGCGCGTCGCGTGGATGTGAAGCTCCGCACGGTGCCCGAGCTCGTTGGCGGAGGCGTTGGTGTGGCCGCGGGCAGCCCGGGTGCACCGGTGATGCCGGGCAGCGGGAACTCCCCGGCGGCGGATACAGGTGCCGGCGGCGGTGCTTCGACCGGTGGTTCAGCCAGCGCGGCCGGCGGCTCGGCTGCTGGTGGCTCAACGGCGGGTGCGGCGGCCAGCGGTGCCTCGGGCGGCATGGCCGCGCCGGGCCAGCCGATGGTTCCCGCCAAGTCCGCTGCTGGTGCGACGGCCGGAGGCGCGATTGTTCCGGGTCGTTACTACCTCGTTGCGGCTCGTCTGACGGCCGAAGAGGCTGACAAGGCGGTGGGCGCGCTCAACGGCGGCGGTGTTGCCGCTCGCGTGATGACGCGTGATGATCAGGCGTGGGTTGTGGTGACCGCCCCGTCGTACTCCGATGCTGAATACTCGCACCCGTCCTCGGTTGCCAATCGCGATGCGGTGCTGCTGAAGGTGATGGCCATCGGCCAGAGCTACAAGCAGAGCGGTGGCACGACCAACTTCACCATGGCCACGTGGGAACAGTGGAAGTGATGCCGAGCCTGCCTGACCGGCGGCTGCGGCGATACTCCTGAAATCAATCACCGACCGGCGGCCTTGTGCCGCCGGTTTTTCTTTGGCGAGTGCTCCGGAAGCATGCGGGCGGCAGCGAGGTGATACGCTGGCGTTCTCGCGGCAGCCGGGTGGTGTATCCGGAGTCTGGTGCGGCATTATGGCGATGCGGATTGACATCCTGACGACGTTCCCCGAGATGTTCGGTGCCGAGCCGGGCTGTGCACTGAACAGCTCGATCCCCGGCAGGGCCAGGGCGGCCGGCGCGGTGGAGTGGCATGCCAGGAACATCAGGGACTTTGCGACGGACAAACATCAGAAGACCGACGACCGGCCGTTCGGCGGCGGGCCCGGTATGGTGATGATGTGCCAGCCGCTGTACGACGCGGTGATCGCTACCGAAGCGCTCGACCCGCGTCCGGCCCGGCGGATCTATCTCACGCCGCAGGGAGTTCCGCTTGACCAGAAACTCGTCGAGCAGCTGGCGGCCGAGCCCCGACTGCTGCTGATCGCGGGGCACTACGAGGGCATTGATGAGCGGGTGATCGAGCAGCTTGCGCCGCTGGAGGTCTCGATCGGCGACTTCGTGCTCTCGGGCGGGGAACTCGGGGCGATGGTGCTGATCGACGCGGTCATCCGGCTGCTGCCGGGCGTGCTGGGCGATGACGACTCGGCGCGGCAGGACTCGTTTGGTGTTGCAGAGGCGGCGGGCAAGCTCAAGCCGCCGGTCGAGCGGCTGCTGGACTGCCCGCACTACACCAAGCCGCGTGAGTGGATGGGACGCGCCGTGCCGGATGTGCTGCTGAGCGGGAACCACGCGGCCATCGCCAAGTGGCGGCTGGAGCGACGGATCGAGCGAACGACGCAGCGCCGGCCTGACCTGCTTGAACAGTGAGTTTCGGTGGTGGGGGGGATCAGGCGGTGACGCCGCAGTGGGCGAGGGCTTTTCGGAGCCCGTCGACGGGGTCGTGGTTGGTGCGCCAGCGGTGCAGGACCTGACCGGTGGCTCGCTTGCGTTCGTCGATGCGTGCGGGATCGGTGGCATCGAGCAGTGCGTCGATGAGTGCTTGCTGGTCACCGGGTGGCACGAGGCGGCCGTTGACACCATCGTCGATGAGCTCGCGTGCGGCACCGACGACGGAGCTGGCCACGAGCACGCAGCCCGCGGCGGCGGCTTCGTTGACGACGACGGCCCATGGTTCGTAATCGCTGGGCAGCACAAAGACATCTGAGAGCGTGTAGATGGCGCCGATCTGCTCGGGGTCCGCCAGAAAGCCGGTGAAGCGGACGCGCTGGCGAAGGGAGTCTGGGACCATGCCCTCAAGTTTGGCGCGGAGTGCGCCATCGCCGATCATGACCAGATCAAGCTCGGGCCGCTTCTCAGCGATCGCGAGGAACGCGGCCAGCGCCAGGTCCGGCCGCTTGTCGGGGACGAGCCGCCCGCAGAACACCAGTCGTCGGCGGTCGGGGCGGAGGTCGAACTTTGCGGCCACTGTGGTGCGGGCCGAGTCGGGGAGGTTGCGGATCTGGTCGTAGTCGGGCTCGTAGGGTGAGATGAAGATGTTCTCACGGTGATAGCCGTAGCGAAGGAAGTACTCGATCCCCAGACGACCGCAGACTGTGGTGGCCCCGAAGAAAGGCCGAATCGCCCGCAGCGCGAAATGCTTGACAATGCGCTTGGCGCCGGCGGCGCGGTCACCGTGGGCGTTGCTGTCGGAGTAGAGCAGGCACGGAATGCCCCAGAGCTTGCACCAGAGCATCACGCGGATGTGACCCCAGTGGTTGTAGCCGTTGCACAGCACCGCGGCGACCTCGCGTGACTGGAGGTAGCGGATGATGTTGCCGCCGACAGACCACTGATGGAAGACTGAACCCATCGGGCCTGCGGTCGGGCCGTCGGGCCGCGGGTCGGTCTCGCAGATGTCCATGCCCGAGAGGTTCATGGTGTTGCGCGGGTACCACCAGCGTGGCAGACTGTTGAGCGTGGTGAGCCGCACGCTCGTGAACTCGGCCATGATCCGACGGTGGAAGTGCACGCGGTAGGGGATCAGGCCGCCGCCGATAATGGCGAAGGTGGGACGATCGGTTTCGGGCAGCGGCTTGGCGGGGACGCTTGATGCTGTCCGCGATGCCGAGGCGGCGCGGTCGGCGGAGGCGAGCACATCCTGTCGGAGCAGGCCGTCGAGGCGGGCCCCGGCGGTGCGAAGTGCCAGCGCAAGTCCAGCGGTCGTGTCGTGTTCGGCGATCCAGTGGGCGAAGATCTCGCGGGTTCGGGCCTTGCGGGAATCCAGCAGGCCGACATCGGTGGCATCAAGCAGCGCATCGGCCAGATCTGGCCGTTGGCGACGCGGAAAGCTCCGCCCGTTCTCACCGTCAATCAGCAGTTCATGCGCCGCACCGGCCGCGTCGCTGGAGACCAGTACGGTGCCAGCAGCGGCGGCCTCGACCAGCGCGACCGACCACGGGTCGTGTTCGCTCGTCACGACGGCGACATCGGCACCGGCGACCAGCGCCCCGACGGTGCGGCGGTCGGCCAGATAGCCGGTGAAGCGCACGCGATGGCGGATATCCGATGGCACGCGATGGGTGAGCCATTGCCTCAGCGGGCCATCGCCGATGACCACCAGATCCCATTCCGGACGCATCGCCGCGATGTCGGCGAAGCCATCGACGATCATGTCGATCCGCTTGGTCTCAACCAGGTGTGAGCAGACCACCATGCGGCGGCGACCCGTCGGGAGTCCGAGCCGGTCTGCGGCCGCCGCGATGTCGGCCTTGTTGCGTCCGGCGAAGTCCGAGAGCACCGGATTCAGCGGAGCGACAACGATGCGATCGGCCGGGATGCCACGGCGTTGCAGGCAGACGCGGCCTAACTCGCCGAAGACGGCGATGCAGCCGGCCGCCTGCAGGGCGTAGCGGTTGAGCGTGGTGGCAAAGCGTGAGGGCTGCTCGCGGCGGGTGCTCTCATCGGTCGACACGACGCAGGGGATGCCCTTGCGGCGGCAGGCACGGACGATCCGCACGTGGCCGAGGTGCTCGGTGCCGCAGACGATGACGCCGGCCAGGTTCGGCTGATCGAGCATGCGAAGCACGTTTGAGCCGGCGAGCCACTGCGGGCCGAAGTCGTGCTGGTGAAGGCCTTCGGCGGCCCGATGATGATCGGCGACGATCACGTCCTGATCTTCCAGTCCGGCCAGCAGTCCGTGGGCAGATCCGGATTCCGGAGACGGCGCGATGGTCAGCACCAGGCGAATGCGGGCACCGGTTGCCGCCGCGGCCAGTTGCCGGTATGCCCCAACGACCGCCGGTGTGACCGTGGCGGAGACGATGAGGATGACCGGTGAGGCGGATTGGGGCGGCAGTGGATCCATCAGGGAGGTGGAGGGCGGGCGACTCTACCCGGGCTCAGCGTGAGGCGGGATAGCCGTGCGGGTTCTTTCTGAACCACTCCCAGGCGGTGGCCACGCTGGTCTCGATGGTGGTGTGCTTGGGCGACCAGCCCAGTTCGGTGCGGATCTTGGTCGGATCGGCGAAGAGTGTCGCCGGGTCGCCAGGGCGGCGATCGCCAAACCGGACAGCGACCTGCTTGCCGGTGACCTTCTCCGCCGCGGCGATGACTTCCTTGACCGAGTAGCCCTTGCCCACGCCGACGTTATACGTCCGGACCTCGCCGGCCTGCAGTGCGGCGATGGCGCGGACGTGAGCGTCTACAAGATCCTCGACGTGCACGTAGTCGCGGATGCACGAGCCGTCGGGGGTGGGGTAATCGGTGCCGAAGACCGTCAGTGTGTTCTGCCCGCCCGGGCGGACGCCCAGCAGGCACTGCAGGATCACCGGGATGATGTGCGACTCGGGGTCGTGGTGCTCGCCCAGCAGGCCGGAACTGTCGCAGCCGGCGACGTTGAAGTAGCGGAGCATCGCCACACCGAAGGGGCGACCGGCGGATCTGGCCGCGGCGGTGTAGTCGATCAGCACCCGCTCGAAGAACAGCTTGCTGGCGCCATACGGATTGATCGGCCGCTGAAGCAGCGTCTCACGGATCGGCACGTCGGATGGGCCGGGTTCTCCGTAGGTGGCGCAGGTGCTTGAGAAGACCATCCGGCGGACGGTGCCGGCGGCATCAAGCCCGCGGAGCAGATTACTGGCCCGCCCCGTGTTATTGTCGTAGTAGCGGACCGGCTGCTGGACGGACTCGCCGACGTATGCCAGGGCGGCAAAGTGCAGCACGGTGTCGATGCGGTGGGTGCGGACCACATCGGTGATCAGGTCGGTGTCGCCGATGTCGGCCTTGACAAAGGAGAGATTGGCACCCTTGTCGCCCGCGGCTGTACGGACGGCGTCAACGGCGGCCTGGTGGCCCCGGTAGAGGTTGTCGAGAATCACCACCTTGTGACCGTCTCGGAGCAGACGAAGGGCCGCGTGGGATCCGATGTACCCGGCTCCGCCGGTGACAAGTGCGTTCATGGGCTCGATCACAGGCAGGTCCTTGCAAAGGGTCGTCGTGGTGCGGACGGATCGGTGGTTGCGGGCGATGCTGGAAAGATGTCACGACGCCGAGAACCCGTCATCGGCATTCCTAAACTCGCTACCCCGGTCTCAACACGCGGACCGGGCGAGCCGACGGTAGTCACTTCAATGCGGATCCTTCACGTCATCTCCAATGTTGGTGCATCGCACGGCGGTCCGCCGATGGTGGCGTGCAAACTGGCGGCCGCACAGGTCGAACTTGGTGCTGAAGTGGGCATTCTGTCCTACATGCCGCGCAAAGATGACGCATCGATTCTCGAGTCGCTCCGGCCGCAGCCCGGACAACGGGCCGTGCAGCTTCATCTCATCGACCACGCTGTCGGCCGCCTTGAGTCCTTCACCGGCGGGCACGCCGGGGCCATGGCCCGCACCGTTGTGGGGCGTTACGACGTTCTGCACATCCACGGTGTCTGGGAGCCCATGCTCGCAGCCGTGGCTCGGGTCTTCGCCCGGGCCGGTAAGCCGTACGTCCTGTGCCCGCACGGCATGTTGGACCCCTGGACGCTGACGCAGAGTGCCACGAAGAAGAAGATTGCGCTCACCCTGTGGGTGAGGCGGCTGCTGAACAATGCACTCTTCTTGCATATGCTCAATAAGGACGAGGCGACGCTCTGCGGTCCCCTTGGCCTGAGTGCGAGGTTCGAGCAGATTCCCAACGGCGTCTCGCCCAAGGAGTTCGCCAACCTCCCGGCGGCAGGTTCGTTTTATGAGACCCTGCCGGCGATCCGAGGCAAGCGATACATCCTGTTCATGAGCCGTCTGCACTTTAAGAAGGGGCTTGATCTGCTGGCGGCGGCGTTCGCGTCCATCACCGGCACGCTGCCTGATGTTGACTTAGTCGTTGCCGGGCCGGACGGCGGGTATCAGGCCCCGTTCGTTGAGATGGTCAAGGCCGCGGGGATCACCGATCGTGTCCATCTCACCGGGCCGATCTACGGTCAGCGAAAGCTCGCCGCTCTGGTTGATGCCGCGTGCTTCTGCCTGCCCAGCCGGCAGGAGGGCTTCAGCGTGGCGATCACAGAGTCGCTGGCGACGGGGACTCCCGTGGTTGTCAGTAAGGATTGTCATTACCCCGAGGTCACGGAGTACAACCTTGGCGTGGAGACCGCACTGACCCCCGAGGCGGTGGCCAAGGGGCTCATCGACACGCTCGCGAGGACTGATCGGGATGTGATGTCCGCCCGGGCGAAGGGACTGATCGCAGAGCGGTTTAACTGGCCGATGATCGCGGCCCGGTCGCTGGAGCTGTACGCGAAGCGCGGGTGACTGAAGTCGTTGTGCTTTTTTACGGTTCTCGCGGGACTGCAGGATTCACGGCGATACCCTTTCAATCGTGTCCATTCAGGTTTTGAAGCCCCAAGGGGTTGAACCTGCAGGACTTCCCCCGCTTCTTTTCACGGGCGGGCATTCCGGCGATTTGTCCTCGTGAGTTGCTCCGCATGCAAGACTTTTTTTCGTGGATCGCGGACTTTGCGCAGAAATCTCCGCAGGACATGCCAGAGATCTCAGCCGTTGGCTATGGCTTGCTTGGGCTTGTTGTGTTTCTCGAAACCGGGGTGGTGGTGCTGCCATTCTTGCCCGGCGATACGTTACTGTTCGCAGTTGGGTGCTACGCCGCATTCGGAAAGTTGGACCCGTGGCTGGCCATGGCAATCCTCGGTGTGTCCGCGGTTTTGGGCGACAGTTTGGGCTATGCGTTGGGGTGTGTGTTTCGCGACACGCTGGCCCAAGGCAAGCGGATCAGATTGATCAATCCGAATCACCTGCGCAAGACGCAGGAGTTTTATGAGAAACACGGTGCCAAGACAATCATGCTTGCGCGCTTCGTGCCGGTAGTCCGCGCGTTTGCGCCCTTCTGTGCCGGATTGGCGAGAATGCCGTACGGCAAGATGGTCAAATTCAGCGTTCTCGGCTCGCTATTGTGGGTCGGCGGGTTCATCTGGGCAGGCTACTTCTTGGGCAACTACCCTCTCGTTAGACAGTACTTTCCGTACGTGGCGATGGGCATCATCGGGCTGACGACGCTTGGCGTGATCAAGGAGGTGATTTCCCAGCTGCGGAGCAGCCGGGCAGAGAAGCTTGCTACACCCGTGACCAATCCGGTGACACCGGGCGGCGCTCATGCCGCGGCGGATGTGACCGCCGCCGATCGGCCGAGCCCGACGGTGAGTCCGGAGCGGTAACAGCCGGAACCGCCTCCGAGCAGGACATCACGCAGCATTCGATTCCGACCCTGAACACACGCGGGCCCGTGACCGCCGCCTGAGCGCATCACCCATGCTCATCGACCTGATCCTCAATCTCTCAGCCGCGGAAGTTCTCCCAGCGGGATCCGGCTCGTTGCACGACGCCGGGGTGCTGCTGGCCCAAGCGGCGGACGGTGCTGCCACCGCCGCGTCCGAGCCCGGGCCGATCCGCCAGGCGATCAACTTCATTCTCAAGATTCAGGATCACCTCAAGTACATCATCGAGCACTACGGCACCTGGGTCTACGCGGTGCTGTTTCTGATCGTCTTTTGCGAGACTGGTCTGGTCGTCACGCCCTTCCTGCCGGGTGACTCGCTGCTGTTTGCCGCCGGGGCACTCAGCGGCAGCTCGGATCTGAACATCTGGATCGTGATGGCGGTGCTGATCGTCGCGGCGATCCTGGGTGATGCCGTGAACTACTGGATCGGCTCGCGCTTCCGCGGCGTGTTCGCCTCCGGGGGGCGTGTGAAGCTGGTCAAGCCGGAGCATCTGGAGCGGACGCGACTGTTCTTTGACAAGTACGGCGGCAAGGCGATCGTGATCGCCCGGTTCGTCCCCATCGTTCGCACCGTCGCTCCGTTCTTCGCCGGTCTGGGGGCGATGGAGTACCGGCGGTTCGTGTTCTTCAACATCTTCGGCGCGGTGCTGTGGGTGGGCGTGTGCTGCGGTGCGGGTTATTTCTTCGGCGGGCTGCCGTTTGTGAAGAAGAACTTCGAACTGGTCGTCATCGGCATTATCGTCGTCTCGCTGATCCCGCTGGCCATCGAGGCCATCTCGGCGCGGCGTGCGGCAAAGGCCGCCAAGCCCTGAGTGCCTGGCTTGTGTTGACTGATCTCTGCAAAAACCAGCGTACCCCGCGTGTGCGGGGACGGCTGGCTGCGAGGAGTGTTTCACACAACGCCTGGGACTCAGTCTCTGCGGCTTCCGGTGATTCTGGCACTGGAAGTCGAGTGCTGTGACTGGCCTTCGGGAAGGTCCCGTCCGACGTTTCCGCCGGCCGGGACGTTGCAAGGAGTGTTCTCTCTGTCCCCGTGTTGTGCCGGAGTTCCTCGTTCATCCGGCTGGGGGAGGTTGGGCGGCAGGTGCCGCACGGTTGGTTGTGGGAGTGCTGGTCAGCGGGTGGGCTTACTGGCCCTCGTTCCACTCGTTGCCGTCGTTGGTCTCGCCGGACTCGGGATTGGCCTGCTTCTCAAGCAGCTTGCGGAGGTAGGCGTTCTCGCGGCGGGTGGCTTCCAGATCGAACATGATGTACTTGATGCTCAGACGCAGGTAGTCCAGTGAGTCCTGCAGGTCGGCCACCGTCTTCTTCATGCGGCTGTGACGCTCGCGAGCCTCTTCAGCCATCCCGGCGAGCCGTTCTTTCTGGTCAGCGGGAAGGTGGTTGATCTGCTCGAGCATCTGACCAAGCTTCGACTGGAATTCCTGATCGTTCATCTACATCACTCCTTGAAAGTTGCGTTTCTGAACATGTCTTGCCGCGGTTTCCAGGTCTCTCAGGTCTGGGCCTTGGCGGCGTCTTGCGTCTCTTCTCTCCGGGCGGTGTCGCGTTCGCGTTTCAGCGTTGCGACGAGAGAAGACAATGCGAGGGCCGTGCCAGAAGCCGGGGCGTGCCGCGGCGGCCATGTTCAGAACGTGCCGAAAGGACCGTGCCTGGGGCATGGTCCGGCAAAAACGCATTCCTGCGATGATCAGTGAGGTTCCGTCCTCAGCGGATGGTACGAGGGAACAGCCACTGTCGGTTCCCGGGTGTGCCGTCGCCGCCGACGTGATGCCGGGGTGTTGCCTAAGGGCACAGCGGTGTTGCCTGTCAAAGGACAGCGGTGTTGCCACGGGGCAACACGGGCGGGCTTGGAAGCCGAAGTTTGGTTGGCTGGTGTTGCCGGGGCTGCTTTGGTGCGGCGCTGGACGAGGCCTGTTTCGGGCCCGCGCCGCGGCGGCCCCGGTTATCCGCCAGTGACCGAGTGGTTACCGGATCGGGTACTGATCCATCCTCTTATAGACGCTGATGGCCTGGCGGTGGGCACCCTTCATCTCGGTGGCAAGGCCAGCGGGGTCTTGGCGCTTCATCTCGTTGCAGAGCTTGCGGAGCTGATCATCGCGGACAATCGCCCAGCGCTTGAAGTAGTCCTCAAGCTCCTGCCGGGTAAAGCGGCTCAGCGGGTCGACCAGCCCGGTCTGGGCGGCGGCCCATTCCATGAGCGAGGCGGCCTGGTCCGAGAAGCGGAACAGCCGCAAGGTCGCCTGCAGGCGGCTCTTGAGCGTCGTGAACGGATCGGTGGTGTTCTGTGGCAGGGCGAGCATGATGTCGCGCTGCGCGTTCTTGCCTCCACCCATGAGCGGGTCACTCAGATCGGCCTCCTTGGCAATCATGATCGGTGCGTTCGCGGCGGGGATGAGCCGGGCGAGCGCTGAAGAGAGGTTCTTGATGCCGGCCCGCTCAAAGCGAACGGTTAGTCGCTGGCAGGGGGTGCCTTCGTGGACATCGGGGGTGGTGGCGGTCACGTGGCCGACTCCCCATTCGGGACGGTCGCTGTGAATGACTTTATCGCCAAAAGCCCAGTTGGTCAGGAGCATGTCGAGGTCCCGTGTCCTGCGGCTACGCCAATGCCCGGTCGACCGGTGTACGGTCTTTGAGAGGGTTGGGCAGCTACGGACGGTGCGGAGATGGAGGTCGTCGGAGGGAGTGGGGGCCGCCCGTTGCCAGGGCGGCCCGACGGAGGCGGGTGTAAACACCGGGAAGGCGCCGCGTGACCGCGGCGGAGACTGTAGAAACGGTCGGAATGGACGCTGGCGAGCGGACTACTCCCGAAGCCGCACGCGTGCTAGTATAGCAGTCTATTCGGTGGTCGATGACCACCGGTTGCCGGATCGGTTGTGCCGATTCGGGATAGGAACCCCTCCCGCACCGGGCCTTCCCGGGTTTGGCGGGCTGTCAGGGGCGGCCGAGGAGTGCCGCCCTTGAAGCGAACCCTGCAGTGTTGTCGGGTTGATCTGTGCCACGCTTGAACGCTCAGCGCGAACAGGCATGGTGGAGCGTCGACGCGACGGCCGTGCCGGAGACGTCGGGACCAGCAGTTCGGGATCCAGCCAGCACCTTATTCTGAAACGAGCTAGTCGACATGATCGAAGCCCTGAAGGACGACAAGATCATTACCAAGGTGGGCGGCCGCTTCCGCCTGTGCGCCCTGATTCAGCGTCGTCTTGTGCAGCTCATGGAAGGTCAGCGCCCGATGATCGAGCGCGACGGCCGGTCTGACCTGGAAGTCGTCGTGGCCGAGATCATGGAAGGCAAGCTGACCGCTGAGCTGGACTACTCGGACCCCGAGATCAAGGCCGCGATGCCCGCTGAGGCGAAGGCTGCCCTGGCTGCCAGCGCCGCGACGGCCGCCGCCCGCAAGTAATCGATTGTTGAGAGCCGCCGGTAGAGTGCGCATCCGGATCCAACCCCGGAAGTGATACCCTGCGCCCGGCCGGGACTGACTCCCGAGCGGCCGTCGGAACGTTGACCGCCCGCGGCGGATGCCCGGACCTGTGGAGCGATCTCATGCAGAGCAGCGAAGTGGCCAGCGTGCTGGGCGGGAAGCGGGTGCTCGTCGGCGTGTCCGGCGGGATCGCCAGCTACAAGACCTGCACGCTCGTCTCGCGTCTGGCTCAGGCAGGCGCCGAGGTGACGGTGCTGATGACCCCTGCGGCGACCAAGTTTGTCCAGCCGCTGACGTTCGGGGCGCTGTCCGGCCGGCCGGTGTACACCTCGCAGTGGGAGCAGGTCGAGGCCCTTGAGGTGCAGCACATTCAGAACGCCAAGCGGGCTGACCTCTGCATTGTCGCTCCATCGACGATGGATCTGTGTGCCAAGCTTGCGACGGGCATCTGCGAGGATGTCGTTTGCACGGTGCTGGCCGCGGTGGATCGCTCGGCAACGCCGGTGATCCTGTCTCCCTCGATGAACGAGGTGATGTGGCACCAGCCCAGTAACCAGCGCAATCTCAAGCAGCTCCGCGAGGATGGCTTTATCGTTGTTGACCCCGCCAGCGGCTGGCAGGCCTGCCGCGCTGTCGGGGTCGGACGGATGCCCGAGCCCGAGGACCTGCTGGCGTTGCTCGTCGAAGTCGCCCGCCGGGGCGGGCAGCCCCCGGCGGCATGATGATGCGGTCTTGAGCAGTCTGATACAGAGCCCGGTCAGTTTCCCATGTCCACGATGCCCGATGAACACGGCGATGGTGAGGGAGGGACCCAGCCCGCACCAGGGCGGCATGATCGCTGCGCCGAACCGGCAGCCCTCGAGCAGGCCGCCGAGGCGGGTGAGCTGCCGCCGCCACTGGCCGAGCATGTCTCAGATTGCCCGGCGTGCCGACTTGCCTGGGAAAGTGCGCTGGCCGATGCGAGGTTTCTGTCCCGTGCTCGTGCGCTGAGCGCAAGTTCGTTGCCGCCGGCCGGTGCGCCCCGGCTGGCGGGCTATCGCACGCTGGGTGTTGTCAGTTCGGGAAGCCAGGGCGTGGTGTACCGGGCCGTGCAGGAATCAACTTCACGCACGGTGGCGATCAAGACGCTGGTGGCTGGTGAGGGGGCCACGGTGCGGCAGCGTGCCCGGGCCGAGCGTGAAGTGGAAATTGCCGCGAGTCTGCGGCATCCCAACATCGTGACCATCTTCGAGTCCCGAAAGCTCGAGGACGGACGCATCGCGGTGGTGATGGAGTTCGTTGACGGTGTGCCGCTGGACTGCTGGAACCCGACTGGTGAAACGGCGGCCGAGCGGCGTGCGGCGATGCTCGGCGTGTTCATCTCGGTGTGCGGCGCGATCCACCACTCGCATCTGGCCGGCGTCATCCACCGCGACCTCAAGCCCGACAACATCCTGGTGACTCCCGACGGCCGGCCGGTGGTGCTCGACTTCGGCATCGCCAAGACCCGCAACATCAGCGGAACCATGACCGGCGAGTTTGCCGGCACGCCTGCCTACGCCTCGCCCGAGCAGGTGGCTGGCCACCCCGACGAGGTCAACGCCCTGACCGATGTGTATTCGCTGGGTGTGATCCTGTACCGGCTGCTCACCGGCGCGATGCCCTACGAGATCACCGGCGGTATCTTCGACATCGCACAGACCATCGCCTCAACTCCGCCGACGAACCCGGTATTGCTGGATGCCAGCATTTCCTCGGACCTGCGTGCAGTCGTGCTGCGTGCCCTGGCCAAGGACCGGGCAGAGCGGTACCAGTCCGCCGCGGCGCTTGCGGCTGATCTTGAGCGATGCCTGGCCGGTGAACCGGTCGATGCCCGGCGGGGATCGGGCTGGTATCTGCTCCGCAAGGCGGTGGTGGTCAACCGCCGGCGGCTGGCCCTCGTGGCTGCGGGTGTGGTGCTGCTGGCAGTCAGTGGCGGTGCGGTGTGGCTGAGCACCTCGCGAGCCGCGGCCAGTGCCCGGCAGGCCGCGCTGCAGCAGGAGCAGGCTCACCAGGAAAGCGTCCGGGCCCGCGCGGTGACCGAACTGCTGCGCGAGACCATGCCGGCACCCAGCTCGCCGGCGCGGGAGCTGCAGTACGCCGGCATTGTCGGCAACGGTCTGGGGCGTTTGTACCTCAAGCTGGAAACCAACTCGTTTTCACAGGAGCCTGAGGTGGACCTGGCGGTCCGCCGGCTGTGGGGTGGCGTGTACACCGGCTTCGGCGGTGCACGCGCATCGAACATGATCGAGTACGCCGAGCTGGCTCTTCGGCACGGCATCACTCGGCTCAAGGAGCGGCACCCCTCCGGTCTCTGGCAGGACAACCCCGAAGTCGCGGGGATGATGCACGAGCTTGCTGGCGTGCTGCTGGTCCGCAAGCGGTTGCCCGAGGCCGAGGAGATCTGTCGGCAAGTCCTCGCGATGCGTCGAAAATCGCTCGGAGTCAGCGGCCTGGCGGTGGCAGAGTCTGAGGCGCTGCTGGCACGCATCCTGCTTGCTCGGGGCGAGACAGCGGGGGCGATCGCCGTTGCCGATGTGGCGATCGGTCAGCTCCGCGGGCTGCCGGCCGGGCGGGCCGACGCGCTCCTGGGATCAATGCTGGCGGTCCGAGGGCGCATCGAACTCGATGCCGGTCGGCTGGCGGCGGCCGAACCGCTGGTGCGCGAAGGTCTTTCGCTGCGGCTGCGGTCGCTGCCGCCGCGAGACAGCGAACTGCTCGCCTCGCTGCTTGACGCGGCCGAGCTTGCCCGGCTTGCGCCGGCGTGCGACCTGGCCGGCATCATGATCAGGGCGTGGCAGTGCGGTCCGGCGGGCTTGGCGGCGAACATCAGTGCTGATATCGCTCAGATCAGCCGTGGCGACCTGACGACTGTGGAGCGGATCGTGCGAACGGGTCGCACCGCGTCAATGGGTCGGCTCGTTGCGCTGCACCGGGAGCTGGTGCCCGGTGACACGCCCTCGCTGGTGAACTTCCTGATGGCGCACATGCAGATCGCCGAGGATGAACGCGAGAACGATGTTCGCGTTGTAATTGCCCTTCAGGCAGGAGAGCTTCTCGGCAGGATGTACGGACGCACGCACCCGTCGGTGATGTTCTGTGTCGACCAGGCCGCCTCGATCTACGCGTTTGAGAACGACCCCGGACGTTCGGTGGAACTCGGCCAGCGTGTCTGCGAGATTCAGGATCTGATCCCGCCGGAGGCGCGAGATCCCCTTCTGGCGGCCAACTCGCGCCGGCGGCTGGGGTGGTTCCTGACGCTGGCAGGCCGGCACGCTGAGGCGGTCACGGTGACGCGGCACGCGGTGAAGCAGCTCGAGGCCGTTGTCGGCCACCGGCACCACACCGTTGCGCTGGCCATGAGCAGTCTGGCCTTCAGTCTGGCCGAGCTTGGCGGCACCGAGCAGCTCAGGGAAGCCGACACACTCTCGGCCGAGGCGCTGCAGATTGTCGGCTCGCTGCCGCAGGTGCCCCTCGACCAGCTTGCGCACATGGAACTGGCGCGGGGGCACGTGCTGTTCACACTCGGGCGATCGGAAGAGGCCGCCGCCTGGCTGCAGCTGACATGGGACCAGGTGTACCGGTGCATCAGCCCGGCGTTTGCCTGGCGTCGCCTGCTCATCGGTCACATGGCCGCACTCGCCGAGCGTCGCGGTGACAGCAACCGTGCCGCAGAGTGGCTGGCCGAGCTCGAGCGCGAGTGCCTCGACGAGAAGTCAAAGAAGTAGTCAGCGGCCCGGAACAGCCGGGGCAGCCGAAGGCTTGGCCTCGATCTGCGAGGGTGGCAGGGGAATGAGTTCCGAAGGATCCACCGGCGGCAGTTCCGGAACAACGCCGAGTATGCGCTGGCAGTACAGCGGCCAGAGGCCCGAGCCGGGCTTGCTGCCCGAGCGCGCGTCGTAGTACCGCAGGATGTGCGCCGTCAGGTCGTACGAGCCATGGCACTCGTGGACGATCACGGCCATCTTCAGCAGCTGCTCGGCCGAGAGATTGCCCAGACGGGTGAAGTCCTTGACGTACATCGCGTTGGACCAGATGGTCTGGTTCACGCCCCGCGTCACATCGTTGCCGAGCAGGAAGGGCACGAAGCACCGGCTGTGGCTCGGCTCGAGATGGTGGAGCATGAACCCCAGCTCCCGCATGGCCAGGTCAACTTCCGCAAACAGCGGCATGTCCTTGTACATCGGGATGAAGTTGACCTCGGTAAAGACGGCGACGCAGTCGGCCAGGAGGCGATTGGCCCCGCGGATGCAATCGACCTCGGCACCCTGCACGTCAAGCTTGAGATAGTCCACACCCGAAATCTCGGGGATGTCATCGAGCCGCCTGGTCTGAACATCCTCGGTCGAGACAGTTGTCGTCAGTTCGGCCAGCGTCTGGAACAGCGGCAGCAGCCGCATGTTCGGCTCGTAGAGCGAACTGGTCATCGGCGCGGTGGTCAGGTGAAACGTCCGCCGCGAGCCGTCGCCGATGAAGTAAGGCAGGTAGCGGTGCCCCTTGCGGTGCATCGCCGTCAGCTTCTCGCACTCAGCGGGCTGGGGCTCAAAGCCCACCAGGTCGAACCGGTCGGGCTTGAGCAGGTTGTTGTACGGCAGGTCGTTCTCGCCCAGCCACATCGCGCCCACATCCACGATGCGGATCACCGGCGACCTTTTCCCGAGCATCTCAATCAAGCTGAACATGGTCGGGTCCGAAGCAGCCAGAGCGGTGAAAAGGGAGCAGCGGGGGCCAACAAGAAGGCAGAGGTTTTCCCCGGGAGGAGCCGTTTCAGTGTACCCCATAATCGCGGCCGGTCCATCCGATTTTCGGATCATTTTTCGGTCGTGCAACCGACAGCTTGACGGGCGGGGTGGGGCCGGCTTCGGGCGATGGTCAGCAGATCAACCGTGTCTCCCCCAGCCCGCGGCGGGCAGCGTGCCCCGCCGTCCGGGTTTGGAACCCCGGGCCCGACGCCTCCAGGTGGGACCGTCGGGGCCTGGCCGCGATCGTCCGGGCCGGATCTTCTGGGGGGGGACTCGGGCCAGGCGATTGGTTTGTCCTACTGTCGGGCGTTCCGGCGTCAGACGACCGGCCCCCGATACCGTCAAGATGGTCGGGGCCGGGCGACTTTGACCCTCGTAGCGGGAAAGATTGCACCCGGCGCTCGACCGGGAAGACAGGAGTTCTTCGTCGATGGCAGGAAACATGATTCGGACGGCCTTGGTCACCACGATCGTACTTGCCGGCACGATGTTCGCGCCCGCTTCGGCCCGCGCCGATGAGTTTGTCGACCGCGCCAACGCCCCGTACGCGTCCATTCCGGCCGCCCAGCACGCCGAGATCACGCTGTTTCCCCTGCTGGCCAAACTCAAGCCCGCCCCCGAAGCAGTCGGCCGCCTGACGCTGGCCGCGCTGCTGCCGACTACCAGCGAGAAGTGGCCCGCCGTTGAGGCATGGTGCACCAGCGAGGAGTCCAAGGCCGTCATCACGGCGTTCAAGAAGCTGACTGATGAGAAGAAGTGGACCAGCTTCCCGACGATTGCTCTGCCGTACGGAGCCGACAAGACGGACCCCGATCTGGTCGCCGCCGGCTTGTATGTCGAACTCGGTGACCCGCCGAGTCTGACGCTGGCGGAGTTCAAGTATCTTCCGGCCATCGAGCGGTTGAACCTTCTGCTTCACGCCGAGGCGACGCGTCTGCTGGCCGCCGGCGAGGGCGATGCCGCCCTGGACCTGATGGTTCGCTGCACGCTCTTTGGCCGCCAGATGTGCGAGCGCAGCTTCTTTGTCGAGCAGAAGCTCGGCTATGACATGGTGCTTGCTGGCCTGGAGCGACTCCGTGACCTCTGCTACACCGATCTCCGCTCCGGCTCGCCGAAAATGACCGCCGAAGGCATCCGCGATCAGATCCGCCGCCTGGGCGAGGGGTCCGACTCGCTCCTGGGCATTGCACGCCTCAAGCTGCCCGCGGCCGAGCGGCTGGCCGGTGAGCAGCTCCTGTTCCGCATCATGACTCCCGGTGCCGGGCCCGACGAGAAGCAGTTCCCTCGCATGCTGACGATGGCCGGGGACAAGAATCGCCCGCTCCGCGCCTTTAGCGACTACGCCAAGTGGGATGCGATCCGCAGCGTCCACGCCAACGAGGTCGAGAGCCGCAGGCAGCTCGGCATGGTCTTCGGTGACTGGGAGAAGCGATGGAGGATGAAGCCCAACGACCCCGGTCTGAAGGGCTACACCGATCTGGACAAGACCAGCCGTGCCCGCTTCGGCTCCATCGACAAGCTCGCCGGAAACGTCGGCGAACTGTTTGAACTCCGCCAGCGCTTCGAGATCGAGGCCGCCGGCACGCGGGCCGCCATGGCCTGCTACGGCTTTACCCGCAAGAACAACGGCAACTTCCCGCCGTCGATCACTTCCGGTGTGCCCGACATCATCCGCGAGATCGACCTCTCCCGCGACCCGTTCACCGGTGAGCGCAGAGAACACTTCCGCTATGTGGTCCCCGGCCGCGCCAACAACGCCGCATCGCTGGAGATGCAGGTCTTCAACAGCAGCAACGAGGCCGCCTTCGCCGTGACCTTCGCCGATGAAACCTTCATCATCTACTCCGTCGGCCCCGACGGCAACCTCAACGGTGCCCGTCGCGCCACGCAGCTCATCCCGGACGACAAGGGCGACTACGTCATCTTCCCGTCGATGATGAGCCTCTTCCGCAAGCACATGATCGACTCCGGCGAACTGAAGTAAGCTCGCCGGGCAGACGGCGACCGACTCCGCGGGTGGCATCCAAGCCGACCGAACCCCCCCCGCCCCGGTAAACGCCGGAAACCATCCAGACCGTTCCAAGCCAGCCGGCCCCAACTTCCCGGGGCCGGCTTTCGCAACCGAGACAGGCACATGAGCAGCACCGAGCATCAGCCCCACACTCCTCCCGCCGATGGTGTCCACAAGGTTCTGATCATCGGCTCCGGCCCCGCCGGCTGGACGGCCGCCATCTACGCCGCCCGCGCACAGCTGCAGCCGGTCGTCTACGAGGGTGTCGCCAAGCAGGACCCGGGTCCGGTGCTGCCCGGCGGCCAGCTGATGCTGACCACCGAGGTCGAGAACTACCCCGGCTTCCCGCACGGCGTGACCGGCCCCAAGATGATGGACGACTTCAAGGCCCAGGCCGCCCGCTTCGGCACCGGCATCGTCTCTGAGGACATCCTCAGCTGCGACTTCTCCAAGCGGCCATTCGTGATGACCACAAGCCGTGATGGCAAGACCGCTTCAGGCCAGGTCAAGGCCCACAGCGTCATCATCTCCACCGGTGCCGTGGCCAACTGGATCGGCTTGGAGAACGAGATGCGGCTGGCCCGCTCTGGTGGCGGCGTCTCGGCGTGCGCCGTCTGCGACGGTGCACTCCCGGCATTCCGCAACCAGGATCTCGCCGTCGTTGGCGGCGGCGATACCGCGATGGAAGAAGCCACGTACCTCACCAAGTTCGCCAAGACGGTGTACATCATCCACCGCCGCGACTCGCTGCGTGCCAGCAAGATCATGCAGGACCGCTTCCTGAGCCGGCCCAACGCCAAGGTGCTCTGGAACAAGGTCGTCGTCGATGTCCTGGGCGAGCATGTCATCTCCGGCCTTGTTCTGGAAGACACCGTGACCAAGGCCCGCAGCGAGCTGCCGGTCAAGGGCCTGTTCGTGGCCATCGGTCACACACCCGCCACGCGGTTCCTTAAGGGTTCCGGCATTGAGTTTGACGAGTCCGGCTACGTCCTGCTCAAGAACCGCAACAGCTACACCAACATCCCCGGTGTCTTTGCCGGCGGCGATGTTGCCGATGCCCACTACCGCCAGGCCGTCACCGCCGCGGGCATGGGCTGCGTCGCGGCACTGGATGCCGAGCGCTGGCTTGCCGCCAACAACGTCCACTAACTCGCGGCAACCGCACAAGGCCGGTTCCCGTTCCCGCTCCGGACTCGGACTCGCCGCGGCGGCTGCTGACTTGCTAACGTTGCCCGTGTAACTGTTTCAATCGTCGGCGGGGTCTCCGCCGCACGTCTTCCGCCAGACGCACACTCTCCGCACACGTCAGGATCAGGCAGCCGCACCATGGCCCAAGTCAAGCTCGACAACGTCTGCAAGCTCTACGCCGGAAATGTCGCGGCCGTGAAGGACTTTTCCCTCTCCATCGCCGACGGTGAGTTCGTGGTCTTCGTCGGCCCCTCCGGCTGCGGCAAGAGCACCACGCTCCGCATGATCGCCGGCCTGGAAGAGATCTCCTCCGGCACCGTCTCCATCGGCGAGCGTGTCGTCAACGATGTCCACCCCAAGGACCGCGACATCGCGATGGTGTTCCAGAACTACGCGTTGTACCCGCACATGTCGGTGTACGACAACATGGCCCTGGCGCTGAAGATCCGCAAAATCCCCAAGCCCGAGATCCAGAACCGCGTCATGGCCGCCGCTCGCATGCTCGGCCTCGAGCAGCTCCTAGAACGCAAGCCCGGTCAGCTCTCCGGCGGCCAGCGTCAGCGCGTCGCCGTCGGCCGCGCCATCGTGCGCGAGCCCAAGGCCTTCCTCTTTGATGAGCCGCTGTCCAACCTGGATGCCAAGCTCCGCGGCTCAACCCGCGGCGAGATCAAGGCCCTGCACCAGCGGCTCAAGACCACCACCGTCTACGTCACGCACGATCAGGAAGAGGCCATGACCCTCGGCGACCGCATCGTCGTCATGAGCGGCGGCATCATCCAGCAGGCCGCCCCGCCGCTGGAGGTCTACAAGCGCCCGGTCAACCGCTTTGTCGCCGGCTTCGTCGGCATCCCCACCATGAACTTCCTCGACGGCAAGGTTGAGGGCACCGGCAGCTCGGCGGCGTTCATCACCACCGATGGTGCCCGCCTGCCACTGCACGCCCGCCAGGCGGCGGCGCTCGGCACGTTCACCGGCACCGCGGTCCTCGGCGTTCGCCCGCAGCAGCTCTCGCTGGCGGCCAGCGGTCAGGCCGGCACGCTGAACCTCACCATCGAGGTGACCGAGCCGCTCGGCGACGCCATCGATGTCACCGCCCGCACCGCCGGCGGCCACAAGATCGTCGCCCGTCTCCCGGCCGATGCACCCGTCGCCGCCGCACAGCGGGCCGCGCTAGCGGTGGCAATGGACCACGCCCACATCTTCGAGCCCGGCGAGTTCGGCCGGAACATGACGCTGTAAGCGAGGTCGCAGTGGTTCGGAGGCTAACAATGGTCAAGAAATTGCTGAGCAATCGGTCTGTGATATGGCAGGTTTGCTGTGTTGCGGCTGCCACGCTCGCCGCACTGCGGGCTGGGGTGTTTCAGTTTGTGACCCTCGCTCGCGGTGATTACAACAACGTGCTGAAGCTCTCGATAATCTTCGCTGCGTTCTCTTTGGCGCTGATCGCGCTAGCGTTGCTCGGTAACCGGCCGAAGTGGCCGTACTGGGTCGCTGCGGGCCCTCTCGTGCTCTGGGATCTGGCCATGATCGTCAAGTCCATCGACCGGCTGACCGCCACGGGACAGGATTAGTCGCCAACGCCCCAGCTCCGCTTGTCGAGGACCAATATCTCCAAGAAAGTGTAACAGTTACTTCCCGCGCCGCGTTTCTGTGGTATCTTCAGCAGCGTCGTCGCGCGATCCATGGCCGATCGTCATTCGTGTTATCGGTCTGAAAGCCACGCCCAGCCCGGGATGTGCCCACCCATGAGTTACCGCGTTCTTGCTCGTCGCCTCCGCCCCTGCGTTGCTTCCCCGGCCCTGCTGATGGTGCTCGCCGCCGCCGGCGCCGCACGGGCCCAGACCGTCCCGCTCAACGGCTGGCAACAGACCTTCGCCGACGAGTTCGAGCGGCCGACGCTGGACACCGCACGGTGGAACATCGCCAACTACGCCGCTCCGCACAACGGCGAGGCCCAGTACTACTCGCCGGCCAACATCGGCATCGTCGCAGGGGCCATGCGCATCACCAGTGAGCGTCGCAACATCGGCGGACGCGAGTTCGCCTCGGGCAACATCACGACGCGCGACAAGTTCGCCCAGACGTTTGGCCGCTTTGAGATGCGGGCCAAGCTCCCCGGCACGCAGGGTCTGTGGCCGGCTTTCTGGCTGCTGCCCAACACCGGCGCCTGGCCGCCGGAGATCGACATCATGGAGCTGCTCGGCCACCAGCCCTCCACCGTGTACTTCACCAACCACTGGGGCACGTACCCCGCCGTGGCCAGCGATTCCAAGTCGTTCACCGGTGCCAACTTCACCACCGGCTACCACACCTTCGCCGTTGAGTGGTCGCCCGGCCGGCTCGAGTTCTTCGTCGATGGTGTCAAGCGCGCCACCAACACCGGCGGCGTCCCGGCCGAGCCGTTCTACATCATTCTCAACACGGCAGTGGGGGGCCAGTGGCCCGGCTACCCCAACGCCAGCACCGTCTTCCCGCAGTACTTTGATGCCAAGTACGTTCGCGCGTACACCCGCACGCTCTTCAACCCCGGGTTTGACAACTTCGGCCCCTCCAACACCGTCGCGTTCGATGGCTGGCAGCGCTTCGGCACCACCGCCACCAACACCACCATCACCCGCACCGGAGGCACATCCGCCAAACTCAGCGGCGGCACCAGCGGCGTCTATCAGGACACGCCCGCCCGCCCCGGTGACCGCTGGCGTGCAACCGCGTGGTGGAACAACTCCGCGACGGAGCCCATGGCCGGTGCCAACCGCGCCAGCACCGACATCGAGTGGATCAACGCCTCCGGCGGAATCATCTCCATCATCTCGGCACCCGCCATCGATGCCGCCAGCCCGCGCGATCTCTGGATCCCCAGCATGGTCGAGGGCACCGCCCCGGCCGGAACCGTTTCCGCCCGCACCGTCCTGCGGTACACCCGCCCTGCCTCCGCCGCCGGCGCGGCTTTCGTTGACGATGTCGACTTGCAGCGCATGAACATCAACACCACGCTCGAGGACCGCGGCAGCACTGGCACCGTCGCGCTCTCGGGCTGGAGTACCTACGGCTCAGCCTCCGCCTCGTTTAACTTTCGCCGCTCCGGCACGCTCGCCGCCCGACTGACCGGCCGCAACATCGCTGGCGGCAGCACCTCCGGCATCTCGCAGGATTTCCCTGTCCGCCCCGGCCAAGTCTGGCACGCCGGCACCTGGTGGCTGCACCCCGCCAGCGACCGCCTGCAAGGTGCCAACACCACGCAGGTCAATATCGAGTGGCTCGATTCCGGCAAGGCCAACATCGGCACCTCCAGCGTCGCCGCCCTCTCGGCGGCAAGCCCCACCGACCAGTTCATCAGCACGCCCATCACCGCCGCGGCACCGGCCGGCGCCGTCTGGGCCCGGCTCGCGCTGAATCTCAACCAGCCCGCGCTCAGCCCCGGCACCGCGTATGTGGATGACCCCTTCCTGACCAACCTGCTGGCCAACAGCACGTTCGAGGATCAGGGCCCCACGGAGAACGAGCCGCTCTACGGCTGGACCGGCTTTGGCAACCGCTTTGGCGATGCCCGGCTCATCCGCACTGGAACGGTCGCGGCAAAGCTCTTTGGCACCTTCACCAGCGCCACGGGCGACAGCCAGCCCAGCGGCCTGAGCCAGGTCTTTTCAACTCAGCCCGGCCAGCGCTGGCGAGCCTCCGCCTGGTTCGCCCATCTCGCTGATGACCGCCTCGCCGGTGGCAACACCGCCTGGGTTAAGCTCGAGTGGCTCAATGCCTCCGGCGGCATCATCGCCGCCGACCAGACCGCCGGCCTGACTGCGGCCAGCCCCACCGGTGTGTACTCGCAGTCCACCGTTGAATCCACCGCCCCCGCGGGCGCCACCCGCGGCCGCCTGGTCCTGCTGTTCACGCAGACCGGCTTCAGCGGGGGTGCCGCGCTCATCGATGATGTGACGCTCGAACCCATCACCCCCTGCGGCGACGCGGTCGCGCTGGATGTTGCCCCATCAACAACGCCCTGCGCACCCGCCGCCTGCTCCCCGGCCGATGTCGCCGGCGGCGGCCCCGCGGGCGACCAGCCCGACGGCACGGTCGACGGCTCCGACTTCATCGCCTTCATCAACTCCTTTGGCATCGGCGATGCAGCGGTTGACCCACTGGCCGACATCGCCGGCGGCGGCCCCACCGGCGAACAGCCCGATGGCACCATCGACGGATCCGACTTCATCGCGTTCATCAACGCGTTTGCGATCGGGTGCTAGAGACTCGTGGAACTCACCTGTGAGATCCTGACTCGGATGCAGGCCCGCCGCTCGCGACTGTTACGCTGCGTCTACGCTTGTTGTACAGGAGCGTGCTTCGGGCCCATCAGCCACCCCAAACGCGGTGTTGAGGCTCGAGCAACGCGGCCCACGAAAACAAGGAGCCAGAGATGATGCCGACTGGAATCGCCTCAACGTCCGCGACCGCAGCGGTGCCGTGCGCCACATCGCACCGTTCGATCGGCCGCCGCGGGTACATCATGGCGATGGTGCTCGCCGGGCTGGCCTCGCCGGCCTTCGCTCAGCTGGATCTCACCTCGTGGACGCTCGTCGATCCGTACAACCGCTGGGCCAAGAGCCACCCCACGCCGACGAGTTGCCGGATGGATGAAACCGCCAGCAGTTCAGTCGTCGGTCCCGGCTGGATTGTCAGCCCGTTTGTGCTCCCGGCGACCGCCACATTCGAGATCACCGTCCAGGCCACCGGCAACGGCGACGACGACTTCATCGGCATCGCCTTTTCCTGGCAATCAAGTTCGCAGCACATGCTGCTGGACTGGAAAAAGGGGACACAGAGCTTTGACTGGGGCGATCCTGTCTTGATCAACGACGACAGCGCCGAAGCCGGCATGAAGGTCAAGAAGATAAACGGTGCCTTCACGCGCGACGGCCTGTGGGGTGGCAGTGATGGACTCGGCGTCACCACCACCGCCGGCCCGCTCGCCCCCGGTTGGTCAGACAACGCCATCTACCGCTTTGAGGTTTCGATCACCCCCGGTCGCGCCGTCATCCGCCGCGGCGGCACGCAGATCTTCGATATCACTGACGCCGGCATCACCGCCGGACGAATCGGGTTCTACGCCTTCAGCCAGGACAACGTGCTGTTCTCCGACGTTCACGCCAGCGCGCCCTCCACCGCATGTTCACCGGCCGATGTCGCCCCGCCCGGCGGCGACGGCACTGTCGATGGCTCCGACTTCATCGCCTTCATCAACAGCTTCGCCATCGGCGACGCCAGCGTTGATCCCGTGGCGGACATCACCGGCGGCGGCCCCACCGGCGAGCAGCCCGATGGCACCATCGACGGCTCCGACTTCATCGCGTTCATCAACGCGTTTGCGATCGGGTGCTAGCCGAGGGCAAATGGCCAAATGACCGAATTGCCAAATGGCCAAATTTGAAGGCAAAAGACCTCGGCCCCCGCGCTCACCACGCGGGGGCCTTCTTCTTTGACCATTTGCCGATTTGGCAATTTGGTAATTTGGCCCTTTGGCCACTTGGGGCCTGTGATCTAACCCGGCTTTCTGTCGCTGGGAGTCGGAATCGAAGTTTACAGGTGCAAGCAACCGGCTCGCGTGCTTGCTTCCGAGC
>CAILKP010000005.1 GCA_903834785.1 uncultured bacterium
CCATGCTCGGATCCAGCAACCCCACCCTCACGCCCGAAGTCTTTCAGGCCAACACCTACGGCCGCCAGCTTGAAGCCGGCAAGTCCATGACCATCCAGGGGACGATCAACGTCTCCCTCATCCTCGGCGCCATCTGCGCCGCCTGCGCCATCATCGGCTGGGGCCTGGTCAGCAACAACAAGGCCCTGCTCATGCCGTTCTGCCTCGGCAGTTGCATCGGCGGCCTGGCCATCAGCCTCCTGCTGTACTTCAAGCCCAACTTCTCCCCCTTCCTCGCCCCGGTCTACGCGGCAGGCCAGGGCCTCTTCATCGGCGGCATCTCGCTGCTCTACGCCGAAATGTCCAAGGGCACCAAGCTCGGCGGCAACACCGGCAACGGCATCGTCCTGCAGGCCGGCATCCTGACCTTCGGCGTGCTCTTTGGCATGCTCTTCCTCTACAAGGCCAACATCATCCGCGCCACCGGCAAGTTCGTCGCCGGTGTGCTGGCAGCCACCATCGGCGTCGGCGTCTTCTTCCTGGGCCTCATGCTCATGCGTCTGCTGGGCATGGACACCAGCTGGGCCAGCAGCGGCATCATCGGCATCGGTATCTCCGCCGTCGTCGTCGTCATCGCCTCCATGAACCTCATCATCGACTTCGCCGTGATTGAGGAAGGCGCCGAGTCCAACCAGCCCAAGTACATGGAGTGGTACGCAGCCTTCGGCCTCATGGTCACCGTCATCTGGCTCTACCTGTCCATTCTCCGCCTGCTGAGCATGCTCAACAAGCGCGACTAAGCCGCGGCAAGGGCCCCACTGGTCCATCCGCTGCTTGAACTGCCCAACCTGCTCCACACCCCAACCCCGGCCCCGCGGCCGGGGTTTTTACATGGCCCCAGCCCGCGCCACACCACCTCCCCGTACAACCGACAGCCGCTCACGCATCAGGATCCCGTTTCCCCGCTCCCTTCACCCCCGCTCCAGTTGACCCGCCCCATCAAGGGAACTACTAATACCCATGGCAGGACCATCCGTTTCAACTCCCGGCAGCGTCTTCCTCCCCGAGAACAAGATCGCCTTCGACGGCATCACATTTGACGATGTGCTGCTGCTGCCCCGCTACAGCCAGATCGTGCCGACCGATGCCGATCCGTCGACCAATCTCACCCGCACCATCCGGCTGAACATCCCGCTCATTTCCGCCCCGATGGACACCGTCACCGAGTCCGACCTGGCCATCGCCCTGGCCCAGGAAGGCGGCATCGGCTTCATCCACCGCAACCTGCCCATTGATGCCCAGGCCCGCGAGGTCCAGAAGGTCAAGCGCTCGGCCAACGGCGTCATCCTCGACCCCAAAACCCTCTCCCCTGACGACCCCGTCGCCACCGCCCGCCAGCTCATGGCCCGCTACAAGGTCTCGGGCTTCCCCGTCACCGAGGGCGGCGCCAAGAAGGGCAAGGTCCTGGGCATCCTCACCCGCCGCGACCTCAAGTTCGTCGAAAACGAGCAGACCCCCGTCCGCGATGTCATGACCAGCCAGGGCCTCATCACCGCCCCGCCCGGCACCACCATGGAGCAGGCGGAGATCATCCTCTCTAAGAACAAGGTCGAGAAGCTCCTGCTGGTCGATGGCAACTTCCACCTCGCCGGCCTGGTCACGATGCGCGACATCGACCGCCTCGGCCAGTTCCCCAAAGCCACCAAGGATGCCCAGGGCCGCCTCCGCTGCGGAGCCGCCTGCGGTGTCGACCAGTACGAGCGCGTCGAGGCCCTCATGGCCGCCGAGGTTGACGTCCTGGTCGTCGACACCAGCCACGGCCACAGCGAGAACGTCCTCCGCACCGTCCGCGCCATCAAGAGCAAGCACAAGATCGAGGTCATCGCCGGCAACGTCGCCACTGCCGATGCCGCCAAGGCCCTCATGGATGCTGGCGCCGATGCCGTCAAGGTCGGCATCGGCCCGGGCTCCATCTGCACCACCCGCGTCGTCACCGGTGTCGGTGTGCCCCAGCTCTCGGCCATTCTCTCCGTCGCCAGCGCGCTCGAGGGCTCCGGCGTGCCCGTCATCGCCGATGGTGGCATCCGCCAGTCCGGCGACATCGCCAAGGCCATCGCCGCCGGCGCACACGCCGTCATGATGGGCTCCATGTTCGCAGGCCTTGAGGAAGCACCCGGCGAACTGGTCATCCGCCAGGGCCGCCGCTACAAGAGCTACCGCGGCATGGGCTCCGAAGGCGCCATGCGGGCCGGCTCCTCCGACCGCTACGGCCAGCACAAGCCCGGCACCGATGGCGGCAACGCCGCCGGCTCACCGGCCAGCGAGCAGCAGAAGTACAAGTTCGTCCCCGAAGGTGTCGAGGGCCTCGTCGCCTACCGCGGCACGCTCGCCGAACTCACCTACCAGCTCGTCGGCGGCCTCCGCGCCAGCATGGGCTACCTCGGCTGCCGCACCCTGGCCGACTTCCGCCGCGATGCCCGCTTCTGCCGCATCTCCTCGGCAACCGTCGTCGAGAACCACCCCCACGACATCCGCATCACCAAGGAAAGCCCCAACTACTTCGTTGAGAAGAGTGGCGACTGACCAGCCCCGCGGCATAGCTCGCCATTCACGCCATCGAAAGCCCTCGGCCCAAGGTTGGCGAGCTGTCACCTATGTCTTGGGTACGTTCTGTTGCCTTTGTCCCGAGTACGTGCGGGCGATTCCTTGCGGAACCACTCAGGCAAGTGCAACCTGCAACGCTTCCAGCAGCCGCTTCGCATCCGCTCTGCACATGACGACTTGCACGTCCCCATCGATGCGGACTGACAGAGCAAGAAGCACCGCATCAGCATCGCGCTGGACAATGGCCACCGCTTCGCTCTTCGTGTCAAGATCCTCGAACGTGATTGTTGCCACTTCTTCCATGAGGCCTCCTCAAGGGCGATTCAATAGCCCGCGACTACCCTATGCACGCAGCCCACAGCGGAGCTGAGAACTGGCGAACTTCCGGGGCCTTCAACAAGTACAAGACTTCCAGCCCCAAGCATCTCAGATCGATAACGCCTACTACTTTCGTCGGCGGTGCTCATCGCGGTAGCGATCGAGCTTTCGCCGGAGTTCAAGGGCTGACGGATAAAGAAACCCGTCAATCACAACCCACACTGTGAACAATCCGCAAAGCACTGCGGGCCCAGAGCTCACGACCTCAGCGAAACGGACCAGGCTGCGATCAACACGCTCGATCGGCAGGCCAGTTGGTGTCAGCAGAGTGACAACCGCCGCGGTGCCAGCAAGGACGTGGATGCATCCAACGACGATTGACACATAATGGGTGTTTCCTCTCTCGACATCACTGAAAGGGACTTTCTCACCAAAGAGCTCCCTGTCCGCTCTTTCGACAGCTCGCAGTCGCCAGATACCAACACCGACCGAGAGCGCAGAGCATCCCGCCATAAACAGGACTCTCCACACGAACGTCAGGATGTCGAAATCAGCCGGATCAGCCATCGTTGTGGTGCTCTTCGCTGATAAACGCCCCGGCACAGAAGCAAACCTCTGACCGAAGCGATCCACCGGCCTGAGATGGCTCAGGTTCGGTGTACAGGTTCCAGTGTATCAGCCGTCCTTTCGGCCCACCTTGAACGCCCCAAGCATCCCGGCCAGCGTGCATCCACCAGCACAGTGCGGCACTCTGGCCCGTCGTCCTCGCCGCACAAACCCACTCATGGCTGCCAACCGATGGGCACAAGCTGGAGCTCCAACCCCGGAACCAGCTTCCCGTCACCAGAAACAGGAGCTAGCGCGATTGTCTTCGGTCTTTGACCTCGCGGAGGACACGGACAGCCGCCAAATCTCCAAGTTGATTTGCTGCTCGGATCAAAATACCAGTATTCGTCTAACTCTAACTGTTCGTCGGGCGGAATCTCGATCCCGACAATTACTTGTGGAAAGAAACCACGGATGTTAAACACATCGTCAATCCGGACGACACGAGGCTTGCAGTTCATGCCAGGCTGCTCCAGTCAGGACGGTTGAAGAGTATCGCCGTCACTTCGTCTCGGCTCCAACACTGCCGCCGAGCCACCCCCGCCGCGTCGGCTTCTCCCGCAGTTCCGCGGCATGGCTCGCCGTTCAGAGCATCGAAGC
>CAILKP010000006.1 GCA_903834785.1 uncultured bacterium
CCGATGACCGCCACCCCGACTACGCCCACTGCGTCGAGGCCGTAAATCACGTCAACCCCGTCAACTTCGTCGACTTCGCCCCCGCGCCACCGCTCGCCCCGCTTCCCCCCGAACCACCCAAACCAATCGACCCGGCCGAGATCTCCGATCTCACCGCTCAGGTCGCCAAACTCGAAGATCTGCTCACCACCTACACCCGCCAGCTCGGCTGGGACCGCACCGGCTCAAACGTTGCCGAGAACCCCGCCACGCGCGAGTACCTCCGCAACCGCGCCGACGATATCGAGTCCCACTACCTCCCCGAGTTCCGCCAGGAACTCGCCGACACCAAGGACCGCCTCCAGCAATCAATCGCCCTGCGCGACTCTCTCGCCGCGAGTAACGCGACCGCGAGCGAGCCCGCAACGACTGTGCCCGCCACAACTGCCATCAACGCAGCCACACCCGTCGCCACCGCGACGACTGCCGCACCAACCAACACCACCCCCGCGCCCGCCACTGCCCCCACCGCAGCAGAGCCCGCGCCCACATCCGAACCCGAACCCACACTCCCCGCCGACCCCGAGGCAACCGCCTGCGAAGTCGCCACCCTGAAAGAAGAG
The DNA here is from genome assembly GCA_903834785.1 of uncultured bacterium. Taxonomy (GTDB): domain Bacteria; phylum Planctomycetota; class Phycisphaerae; order Phycisphaerales; family UBA1924; genus CAILKP01. The sequence continues at coordinate 603 of CAILKP010000006.1, forward strand.
TGGGCCACACTCGAGGATCTCCGTTTCGGCATCGGCAATGAACTTGTCGCGCTGCAGTGTCGCAAACGTCACGAGTCCCACACCCCCGCCTGGGCCGCCCAGGCCCAGGACCTCTTCGACCGCTGCGTCCGCGAAAAGCTCAACCCCACCGTCATGCGTCAGTATCACATCAGCCAGCGCCTCGCCCAACTGGGCCACAAGCTCGAATGACAACCACCCGCCCCCTCGGCATCCGAAGCGCCCGCCTTATTGGAGCCCGAAGCGGAAGCGCCCGGGCCGGCGAAACAAAGGCCCTCACCCCAAACTCCCCACTCGCACGAAGGTGCTTGTGCTCTCCAAGCACAACCCCCTCCGTGCCCGAGATCAATTCCGCCTCCGCCTCTTCCTTTTCTCTTTGATCTTTTCTCTATTGCCTCTCCCATCTCCCCGCCTTCATCCTGTCCATCCCTGTTCCCTTCCATTGCCTCTTGTCTTCCTCTGGTCCTCTGGTGCTCTGCGTGAGCCCGTCTTCCGCCTTTCCCTCGCGACTCCCCACTCACCTCTCCCCGTTCCCCTCCACCTCATCCTTCTCCTGTAGCTCGCGGCTGATGATGTACTGGCCGGTCAGCCACTTGTGCAGTTCGGCCATCTGGCAGGTGTCGCTGCAGAACGAGCGGCCGGGGAGGACTGGCTTGCCGCAGGTGCGGCAGGCGGTGGGCTCGGGCGGCCGGGTCTGGCCAGTGGGTTGGCCCGGCTGGCCCGGCTGGCTTGGCAAGTCGGGCTGGCCGCTGAGCGGCGCCAGGTCGCGGCCGGGGGGCAGTCGCAGCATGCCGCGGCGGGAGTGTTCGCCGGTGGCTTCGAGTTCCAGCCAGATGACGGTGTCACCCAGCGCCTCGAGCGCGGGCTCGATGCGGCTGGGCCACTCGATGGCCAGAATGGCATCACCGGCGGCGATGGCCTCGTGCCAGCCGATGGTGTCGAGTTCCTCATCGCCGCTGAGGCGGTAGGCATCGATATGAATGAGCCGGGAGATGCCTGGGGAGGTACCCGGGGCAGGCACGCGATACTCGTTGATGAGCACGAAGGTGGGGCTGCTGACGGTGTCGGGGTCGATGCCCAGTGCCGCGGCGAGGTGGCGGACGAGGGTGGTCTTGCCGGCTCCCAGCCCGCCGCGGAGGGCCAGGACCTCACCGGGCCGCAGGGTGCGGGCCAGGCGTGCGGCCAGGCGGGCGGTGGCCTGCTCATCGGCGATGTTGAGGTTGTACTGGATTCGGCGGGTTTCGCTCACGGCGGGTGATCGTTGGCCGCCCGAACCGGCCGGACACTACCATGCCCGCGTGAGTGACAGCCAGCCGTCAAACATGAAGCCCGGCCAGACGTCCCAGCAGGGTGGCGCCGGGGGATCCGGCGGCGCCGAGCAGGGGCCGCGGTCCGATGCGGCGGGAGCCCGCATTCCCGGTGCGCCCACGCCCGCGGCGGAGGGACCCGGCCGGGCCGAGCCGATCGTGCAGGTGCGCAACCTGATCAAGCGGTTCGGCAAGCAGGTGGTGCTCTCGGGCGTGACGCTGGATGTGTACCCCGGTGAGACGCTGGTGATCATGGGCGGCTCGGGCTGCGGCAAGAGCACGCTGCTGCGCTGCCTGATCGGCTCGCTGATTCCTGAGGAGGGCTCGGTCAAGCTCTTCGGCCAGGATGTCTCGCGGCTGCAACCCAAGGAAGTTGACGAGGTCCGCCGGAAGTTCGGCATTCTGTTTCAGTCCGGCGCGCTGTACAACTCCATGACGGTGGCCGACAACGTGGCCCTGCCGCTGCGTGAGCACACGGACATTTCCGAGGATGTCATTGACATCACGGTGAAGATGAAGCTGGAACTGGTGGGCCTGCGCGAGCACGCCGAGAAGCTGCCCAGCCAGATCTCCGGCGGCATGAAGAAACGTGCGGGCCTGGCCCGGGCGATGGCGCTGGACCCGCGGATCCTGTTCTATGACGAGCCCTCGGCCGGTCTGGACCCGATCACCAGCGCGGAGATTGACCGGCTGATCCTGCACCTGACGCGCGGGCTGGGTGTGACGAGCGTGGTGGTGACCCACGAGATGGACTCGGCGTTTACGATTGCCGACCGCATGGTGATGCTCGACAAGGGCCGGGTGCTGCGGATCGACACGCGCGACTGGTTCGCCAAGCTGCGCGATGTGCCGGCCAGCGAGGTTGCGGACTTGCCGCCGGATCAGCGGTTGATCCGCCAGTTCCTGCGCGGCGAGCCGACGCTGGATGCCGACCGGGACAGCTCAAGCTACGAGAACGACCTGTTTAGCGTGAGCCAGAAGAAGTTCTGGCCGTTCGGGCGGTGATGACCGGCGCGGGGGTGGCCGCGGCAGTCACCGCAGCAGCGGGCTTGGGCCGGCGGACCTTGCGGGCCAGGCCGAGTTTCTCCATCGCGACGATGGTCAGGTAAGAAACATCAAGCTCGTACCAGGCGTGGCCGTGTGCGGCGGAGCACTGGTCGGCGTGGTGGTTGTTGTGCCAGCCCTCACCGTTGGAAATCAGCGCGACGAGCCAGTTGTTGCGGCTATTCTCGCCGGTGTCGTGGCTCTGGTAGCCAAAGAGGTGCGAGAGGGAGTTGACGCTCCAGGTAATGTGCCAGACCAGCACGGTGCGGAGCAGCACGCCCCAGACCAGCACGCTGGCGGCAAGCTGCCCGGCGTGGGCCCAGTCACCGAGCACAGCGCGGCCAATCAGTGCCGCCGCCGCGACGATGAGCACGGCGTGGAGCAGGTAGACCCACAGCCAGTTGAGCCGGCGTTCGAGGTTCAGGTAAAAGGGCTGACGCGTCAGGTCGGGTGCGTAGCGCTGGTAGAGGCCCATGGTGTCCGTCGCGCTGTTGGCCACAAGCAGCCAGCCGATGTGACCCCAGAAGAAGCGCACCAGCGGTGAGTGCGGGTCGGGCTGCTCATCGGAGTGCTGGTGGTGCTGGCGGTGAATGGCCACCCAGCGGGCCGGGCCTTCCTGCAGGCAGCAGACGCCCAGGAGTGCCAGCCCGCGCTCGACCCACAGCGGGCAGGCGAAGCTGCGATGCGTCAGCAGGCGATGGAAGCCGACGTTGACGCCCAGGGTGCCGAAGATGTACAGGCCGGCCAGGCAGAGAACCAGGCCGGTCCAACTGAACAGCCATGGGATGCACGCGGCCAGGGCGGCCACGTGAATGGCGATGATGCTGGCGGTGTAGATCCAGCGGATCTGCAGCCGGCCGTGATCATCGCGGTGGACGGTCTCGGGCAGTTGCAGGTGGGCGGGGTGTGGTGTGGGGCTGCTGGTCACTGCCGCGGCGCGGTGGGCTGCGGCGGGTTCCATCGGCGAAGCTAAAGAGGTGTTCGAGACGGTGCGCTCCTGTGCCGTGCAGACGCCGCGGGGAATGCCGCGGCGAGTAGGGCACATCCGGTATTGCCCGGACGGAGCATCCTAGCGGTGTGGCCGGTTAAAACCGGGTTTGCTTGGGAGAAATGCGGTGAGTGGGCCGTCGTAGGCGATGGGTTTCCGCACCGAAGGTGGGACTTTGGGGAACTTTGCCTGATGGCTGCACCTTACCGATCGGCCTCAATGACCACGGCGGTGCCGTAGCAGAGGACTTCGGTCGCGGCGCTCTGGGCCGCCCCGACGTTGCCGGTGTCGTACCGCAGGCCGACGACGGCATTGGCGCCCATTTCCTTGGCGTGCTCAAGGAGCGACTCGTACGCCTGCTTGCGGGCCTGCTCGCACATTTCGGAATAGGCGCCGATCTGCCCGCCGACGAGACTCTTGAGCCCGCCCATGATGCCCTGAGAGATGGTGGGGGCGCGGACGACGATGCCGCGGACCACGCCGATGTAGCGGGTGATGCGGTAGCCCTCGAAGTTGAACGTGGTCGTGCAAGGCATGGCCATGGTGTGGGTTCCTGAGTGCTGAGCGTGCGGTGTGTGTGGCGGTGACCGGACGGCCGGAGGGGCCGAGGGCCCGCCGGAAGCGAAGCGTAACCTGATCCGTGAGGCGATTCCTCGCCCGGTGGGGGTGCGCGGGCCGATAGATTGCTTCCGCTTTGGTTCCGGTTGTTTGCCGTTCTGACTCGCGTTCTCTTCCGCCATGCCGATGCACCCGCCACGCTTTCATGTTCGCGCCTTTGTGCTGGCCACCGTGCTGGCGTATGTGCTGCTGGCGGTGATGATTCTGGCCGGGGTGACGCACTCGCGGTCTGGTGAGGACCAGAACCTGTTTCACCTCAAGGTCATCGAGCAGTTCAGTGCGGAGTTTCCGGCCTTCGGGCTGAAGAACTACCTCTCGGCGACGACGCCGGGGTACCACATTGCCATGGCGGCGGTGCACCGGTTTGCGACCGCCGACTTGCTGGTGCTGCGGCTGCTGAGCACGGTGCCGACGGCCGCGCTGTTCGGCACGCTGGTTGGCCTGCTGGCGGCGCGGCGGCCGATGGCCGAGGCGGTGTGCCTGGCGCTGCCGCTGCTGGCGTGCCCGTACATATTGCAGAGCGGCATGTACCTGCTGCCGGACAACCTGGCGTGGCTGCTGGCGCTGGTGGTGGTGGGTGTGGCGCTGGCCCCGGTGCAGAGCTGGCGGCGATGGGCCATCGCGGGCGGGCTGCTGGTGCTGCTGGTGGCGGTGCGGCAGATTCACATCTGGGCGGCGGCAACGGTGTGGGTGGGGGCGTGGTTTGCAGCGCCGGTGATGGGTGATCGGGCCGGAAGGGGCGGAGGGTGGGCCGGCGGCGACTGGCTCTCGGCCATGCGCAATGAGGAACTGCCGGCGGGGCCGGATGCGGCGGCGGAGGCCGAGCTTTCTGGTGTGGCGGTGCTGGCGGATGTGCCGCACTCGCTGCGGCGGGCGGGCGTGTCTGCCGTGATGACGCTGCCGGCGTTTGCCGTGCTGGGGGCGTTTGTGGTGCTGTGGGGCGGGCTGACACCGGCGGCGTTCCGCGATGCGCAGCAGACGCTGGGTGTTGATGGCGGGCCGACGGTGCCGACGAATGTGGGCGGGCTGTCACCGGCGACGCCGGCGTTCATGCTCTCGCTGCTGGCGATTTATCTGGCGTTTTGTGTGCCGCTGATGTGGGGGACGCTGCGGGGGCTGCTGATGCGGAAGTGGTTCTGCATCGGCCTTGGGCTGGCGGCGGCGGTGGGGGCGGTGCTGGCGCTGGTGCCGGAGACGACGTATGTGCTGCGGCCCCATCCGCTGCGGATCGGCGGGTTGTGGAATGCGGTCAAGTGGCTGCAGGACCGGGGCGTGACGGTGCTGGGGCGGACGAGCCCGCTGATTGTGGTGATGAGCGCGGTCGGGGCGGCGGGGGTGTTTGCGGTGCTGGTGGGGGCGCAGCGGCAGGCGAGGTGGGTGCTGGCGGTGATGCTGGTGGCGTTCATGGCGGCGTGCTCGGCCCAGGCGCTGACGTGGCAGCGGTACTTTGAGCCGCTGCTGCTGATGTGGGTGGCGCTGGCGGTGGCGAGCCGGGCTGAGGTAAAGGTTGGTGGGCGGCGGGAGGGGTGGCAGGGCTGGATCGCGCTAGGGGGTCCCCTGGCGCTGGCGGGGTTGATGGGGGTGCTGTCGGTGGCGGCGTTTGCGGGGCGGTTTGGGTGAGGGGATGTGCGGATGGGTCGGACGGTGGGGTAGAGCGTCCGATAACTTGTGAAGGTTCGGGCAGAACTTCCCCAAGGCGCCAACGGCGAAAAGCCGATCCGATATCCTTCCCTCCTGCCCATTCCGGGCGGGAATGTGCAGATCGAGCCCCACTGAACCGAATTCAGGCCACCCATGACGACCAACGGCCCATCGAACAAACCCGCTTCCAACTCTGCCTCGGCCCAGTTTGCCGGCCGCCGCGCCCTGATCACGGGCATTACGGGCCAGGACGGCTCGTACCTGGCGGAGTTCCTGCTGGACAAGGGGTACGAGGTGCACGGCATCATCCGCCGCGCTTCGAACTTCAACACGGGGCGGATTGACCATATCTATACCGACCCGCACCTGAAGGCGGCGCACGCCAAGAGCGGCGGCAAGATGATGCTGCACTACGGCGACCTGTGCGACAGCAACAACCTTGCGAAGCTGATGAAGCAGGTGAACCCCGACGAGGTGTACAACCTGGGTGCGCAGTCGCACGTGCGCGTGTCGTTTGACATGCCGGTGTTCACCGCTGAGACGGTGGCGATGGGCGCGCTGAAGCTGCTGGAGGCCGTGCGCGACCACCAGCAGACCGCGGGCAAGCAGATCCGGTACTACCAGGCGAGCTCCAGCGAGCAGTACGGCCTGGTGCAGGAGGTGCCGCAGCGCGAGAACACGCCGTTTTATCCGCGCAGCCCGTACGCGTGCGCCAAGGTGATGGCGCACTGGGCGACGGTGAACTACCGCGAGAGCTACAAGATGCACGCCTCGTGCGGCATCCTGTTCAACCACGAGTCGCCGCGGCGCGGCGAGACGTTCGTGACCCGCAAGATCACCCGCGCGGTGGGGCGGATCAAGATGGGGCTGCAGGACAAGGTGTTCCTGGGCAACCTGGACAGCAAGCGTGACTGGGGCTTTGCCGGTGACTACGTCAAGATGATGTGGCTGATGCTGCAGCAGCCCGAGGCGGATGATTATGTGATTGCCACGGGCAAGACGATCACGGTGCGGGAGTTCGCGGAGCTGGCCTTCAAGCACGCGGGCCTGGACTGGGACAAGCACGTGGCGTTTGACCCGCGGTACCTGCGTCCGGCTGAGGTGGACCTGCTGCTGGGCGACCCGACCAAGGCGATGAACAAGCTGGGCTGGAAGCCGGAGACCACGGTGGAGCAGCTGGCGGCGATGATGGTCGATGGCGACATTGAGCTGGCCAGCCGCGAGAAGACGCTGAAGGATGCCGGGCACAAGATGCCGGAGTTCGCCGGGCACGACCAGTAAGTGCGGGTTGGTGGATGGTGGTGATTGCCGCCGGCCTTTGCTTCGCCGAAGAATGAACCATGAGACAACAGCCCACCGCCGCCGGTGGGCTGTTGTGGTTTTGGGGGGTTGGGCAAGGTGCGGGGGCGGGGGATCGGGGCCGCGGCAGGAGCGGGCGGGGCTTGTTTGTTTTCTTTTCGGCGTTTGGGGATCCTGCGGTTGCATCGGGGCGAACCGGAGGTAGACTGGGCCGTGCCCTGTTGTGTCAGCGGGGTGTGCGGGCGCTTCGGAGGTTCCCTTTGGCGTTCAATGGTGAGTGTGGCTCGGGTCTGGCCAGTACATATGCGTGCGTGGTCGCCGCTCCGGTGGACAGAATCGAGTACTCGCCGTGCGGCGTTGCCTTCGCAGAGCCCGCGGGCGATGTTGATGACTCTGGAGTCGTCGACACCAATGACCTCTCCTTGGTCGCGCTATTCCCATCGGACATCACATCGGGCTCTTACGCTGCGGAGTACGACTTCAACCGTGACGGGCTGGTTGATGAAACAGATGCTGACTTCATCTACTCAGCCCAGCTCGGGGCAGGCGCCGGTGTCATGCCAGGTCAGCTCGGTGACAGCCGAGCCCTGTCCGGCGGCCTGCGGCTGAACGTCGGCTATTGCGGCTATATCTTCAACGACGACTCGTACCTGTATACGGTGCGTTTCCGCCACTACTCTGCGGGTCTGGGCAGGTGGCTGGAGCGAGATCCAGCGGGATACGTCGATGGTTTGGGATTGTATGAGTATGTTCGTTCCACACCGGCTTTGGGTAGAGATCCACTCGGTCTCCAATCTTGCTCGCCATGTCCGCCGACCCCGCCAAGCTGCACATATGCCCAAAGTCGCCTTGAGAAGCTAGCCGATTTGGATCGCGCATTGAATCGGGCCTGCGGGACGGCGCCCTCAATGTTGGAAGTAGCTGACCCGTTCATTATGCCATCCATAGAGGTCCTCGGCCCTGGATTTGCAGAACAACTTTTGGACCATATCGACTCTGGGTACGTTAGAGAGCTAAAGAAAACTCAAAATACAGCCTGTGCCTTGGTAAAGCACTATGGCGGCAAAATTCCAGACGTGCTAGTTGAAGGGATAATCAAGAAAGATATACTTAAATTCGCCAAGCATCGAAGCGCACTCAAGCGGCTAGTCCAACCAGTCAAAGGTATTGATAATGCTCTACTAATTAGAGACTTCCTACAAGCTAACAGCGACGGCGACATCGGGATGCAGATCTCTTGCGGACTTGAGTTTCTGGGCAGTAATTGTCCGCATCCACTAATTCGGTTGTTCACCGCTGCTGGAACTGCTGGCAAGACTATGATCTTGGTCTACTCAGAACACATTACTGCAGAAGCGTACAGAGAAATGAACTCAAACGGAAACTGTAAGTTCCTGCAGGGAATACGGCTCCAGATTGTCGAACAGTACCGCCAAGCGAAGGCAGAATGCGATACCATACACGCCATGAATAAAGCAGCTTCCGTTGTCACGAAGATACGGAACTGGAGGTAGCCATCACATACTAAGCTCTCGTTGACAAGGGCATGGGGAGAGCATCGTTTATAAAATTCACTCAAAGTTACAATCACTTGCAGGGCATCTGGTGAACACATTGGCGGCACGCTCTCGCGGTGGCCATCATCGAGATTCATTCAAGCTGTTCTCACCTTGCCGTCTTGTGTCCGTCCCTGGCCGAAGGAGCGTATTCCATGCTTAGTGAGATGATTAAATTTTTGGGAGATTTCCACGCTGTTGTGTCGTTTGGAGCGCTGGTAGCATCAATGCTTAACGTATTTGCTCTCGGCAAGGTAAGCGACTTGCTCGGAGGGGACTTCGGTGTTACCGGGCGGGCCTTTGGTCCAGCAGGGAGAGGGAGACATTGGATCCTGCGTCGGATACTGATTTACGGAGGCATTCTAGTCCAGTTGTTGATACTAGGATTTACGGTTGTTTTGATTGCAACTATCCCATGGGGTGTAGGCGGGAAAGGCGGAACCTTGTTCTCTGTTCTAATGTGTTTAAGCTTAGTCATTGTCTCAATAGCCACTGTAGTGTATTCATTTGCATTGCAATGATCAAGCATTGCGTTTCGCATCCCATTTCAGTAGCAAGTCTAGATTCAGGACAAGTAAAGGCTGTAGAGGATCACGTCCACGGTGTGTATGCTCGCTCAACTTCTGATCGACGACGAGAGGGTCTTGCTGTGGAAAAACCCGGTCTTTGTTTTGAGATCTGGAACATAAAGAGGCGTCAGTTTGCGGAAGGACGGAGCGCATTGCGTGTGGAGTGCCCGAACAAGAACTTGTTCAAGTCAAGCGAGGATGCGCGACAGAAGATCGAAGCATGGCGTACCCACTAGAATGAAGAGCGCCCTTTGCTCTGTTGAAATCCCCGGCACACTTCCTGTGATCAGACCCGCAGGGCGTACGCGAGGACCTTCAGCGCCACATCAGCCAGCATCGCCGTCTCGCTTCGACCGGCAACACTTGACCCGACCGTTCGCTTCATCGTGCTGTGCGCCGTCTCGTTGCCCCACCGCC
>CAILKP010000007.1 GCA_903834785.1 uncultured bacterium
CGGCATCGGGGAGATTCTGAAGAAACTCGACAAGACCGTCGTAGCCGTACTTGTAGTAGACGTACTGGATGTCGAGCGGGTCGGTGACGACCTCCTGCACGCGGCGGGAGCCGTCGTAGTAGAAGTGCTCCTCGCGGGCGATCTTGCCGCCGGGGCCGAGGTAGGGGCTCTGCGTCTCGACCAGCCGCCCATGGCCGTCATAGAGGTAACGCTTGACCCATGCGCCGGGGGCGACGGTGAAGAGGTAGCCCTTGGGGTCGGGGGAGGGGCGCGGGGCACCCACCAGGCTCGCGAGCCATTACGCAGTGCCGCCGGCAACTTGAGTCCGAAGGAGTTCGCTGCGTCCAAGGCTCAGGAAAACCCGGTCGGATGGAGCCGAAACGCTCACGCTGGGAATGGCACAGGATCAGGGAGAAGCGCACAAACCCGTCTACTCTGATTGCGGCTGCGGCCAGAAATGGGAGCAGGTCACGAAAACCGTCGTTCTGCATCAGCTCCGTTCGCCGACCATGAACACAACGGGCCGTTTCAGGGACTTCGCCGTGTACTCGATACTGTCCCTTGTCCGCCACTTGGCCTTCCCAAGCGCTGGCAGCACATCCCATTGGATCGGGTTGACGGATGCGACAGTTTCCGCGTGCACAAGCCGCCCATCGGAGTTGGATACCTCGACCACGATCCGGCAGGACGCTACTTCGTGCGCAACCCGAATACGCGCCACCATCGTGCGAGGGCGATTCCACTTCTCGACTCCGTGGTACCACTGCGTGTCATAGCCGATCGCAGCTAGCTCCTTGTATATCCGTTCGAACGTTCCAATCTGTAGCGCCGCAGTCGTGGCGTATCGCCGGACTGCCGCGACTATCGTCTCCGCTACCATTTCCTTCTTGGCGACATCGCACAGCGCAAAGTACTTTTCGAAGTCAAAAGCGATAGGTAGTTCGAGACACCCTCCAGCGATGCTGATTGTTTCCGCAGCGATGCCCTGCCTGCAGGAGATGCACACTCGCCAACAGCCATGTGCGTGCACATTGGCGAGCCGCCTCTCGAACGCCATCGCAATAGCGGCCGCCGTTGAGTTGAAGTTGCGCGCAAGCGCTCGCGGGTTTGCTGCCGCCACCACAAAGACCTCTCGTAGCTGCTTCACATCATCACTCCGGCCTTGGGAGCTTATGCAAATTCAGTGGTTCGCCGTTTTGTGCGTGCATATTCGTTCTCTGCTGCTCGTACGCTTTAGCTGCTCGCCTCCCCGGAATGTCGGTCTTGACGACCACTGCGGAATAGCGCTCGCGGCCTGCTTTTTTGTTAAGTTGATTGACTTGTTTGTTCGCTCTTGGCGAATCTCCGTTTTTATTCAGCTTTTGACCACTGATGCCTGGCTTCGAGACTCCCCCGACATCGTTATCAATAATATCGTATGCATGCTGCGGCCTGCGTGCGGATGAGCTGTTGCCGTGGCACGGCCCCGCATTGTGACTTTCAACTCCCGCGCTGCCGACGAAGAACCGGTGATCACCGTCGACCTCGAGGTTGTAGACCTCCTGCTGGCCGCGCCAGCGTGACATGGCCTCGACTGTGGCCCAGCCGTCCGCCGTGCGGACACGCTCGCCGGGCATCAGATCGCCCAAGTCTACGTACGCGGCACGGTCGATGCTGAAGATGGGGTGACCGGCTGTGCCGGTGATGGCGTCGCAACTGCCCGTGAGCGTTATGGTGGCCATCTCGCCGGTGTACCGCGTCGTGCTCTTCATGAGCACCAGGCGGCCGGGGCCGGGGCGGATCTCCGGGCACGGCTTGATCTCCAGCACGCGTGCCGCACCGTCAAGCCCCCACTCGGGGATTACCAGTGACACCCACACCTCGCCCGTGGTCTGGTTACGGCCACCCGTCGTGGTCAGCTGGTTCTGTTCCAGCCAGGCCAGCGGCCGCAGCAGGCTGAGCGTGCCCGACCTGACGCCCTGCTGCCCGCCCGACTGCCGATCAGGCGATGTCCCGAGTTCGAGCACGAACTCACGCCACTCCGTTGGTGTGATCTCCGCCTCGATCCCAGCCGCTTGCGAATCCCCGGCTGGAACCCGATCGCCAAGCTGGCCATCAGTGAGGGAAATTGCTGGCTGGGGAAACAATCACCATCGCGGTACAGCGATAGGCTCGTCCCTCTATTCGACGAGGACCGCGCGGAAGTGCACCGCGACGCGATCGCCGTGGTCGACGATCCGAAGCCGCACAGTTAGGTCGCTGAGACCTCCCCCGGACTCCGGCAGTCGTGCGGCGACATCCCAGGTAGGATGATGCCAAGGCCCGCCAGCGAGAAGCAATAGATCCCAACCGGCCTCATCACCCGCGCGGGGAGATCTAAAGGTCGCCGGATAGTCTCGAATCTCTGCAACAACTTCATCAAGGTTGCCTCGGAAACTGTCGGCCCACGCCTCTAGCAATTCTTCCTTGCCGCGGCCGATGAGGTCGAGGCACGCGTAGATCACCGCCGCGATGCTTGGATCAACTTTCACCGCCGATCTCCGGGAATACGAGTTCGAGTCGCAGGCGAATGGCCTAACTCTTCGTAGAAGTATGCTTTCGCTTTGCTAAGAATGCTAGCGATCTGTTCGACAGTGTAGCCAGCCGCTTGGAGTGCATCCCGAGCGATATCCATCTCGGCACCAAGTGTGCCACCGCCACAACGCCGTTGCACGGCACGTGTTCGGCCATGCGGTGATGATCGTACATTAGGGGGTCCTTCAAGAATCACAGAGGGTGCGTCGAATCTAGAATAGCCGTCGAGATCACGTACCGCCGCATGCTGCACTATGTGATGTGCGTCACCGAGTTCGAGCGTCGCCGCATCTCTGTAGGGCCGAACGGTCGGATCCAAAGGTGCTGCGGCTGCAGAGCGACGCATTCCCATTCCTGTGGCGATCTGGTACCCCCGCCCCGCCGCGCCACCCAATCCCTTCCCGATCGGCGAACCTGCACCAGTGCCGAATGTTCCACCGACCTGCGTCCCGATGTAGTGGGCCCGTTCCTCGCCGCTCATCCACCACCAGTCACGGCTGATCGCAGCGGCTTCATCGGCCAGAAGAATGGCTCCACCGAGTGCCAAGGCCACGGCGCCGCCAGGGATCAGCGCAACAGCGCCGAGCGCAATTCCGATCGGCACCCCCATCTTGGCACCTTGGAAGACGCCCTCTGTAAAGCCGCGAACGAGCTTCGCGGTTTCCATCATCCGTCCGTCTCGCGGGCCACTGCCGGCGCGGAACTCATCCCCGCCGAGACCCATCTGATCGAACACATCTCCCTTGCGTGGACGCTGGCGGGCGGGCCGATTGTCATCATCCCGGCCGCGACCGTTGTCTCCCGCGGTGAAGCTCATCGTGTCGGCACCGGATGGGCAGCCACAGCCGCCTCCGGCGCTTGCGGCCGCCATCGCATCGCCAAACGCTGCCGCGGGACTGATCCCCGCAAACGAGGTCGGCAAGCCAAACTCGTGCATGTTCCAGCCACCGGCGTAACCAGCAGGGTCCGGTTGCAGCCAGATGCCCAATCGGGGGTTGAACACCTGATCGCCGTTGTGGTACATCTTCAGGAACGGATCCCAGACGTACCCGGCGTAGCCCAGACGGTTGTCGAGTTGGACCAGGCCGCGGAGTTTGTAGTTGTCACGCGGGGAGAGGGCACCGGCGGTCGGCGGCACGGTGCTCAGCGGCTCGCCGTTTGCCTGCAGCGCCACCGGGTGGTGACGGCTGAGGGTGTTCTGAGTGCTCCAGCCGTTCTGATCTTCACCCGAACCGGTCGCCATCGCGTCGATGGTCACCATCATCCAGGCCGTCTGCTGCTGGCCGAAACGAAGCTGATCCCAGCTTGAGAGCACGCCATCGCCATCGACATCGGCTCGCAGATCGCCCTGGAGCGCTGAGGCGCCCGGGTTAACGTAGTTGAGTGCGGCATCAAAGGCCTCGGCGTGGGCATAGCCCGCATCCAGCTTCACCATCACGCCGGAACGATCGACATCCGCCATCGGCAGTGTGTCCGGATCGCCATAGAGGCCGTAGCTGTAGCGCTCGACGACCATGCCGCGGCCGGCGATGGGGATGGGCGGGAGGTTGCCTTGGGCATCGACCTTTGACTTAAGTTCTTCGAGCTTGTATCCAAGCGTCGAATACGCGGCGGCAACCGCGAGATTGACCTCGTTTTCATTGCCTTCGAAGAAGCCCTCGGGCACCGGAAGTGCCACGGACGTGTTGTCCGGCAGTTCCGACAGGGCGTTGAGTGCACCGGTTGCTGCCGCATGGGCCGAGACGGCATCGAGCTTGGCGACGCGCTTTACCAGGGCGACGATATCGCCGCGGAAGTTCTGGATGTAGCTGAGCTTCTCGTCATAGACACCGTCGCCGTCGGTATCACGAAGGCGGACCACAGGGCGATCCGTCGGGTAGCGGGCGGCCTGCTGGCCGCCGAGGTAGCCGATGGCCTGGTAGCGGCGGATGGCGGGTCGAGTGCCGGCATTCTCACCCTGTGTACGCACGGGCCCCTGGCGATCGATGCGGACGAGCTGCCAGGCATCGTTGTAGCCGTAATACTCGATGGTTTCATCGGCGAAGCTGCCGTCACCGTTGGTGTCGTAGACCGCGGTTGTTCGCCAGCCGATGCCGTTGTAGGTGAAGCGGGCAAAGATCTGCGGGGACTGCAGCGCGCGGTGGTAGACGGCGACAAGTCGATTGCGGGCATCGTACTGATAGAGGAACCGCTCACCATCATCGATCATGTTGCCGTTGGCATCCCAGCGGGGAATGTTGCTGAGTTCCTGGGGCGTGCTGCCCTGCGGGAACCGCTGGGTGAGCAGGCTTGACTGATCGGCCTTGGTGAAGGACTGGGTGAGATAGGTGTCATCAAATGTGGCGGGGAACGCGGCGGCGGGGGGGCCGCCGGACACCAGGGGCTGGCCGGACCGGAGGTCGGCCTTGGTGGCGAGGTTGCCGCGGCGGTCCTTGGTGGCCCACTCGATGCGCTTGGGCGGTGGAGGGAGCAACTCCTGGGTGAGATCCGCCTGAGCACCGGTGGAGCAGATAATCAGGTTGCCATCGCAGTCGTAGCCGAAGTTGCGGTCGTTGATGTCGTAGGTGCCGCTGCCTTGGGCGAGATTGCGGTCCGGTGAGTAGAGCCGTTCGATGCGGCCGGAGGCATCGCGCTGAATGATGTTGTAGTGTGCGGGCGGGTTGGACATGCCCGACCAGACGCCTGAGGCGTTGGCAGGCGGGCTGGCCAGGACGGGCTGGGCATTACTGGGTGCCTGCGGGGGGCCGGTTGGCGGCGACTGCGGCTGCAGGCCAGAGGACGGGAAGACCAGGTCGAACTTGGGGGCATCGGAGCACAGGTCGTTTGGATTCGATGTCTGACCGTACTTGTGCTCGGCGGGGATGCCGGGGGACAGATCGTGCGGCGAGGTGCCGGAACCGGTCGGCCAGGGATCCGGGCTGCCGCAGGCTGCGCCGGGGCTGACCAGATCATTCTTGGGATAGATCGCTCCGTTGTAGGCGTCCTTCCAGCTTGGCGGGGTCTGGATGTCGGGCTTGGCGGTAATGCTCGTGTCAGGAATCGTGCAGGCGCAGTAGAGCGTCTTGTCGGGTTCGGCGGCCGGGGATGACGGCAGCGACTGCCGGATGAAACGCTCGATATTCTGCGGGTCATCCATGACCTCAAGCCGCTCCGTGACACCGTCACGGCCGCGGCCACCACCGAAGAGCCGGCTGGGGTTGTCGAAGAAGGTCCGGATGCGGTTCTCAAAGACGATGCCGCCGTATCCGCCGCCGCCAGCCGGGGGGGCGTATGGCGGCTCGGTGACCTGAAGCATGGAGCAGCGGCGATCAAAGGCGTTGTAGCCGAGGCTGAGGGTGTCAAACGGTGACGCCCCGACAGCCGTTGAGGTGGCAATGGAGGTCACCCGTGAGAGCGCGTCGTAGCCGAAGCTTGTGACCTTGGCGGGCAGGGCCGGCAGGCCCGCGCCGAGCGGATCGATCGGGCTGGGCACCTCGGTCGTGCGGAGCAGGGCGCCACCGGCGCCGAAGTCACTGGTCAGCAGGTCACCACGGGGCGTGGTGATGGCGGTAATCTGCTCGAAGTTGTTGTAGTTGAGCTTGAACGTCCGCGGCTGGGAAATAAGGTGCCCGGGGTACGAGATTTCACGCGGCAGGCTGTTGCTGGGCGTTGAGTATCCGGACGGGCCTGAGTTCGAGAAGCCAGGGGAGTTGGCGTACTTGATCTGCTGGAGCGTGATGTCGTCCGGGGCGTTGCCCGCTGGCGGCTGGTTGCAGTCGGGCGATGCGATGGAGAGGATGTCGGTGAGCCGCTGGGAGTCGTCGTAGCGGTACAGGCGCTGCTTGCCTGGGCAGTATGGCGGGTCGAGCGGATCGGTGGGAATGGTCGGATTGACCATCATGCCAGCGCTGGACCTCGCTCGCACTCGGCGGTGGTTTGGCCGGCGTTGTTGAACTGCTTGAACCACTCGCGACCATCGGCATGGATCTGGCCGCAGAGGATGTCCCAGGGGTTGATGCGGTTCTCAGTTCGCTTGCAGTCGTCTGCGATCGGAAGGGTGTCGCAGTCGGTGCTGAGGCAGACTGCCAGGGGATTTGCGGCTGGACTGCCGCACTGAAGACGATTGGAGATCGAGATCGTCTCCAAGGGCACCATGAGGAGTCCGGGATTCACCGCCGAGAGGCTGAGCGTGGAACCGGGGACACCGCTCACCGAGAGCCCCTGAATCGCGCCCGTGGACTGGTTAATCGCCGGGGTGATCGGCGTGAAGAGGAGGTTCGGCGTCAGCACATCGCCGGCGGTGGCCACGATGGTCGCGACCGGGCGGCCGGTGCGGTTGTCGCGGACAGTCTGGGCCTGCATCGTGACGGTGGTACCGGCTGCACCGACCACGGTCGAGGGACTCGGAGTCATTGGTGCGGTCTGCATCTTGACGGAGTTGCAGAGCGCGCAGGTGCGGTCGTAGGAGTAACTGTTGATCGATTCGCCGATGCTGAGCCTGACGTTGCCGCCGGCACCGAAGAAGGTGTCGGTAACCACGGAGCTGCCGCCGCTGGATGCCAGCGGCATGCCATCGAGCGTGTTGCAGGTTCCTCCAGTTGCAGTCGGAAGGCCAGTGGTGGGATCGATAAAGTGCCGCTCCGAGCGGGCCACTCGGCCGAGCGGATCCCGGATGAACGTGTCCAACGCCAGCCGTCCGCCCGATAGATCTGCCACACGGGTTGTTGCAGGGATCCCACCCGGGAGTTGGGTGGCATCAAACACGGCCATGGCAAGCACCTGGCCCGCGTTGTCGCGGTCAACGCCGATCACGACCCCTCCAGCCGGGCTGGGAACGCGAACGGACCGCGGCCGCGAGAAGGCGTCGTAGGCGATCTGAATCTCATCGATCGTGGCCGGGCCACCAGATGCGCCTTCGCGGTACCGCCGAATGGTTGTCGGGAGGCCGTTCTTGCCGCTCAGGCCGCCGTCGTACTCTATCGTGGAGAGAGTGACCTCACTGCCTGCCGGCAGCGTGGAACGCTTGGATGCCACGGGCATGCCGCGGCTGTTGAACTCGAGACGGTCAACATCGCCGCTCGGGCTGATGACACGATCGGTCATGCCCCAGGCGTTAGAGCCGTAGCTGGTGGACGCGCTCTTGTTTGCGGCGATCTCGTGGAAGCTCCGCATACTCACCGGGCGGGAGCCATCTGGTGTGTAGTCGTGCTCGGTCAGGGTGAGGAGTTCGGTCCCGCTCTGGGCGATCAGCCGTTGCGGAGCGGCGGCGGCGGTGCTCACCCACTGCAACGGCGAGGCCGTCGACTTGGCGTAGGGATCGGACTTGAGACCGAACAAGTTGCCAGGAGCGGGTTTGAACGCGGCATTGGGATTGATGAGGCCGGAAGCGAGCACCTGGCCATCGTGGCCGATCTCGGTCACCGGGCTGGGGCCTTTGAAGCTGCCCTCCGCGATAATCGGGACGTTGATCGTCAGCAGCGTGCCGCGCTGGCTCACCGAGCGGAAGGTCTGCGAGGTGCGGCCGTCCGGACCGGTTGCCCAGGTGATGCGTCCGAGCCTGTCGCGACCGAAGCTATTTGTCCGGTTGTATGCCGCGGACTCGCCGTTGACGACCACGTGGGCGGCGGGTGCGTTCTGCGTGGCGGCGGCAACGCCGAGGGTCGCCAGGCCGGCCGTGGAGACGTCGATGCTGGAGCGGATCATCAACCCCGTGAGCGGATCACGCTCGATGGCATCCAGCCGCCCCGTCCGAGCCCGCGAGATGATGACATTGCCGGTGGGGTCGTACCAGCTTGTCGTTGAGATGGTGTTCCCGCTGCCGTTGACCAAAGTCGGAACGACTGGGTCGGTGGTCGTGATCGCTGCGGGTTTGAGGGCGTATCCGACCGCCGAGCCGCTTTGTGCCCACCACGAGTAGCTTTGCGTGGTGCTGGCTGCGCCTGCGACCGGGGCAGCGACTGTTGAGGCCGTGGCGGACTCAACCGGGTAGTCCCAGGCGGCGACGGTGTATTGGCGGACAACGCTAGCTGGGGCGCCTGCCGGAGCGTGTGTTTGGAAGGCGACCTCGCGGGAGGAAATCCAGTTTGCCGTGGCGTACTCCGCGGCGGTGGCTCCACTGCTGCGGCGAAGGCCACGCACTGCCCCGAGCTCGCTGGTGCTAGCGGTTGCGAAGCGCTCAATCCACAAGGTGAGTCCGGTGTTCTGTACACCGGCGAGCAGTGTTGATGAGGAGAATGAGCCGGAGGCTTCGGGCGTGACGAGCGAACGAACGCGACCGAGCATGTCGCGGGTGGTCTGGCTAGTCCAAGTCTGCGACCCAACCTTCGTCAGACGGATGAGCGGCTGGCCGATGGAGTTGAACGTTGTGGTGTAGGAAGGCCCGCCGGTGTTGCCGTCGGCGGTTGGCCAATCAACAGCCGCCCAGGCGGCGGGCTGCGACAGGTCGGATGGTGTTGTGGGCGACGGCCCGTAGGTAATGGCGTAGAGGTAGGGAGCAGAGGAGGGCCCCGCGATACCGTCCCGCAGCAACTGTGACACGCGGCCCTGGGCGTTTCGCGCAAGCTCAACAGTGGCGAACTTGCGCGTGCTGGCCGCGGTGAGGGTGGCAACATCAACGGTGCCGGGGAACTCGACTAACAGAGCTCGGGAGCCCTCCCCAGAGATCACGCTCACAAGCCGGTGCGCCGTGTCGTATCGGTAGAACCACGTGCGGGTAAGCATCGGGCTGATCGCCGATGCGCTCTCATCGACGAGCGTGGACACATCGACACGAACGAGGTCGGCCTTTCCATCAGAGGGCATCGTGGCCAGTGGCGAGTAGCTGTACGTCACCTGCGAGAGCACCACACCGTTCGGCTCGGCGATAGTCGCAGCTGAGCGGACCTGGACTCCGGCAAGACGCGGCGCCGCGCCAGAACTGTCTGGTGTGGAGTAGACGTACGAGAACGTTCGACCAGCGGAGTCGACAGCGAGCGACGCCAGCCCGGCGTAGTTTCCAGAGGTAAAGCAGCCCGAGATCAGTGCGTCGGTCGGCGATGCCGCACCGCCGAGGGAGGCGCGAATGGTGACTGGTAGATTGCCGGAGCCCGCGGCGGTCACGTCCTCGACGGCCCACAACTGACCGGCGAGTCGCGCCGTGGCCGTGGTGCTCAGCTGCCCGCCACCGGGGAGCACGACGCGGTCGAACCCCGCGAAACCGAAGAAGCGGGCGGTCCGACCTGTGGTGTCATGAATCGTGATCATGTCCGGCTGCGCGGCCGCGCTGCCGGCGAGCTGGCCGGAGGTGTCGACGCAAAGCAGCCCCGAACTGCCGTTCGTTGCCCGGAACCAGGTGCGATTGGCGGCTGTTGTATCAGGACCGAGTGGGCGGAACTCGATGAACTCCGTTGGCCCCTGAATCAGGAAGATGGAGCCGTTGCTGGTCACAAGCTCCGGCCTGGAGAGTTGGAACCATCCCGGCCCTTGGATGCCTTGCGGGACCGCGGTTGGCCCTCCTGAGATGGCTGGGATGTCTCCATAGGCGATGCCGACTGGCCACGCAACTCGCGCAGCGATCGAGACTTGCAGCTCGGTATGGTCGACACCTCCTGTGAAGAGGTCGACGACATCAAAGAACCGGCCGCCGTTGAGGACGACCGCACCGGGATCGCCGCTGAAGGACAATCCGTGGATGTTTGCGGCGATGACTCCGCCATCGGGCTCAATGGCGCGATGCATGCCCAGGGGACGAGCACCGTTCACGGGCGATGCGGTTGCCGGCCCTTGGGCTACCGCGTTGGCGGCGTTTGGGATCGTTTGAAGCGCGGCGGTGTACTCCAAGCTCGATTGCTGTGCAGCCGCAGGAGCGCTGACTCCCGCCACAGCCGTCACCAGCACCGCAATGCTGCGGACTTGAGCGGAGGGGAGGAAGTGTTGACGCTGCCACGTAAAACCAGCGCAGAACCTGGCGACGAGCTGACCGCGTGAGCGGAGCAGATGTGACATAAAGAGATTCCCTTGCCGCTGTACTACTCCGCCGGTCGTGCCGGCGAGATCCTGACCCACGCACGTGCACGGTGCACTGCCGCTGATGCAGTCTACCTGAAAGCGATGGGCCTTGCAACCCCCGGCAAGGAATTTTCTCGGGCGTGAACAAAATATTTACTGAAGCTTGCTGCAGAAACAATTGCCAGAGACAACACAGCAAGGACGGACCGTTTTGTGCACACGATCGAGTCGGGGATGAAAAACCCTGCTTTTATAGAGTTTTTCTTGCATTTGGCGCTAGCCGCCGCGTGCAACCAGCATCGGGGACATCCCCGGAAATGGGGGCTCCAGCACCAAACACTTGCAACATGTTTGAACTAGCGCGACGAAACACGAAGACGATCAATTATCGCAGTCTTAAGTATCTCTACTGACGCGAGGCGCGGGGATTTCCTTACCCTCGATCAAGAGTTTGACCACGCGGCGGAACTCGGCGGCATCGGCGCGTTTGGAGTCGGGCGGGCGTTTGGCCAGTGAGCGCATGGGCATCATGAGGCGGGGGTTGCTGTGGAGCTTGTCTTTGTGACGCTCGAGGTAGGCCCAGTAGAGCTGGCGAAGGGGGCAGTCGCCATCGGGGGTGAAGCGGCAGCCGCCGCAGTAGTCGCTCATTTTGTTGATGTAGGCCGAGCCGGCGATGTAGGGTTTGGTCGTCATCACCTCGCCGGCTCCGTAGGTGCTCATGGCCAGGACGTTGGGCTCGACGACCCAATCCCAGGCGTCGGCGTAGGCGATCCAGAACCAGTCGGTGAGTTCGCGCGGGCTGATGTCCAGCAGTGTGGCGATGTTGGACAGGACCATGAGGCGCGTGATGTGGTGGGAGTACGACTCCTCCCAGACGCTGCGGACGACCTCATCAAGGCAGCGGAGGCCTGACTTGGCACCCCAGAAGGCCGGGGGCAGCGGCTGGGCCTGATCACCGGCGAGGTAGGCGGGTGCCGCACCGCCGAGGTTGGGGAGGGTTGTGTTCTTGGGATCTGCCGCATTCTGGCGAACTTCAGCCCCCCACTGCTTGCCGGACCAGCGGGCGAAGCCGCCATCACCGGGGGTTGCGGTGACGGGGACGGGGCCGCCGTAGTCGGGCAGCACGCGGAAACCATCGGTGGCGATGTGCACGTGGCGCACGAACTCGCGCCAGCCGAGGATCTGGCGGATGAAGCCCTCTTTGCTGGCCAGGGGGATGTCGGCCTGCTCGGCATCCTGCACGACCTGCCGCGGCAGGAGGCGGTGGAGGTTCATGATCGCGCTGATGCGGCTGTGGAAGACGGTGCGGCTGCGCAGACTCATGGCATCTTCGTACGGGCCGAAGTGCTCGAGGCAGTTGTCCTTGGCCCAGGCCCAGAGCTGCTCGCACTGCTGGCGTGTGGCCGGGATGGTGACGGCATCGAGCACGCCGGGGTGGGCGGCAAAGTCGTGCTCGATCATCGCGATGACTTCGCTGGTGATGCCGTCGGGCTCAAACCGCGGCAGCGCGGGAGCGGGCGGGTCGCCGTCCCAGCGCTGGCGGTTCTCGGTATCGAAGCTGAGCTTGCCGCCGATGTAGGTCTCGGCCTTGGCTTTGGCCTTGGCGGATGGCTTGCCCTTTGCCGCGGGTGCGGGCGTGGGCGTGGGCTTCTCCATCAGGATGCCGGTCTGCTTGCGGATGGCGCGGTAGAAGACGTCCATGCGCCAGGGCGGGCCCTTCTGGCTGGCCAGGAAGTCGTCGTGCGTGGTGAGCCAGCCGTCGTGGCGGACGAGGCGGAGAAGCTTGCTGCGGATGAGCGGGAGCAGGTCCTCGCGCATCTCGCGCTCGGCGGGGGTCATCATGACCAGGTCGGTGGGGGTGGTGGCGGTGGCGGAGTTTGGGGCGAGGCCGAGGGCGCGTGCCGCGGCGGCGATGCTGGTGCGGTAGGGTGCTGCGGCGACGATGTAGCGCACGGTGACGCCGCGGCGGGCCTGCTCGAGGGCGAAGTGCCGCTGATTGGCCCAGACGAGGGCGAGCCGCTGGCGGTGGTAGGGCCGGAGGGAGGCCTTCCAGTGGTTCTCGATGAGCAGAATGGCGGCGGAGGAGGAGGCGAGGTCGGCCAGAGGGCCGATCTGGTCGGAAAGTTGATCCTCACCAATGTAGACCCAGGAGCGGCCGGGGATGGGGGCGAGTGCGGGGGTGAGCTTGCCGGCGGCGGTGGCGTGATGCACCGAGCCGCCGTGCTGGGCGAGTTCACGGGCGAACACCTCCGTCGAGCTCTTCGGCTTACTCATGGCACACATTCCGGGATTGACTGCTTGGGGCGGCGGTGGGAGAACGAGGAAGTTCTGCGTTCCCGCGGGATGTTAGTGCTGCGGGGAGGATCTGCGGGCGGAGCGGCGGGCGGGGGGGCGAGGCTGAGGCTGAGCGGTTACACGGTCATCTGCATGGGGATGCCGCGTTCGTCGAGCTCGGCGGACGCGGGGAGCGTGAGGGCCTGGCCACGGAGGCGGCGCAGGCCACTCCATGCGGCGGCAACGGCATCGAGGATGTCGTCGGTCTGCAGCGATGCGCCGTGCTGCTCGCGGAGCGCATCGGCCATGCGGCGGAGGGAACCGGGGCCCTGGCCCTTGCCGGCAAGGCCCATGGCACGCAGGAGCTTGTAGCGGGCGAGTTGGCCGGCGGGGTGCTTCTTGGGCGGGGGTGGCGGCAGTTCCTGATCGCCGCTGATGATGCGGGCCATGAGCACGAAGCTGAGTTCGGGGTGGACCTCAGTGATGCGCGAGCGCTGCGGGGCGGGGAGGGCGGCCAGGAACGAGTCGACCTCGCGCATCTTGGCGGTGATGTTGTAGCTTTGCTTGGAGATGCCGGTGCCGAGCACGGCGCGGTTGACTTCCAGTGCGTCGCGGTAGCTTGTGGCGGCGAGGGCCTCGCGGCAGGGCGGGGCAAAGACGCTCGCGCTGCGGCCGGGGCCGAGCATTTCGCGGGCGAGGCGATCGCACGCGCGCGGCGCGGGACGGGCGCGTGAGGCCAGGCCGACGGGCATGTCGATGGCGATGCACGCGGCATCGCGCAGCACTGCGGCACCGGCGAGATCCGGGATGACCGAGAGAGAGACGGCCAGCGGGAGGACATCGACGCCGCGCTGGAAGTTGCCGGCCTCGGGCGATGCGGTGATGCGTGCGATCACCCAGCCGCCGCGGCAGCCGTCGATTCCGCACACCACGGCATGCCCGGCGGCATCGGTGAACATGCGTGACCGTAAGCCAGCGGCAGCGGAGTTGGACGAGGGGGCAAAAGCAAGGCGGGCCCCGCATAGTGCGGGGCCCGCCTGGAAGGAACATATTGAGTGGCCTGCACACGCGGTGTGTGCCGGTTGCAGAGAGCGGGAAGGACTGATTACCAGTCGTTGCCGCCGCCGCCGTGGTCGCCACCACCACCGCCGCCACCACCGTAACCGCCGCGGCCACCGCCGCCGCCGCCTCCGTAGCCGCCACGGCCGCCACCACCACCACCGCCGCCGTAGCCGCCGCGGCCACCGCCGCCGCCACCGTAACCGCCGCGGCCGCCACCACCACCGCCGCCGCCCCAACCACCACCGCCGCCACCACCACCGCCGCCGCCGTAGCCGCCACGGCCACCGCCGCCGCTCGGACGGGGTTCACGCGGACGGGCCTCGTTGACCTTCAGCGGGCGACCGCCGACGTTGGCGCCGTTCATGGCTTCGATGGCCTTGCGCGACTCGTCATCGGTGCTCATCTCGATAAAGCCGAAGCCCTTGCTGCGGCCCGTCTCGCGGTCGATGATGATCTGGGCATTGGTGACCTGCCCGTGGGGCTCGAACATCTGGCGAAGCTCGTCGTCAGTGGTCGAAAACGGAAGATTGCCGACGTAAATGTTCACGTCACAGTACCTCAAGCCCGAACTCAAACGCAAGCCAAAGACAGCATCCGAAACGTGCGAATCCGGGCATCGAGGCGCGTTACGGAAATCGACGCCCGCGGGTGACTGTCATCAGCGGCCGCGTCGGACGGGCTTACCCGTCGGCCAAAGTGTACAACATTTCTCGGGCTTTGCCGACAAAATCACGTTTGCTATTTGTTTGGATTCTTGCCGCGTCTGACCTGCATGGGACTGCTTCGTGCGGCGCCGCCTAGGCAGATCCCTAGGCGCAGCTCACCCCTGTCCGGTCTCGGGGCCGGTATCGAGGTTCTCTGCAAGTACCTTGGCCTCATCGGCGGTGAGCACGCCCTTGCGGACCATGGCTCGCGTCAGCACCGTGACGCAGAGCCGCAGCTCATCGTTTTCCTGCTGCAGTCGGCGGATGGCCAGGTCCTGGCGAGCATCGGCGGTGTTTGCGGGAGCGTCGCCGCGGGCCCGCGTAAGTTCACGGCGAAGATGCCCCACATCCTCGCGCAGATCACCAATGTCCATCTGCTGTCCGAGATCACCCAGAAAGAGATAACGGCTCCAACCCATGTGCAAGCTCCTTGCCTTGATAGCACAAGTCCTTGCGCCGAGTTCACTCGTGACGCAGCGCGACGATGGGATCCAGCCGTGCGGCCTTGATGGCCGGGAAGAGGCCGAAGACGACACCGGTGCCGGCGGAGAAGCCGACGGAGAGCAACACGGCCCACAGGGGAACCTCGGCCTCACTCAGCGGTGAGCCGGGGATCTTGATCATGCCCAGGGCGATGCCGTAGCCGATAGCCAGGCCGATGGCCGCGCCCACCAGGCAGAGCACAACGGCCTCGACAAGGAACTGCATGAGAATCACTGCCGGCGGTGCACCAACGGCTTTGCGCAGACCGATCTCACGCGTGCGCTCAGAGACAGAGGCGAGCATGATGTTCATGATGCCGATGCCGCCGACGAGCAGCGAGATGACCACCAGGCCAGCGGCCAGGGCGGTGATGCCCGCGGCGATGTTCTTAAACTGCGTAATGAACTGCTCGATCGCCTCGACGCCGAAGGTGTCGGGGTCATCGCCGGTCAGCCCGCGCTTGTTGCGCATGTAGAACTTCACTTCGGCCTTGGCATCATCGAACAGTTCCGGCCGCTTGGTGGTCGCCGCGACGTAGAGGCCGAACATGGGCTCGGGCTTCATCGCATCGGCGGTGCCGTAGGGGATGAAGATCTCGGTGCGGGCCTCACCGCCGCCGAACATGGGGCTGACGGCCTTGGTCTCGACGACGCCGACGATCAGGAACCGGCGGCCTTCGACCAGGATGGTCGTGCCGCTGGCAGAGGCCGGCAAGCTCAGTTCCTCGATCGCCTTGTCGTTGACATAGCAGACGTTGCGTCGCTCGCGGTCATCGACCTCGACGAACTGACGGCCTTCGGTGACGAATCGCTGTTCGATCTCGTGCCAGCTGGGCCGGATGCCCTGCACCGAGACGTTGTTGCTGACGCGGTCACCGTACTGGACGGGCGCGACGAACTGCTTGATGGGTGTGAGCAGGGCGAGGCTGGGGCAGGCGGCGAGCATGCCGTCGGCCTCACTGAGTTTCATGCGGATCTGGTTCTGGCTGAAGCGCGTGGGCTGATCTCGCGGGCGGCGGGGGAACACCCACACCCGGGAGGCCCCCACTGCCGCGAACTCCTTGAGCACGTAGCCCTTGAGCCCGCTGGTGGCGGCCACGGTGCCGATGGTGCTGGCCACGCCGATGACAATGCCAAGAGCCGTCAGCAGGGCGCGGACCCGGTTGGCCCACAGCTGGCCGAAGGCCAGCACCACGGTCTGGAGCAGGAATCGGGCGATGATCACGGTTTGACCTCCGAACCACCTGCGGCCTGCGGCGCCGGGCTGCCGGGCAGCCCGGCCGTGGCCAGCGGCACCGTTCCGCCGTCGCCGGCGGCCTCCACGGCCTGGCGCATCATCATCTTGAGGAACTCACCGTGGACCGGATCCTCCCTGGTGACAAAGTCGCTAAAGACGCGCCCGTCGCGCAGCCGCACGATTCGCTCGGCGTTGCTGGCCACATCCTCTTCATGGGTGACGATCACGATCGTCTGGCCCTGGTCGTGCAGTTCGCGGAACAGCGCGATGATCTCTTCACTGGTGCGGCTGTCCAGGTTGCCCGTCGGCTCATCGGCCAGCAGCAGGCTCGGCTCGTTGACCAGAGCGCGGGCGATGGCCACACGCTGGCGCTGGCCACCGGAGAGTTCATTGGGCCGGTGTGTCATCCGGTTGCCCAGCCCGACCCGCGCCAGCGCCGCCTTAGCCAGCCGCCTGGCCCCAAGCCAGTGCTTGCGTGAGTACAGCAGCGGGAGCATGACGTTCTCCAGCGCGGTGGCACGGTTGAGCAGCTCGAAGCTCTGGAACACAAAGCCGATGTGCTCATTGCGGACCCGCGCAAGCGCGGTGGCGCCCAGCTGGTCGACACGCTCATCCTCGAGCCAGAAGGTGCCTGCGGTGGGCTTGTCAAGACAGCCCAGCACGTTCATCATCGTGCTCTTGCCCGAGCCGGAGGGGCCCATGATCGCGACGAACTCGTTGCGGTTGATCACCAGATCCACACCGCGCAGCGCGTGCACCGTCTCGCTGCCCATCTGGTAGATCTTCGTCAGTCCGGCGATGCGGATGCTGGGCTTGGCTGCCGCACTATTGCTGGCCGTGCCAAGCGCCGCCGTGCTGCCGGCTGGCGTTGGTTGCTGGGTTTCCGTGCTCACCGCGCCGGCTCCTTGGCCGGGGCAGCACCTGACCTCGCGTCCGTGCTCTCACCTGCGGAGACCGCCGGAGCACTCTCATCGCCGGCGTCGTCTTCCGGCGCACCCGGCAGCGGCTTGCCGTCCTTGTCCTTCTTGACCTTGGACTCATCGACGACGAGCTTGCCGTCGGCCATATCCACCAGCACCTTAAACGGCCCGCTGATGACCTTCTGCCCCTCGGTCAGGCCGCTGAGGATCACCGTGTCGGTCAGGTCGCTTGCGCCCGTCACCACGGGGATCGGCCGGGCCTTGCCGGCCTCGATCACGAAAACCACGCGGGCAAAGGCCTTGGACTTGTCGATCAGCGGCGAGCTGCGGATTGCCTCGGGCAGCGCATCGACGCGGCGGTCCACCACGGCTTGGCTGGGCAGCTTGAGCACATCGGTGAACGACTCGACCATGATGTCGGCATTGGCGGTGAGGCCGCTGGCCAGCACGATGTCCCGCGGTTTCTTGACGAGCACCTCGACTTCAAAGTACCCCGTGCCGTCGCGATCGGTCAGCCGCTTGAGGCCCACCCGCTCGACGGATGCCTCAAACACGCGGTCCTTGTACGCGTTGATGTAGACGCGGCAGCCCTGGCCGGCACGGATTGGCGCGATGTTGGCCTCATCGACCCGAGCCTTCATGAGCATGGTGCCCAGGTCGGCGATTTCCATGATGACCGAGGCCGCGTTGTTCAGCGTGCCCACCAGCACCAGTTCGCCCACCTCCGCGTTGAGCTTGACGATGGTGCCGTCAAAGTCCGAGGTGATCACGGTGTTGTCAAGGTCCTTGCGAGCACGCACGATTCCCGCTCGCGCCGCGGCAATGGACTGCTTGGTCGCATCCACCGCCGACTGGGCACGCAGCGAGTTGGCCTCCGCATCATCCAGTGCGTTGCGGGCAATGTCTTTGCTGGCAAAGAGCTTCTCCGCACGCTGCAGGTCGTTGCGGGCCTGGGCCAGCTGCGCCTCGTTTCCGCGGAGCCGGGCTTCCTCACCGGCGAGGTTGGCCTGGGCGGACTCCACGGCGGCGGCCAGGTCGCGGGCGTCGAGCCGGACCACAACGTCACCCTTGCGGACGCTGTCGCCCTCGCGGAAGGGCAGTTCGATGATCCGGGCGGCAACCTGAGCGGAGATCTGTACCTTGGTCTTGGGTTCGATCGAGCCCGGGGCGTTGATCATGCGGGTCAGCACGCCCTTGCTGACCGGGGTCAGACGAACGGTCGTCCGCGGCTCGGGGAACATCTTGGCGAACTTGGCCCGCACCCCGCCGGAGGTCGCAAACACCACCCCCAGCGTCCCCACCGTCACCGTTGCAAGCGCCAGAATCAGGATCACGATCCACTTGAGCAAGGCAGTTCTCCGAAGCCGCACAGCTGGGGTCCGAACACGGTCAAAATCGACCGCGGTATGGATCCGTTTGGTATCCAGTGGGCCCACCGACATTCGGGCAACACCAGGTGCCGGACGAATCCATGCCGCCGGGTCTGAGATTAGCTCTCTGGGATCCTCCCGGCGGCGGTTCCAAGCCTTCCGTCCGCCTCCTGTTTGGTTTTGTCCGGATTGCCGGCGACATCAAGCACCCTTCCGCTCTATCCGATAACTGCGCAGTCTGCTGCCGGTTCTTGGCCGGGGGCGGCCGATCGGCCCTCGGGCGGGCGGGGTCCGGAGTTTTCCATGCGTGCGCTGCGCTTTGACGGTGCCAAACCTGTGTTCGTCACCGATGCACGCGAGCCCGTGCTGCTGCCCGGTGATGCGCTGATCCGGCCCACCTGCGTGGGCATCTGCTCGACTGACACCGAGATCTGCCGCGGCACGACCAACTTCGTGGGCACGCTGGGGCACGAGTTTGTGGGCATCGTCGAGGAGGTGCACCTCCCCGCGGGCTCGCCGGCGACGCTGACTGAGCGGGCGGCACGGCTCAAGGGCAAGCGCGTCGTCGGCGCGATCAACCTCGTCTGCGGCAAGTGTGACATGTGCCGGGCGGGACTCTCCACCCACTGCCGTCACCGCACCGTGCTGGGCGTGGCCGGCCGCGACGGCTGTTTCGCTGATCGCTTCACGCTGCCGGTGAACAATCTGACCGCCGTGCCGGACTCGGTCGATGATGAACGTGCAACGTTTGCTGAACCGCTGGCATCTGCCATTCACGCCGCCAGCATGATCAAGGTTGAGGGCAAGCCGTACATCACCGTGCTGGGTGATGGCAAGCTGGGCCTGCTGACCGCCCAGGTGATGGCCCGCCTCAACGCCTCGGTCCGCCTCTTGGGCAAGCACCCCGAGAAGTTCGGCCTCTGCGACCGCTGGGGCATCAAGCACCGCCACGTCAATGAGGTTGGCCGCCTGCAGGATCAGGATGTCGTCGTCGACTGCACGGGCTCGGCCTCGGGCCTGGCCCTGGCCATGCAGCTCGTTCGCCCCCGCGGCAAGATCATCCTCAAGTCCACGATCTCTCCCCTGCCCATTCCCCCCGGTGCCCCGGTTCCCGGGGCGGACCACCCGGCGTGGAAGGACCCGGTCAACCTGGCCCCGATCGTGATCAACGAGCTCGAGCTCATCGGCTCCCGCTGCGGGCCGATCCCCGAGGCGGTCGCGATGCTGGAGAAGAACCTGGTGAGCGTGGAGCAGCTGATTACCAGCCGCACCAAGCTGGAGAACGGCCTTGCGGCTCTGGAAACGGCCAAGAAGGGGCAGATCAAGGTGCTGATGACGGTGTAGTTCCGGCCGGCATCGGACCGTAATGCTGCACGTCCTCGACCCCGGCCGGCGATTCGTCCCCCCGCCGGCCCTTTATCCGGCCGCACTTTCCGCCCCCGCCCTGCTAGAATCCGCGACACTGATGCGGGCGTAGCTCAGTGGTAGAGCGTCAGCCTTCCAAGCTGAACGTCAGGGGTTCAAGTCCCCTCGCCCGCTTTGTTTAGAAATCGCCTGAAGACTTGTTTGAGAACGCCACCGGCATCCGGTGGCGTTTTGCATTCTCGGGCTACTGGACCGATGGCCTCCCCCTCCCCGCCTCCCCCCCCTCGCCCGTCCGCCGGCCACCCCGCAACGTCCCGAGGAAACCTGACAGCCCTCCTGCGCATCTGCCGCATGTATCGGTGTCGGCGGCAGTCGCCGCCGGCTCAGCACGGCCCACAACGTAGAGGAGTCTCACATATGTTCCGTCAGCACACCAACATCGCCGCCCTTGTTCTGCTCGCCTCGCTGGGCGTTGCCGCCACCACCGTGGTTGCCGCCCCGGGCTCCGGCCCCTCCGGTCCCGCTACGGGCTCGGGCGGCGCGGTCACCCCGGCCAATGCCCGCACTCGCCTGGAGGCACGCATGGCCCAGGCAGGCACGCGCCTCAGCGGCAAGGCCGCGTACACCAGCGAACCCCGCCGCGGCGGCGTCCGTCAGTCGCTCTCCGTTGAAGTTCAAGGCGGCACGCCCGGTGCGACCCTGACCGTCACCATCGCCGGCCGCGAGATCGGCACCATCGTGGTCAACGCGCTGGGCCGCGGCAAGTTGGAGCGTCGCTCCGGCGGCAACGATGCCGGGCAGATTCCCGCGATGAACTTCGCCGCCGGTGACAACGTCGTCATCGGGCCGATGAGCCGCGCCTTCGCCGCACGCTGAGCCCTGCACAAGCACTGAGATCGCGTCTCAGATTCTCTGTTCCAAGCGCCGGAGTCAGGCCACGATGCCTGACTCCGGCGTTTATTCGTGGCCGTTTGGTGCATGCCGCGAGGAGGCATCAGCCCGCTACTCGCGGCGAGCGGCACCGCTAGCACCGGCCGGGGCGGATTGGCCCAAAGCACCCGCAGCCCAACTAGGCACAGGACGCCGGCCAGCCAAGCGGGGCTGGGCCGGGCGTTCAGTCCGCCACCTCGCCGCTGAGCGTGAAGCGGGCGAGGCTGGGGCGGGGGATCACCCATCACCAGTAGTCGCTAGGCGGCAGGCGCACAACTCTGGGAAGTAACCGAAGCACTTCGGCCGAATGGATATCAGAGCTTCAGGGGTGCTGACAGATGGCTTCACCAAAACCAAATCGGACAATTTTGACTCGAGAAGCTTGACTGAGAGTCCGACATAGTGTACATTACACACTAAGAAGGAGCCGCCATGCTTGCCTCGCTCTACAGCCCCTCCCTGGCACTGCTCACCGACCTCTATCAGGTCACTATGGCCCAGGGCTATTTCAAGCACGGCACCGCTGAAACCGAGGCGGTGTTCTCCCTTCACTTCCGAAAACACCCGTTTGGCGGCGGCTACACCGTTGCCGCAGGTCTGGCCGAAGCACTGGAGTGGCTCCGCCGCTTTGAGATAACGCCAGCTGACGCTGAGTATCTCCGCAGCTTGAGGGCGGCAATAGGCGGACCATTGCTCGACCACTCCTTCATCACATGGCTGACTGGCCGCCGGCTGACGCTGGATATCGATGCTGTGCCGGAGGGACGCGTGGTGTTTCCGCACGAACCACTGCTGCGGGTGCGAGGCCCACTTTGGCAGGCACAGATCGTCGAGTCAGCACTGCTGAACATCATCAACTTCCAGACCCTCATCGCCAGCAAAGCCGCACGAATCTGTGCCGCGGCGAAGGGAGACCCCGTCGTCGATTTCGGCCTCCGGCGGGCACAGGGGATCAACGGTTCACTGTCCGCCGTTCGCGCTGCGTACATCGGCGGTATCGCCGCAACGAGCAACCTGCTGGCGGGGAAGCTGCTTGGCATCCCGGTCCGAGGCACCCACGCCCACAGTTGGGTCATGAGCTTCTCTGACGAGACGACCGCCTTTGAGGCCTACGCCCGGGCCATGCCCGACAACACGCTGCTGCTGGTCGACACATACGACACGCTCGAAGGTGTGCGGCGTGCCATCCGAGTCGGGCTCGACCTCCAGCGTCGCGGTCACCGCTTCCTTGGCGTGCGGCTGGACTCCGGCGATCTGGCGTATCTCAGCAAGCAGGCCCGAAGCATGCTCGACGAGGCGGGGCTTCGCGACGCCTCGATCGTCGCCAGCAACGATCTGGACGAGTACACCATCGAGAGTCTCAAGCAGCAGGGTGCCAGAATCGACACCTGGGGCGTCGGCACCCGCCTGGCCACGGCGTACGACCAGCCCGCTCTCGGCGGCGTGTACAAGCTTGGCGCCCTGGCCGACCGCGGCCGCTGGCGAGGCG
Source organism: uncultured bacterium (assembly GCA_903834785.1). Taxonomy (GTDB): domain Bacteria; phylum Planctomycetota; class Phycisphaerae; order Phycisphaerales; family UBA1924; genus CAILKP01. The sequence goes on from CAILKP010000007.1 coordinate 22,352, forward strand.
TCGTCAAGGCCAGTGAGCATGCGGCAAAGGCGAGCGTGCCCGGGATCCTCCATGTGCGGCGCTACACGCACGAAGGCATGTTCACGGGCGACATGATCTTTGACGAACTGCAGAGCCCCACGGACGGCACGGTCACGATCGTCCACCCAGGGGATGCCGTCCGACGTCGCACACTCGCCGGGCAGTACGAGGATCTTCTGGTGCCGGTGATGCGGCAGGGCCTGCCGCTGCACACCATGGAGGAGGGCTCTGAACTCGAGCAGGCACGCCGCCGGTGCACGGCCGATCTGCACAGTCTTGACCCGGCCTGCCGGCGGCTGCTTAATGCCCACGAGTACCCCGCAGGCCTTGAACACTCGCTGCACGACCGCCGTCAGCACATGATCCTGGCTTCACGAATCACCGCTCCGGAGCACTCACGATGAACCTCATCACACTTGCAGGTGCCGCGCTTAATCTCACCCCCATGGACTGGGCGGGCAACACGCGGGCGATTCTGACGGCAATCAGGGAAGCCCGGTCCCGCGGAGCAGCCGTGTTGTGCTTGCCGGAACTCTGCACCTCAGGCTACGGCTGTGAGGACGCATTCGGCGGGTCCGACCTGCGGCGACGCTGCTGGGATGTGGTGGAGGCCGTGCTTGCCGAATCCCGAGGCATGGCGGTCTGCATCGGCCTGCCGGTGCTCCATCGCAACGGAGTGTTCAACTGTGTCGCCCTGGTGGTCGACGGCCAGATCCGCGGCCTGGTCGCCAAGCAGCACCTGGCCGGAGAAGGCTTGCACTACGAACCGCGCTGGTTCAAGCCGTGGCCGCAGGGCGTGCGGGCGATGGCCGAGACCCCGCTGGGCCCGCTCCCCATCGGCGACCTCATGTTCGACATCGGGGGCGTGCGCATCGGCTTTGAGATCTGTGAGGACGCCTGGGTGGCCCAGCGTCCGGGGGCCGCGCTGGCCTCCCGCGCTGTGGATGTGATCCTCAACCCGAGCGCCTCGCACTTTGCGTTCGGCAAGGTCGACGTCCGGGAACGCTTTGTCCTGGAAGGCTCGCGTGCGTTCGGCTCCGCGTACGTATACACCAACCTGCTCGGCAACGAGGCCGGACGTGCGATATACGACGGCGGCGTGATGATCGCCTCCCGCGGCGAGCTGGTGGCACGCGGACCCCGGCTGACCACGGGCGACATGCTCCTGACCACGGCCGTGGTGGACCTGGACCGGCAGCGGACGGAGCAGGCCCGAACCGCCAGCTTTCAGCCTGAGGTCCGCGATGACCCGCTGTGTGTGCAGGTTTCCGTGCAGCTCCCTGCGGCACCAGCCATGGTGCAGGCGCCCGTTTGCCTGGCACAGTGGGAGCACTCGGCCGAAGTCAGACTCGAAGAGTTCACGCGGGCCGTCTCGCTTGGTCTGTTTGACTACCTCCGCAAGAGTGCCTCACGCGGCTTCGTTGTCTCGTTGAGTGGCGGAGCGGACTCGGCCGGTATCACCGTCCTAGTGCGAACCATGCTCGCACTGGCCGAGGCAGAACTGGGCCTGGCCGGCGTACAGCAGCGGCTGGCCCGCGCCAATCTCCACGGCCAGACCTTTCAGCAGCGAGTTGGCAGCTTGCTGACCACGGTTTACCAGTCGGCCGAGGGAAGCACGGATGCCTCCCGTACCGCCGCGGCACGACTGGCTGCCGCAGTTGGCGCCCGGCATATCGAGCTGGACATCAGCCCCATCGCCGCGCAGTACGTCCGCATGGGCACTGAGGCGCTCGGCAGACCGCTGACCTGGGCCTCAGACGATCTGGCGCTGCAGAACATTCAGGCCCGTGCTCGCGGTCCGGCGGCATGGCTTCTGGCCAACGTGCTCGGATCGCTGCTGCTGGCCACCAGCAATCGCAGCGAAGCGGCAGTCGGCTACGCCACCATGGATGGGGACACCTGCGGCGGGCTCTCACCCCTGGCTGGGATCGACAAGGCATTTCTGCTCCGTTGGCTGCGGTGGATGGAGCACCATGGCCCGGAGGGTGTCGGCCCACTCCCCGAACTGGCCGAGATTACAAAGCGAACACCGACGCCCGAGCTCCGTCCTCCCGAAGCTCAGCAGACCAGCGAGGGCGACCTCATGCCCTACGAAGTCCTCGAACGGATCGAGGAGCTCGCCATCGGAGGCAAGCAATCCCCAGCGGAGGTGCTCGCATCGCTTCGCGCAGCCTTTCCGCAGGCAGGCACGGTGCAACTCTCGGACTGGATCCGCCGCTTCTTCACGCTGTGGAGCCGCAACCAGTGGAAACGTGAACGCTACGCGCCGAGCTTCCATGTCGATGACCACAGCCTCGACCCCAAGACCTGGTGTCGCTTCCCCATCCTCTCCGGCGGATACGCAGCCGAACTCGCCGAACTGCCGCACCGGACACACCAACCGGGAGCCCACTGATCATGCCCTATTCCTACGACTACCCCCGTCCCGCACTCACAGTGGACTGTGTCATCTTCGGCCTTGATGAAGATGGTCTGAAGGTGCTGCTGATCAAGCGGGGCGGTGAACCGTTCCGCGGCTGCTGGGCCATCCCCGGTGGCTTCGTGGACATGGACGAATCGCTGGAGCAAGCCGCACGTCGAGAGCTGGAGGAGGAAACCGGCCTGAAGTCTGTGTATCTCGAACAGCTCTACACATTCGGCGATCCCGGGCGCGACCCCCGTGGACGTGTCGTCACCGTCGCGTACTGGGCGCTCACGCGCGTACTGGCTGAGCCCGTGCGTGCGGCATCAGATGCCGACTCCGCTGCGTGGTTCGCTGTCGATGACCCTCCCAAACTCGCCTTTGACCACGCCCGCGTGCTGGAAGTGGCCCACGAGCGACTGCGGTCCAAGGTCCGCTACCAGCCGGTCGGCTTTGAACTGCTGCCGCGGGACTTCACGCTCTCGCAGCTTCAGCAGCTCTACGAGATCCTGCTGGATCGCCCGATCGACAAGCGGAATTTTCGCAAGCGTGTGATGGATCTTGACGTGCTGGTAGATACGGGTGAAGTACAGCAGGACGTCGCCCACCGCGCCGCCAAACTCTACAGGTTTGACCGGCGGCGATACGAGCAGTTACTCCGCTCTGGCGTGAACTTTGAGATTTGACGTGTCCACAGCCTGCGGGCTTTAGAGGAGCCGAACATGAACGCATTGATTGTGGTGGATGTCCAGAACGACTTTCTTCCCGGCGGCGCACTGGCGGTGCCGAAGGGCGACCAGGTCATCGGACCCATCAACGCCATGATGGACTGCTTCGAGCTCATCGTGGCCACGCAGGACTGGCACCCGGCTGGCCACGGCTCGTTTGCCTCCAGCAATCCCGGTATACGTGTTGGTGAAGTGGGCACCCTTGGCGGCATGCCGCAGGTCATGTGGCCCGATCACTGCATCGAAAACACCAGAGGAGCCGCGCTGGCGACCACACTGCGCCAGCATCCGCTGGCGCAGATTTTCCGCAAGGGGCAAGATCCGACCATCGACAGCTACAGCGGTTTCTTCGACAACGACCACAAACGCAGCACCGGGTTGGGCGAATGGCTCCGAAACCGGGGTGTCAGTGGTGTGTATGTCGTCGGCCTGGCAACTGACTACTGCGTGAAAGCCACCGCCCTCGATGCTGCCCGGCTCGGGTTTGCAGCGACAGTTGACCTGTCCGGATGCCGCGGCGTGGAGCTGCGGCCGGGGGACATCGCCGCGGCCGTGGCCGAACTTCGAGCGGCGGGGGTGCGGGTCATCGGCTGAACAGAATCGCGTCCGGGCGGGACCGGTGCCCGCGTCCCGCCTGAGCGGGACGGATCTGAGGTGGGTGTACAGACAGACCGTGGTCAGACTGTCCGGGCACTGGTCGTCCTGTGGCAAAACAGCGTGTCCGCCGCGATCGGTGGGGGGCTTGGGCGGGTGACAGCCGCAAGGCTGAAGGACTACGTCTGATAATATCATTGCCAACACCACTCTTTGGGCGTATGTACCGGATGACCGACCACCACTGGGCGAGCCTGCGGTCTGCGCCGCCGTTCGGGTCGGGCAGGGCGGCAGCAGCAGAACCAAACCTTCATGCCGCCGGCATCGAGAGACGATGGAGGAATGGGTTGACCTTGACCCGGCGAGGCATAAACTCGTCCCCAACTTAGAGTTTCCCTGTTAGCTCAATGGTAGAGCGATCGGCTGTTAACCGATAGGTTGTAGGTTCGAGTCCTACACGGGGAGTTTCAAACCGCCACGCGAAAGCGTGGCGGTTTTCGTTTGTGAACGGGAGGACCCGTATTGAGGCGGCCAATTGCCCGAAATCCCAAGGAATCTCGGTGGATTCAATCACCGCAATGATCATCTTCTCGATCTCTCCGCAACGCTCGCGGTTGCCCTTCGACCCGAACACCGCGGTGTCCTGGTCGCCTCCCACTCGATTTGTCTCGCGCTCTCGAATTCTCGGGTTAACGGGATTGGGTCGGTTGACAGCCGCGGGACTTAGTCGGGGGAACCTAGGCCGTGTGCATCACCGTGGTGTAGAATGATGCACCATGTCCAGAACCCCGCCAAAGAAGAGACCCGGCAAGCGCGAACACGCGGATTGCGTCCGTGCGTCCGTCAGCTTTGAACGCGAAGACTACTCCGAGCTGGAGAGGATTGCTGGGGAGAAACGCGTCTCCGTAGCCTGGGTGGTTCGCGACGCCGTATCTCGGTATCTCGGTGAGCGGAATCCGCTCTTTAGGGCTACGGAAGCGGCTGGGGGGCGGGTATGAGCGGCACCGTGGCCGACCGAAAGCGACTCCTGCACGTCACGAAGGGTAACTGCCGGAATGGGCATCTCTACTTGACCGGGCACTACGATTTCTTCCCGGCCGACATTCTGGGCGCTTCCAAGCGACGAAATGGTGCGGGTGGCACCATAGAGATCGTTCTGGAAGGACTTGATCGAACTGTCGAGACAGATATCGGCACTGATGGCAGCACCGGGAAACCGCGGCGTTTTTTCCGTGGGCGGGAGTGGGTAAAAGCGTTCTTTGAGAAGCATCGGATTGGCGCCGGTGACGTGCTGGCCCTAGAACGAACCGGTGACCGCCAGTACCGGCTCTATCCCTTCGAAACACAAGGTGAACGATCTGACGACTGGCATTGCTTCCTAGATGAGCCGCCTCCGGGCGACGGGCCAACGGTGCTTGAGC
>CAILKP010000008.1 GCA_903834785.1 uncultured bacterium
GCATGGCATCGGCCTCACGCAGCTTCGAGATGATCTGTTCGGGTGTGTGTCGTGTCCGCTTCATCGAGAATCTCCTGGCCGCTTCCGGCGGCCTTCGGGACTCTCATAGTTGGTGGATCAGGATTCTGGGAGCAGGTCACCAGCGCCACCGTTGGCCGTGATGTTGGCGGTAAGAGGCGCTGACGTTGACGAGTAAACGGCCACACGACCACCACCACCCGCGGCACACCCGCCGCCACCCGCCGCCGAGATAGTGCCGTTGCCGACGATGCTTCCTGCTGTGATCCAGACGCTGCCGCCTGAACCCGACCCGCCCTGTGTTTGGGTGTTGCCGCAACTCACGGGTGTCCCATTGGCGGTGATGGATCCGGAGAGGGTCAGTATGCCGCCAACGCCCAAGCGAACCGCGCCGCCGCCGGGGCTGCCTAACCCGCCAATAGAACTGGTTCCGCCGCCACTTCCTAGCTCGGTTGGCTCCGCGTACGAACCGTAGATAATTCCGGCGGGTGCCCCGTTGGTGCCCCCCGATCCACCGTAGCCACCGCCAGCACCGCCCAGCGTTTGTTGTGTGCCGTTGGTGCCCGCGCCGGGTCCTTGTCCAGCAGGGAAACCACGACCGTTTACATCGATTGAACCGCCGTCGCCGATGGTGAGATCGCCGCGGACGTTGAAGACCAGCCCCGGCGCATGCCCGGCCGGATGTGTGAAGCGAGCGCCGTTGCGGATGATGACATCAACACCTAGCGGTGTGTCGATGGCTTGGACGAGCTGGTTTGTTCCGACGATGTTGCTATTGATGTTGTCATAGATCAGCGTCGCGTTCTGTCCGGCGAGAGAACGATACACCGTGCCAGGTCCGCCAATTCCATTTCCATAGCCACCGTTCGCCGTGATATTGGCGGTAAGAGGCGCTGATGATGACGAGTAAACGGCCACACGACCCCCACCACCCGCGGCACACCCGCCGCCACCCGCCGCCGAGATAGTGCCGTTGCCGACGATACTCCCTGCTGTGATCCAGACGCTGCCACCTGAACCCGACCCGCCTTGAGTTTGGGTGTTGCCGCAACTCACGGGTGTTCCATTGGCGGTGATGGATCCGGAAAGGGTCAGTACGCCGCTAACGGAAAGGCGAATCGCACCACCGCCGGGAGTGCCTAAGCCGCCGCTGAAACTGGCTCCACCGCCACTGCCCAGATCGGTTGGCTCTGCGTAGGAACCGTAAATAGTCCCGGCAGGTGCGCCGTTGGTGCCCCCCGATCCACCGTAACCACCGCCAGCACCGCCTAGCGTTTGTTGTGTGCCGTTACTCCCCCTGCCCGGCCCTTGCCCGCCGGGGAAGCCGCCGCCAGAGACGTTAATGCGACTTCCGAAGTGAAGAGTCACGTTTCCGCCAGTGCCCGTCGGATCTGCCGAAACGTTGAGCCACATTCCGTTAACGACATCGGTTCCAGCCCCACCAGAATAGTCGACGGTGAAACCCGGTCCGTGCGTTACCTGTCCATTGTTCTGCACGACCAGCGAGCGGATCGTGTGGCGACCGTTGACGACCAGTGTGCCGCCGCCGCTGACGGTGATGTCCGCCGTGGCCAGGGGAATGAGCGTGCCCGGGGTTGTGGTGGAGGCGATGTCCGTGGCGTTCGGCCCAAGCGTGGTGGTGCCGGTGATCGTCACCGGCTGGGCGTACGCCGCGGCGGCGTTGAACATCGCAGCTGCCGCCGCGATGACCGTGGTAACTGATGCGACCAGTGATCGGAGGTGTGACGGGTGTTGCATGGTGTCTCTCTCAAGCAATCAGATTGACTGGCAGATCCACGGACTCAGCCCAGGTTTCTCCAAACGCAGTCTCGGCGGCGGAGCTCTCCAACCAGTCGCTGGCAAGCAGCACTAAATAGCAAACGGCGTTCTCTTGCCGCACCAAGGGCGGGCGGATGCTACGGCGGCACACCGCGTTTGAAGCGGGTTTTCCCTACCGTTCTTCGCCCGATCGCGCGGAACGAGGCCGCCTGACGACATTCACTGCGGAAGTTATCGGTCCTAATTGCAAGCATGGCGACCCACGCCGCCGCAGACTGACGTCGCACGCAACCGCGCACCAACGACATGCTACCGAACCGCCGTTTCGAGTGCCCGGCCTGACTCAGCACCCGATCGCAAACGCATTAATAAACGCGATGAAGTCCGTGCCGTCAATCGTCCCGTCGGGCTGGTCGGCGTTCGGCCCGCCGCCGGCAATATCCGCAATCGCATCCACCGCGGCATTACCGATGCCAAAGCTGTTGATAAACGCGATGAAGTCCGATCCGTCAACGGTGCCGTCGGGCAGGTTGCCCAGGTCGCCGCCGCCGGACACATCGGCAACGCTGCAACCCACCGCCGGCCGCAGGAAGTTGGCCGCCGGGATCACGGCCTTGGCAATACCGCCGTTGGATGACCAGCGGGCAATCAGCCCCGCGCCGCCGCCAGCTTCAAAGAAGGTCACGCGGAGGGCGTGGGTGCCGGCCCGCAGGCCGATGGTCCCCGCACGCTCCTGCATGCCGTGCAGTCCGTCGTTGTCCACCACCAGATCGTTGCCGATGAACAGCCGCGACCCGTCGTCGCTCTCGGTAAAGAACGTGTACTGCGCCGCCAGCGGCACCGAGATGAACCCGCTGTACACCGCCGCGACGTTGTCAGATCGGCCGCTGTCGGAGAATACCCCGTCAGTGCTCGCCAGGTTGATGTCCGTCGTGGTGGACGTCAGGTAAGGGGTGAGCGCGTTGAAGTTGGGCAGTGCCGGGAGGCTGCCCACCGCGTAGTACTTCACATCCAGCCCCGGCCGGGTGCGCCCGGCCGCATCGGGGTTGCGTGTCTGCGTGCTGACAACACGAACCGTCGCCGTTGACAAAAGCCCCGCATCCGAAGCGGTGTACGTAAAAGTGTCCGTCAGCGCGTTGCCCACCACCGGCGTGTAGATCAGCCGGTCTCGCCCGCCCGCCCCCGTCCCGACCGAGCGGGTGATGCTCCCGCCGCGGGCGGAAGTAGTCGAGAAGCTCGAGATCGTGACCGCGTCGCAGTTGGCATCGGTGTCGTTGGCCAGCACATCAACAAAGATCGGGGCCGTTCCCGCAGTGGCCGAGTCATCAGTTGCCCGCGGCGCGACCGCCGTTGCAAACGGGCCGGTATTGACCATACAGGTGCGGCCGGCCGCATGAGCCCTGATCGCCGTGACCGAGCGTGACCCGAAACGGGTGACGTTGCCCGAGCACCCGCCGATGCCCGAGCACATGATGAAGCAGTCGCTGTCTCCGTCGCAGTGCACACCGTTGAAGTTGTGACCAATCTCGTGTGCCACCACGCCGACGCGGGACGCCAGGTTGGTCGAGAAACGCGTGTTCGAAACGCCGTACGCAAACGAGCCGCAGACCACGTTCACATACGCCAGCCCGATGGTGCCGCCCGTCGGCTGCCCCGTCAGCAGGTGCGTCAGATCGCGGACCACGCTCGTCTGGTTCGTCAGCCACTCGCTCCGCACATTGTCCAGCAGGGTGTTGATGCTGGTGCTGGTGTACAGCGTGTTGGTTGTCCGGATGATCGTCGCGCTGATGTTAAACAGCACGTTGGTGTCCCGTGCGTAGATCAGCCGCATCCCGTTCATGATGCTGTCGATGTCCGCCTGCGTCGCCGTGGTGCTCGAGCCGTTGGCCGTGTAGAACGTGAAGTCCGCATCCAGTGCAATGTCCGCCAGCCGGTTGCACGTCGGGCCCTCCGGTGTCGGCTCCCCTTCACCCGCGTGCTGGTGGCCGTCCGGCGGCGTTAGTTGCCCGCCGCAGCTGTAGCCCGCCGGCAACTGCATGCCCCACGATGGAAACGCAACGTACAAGCCCTTCTCCGCCGCGGCGTCCACCTCGCGGGCCGACTGCACGTACCAGAACGGCGAGTCCGTCCCGTCCGGGTTCGGCCCCATGTCAACCACCGTCCGAGCCATGCCGCCGACAAAGTTCACGATCACCCGTGATCCCGGCTTGCCGGCAATGGTCCCCGCGTAGCTCAGCTCGCGCGCTGCCACCACCTCATCGGGCTGCCCCGCGGCGACGTTCCCGCTCCCCCGGTCAACGAACTGCCGAAACGCCGGCGAACGCACCGGTGCAAGCTCCAGGCCAGCGACAACCTCCTCGCCCCCGAGCTGCAGCACAACCGTGAAAAAGTCCTTCAGCGGCGGCAGCCCGCTGCGATCCGCATCATCCGCCATCGCGCTCTCCGCCAGCAGCTCCGCCGGCCACGCCGGCATCTGCAGCCGGTAGCTCGTCAGCCCCCACGCCGAGACATCCGGCGGCCGGACCGGGTTCGTCTGGCCGTGCGCAGCCGCCCCGAAGCACTGTGTCAGACAGCCAGCCAGCAGGACCAACGCGGTGGAACGAAGCAACTTGTGCATGCACTCTCTCCGAATCGTCCGGGCGGCGATGACGCAAGCTGTGTGGGCAGCCGCGTGCTCGAACGGTCGGCAAGAGTAGCTGTCCGGCCAAGTCGAAGGTGGGGGCGATGCAGAACCGGACCGCCGGGCGGGGCGCGAGGGTGGGAGGGGCGGGAGGGGCGGGGGCGGCAGAAGGCCAGCCTCAGGTGAACATGGCCGGGCCGGGCACGAACCTGAACCCAGGGGCAGTGGGGGGCTCGGCCAGAATCAGCCCGTCCACTCCCCATTCGATCTACTGAGCCGCCGAGCGGCAGCCCCCCGCTGACCGGATAACTCCGCCATCCCCCCGTCTGTTGCCGCTGGCCGAAAGCCAGACTCTCCCGAATAGAAAGGCCGCCGCGATCACCGCGGCGGCCTTGATGCATCTGGATTGTCTCAGCCTCGACTTACCTCAGCACCCAACCGCAAACGCATTGATGAACGCGATGAAGTCCGAGCCATCAATCGTTCCGTCCGGTTGCAGCCCGTCATCGCCGCCGCCTGCCACATCCGCCGCGGGGTCCACGCCGGCATCGCCGATGCCGAAGCTGTTCACGAACGCGATGAAGTCGGTGCCGTCGATCGTCCCGTCCGGCTGGTTGCCCAGCTCGCCGCCACCGGCGATATCCGCCAGCGAGCAGCCGCCGCAGGTGATCACGGTGAGCGCTGCGGGGTTGCTGGTCGCGCTGCCGCAGGTGTTGCCCACCGTGCAGTCGTAATTGCCGGCATCGGCCGGGCCGATACCGGTCAGGGTCAGCGTCTGCATTGCTGCGGAGGCGTTGGTGGCGGTGTTGATTGCGACGGTGTTCTTCCGCCATTGGTAGGTAAACGGGCCGCTGCCGGAGGCGACGACCGAGAAGGTGGCGGTGCCGGAGGGGCAGATCGTGGCGGCTTGGGGTTGGGTGGCGATGCTCGCGGCAGTGCACAGCGGCCGCGTCCAGAGCAAGGCTTCAGAACGGTTGGCGATCGCGTTGTAGCCAATGCCCGTGACGTAAAGGTGCGTGCCATCGCTGGCCACCCCATTTGCCTGCGTGCTCGTGAACCCGCCCGGCTGGTAGCTGTTGAGATCGACCCACGAGGCCGCCGTTCCGTTCCACACGCCGGCGTGTTGCACGCCGGCCACCACGGCATACCCCGCCTGCCACCCGCCGCTCACAGCATAGGCCTGTGAGAATGTTGCGCCTGCGGGATGGAGATCGACCCACGAGGCCGCCGTACCGGTCCACAGGCCGGCGCGAAGCACGCCGCCGAAACGGGCGTAGCCCACCTGCTGCGCGCCGCTGATGCCATAGACCCAGGACAGGTTCGAGCCCGCAGGGTGAAGGTCAACCCACGAGGCCGCCGTGCCGGTCCACAGGCTGGCGTGTTGGACGCCGCCCACGATTGCCCACCCTGCCTGCTGTCCGCCGCCGATGGCGTAGGCAGCGGACTCAAACGCTCCTGCGGGGTGGAGATTGACCCACGAGGCCGCCGTACCGCTCCACAGGCTGGCGCGGTCATCGCCGCTCGTGGTTCTCGCAACGCCCGCCTGCTGCCCGCCGACGTTGGCGTAGGCATAGGACTGGATTGAGCTCGCAGGGTGGAGATCGACCCATGAGGCGGCAGTGCCGTTCCACAGGCTTGCGTGCGGCTGGTTGCTCACATAGGCGTACCCCGCCTGCTGAGTGCCATTGGTGGCGTACACAAACGACCGCAACAAGCCCGCTGGATGGAGGTCAACCCACGACGCCGCAGTGCCGCTCCACAGGCCGGCGTGGAACACACCGCCGATCTGGGCCGCCCCCGCTTGCTGCCCGCCGCTGACAGCGGAACCACGAGAATCTCCCGCGCCCGCCGGGTGGAGGTTGGTCACCGTCCACTGGGCGTGGGCGGAAGAGGCGACGGTGAGCAAAAGGGCAAGAGATACGACGCATTGGCGCATCACCGTGGTCGCATTGAGCACCACGCTGGTTACGTTCGTCGCGCTGCAGTCTGAGGTGGTTCTGGAGTAAAACATGGTGGAGCCTTTCGAGTTCATGGTTCTGGAAGAAGAACCGTGAGTAGGTATAAACAGCACTTTGGCTGATCAGCAGTGTCGGACGGTCAAATTTCACACGCACGTCCGGGCTCGGTTGAACCCGCAACATCATCAGCACCCAACCGCAAACGCATTGATGAACGCGATGAAGTCCGAGCCATCAATCGTTCCGTCCGGTTGCAGCCCGTCATCGCCGCCGCCTGCCACATCCGCCGCCGGATCCACCGCGGCATCACCGATGCCGAAGCTGTTGACAAACGCGATGAAGTCACTTCCGTCGATCGTCCCGTCCGGCAGGTTGCCCATGTCGCCGCCACCGGCCACATCCGCCAGCGAGCAGCCGCCGCAGGTGATCACGGTGAGCGCTGCGGGATTGCTGATGGTGCTGCCGCAGGTGTTGCCCACCGTGCAGTCGTAACTGCCGGCATCGGCCGGGCCGATGCTGGTCAGGGTCAGCGTCTGCGTTGCCGCGGAGGGGTTGGTGGCGGTGTCGATCGCGACGGTGTCCTTGTGCCACCGGTATGTGAACGAGCCGCTGCCGGAGGCAACGACTAAGAATGTGGCGGTGCCGGAGGTGCAGATCGTGGCGGCTTGGGGTTGGGTGGCGATGCTCGCGGCAGTGCACAGCGGCCGCGTCCAGAGCAAGGCTTCGACAACGAAGGTCAGATCGTTGAAGCCGAAGCCGGTGATGTAGAGGGTGGTGCCGTCGCTGGAAATCCCATATGCGGCACTACTCGAGTACTCGGCGGAGAGTAGGGCGTGGAGATCGACCCACGAAGCGGCCGTCCCGCTCCACAGGCTGGCACGAGAGACGCCGACCACGGAGACAAAGCCCACCTGCTGAGTGCCGTTGGTGCTGGAGGCGAACGAATCCGAGAATCCGGCGGGGTGGAGGTCAACCCACGAGGCGGCCGTCCCGCTCCACAGGCTGGCGTGAGATCCGCCCACGATGGCAAAGCCCACCTGCTGATCGCCGCCGATGCCAGCGGCCTCCGACTCCACTGCTCCGGCGGGGTGAAGGTCAACCCACGAGGCGGCCGTCCCGCTCCACAGACTGGCGCGCGATCCGCCGTCCACGAAGACATCGCCCACCTGCTGAGAGCCGTTGGTGTCAAGGGCGTACGACAACGTTGCTCCGGCGGGGTGAAGGTCAACCCACGAGGCGGCCGTCCCGCTCCACAGACTGGCGCGACCAACGCCGCCCACTGAGACACCGCCCACCTGCTGAGTGCCGTCGGTGCCATAGGCCTCCGACTGCGTGGATCCGGCGGGGTTGAGGTTGACCCAGGAGGCGGCCGTCCCGCTCCACAGGCTGGCACGATTCACGCCGCCCACGATGGCAACGCCCACCTGCTGAGCGCCGCTGGTGCCATAGGCCTTCGACTGCGTTGATCCGAATGGGTTGAGGTTGACCCACGAGGCGGCCGTCCCGTTCCACAGGCCGGCGCGCTGGATGCCGCCGATGATGGCATAGCCCGCCTGCTGAGCGCCGCCGCCGGCAAGGGCGATCGACTCCGCCGAGCCCGCCGGGCGGAGATTGGTCACGGTCCACTGGGCGCAGGCCGATGAGGCGAGCAGAAAACTCGCGAGCACGGGCAGCGTTGCCGTGAGGGTCTGGGGAATGGACTTTCGAATGTGGATCATGTTCACTTCTCCTCGCAAGGCCATTCGTGCGTTTCGATTCCGCCCGTCTGTTGCGGTTGACCGTCTTCCTACAACTGGATCGGGAAGGGCGCGGCAGGAAAGACGCTGCCTCGGTGCTGGTCGATCGAGCACACGGGCTCGGGGGCGGAGCGGAGGACCGCCCGATAAATGAGAGTACATCAGGATCGAACTCGGTGCCAGCTTGTTTGAAGTACTGCCTCGAAATGCCGCGGTCAAACGCTGGTAAGGCGGGAGACGACAGAAGATGGACGCCAAACTGTACAGCCGAACGTAACAAGCCCCGCTCGGCGGGACTTTGGTACCACCCACAACGGGTTTCCCGGGCCGTGCTCTGCGTCAGCGTTTCATCAATCTTCACCGCCCACCCGCAGCACTGTCCGAAATGGTGTTGTCTTCCCGCCTGTGGCCATCGGTTCCAAAGGTCAGACCCCGGTGCGATTCAAACGCCCGTGCTCATCATCGGCGGCGGTGTTGGTGGCGTCGCCGCGTCGATGACGCGAGCTATGTGGGCAGCCGCGTGCTCGAACTGGTCGAAAGAGTATTTGCCCGGCCAAGTCAAAGGTGGGGGCAGCGATGCAGAACCGGCGCACCGGGCGAAGCGGGAGGGGCGGGGGCGGCAGAAGGCCAGCCAGAGGTGAGCACGTCCGCACCGGACACGAACCTGAACCCACAGGCAGTGGGGGATCTCGGCTGGAATCTGCCCGCCCACTCCCCATCCGAAGCCCGGGGCCGCCGAGCGAAAACCGCCAACCGACCGGATGACTCGGTCGACCCCTGACCCGCTGCAGTTGCCCCAAAAGGCAGGCCCTTCCCAAAACAAAGGCCGCCGCGATCACCGCGGCGGCCTTGATGCATCTGGGTTTTCGCAGGCTCAAAAGACTCAGCACCCAACCGCAAACGCATTGATGAACGCGATGAAGTCCGCACCATCAATCGTCCCGTCCGGCTGCACTCCATCCGCCCCGCCACCCGCCACATCCGCCGCCGCATCCACCGCGGCATCGCCAATCGCAAAGCTGTTGATAAACGCGATGAAGTCACTCCCATCCACCGTCCCATCGCCGCAGCGGGCGCTCCCGCCGCTGCCTCCAGCGCCCGTCCCCGCCACATCTGCAATCGAGCACCCGCGTGTCACCCGCAGCGTCGCCACGCCGCTCGTCACCGTCGCGCACCCTGTCACCGCCACCGCACCGGTGATGATGCACCGGAAGCTGTCCGTCGTCGGCACCGCGGGCACGCCGCTCAGCCGCAGCGTGCTGCTAGCCGCACCGGAGATCACGCCCAGCCCCGTCGTCACTCCGTTGGGCAGGTTCACCCACGTCGGGCTGCCCGTTGCCAGCCGCGTCTGCCACCGATACGTCGCCGCCCCTCCGCCCCCTCCCCCGCCCGCTCCACCTGGCACCGCAAACTCCGCCACACCGCCCGGGCACACATTCACCGAGGCCGGCTGCCGCACAATCGGTGCGGGTACAACCACCGTCACGTTCTGCCCGCCCGCCGTAAAGCTGGCCGTCGCCACCGTCGGCGGAATCGGCGGCCCGCCCGGCAGTGTCACCTCAATGCGGTACTGGCCATAAAACGCGTCGGTGCTCATCCGCCCCGCGGCATCCGTCACCCCCGATACCGATGTGTGCCACTGGTTGTAGATCAGGTCCCGCCACGCCGCCGCGTTCGGCTTCGGGCTCCAGTCCATCCGGAACATCGCACCATTGGGTAGCCAATGCGCTCCTTCCCAGAAGCCCCACACCAGGAACTCGTCAAACCGCTCCTGGCTGAAGATCAGCGTCAGCACATCCCGCGTGTAGTCCGCCTGCAGCGACTCATCGAGAATGTCTAGGTCAAACTCCGTGATGCTCATCCGCACCGGCAGCGTCATCAGCGAGGCAATCCGCCGCTCCAACTCCGGAATCGGAATGATCGCCGCACCAAAGTGCCCCTGCAGCCCCAGCCGCGTCACCGGCGCGTTGCTCGCCAGCAGCCACCGCACCACCTCCATGGTGTACGCCCGATGATTCGGATCCACACCCTCCAGCACGTTGTAGTCGTTCAGTGCCAGCCCGATCGCCGGGTCAATCGCCCGCGCGTTCTGGAACCACCGCACCATCTCACTATTCGGCAGCACGCCGCTGCTGGCCGCAACGCCCGGCACCCCGCCGATCCGCCCCTGCACCGCGTACTCCGAGTACGGCTCGTTGATCACATCCCACTCTGTCAGCTTTCCCCGCGTCGCATTCAGAATGTCCGCAAAGTGCGCATCAATCCGCCCGCGCAGCGCCGTGGCCGTAAGCCCGGCACAGTCCGCAGGCATGTACCCAAAGCTCGGCCAGATCAGGTTGTGCCCCCGCGTCCGGATCCCCCGCGCGTTGAGCCAGTCGATCGATGCCAGCGCATCGGTCCGCTCCCAGCTCTCCCACACCGGCCACTTCAGGTGGTTCTCAATCACCGCGCTGCTGAAGTTCGCCGTCACCGCCGCCCGGTACGCATCGGCGTTCGCCCCGCTGCCCACCAGCACGTTCGATGCAATCGCAGTCCCGAACCCGAACGCATGCCGCGTCAGCGTCACCTGCACATTCGCACCTTCCACCGGCTCGCCCAGGCAGTTCACCACGTTCACCGTCATCGGCCCCTTGCGGATCTGGTTGATCCGCGCCGCCGCCTGCGCCCGCCACGGCGCACTGGCCTCCCGCCCCGGATAGTAAAACGCCGTGCTCAGCGTCCCCGGGCTCACCGCCTGCCCGTAGTTGCTCAGCGACACCCCGCCGATCTCAAAGCTCTGCGGCCCGATCGAGAACTGAAACGCCACCCGCGCCTCTCCCGCGGCATGGCTCGCCGCCGCCCGAAACGGCACGCTGTACCGCTGCCACGTCGCGGTGTCGTTCGGAAAGCTGCACGTCAGCGAATGCAGGTAGTTACCACCGTTCCGCTCCATCACCACCTGCGCATCAATCGTCCGCCCATCCAGCGGCGACAGCCGCCTGGCCCAGAACGTCAGCAGCAGCAGGTCACCCTGGCTCACCGCCGCGGCAGTATTCCACCCCAGCTGCGCGTCGTACACGTTCGATCCCGTCCCCGCCGTCGTGATCCGCACGCCACGCGTAAACGGCTGCCCGCTCACCACCGTCGCGACCGCACCCCCTCCCGGCACCGCGTCGTAATATGCGTAGCTCGTCATCGGCTCGGTCGGCAGAACCGGCGTCTGCCCCATCACCGGTGTGGAACACACGCCAGCGACCAGCGATGCCATGACCACTCCGCCGCCGCTGATCGCGATCCGAAGGTCCATACATCTCGCTCCACCGCGGCAGGGAAATGGGGGGGTGGGCAGGGGGGAAAGGGATACGAGCAGGGGGCACCAACACGCACACGCCGCCGTGGATTCGCCAGAACACTAGGGCCCGCCGCTACCCGCTCCTGGCTGCCCGTGGGCCTCACCCATGAAAAAGGCCCCCGCGTCTGCCGCGGGGGCCTTGTCACTTCCAGTTATCACACCGTTCCGCCAGTCACCCGGCAGTTGCCAGCCAGCCGCCCTGGCGGCCCCGGCCTTACTTCACCTTGAACGTGCTCTTAAAGCCCTTGACCTGCTCATCAAGTTCCTTCTCAACGGCCTTGATGTCCTTGGTGCTCTCGAGCTTGTCGCGGACGGGCTTGCCCACGCCCTTCATGTACTCCAGCAGGCCCTTCTCAAACTCGCGGACGCTGCTGACCGGCAGTTCGTCCATGTGGCCCTTGCTGGCGGCAAAGATGCTGATGACCTGATCGATCACGTTCATCGGCACGTACTGGGGCTGCTTGAGCAGCTCCACCATGCGTGCACCGCGGTCCAGCTGACGCTGGGTCGCCTTGTCCAGTTCCGTACCCAGCTGGGCGAAGGCTTCCAGCTCGCGGTACGCGGCCAGGTCCAGACGCAGCGAGCCGGCGATCTGCTTCATGGCCTTGATCTGGGCCGAACCACCCACGCGCGACACCGAGATACCGACGTTAATGGCCGGACGCACGCCGGCGAAGAACAGTTCGGGTTCCAGGTAGATCTGGCCGTCGGTGATCGAAATCACGTTCGTCGGGATATAGGCCGACACGTCGCCTTCCTGCGTCTCAATGACCGGCAGAGCCGTCAGCGAGCCGCCGCCGTTGTCGGCCGACAGCTTCGTCGCACGCTCCAGCAGGCGGCTGTGGAGATAGAACACGTCACCGGGGTACGCCTCGCGGCCGGGCGGACGCTTGAGCAGCAGCGACAGCTGGCGGTACGCCACGGCCTGCTTGGAAAGGTCGTCATAGATGCACAGGGCGTGCTTGGGCATCGGCATGCCGTTGGGCAGCGTCTTGCCCGGGGTCTTGCCCGAGTGCATGAAGTACTCGCCCATCGAGGTGCCCGAGTACGGGGCGATGTACTGCAGCGGAGCCGGGTCCGAAGCACCGGCGTTGACCACGATCGTGTAGTCCATCGCGCCGTTCTTCTTCAGCGTGTCCACCGTCGCGGCAACGGTCGATTCCTTCTGGCCCACGGCAACGTAGATGCAGACCACCGCATCGGCCGTGCCCCAGAACTGCTTCTGGTTGATGATCGTGTCGATGGCCACAGCGGTCTTGCCCGTCTTGCGGTCACCGATGATCAGTTCGCGCTGGCCCTTGCCGATCGGGATCATGCTGTCAACGGCCTTGATACCCGTCTGCAGCGGCTCGTGCACCGGCTGACGCTCGGCAATGCCCGGAGCGATGATGTCGACCTTCGAGCGGCCCGAGGCGTTGATCGCCGCGCCGTCGTCCAGCGGGCGGCCCAGCGGGTCCACCACGCGGCCCAGCAGCTCCGGACCCACCGGCACGTCCAGCAGGCGGCCAGTGCCGCGGACGCGGTTGCCTTCCTTCACGGACAGATAGTCACCGTAAATAACCGCACCGACCGTGTCGAGCTCAAGGTTGAACACCTGGCCCATCACGATGCCCGCGGTCGTCTCGAACTCCAGCAGCTCGCCGGCCATCGCCGACGACAGACCGTAGATCTTGGCGATGCCGTCACCGACCTCCACCACGGTGCCCACTTCCGACACCTCGAGCTGGGCTGAATACTGCTCGATTTCCTGCTTGATGACGGCTGCGATCTCGTCGGTGCGAATCTTCACGGCGGAGGTTCCTTTGGAACAAGGAAGAGAAATGAAAGAACAGACCCCGATCCGCGGCAGCCCGGTCACCCGGACTCCCGCATCGGGAAGGGGGCAAGGTTAGGTGCGGGCCCCGGAAGTGCCAAATTCGCAACCGCCAATTTACCAAATTGCCGCCCCGCCCACGCCCGCCGCCGCCCATCCCACCCCCGCCAGTGCCTCGTCGCCCCTGATCGGACCGCCAGTCGCGCCCGCCAGGACCTCACGGACAACCGTCGGTCCTTCTGAATCGAAAACCTTCCAAAATCCAAACACTTGGCCTTGACAGCCTGTCCAGTAGGGTGCAAACTGTGGCATACCGATCAAAATCCTATCGTCCCGCACGTCAACCTCGCAAGGAGCCCCCACCATGAACCCGCCTGTCCTGACCCCCGTCCTCTCCGGCTTCCCCGCCGTCACACCGCCCCCCGGCCTGACGATCCACGACATCGCCGCCCTCAACCGCCGCCTCCACGAAGCCATGGACCACGCCCTGGAGATCGTCAGCCAGGCCCTTGAGGGCGAGATTGAGGCAACCCCCGGCCTGGCCCGTTTCGCTTTCGGTGTGCTCAAGGCCAAGTTCACCACCCTGCCCGGTGCCCCCTCCATCGCCCCCATCACGCCAGGTCCCACTCCTTCACGCCCAACGCCGCCGCCTGGTCCCGCCAAGGCCCCCGCATCTCCCGCCCCATCACGGCCCGTTCAGCCCGCTCCCGCCCCCGGCCCCGGCCCGGCGGCCTCTGTCCCACCCTCTCCCCAGTTCTCCTCCGATCTGCTGGCCCACCTCGCCTCGCTCTCGCGCGGCCAAGCCGCAGTCCCGCCGCGCGATGCCCAGCCAGAACCCGCCGCCACCCGCGCCGCCGCGCTGCTGCAATCCGCCGGTTCCCCGCACACCGCCCCGCTCATCCCCGTCCCTCCGCTCACTGGCTCCACGCCTGCTTCGTGTGCTCCTCACCCTCAATCCGCATCTTCGCGCCCAGCGACCGCAACTGGTCCAACTGACGCTTGCCGATCGCAACCCGCAGCGTGACCGTGTTGCCGTCGTACTCGCGTGAGCTCACCTTGCCGCGTTTCTCCAGCGTCGCCACAGTGCGGCTGTCTCGCAGATCCACAGTGATCACGTGCTCGGCAACGCCGCCCTCGGCCAGCTCACGCACCAGCCGCACCAGCTCGGCGTGCCCCATGCCGCCGGCTTCCTTGGCCACAATCGCAATGCTCCCCGGGCACTTGTGCTGCCAGACCAGCAGCGCAGCGTTGTCCTTGAGCGCATCAACCTTGTTCAGCAGCACAATCCGCTTGGGCTCCTGCCACCGGCTCCGCCGCACCGGGCCCGACGAATCGCTCTCGCCCTTGGCCAGCCGTTCTTCCTCGCTCTTGACCTCCGCGAACAGTTCATCCAGCGTCCGCATCACCGTGTTGTAATGCAGCTCCGCCGCCGCGTCGGAAACATCCAGCACAATCAGCAGCACATGTGCATGCGTCACTTCTTCCAGCGTCGCCTTAAAGCTCGCGATCAGATTGTGCGGCAGGTCCCGCACAAACCCGACCGTGTCCGACAGCTGCGCGTTGGTGCCCCCCCCCAGATCCCACTCGCGCGTGCGCGTCACCAGCGTCGCAAACAGCCGGTCATCGGCGTACGCCCCGCCCGCCGTCAGCGTGTTAAACAGCGTCGACTTGCCCGCGTTGGTATAGCCCACCAGGCCCACCGTGAAGTGGTCCACAATGCGGTCCTGCACCATCCGCCGCTTGCGCTCCTGGATCACTTCCAGCTCGCGCTTGAGCACCAGTTGCTTCTTCTGCGCCAGTCGCCGGTCAATTTCCAGCTGCTGCTCACCCGGACCGCGTGTGCCGATGCCCGCCAGCCCACCCGCACCCACGATGCGCTCCAAGTGGCTCCACATCGCCTTCAGCCGCGGATACGTGTACTCCAGCTGCGCCAGCTCCACCTGCAGCTTCGCCTCAGTCGTCGTCGCGCGGGCCGCAAAGATGTCCAGGATCAGTTCCGACCGGTCCAACACCTTGACCTCGATGACCTCTTCAATATTCGCCAACTGCCGCGGCGAAAGATCGTGATCAAAGATCACAACATCCGCCTTCAACTCCTGGCACAGCGCCTTGAGGTCACGAATCTTGCCCGTGCCCATGTACGTGCCCGCCACCGGCCGCTCCAGCCGCTGCTCCAAGCTGCCGACGACAATCGCGCCGGCCTGCTCGGCCAGTGAGGCAAGCTCGCCGAACGGGTCCCGCTGGTCGTAGGTTGAGGTGGGCAGTCGTACCGCGGCCAGAATGGCTCGCTCGGACTGAACTTTGATGGCTGAACGTTCTTTCGGTGCTGGCACTGACCGATGGTAGGGGGTGCCGCCGCACCAACCCCGGCTCGCACCCGCTCCTCCCCGGTTTCCCCGTCGTAAACCAGCACGAACCCCTGCCCGCCTCCCACCCGGCCCAATCCCTCCCAGCCCGACGCCTCGAGCACAACGCCGCACACTTTTCACTGTCGGTTATCCATGAGAGCGGTTACTTCCTCCCCCATCGGTGGAATGCCCGCCCCGCCCGTCACTACGCTCGTTTCCCATGAAGCTCTCACGCCGCCTCTCGTCGCTCAAGCCCTCTTCCACCGTCGCCGTGATGAACAAGGCCAAGGCACTGACCGCCCAGGGTGTCAAGGTCCTGAACTTCTCCGCCGGTGAGCCCGACTTCAACAGCCCCGAGAAGGCCAAGCGGGCCCTCATCGCCTCCGTTGAGGCCAACAACACCAAGTACCTGCCCACCGCCGGCGACCCCGAGACGCGCAAGCTCCTGGCCGAACTGGCCACCAGCCGCAACGCCATCCCCGCCTGCACGCCCGACCACGTGCTCATCACCTGCGGCGTCAAGATGGGCCTTTACCTCGTCGCCCAGGGCCTGTTCGATGTCGCCGCCCCCGGTGAGCCCCAGCAGGAGTTCGTCCTGCCCGTGCCCAGCTGGGTCAGCTTCGCCCCCATCGCTGAACTCGCCGGTGCCAAGGTCGTCCCCATCGAGACCACCGCCGCCACCGGCTTCAAGATGACGCCCCAGCAGCTCAAGGCCGCCATCACCCCGCGCACCCGCGCCGTGCTGATCAACAGCCCCAGCAACCCCTGCTCGACGATGTACACCCCCGCCGAGCTTGAGGCTCTGGCCGCAGTGATCGACGAGGCAGCACGCACCATCGCCCCCGATCTGGCCGTCATCGCCGATGAGCTCTATCAGCACATCGTCTTCGGCGACACGCCCTTCAAGGCCGTCGGCTCCATCGCCTCAATCGCCCCCCGCGTCATCACCGTCAGCGGCCCGGGCAAGAGCTTCGCCATGACCGGCTGGCGCATCGGCTGGGTCATCACCAGCGGCCCCGGCGGCAAGGCCTTCATCGACGGCCTCATCAAGCTCCAGGGCCAGACCGTCACCGCCGTTCCGGGCTTCGTCCTGGCCGGCGTCCGCGCCGCCCTGACTGAGTGCCAGGCCGACCTCGACGGCTTCAAGAAGCAGTTCGCCGAGCGGGCCGAAGTCATGTACTCCAGCCTCAAGGCCATCCCCGGCCTCAAGCTCGCCAAGCCCGAAGGCGCGTTCTACGCCTTCCCCGACATCGGCGTCTATCTCGGTAAGTCCACCCCCGCCGGCCAGAAGCTCAGCACCGCCGCCGAGTTCGCTACCGCATTGCTGGAAACCAAGCAGGTCGCCGTCGTCCCCGGTGAGGACTTCGGCGGCTGCGGCATCAGCTGCATCCGCATGAGCTTCGCCTGCTCCACCGACCAGATCAAGGAAGGCTGCCGCCGCCTGGCCGAGTTCGTCGCCGAACTCAAGTAACCCGCCCGCTCCCGTCCCCTCCCACCCGGTCCCTTTTGGTCTGACCGCCTTTCTATCCTTCACGGATGGCTCGCTACCTCATCGCTATTGTGCTGGCCGTGATCATCGGTGTGCCCTTCGTCGCGCGCCGGCTGACCGCCGATACGCATTCGGTGCCCACCGATGATGACCGTCGCAACACGATCATCGTGGTCACGCCCCACATCGAGCAGATTCGCCTGGAGTTCGGCGCGGCCTTCGCCGCCTGGCACAAGGCCAAGTACGGCCAGGGCGCGATGATCGACTGGCGTGCCCCCGGTGGCACCACCGAGATTCTCAAACTCCTCGAAGCGCAGTTCAGCGAGCGCTACCGCGCCGGGGCCATCAAGATCGACGGCGCCTGCCCGCCCGGAACCATCGACTTTGACATCATGCTCGGCGGCGGCACCTTCGACCACGGCCGCCTCCGCACCGGCATGAGCGTCGACTCGCCCGATGGCAAGAAGGACAAGGACGGCAAGCCCGTCAGGATCGCCATCAGCTACTCTGTCCCGCCGTCCCCCGTCTTCACCGAGGACGAGCTCAAAGCCGTCTTCGGCGAAAACAAGGTCGGAGCCGGCCAGCTCTATCAGGACAACCGCACCGCCGACAAGCCAAACGACTGGCAGCACTGGATCGGCACCGCGCTCTCGGGCTTCGGCATCGTCTACAACCGAGATGTCATCCGCGAACTGGGCATCCCTGCCGAGCCCACCACCTTCGCCGATCTTCGCGACCCGCGTTACATCGGCATGATCGCCCTTGCCGATCCGCGGCAGTCCGGCTCGGTCGCCACCGCGTACGACTCCGTACTCAACGAAGCCGCCCGCGCCGGTGTTGCCGCCGCCAAGGCCGATGGTCGCACCAACGAAGACGGCCTCGCCCGCGGCTGGGATGTCGGCTGGAACACCCTCCGCGACCTCTGCGCCAACGCCCGCTATTTCTCGTCAAGCTCCACCCAGCCGCCCATGGATGTCTCCCAGGGCGATGCCGCCGCCGCGCTGGCCATCGACTTTTACGGCCGCGGTCAGCAGCAGGCCGTGCTCGCCCCGGGTCAGGATCCGCGCAGCGGTCGCGTCGGCTACGTCGACCCCGCCGGCGCGGTGTACATCGATGCCGACCCCGTCTCCATCATCCGCGGCGGCCCCCGCCCCGAACTCGCCCGCCGCTTCGCCGAGTTCTGCATGACCACACAGGCCCAGGCCCTCTGGCAGTTCGAGCCCTTGAGCAAGGCCAAGGCCTCCGGCAGCACCGAGCCCGGCAAGCGGACCAGCGCGGATGTCAACCTCGGCCCGCGTGAGCACCGCCTCCGCCGACTGCCCGTCCGCCGCGACATGTACGCCAGCTACCTCGACCTCTTTGCCGATCAGGTCGACCCCTTCAAACTCGCCAGCCAGGCCAGGCCGGTCGGCTGGCGCGATGCCATGATCGTGATGATGGGCTCCTTCGGTGTCGATGCCGGTTCCGAGCTTCGCGAGGCTTGGCGTGCCCTCACCGCCGCCCGAGCCAGCAAGAACTTCGACCCCAGCCGCTTGGCGGAGATGGAGAAGCTCTTCTACAGCTTCCCCGACCACCCCATGGCCGACGGCACCCTCAAGCCGTTCAACGCCGCCAACCACGACGCCATCCGCGCCGACATCAAACGCTGGCGCGACCCGGCCCGCACGCCCCAGATCCGCATCCACTACACCGAGTACTACCGCCGCACCTTCAAGCGCGTCGCCGAACTCGGCCGATCCGCAACCTGACGATCTCTGAAAGGCCATCAGCCCCGCGTGCCGCCGTGGCATCTCGGCCGAAGCAGGCACACAGGGCCAATGGGTAAGGAGTGGGGGAGGAACAGGTCAAGGAGACAGTTCAATGGCACGCGACTAGCCGCGACGGGCAGGACACGCCGAGCTCGTGTCGTGGTCACTCCTTGGCGGAGCTGCGGGCCACATCTTCCAGCGGGATCACCGGCTTATCGCGGATGTCGGCGATCAACCGCAACGTCGCGTCATCCGGCTTGAACAGCGCCACGATGTCGCCAGTGATATCAACCACCTCCGCGGCGGGATCGCGGTAATCTGCACTGCTGACAATCGCCGCCAACCCCTTGGCCCGTGCCACGCCCGGCAACTGATCGCGAACCGCATCGAGGCAGTCAGTTACCGGTGCGTTGCTGAAGCCCTGCATGTGCAAACGCATCTGGCGGCCCGCTCCTTCACGTTCGAGTTCTTTGACAAGTTTGCTGTCACCCGCCTTCTTGGCATCAGCGTGCCGCCGGCGGAGCTCGCGCAGGGACTCGGCAAACGCGGCCGAGCGGGCACTCGCCAGGCCCACCGCGCGGGAGTCATACGTGCCGATCCGCATGGGTGATGCGGTCGCCGCCGCAGCGGGTGCTGCCGCCGAACCAGCCGCGGCAGCACCCGACGCTTGCGAACCACCCTGGCTGGCGCACCCGCTCGCGAGCCCCATGACCGAAAGCAGTGCCACACCCCAGAACGACCCTGCCCGACGCCCGTGGCCGCGATTCCTTGAGTGGGGTGCCACGGGCGTGTGGGCTGCTGAAGTCGAGAGTCGAGTTACGGACAGCGTCAGTGGGCGGGTCATCAGCGGGCTCCTTCTGATAGAGTTAGTGTACACTAACTATCGGAATCTGCAAGTCCTTCTTGCAGAAATTCTCGAGAATTGTGGTCACTCCCCAGTTCGGGGCCCTTCTCCGCGGTTGCCGGTCTGCCGGCCGCTCCGGCTCTCGATTCAGGGCTCTTCGCTCGGCCCCGGCCCCACGTACACGACAAAGTCAGCCCTGTCGTGGTCCTCGCTCTGCAGTGCATCGGCGGCGCGGTCCACCACACTGATGATCACCACGCTCGTGCCGGGCTTGAGCTTGGAGATGGCCTGCGCCGTGCCGCCGAAGAAGTCGCTGTGAAACCTGCCGACAACCAGCACAACGGGCTTGCTCGCGGCCGTTGCCTTCACGACGCTGTCGGCCATCGTCCAGTCCCACAACTGGTGTGCACGGAAGCGGCCATCGAACTCCGCCTTGGGTTCAGCCGTCTGGGGCTTACTCGCCGCCGCTTCAGTCTTGGCTGCTGCGGCACTCTCCGCTGGCTTGGCACCGTGGGTCGTCGC
Organism: uncultured bacterium; assembly: GCA_903834785.1. GTDB lineage: Bacteria > Planctomycetota > Phycisphaerae > Phycisphaerales > UBA1924 > CAILKP01. The sequence continues at coordinate 20,207 of CAILKP010000008.1, forward strand.
CTCGCGCATGGCCGTCATCACGGCATCAAAGTCCGCGCGATAGCGGCCTTCTGCCTGTGCGAGGGGCACCTGAAACAGCCGCTGCTGCTCGGGCGTGAGGGCGGTGAGTTCCTCATAGGTCTTGCCGCGCAGATACCGGATGATCGCCCGCGGCGTGTTGGCCGCAATCACCGGCCGCGACGCGGCCTTGGCTGCCTCGACCATCCGACGGTGCCCGGGCGGATAGTTGCCGCCGCTGCCGCCGCCGCGGCCGGTCCGCTGCAGGAACACCTTCTCCTCGCTGAGTCCAAGCAGGTAGTCATCCAGGCGTGACTGCTCGTCGCGCTCGAAGAACTCCAGTGCGAGGCCGGTCTTGGGTTCACGCTTGAGCAGGTCGTCAAACAGCGTTGCCGCCCACGGCAGGCCCACCGGGTGGCCGTGGTTCTCACCGATGATCACCACATCCGCCGCCGCGGCACGCTCGAGCATGTCGTTCCACGAGATCCGTGTGCCCTGAGACTCGCCGCCCTTGGCCAGATACACCGGCAGAATCCGGGCGTGCGCATCGGGGAAGACGCGTGCCTCTTCCGGCCTGGTGGCGGCAGCACCGGTGGCGCAGCCGCCCAGTGTGGAGAGAGCCAGCAGTCCGGCAGCGACAAGCAGTCCCGAACGCAGAACGGGGTGAGCGGCCGGGAGCCGGCGACGAGGTGAGCGTGTTGCCATGGCACCGGAGTGTAAACGACCGCCGGCACCGATGACGCCCGGCGGCTAGGTGCCGCGATGGGCGAGGTAAAGCCCGGCCATGATGCCGGCGAAGGCGAGCCAGAGGATCAGCAGCGAGCCGACGAAGTACGGGTACACGCACAGCGCGGCTCCCGTGGTCAGGAGCTTGAAGTTGACTTCCTTACGGCCGATGTTGAACAAAACGATGCCGACCAATCCGATCAGAAGGCCCGACAGCAGCATCCACGGGTCGCCCAGATCCATGTGAGATCTCCTGCAAGCAGCCATCGGGCATCGACGAGGCCTCGGCTGGAGCGGCAGGTCGGTGTCACCCAGATCCGGTGGTTACGGGGCGTTCTGCGCGGTCAGGGCCCTCGCTGGAAGGGGCGGGCGGGGACGTACTTGGGGCGAGCAAGAAAAAACGTGCGGCCGCTTGGCCGCACGTTGGTCGGTTCTCACTCAAACTTCTTCCGGCTTACTTGCCCGAAACCGGGGCCCGGCCCACGGAGTAGTGGGTGTACCCGTGCTCCTTCATGGTCGCCGGGCGGTAGAGGTTGCGACCGTCGAAGAGCACCTTGGTCTTCAGCAGCGAGGCGAGCTTCTCCCAGTTGGGGCTCTTGAACTCGTCCCAGTCGGTGCAGACGACCAGAGCATCAGCGCCCTTGGCGGCCTCGTACATGTCGTCGACGATGTTGAACGCCGCGCCCATTTCCTTGCGGGCGTTCTCGTTGGCCACGGGGTCAAACGCGCTGACCTCGGCGCCGAAGCCCTTGGCCTTGCGCATCAGCGTGATCGCCGGGGCCTCGCGGATGTCGTCGGTCTTGGGCTTAAACGCAATGCCCCAGAACGCCAACTTCTTGCCCGAGAGGCCGCCGGCCATTTCCTTGCCGCCAAAGTGCTTCTGGATCTTGGCAAAGAAGCGGTCACGCTGGGCCTGATTCAGGTCGTGCACGGCCTTGTTGACCGGGGTGGCGACGCCGGCCTTCTCGCCCATCATGATGCAGGCGAGCGTGTCCTTGGGGAAGCACGAGCCGCCGTAGCCCAGGCCGGGGTACAGGAACTGGTTGCCGATGCGACGGTCGGAGCACATGCCCTCGCGGACCTTGGCCACATCCGCGCCGTAGGCCTCGCAGAGGTTGGCCATCTCGTTGATAAACGAGATCTTGCAGGCCAGCATCGCGTTGGCGGCGTACTTGACCATCTCAGCCGAGAGCACATCCATGATGAAGATCGGGTGGCCGTTGCGCACGAAGGGGTCGTAGAGGTCGCGCATCGCCTGGGCGGTGCGCTCGTTCTCGACGCCGCAGACGACGCGGTCGGGCTTGTTGAAGTCCTCGATGGCGGCGCCTTCCTTGAGGAACTCGGGGTTGTCGGCGACATCGAACTGGATGTTCGGGCCGACCTTGGCACGGATGCGATCGCGGACGCGGAAGGTCGTGCCGACCGGCACCGTGCTCTTGACGACGACAACCTTGGGCTTGGCGCTGGGGCCGAGCTTGATGAGGGTGTCGGCGATGGCGTCTGCGGCCGAGTCGATGTACTTCAGATCCGTGTGACCCTTGTCATCGCTGGGGGTGCCCACGCAGATGAAGATCATGTCCGCGTCCTTGTGGGCCGCGAAGGCGTCGGTGGAGAAGACTAGGCGGCCGGCCTTGATGTTGTGCTCGAGCAGATCGTCGAGACCGGGCTCGTAGATCGGGCTCTTGCCCTTACGGAGCATCTCGATCTTGGCCGGGTCCACATCCAGGCAGACCACATCGTTGCCGGTGTTGGCAAGACACACGCCCGTGACCAGGCCGACGTAACCGGTACCAACCATGCTCAGACGCATCTTCGAACTCCAAAGGGAGGGGGAAAGGACAGTGGGCGAGCCCAACTCAAACGACCGATAACCAGCCCCCGTCCCTGCGAGGGCCATGATACCCCGATGCGTCCGAAGCGTGTTCCCGTGCGGGGAGCCCGCGTGCGGTCGGCCGGGGTCGTTACGGCTGTTTTCGGCTCGCACCGGAGGTCAGGCCAGCAGATGGGGTACGCTCGTGAAACTTCAGGTGACCGGAATCCGAACAAACCGGTTCGGCGGGGTCTTTCCGCTGGTTCAAAGGCCAGTTATCGCGTCTTCTCACCATTCTGCAAAGGGAATAAGAAATGATGATTCGTTGCACGGGACTGTCGGTGGCTCTGGTTCTCGCCGCGGGGCTGCTCGCGCCGGTCACCCTTCCTGCCGCGGTTGCCGCGGAGTCGTCCCGGGTTGCCGGGGCCGTTGAGACCGCGGGTATTGCGCTGATCGAACTGGACGGCCAGATGTCGGACCGGCAGCAGGTGATGCCGCTGTTCGGCGAAGGCCACGAGGTGACGAGCCGCGCCGTGATCGATGCGATCAAGCGGGCTGGCTCACGCGACAATGTCTCGGGGCTGGTGATCCGTCTGAAGGATGCGGACCTCAATGCCGCCCGCGTTGAGGAGTTCGGTTCGGCGATTGCCCAGGCCCGCAAGGCCGGCAAGAAGGTGCACATCTTCAGCGACAACTACGGTCCGGCGGAGCTGCGGCTCGGTGCGTTCGCCGATGAGGTGCTGATCCAAAAGGGCGGCGGCGTCTCGCTGCCGGGCATCCACATGGAGGAGATGTTCCTGGCTGACATGTTCACCTGGGCCGGCATCAAGGCCGACTTCGTGCAGGTCGGTGACTACAAGGGCGCCAGCGAGCAGTACGCCAACAGCAAGCCCAGCGAGGCGTGGAACAAGAACATCGATGCGCTGCTTGACAGCATGTACAAGGTGACCCGCGAGCAGCTCAAGGCCGGCCGCAAGCTGGATGATGCCGGCCTGGACAAGGCCATGGAAGTCTGCTGGATGGCCAGCGATGAGGAGGCCATCAAGGCGGGGCTGATCGACGCGTCGATCGACCTGCTGGACCTTGAGAGCCACCTGGAGAAGGTGCACGGCAAGAAGGTGGACTGGCAGAAGGAACTCGGTGGCAAGCACGACCACGCGGCCGATGCCGCGGCGGGGAACCCGTTTGCCCTGTTCAGCAAGCTGATGAACCCGCCGGAGTACAAGATCAAGCGCAGCACGATCGCCGTGGTGCACATTGACGGCGCGATCGTTGATGGCGAGTCGACCAGCGGCGGTCTGATGGGTGACTCCGGTGTCGGTTCACGGACCATTCGCCGCACGCTGTCGGACCTGGAGGAGAACAAGCTGGTCAAGGGCGTCGTGCTCCGCATCGATTCGCCCGGCGGGTCGGCCATCGCCAGCGAGGTGATCTGGCAGGGCGTCAAGCGCCTGGGCAAGAGCAAGCCGGTGTGGGTCTCCGTCGGCAACATGGCCGCCAGCGGCGGGTACTACATCGCTGTCGCCGGTGACAAGGTCTACCTGAACAACTCGTCGATCGTGGGTTCCATCGGCGTCGTGGGCGGCAAGTTCGCCCTTGGCGGGCTGATGGAGAAGCTGCACATCAACACCGTCAGCCGCTCGCGCGGGCCGCGGGCATCGATGGAGTCGATGGCGAACCCCTGGAGCGATTCGGATCGCAAGCTCGTTCGCCAGAAGATGGAAGACACGTACAAGCTGTTTACCAGCCGCGTGTCGCAGGGCCGCGCGGGCATTGACCTGGCCAAGACGGCCGAGGGCCGGCTGTTCGTCGGTCAGGACGCGGTGAACCTGAAGATGGCCGACAAGATCGGCACGCTGGCCGACACCGTTGGTGATATGGCCACCGAGCTCAAGCTCGCCAGCGGCTCGTTTGATGTGATGGACTTCCCCGAGCCCATGAGCTTTGCCGACATGATCGAGAACCTTGCCGGGTCATTTGGTGCCGGTGCGACGGCACCGGTCGGCCAGTTCGGTGCCAGCCAGACGATCGTGACGTCCACACTGGCCGAGGCCGCGCGGCAGATGCTGGGCGATCAGGTCTTCCTGCAGGCCCGCAGCACCATGGGTGCGGCACTGCAACTGCGGCGTGAGAAGGTGCTGCTGGTGACCCCCAGCGTGCTGATCTTCCGCTAAGAGTTGATAAGGCTGCGACCTGAAGAACTCATGCCGGCCGTGTGGCAACC
>CAILKP010000009.1 GCA_903834785.1 uncultured bacterium
GCAAGCCGGGCTCCCTCCCCCCACTTCAGGGCGAGCAACACCGCTACGTTGACGCACGACTTTCAACCGCTATACTTGCATGATGGTGCAAGTACGCAAACAACAGCCCATGTCCCCCAGCCAGGCCTCCAGCTGCTGCGGCCCGGCCGATCACCTCTTGGACCCCGAGCTCTTCAAGGCCCTGGGTGACCCCACCCGCACCCAGCTCCTGGGCTGCCTCATCAAGTGCGGCCGCGCCTGCTCGGTCAGCGAGCTGGCCGCCTGCTGCCATGTCGACCTCTCGGTCGTCTCCCGCCACCTTCAGCACCTCGAACGCGCCGGCCTGCTCGAAGGCTCCAAGGCCGGCCGCACCGTCTCGTACATCGTCCGCTACCAGCACCTCGCCAGCCTGCTCCGCTCACTGGCTGAGGCCATCTCCTCGCACCAGCCTACCGATGCGGCCGCCTGCACCGGCCCGTGCAACTGCTCTGCCCCCATCACCATCACTGTCGCCAAGAAGGCTCCCGCCGCCGGAACTTCATCCGCCCGCATCGCTCCCCGCACCACCCCCCGCACCCTCAAAGCCAGGAAGTCCTGACACCATGTCCAGCACACCCGCACCAGCCAAGCTCAAGGTCATGTTCCTCTGCACCGGCAACTCCTGCCGCAGCCAGATGGCCGAGGGCTGGGCCCGCCACCTCAAGGGCGATTCCGTCGAGGCCTTCTCCGCCGGCACAAGCCCGCACGGCATGAACAAGCTGGCCATCCGCGCCATGGCCGAGGCCGGGGTTGACATCACAAGTCACTGGTCAAAGACGCCAGCCGAACTCAAAACCACCTTCGATGTCGTCGTCACCGTCTGCGACTCGGCCCACGAAAGCTGTCCAATCTTCCCCGGTGCCCGCATCGTGCACGTCGGCTTTGAGGATCCGCCGCGGCTGGCCAAGGGCGCCGCCAGCGATGATGAGGCCATGCCACATTATCGCCGCGTCCGTGACGAGATCCGCAAGTTCATCGAGACGCTCCCCGCCTCTCTGAACGCCAAGTAACCAGACCGCACCAACCTCCCGCAGAACAAGGAACCACCCATGTCCACCCTCAAAGTCTTCGATCCGCCCATGTGCTGCACCTCCGGCGTCTGCGGCAGCGAGCCCGACCCCACACTCGCCCGCTTTGCCGCCGATCTCAAGTGGCTCCAGCTTCAGGGCATCAGCATCGAGCGCTACACCCTCAGCCAGCAGCCCGACAAGTTCACCGCTGAGCCCGCCGTGCTCTCGGCCATCAGCACGGCCAGCACCGCCGCGCTGCCCATCGTCATGCTCGACGGCCAGGTCGTCGCCGCCCGTGCGTACCCCAGCCGCGAGCAGCTCACCGCCATCGTCGGCCTGGCCGCACCGCTCGCCGCGGAGTCCAAGGGCAAGAGCGGTGGCGGCTGCTGCTGCGGCCCCTCGGGGTGCTGCTGAGGTATCACGAGCACAAACAAGAAAGCGTCTCTCATGGACTTCTACGCCGACTTCATCATCGCTCCCACGCGCTACCTGTTCTTCACCGGCAAGGGCGGTGTCGGCAAGACCTCGCTGGCCTGCGCATCGGCCGTCACCCTCGCCCAGCGCGGCCTCCGCGTGCTGCTGGTCAGCACCGATCCGGCTTCCAACCTCGATGATGTCTTCGGGATCCGCCTGACCTCCACCCCCGCCGCCGTGCCCGGCGCGCCCGGGCTTGAGGCCATCAACATCGACCCTGAAGCCGCCGCCCGCGCCTATCGCGACCGCGTCGTCGGCCCCTACCGCGGCGTTCTCCCGGCCGATGCCATCAGCCACATGGAAGAGCAGCTCTCGGGCTCCTGCACCGTGGAGATCGCCGCCTTCGACGAGTTCACCGGTCTGCTGACCAGCGATGAGATCACCGCCCGCTACGACCACATCATCTTCGATACCGCGCCCACCGGCCACACCCTGCGGTTGCTGGCCCTGCCCGCCGCGTGGTCCGGCTTCCTGCAATCCAGCACGCAGGGCACCTCCTGCCTGGGACCGCTCTCGGGCCTGAACTCCCAGAAGCACCGCTACGAAGCCACCGTCAAGGCCTTGGGCGATGCAGCGCAGACCACCTTCATCCTGGTGGCCCGGGCCGAGCCCGCCGCCCTGCGCGAGGCCGATCGCGCCGCTGGTGAACTGGCCGCACTGGGCCTGCGCAACCAGCGCTTGGTCATCAACGCGGTCTTCGTCCCCGCCGTCGCCGACGATCCCGTGGCCAAGGCCATGGCCGCCCGCAATCAGGACGCCCTGGCCCACATGCCGCCCGGGCTGCTGAGCATGCCCCGCACCATCATCCCGCTCAAGCCCAGCAACTTCGTCGGCCTCAATGCCCTGGCCAGACTGCTGCTGGATGATCCGACGCCCGCGATCCCGGCCGATGCCCTCGATGGCGAGACCGCTGACACACGGCCCCGCACCGCCGCACCGATGCTCCCGCCGATGCCCTCTCTGGCTGATCTCATCGACCAGCTCGAAGCACCCGGCCACGGCGCGATCCTGACCATGGGCAAGGGCGGCGTCGGCAAGACCACCATCGCCGCCGCCATCGCCGTCGAACTCGCCCGCCGCGGCCACGAGGTCCACCTCACCACCACCGATCCGGCCGCCCACATCGCCGCGGCAGTCGGCGGCGGCACGCTGCCCAACCTCACTGTCGACCGCATCGACCCCCAGGCCGAGACAGCCATCTACCGCGACAGTGTCCTGGCCGCCTCATCCAAGGACCTCGATGCCGCCGGCCTCGCGCTACTCGAGGAGGACCTGCGCTCACCCTGCACCGAGGAAGTCGCCGTCTTCCGCGCCTTTGCCCGCGTACTCAACGAAGCCCGCCGCCGCTTCGTGGTCATCGACACCGCCCCCACCGGCCACACCCTGCTTCTGCTCGATGCCACCGGCTCGTATCACCGCGAGATGGTGCGTCAGACCGCCGGCCGCACCGGCATCACCGCCGTCAGCACGCCGCTGATGAAGCTGCAGGATCCGGTTCACACCAAAGTCATCATCGTCACCCTGGCCGAGAACACCCCCGTGCTCGAGGCCGCCCGGCTCCAGGACGACCTCCGCCGGGCGAACATCGAGCCCTACGCCTGGGTCATCAGCAGCTCGCTGGCCGCCACCGGCACGACCGACCCGCTGCTGCTGGCCCGCGCCCGCGCCGAAGTGCCGATGATTAACAACGTGCGCCGCCAGCGCACCAGCCGCACCTTCATCGTCCCCTGGCAGGCCGAGCCGCCCGTCGGCCCCGAGTCGCTCCGCCGGCTCATCGGCCAACCCGCCGCCATGCCCGCCATCGCCGTCATCGCCTCATAGGTTCACTCGGTCCCACCTCACCCCGCTCAGCCCGCACCCACCTCCAACCTCACACGATCCCCATGAGCACGACAACCACCAAACCTGTGGTGCTGTTCCTCTGCACCGGAAACTCCGCCCGCAGTCAGATGGCCGAGGCCCTGCTCCGCACTCGCGCCGGTGACCGATTCACGATTCACAGTGCCGGGCTCGAGCCCAAGGGCGTCCACCCAGTGACCATCCAGGTGCTCGCCGAACTCGGCCTGCCCACCGAGGCGATGCGGTCCAAGCCCTCGACCGATTTCCTGGGAAAGGTCAAGATCACCTACGCCGTCGTCGTCTGCGACAGTGCCCAGCGATCATGCCCCAAGGTGTTCCCCTTCACCTTCAACATGCTCTACTGGCCCTTTGAGGATCCCGCGGCATTCGTCGGGACGCCCGAGCAGCAACTCGAGAAGTTCCGCCAGGTCCGCGATCAGATCGCCGAACGGCTCGACCAGTGGCTCGTCGAGCTGGAGACGACGAAGTGAACAAACTCGCCGCCGAACTGCTCGGCACCTTCATCCTCGTCTTTGCAGGCACCGGCGCCATCGTCGTCAACCAGGTCACCGGCGGGGCCATCGGTCACGCCGGCATCGCCCTGACCTTCGGCCTGGTGGTCATGGCCCTCATCTACGCGCTGGGTGACATCTCCGGCTGCCACCTCAACCCCGCCGTCACCCTGGCCTTCACCGCCGCAGGGCGCTTCCCGGCCCGTGATGCCCTCCCCTACGCCGCGGCACAACTCACCGGCGCCCTGGCCGCCTCGGGCCTGCTGGCCCTGCTGTTCCCGCTTTCGGAAACCGCCGGGGCCACGCTCGGCGCCACACTGCCCCGCGGCAGCAACCTCCAATCCTTAATACTGGAAGCGGTGCTCACCTTCATCCTCATGCTCGTGATCCTGGCCGTCTCCAGCGGACCCAAAGAAAAGGGCGTCATGGCCGGTATCGCCATCGGTGCCGTCGTCGGGCTCGAGGCCATGTTCGCCGGCCCCATCTGCGGCGCTTCCATGAACCCCGCCCGCTCCATCGGCCCCGCCGTGGTGAGCGGAAACCTCGGCGGCCTCTGGATTTACATCCTGGGTCCCATCGCCGGTGCTCTGGCCGCAATCCCGGCACATCGCCTGATTTCTCCCCAGAACCCGCCCGTCAGGGCAGCCTGAGGGACAATCCTGTCAGAACCGCCCGCCAGCCGGGCAGTCGGGCTGCCTACCGTCCAATAACCTACCTTCGGCGGACTTGTTGACCGCCAGCAAGGTGAAGATCTGACGCCCGGCTCTCTGCACCGTGCAACCGGGGCGATACACTCGTCGGATCGGAGTTACGAGCAATGCCCACCAGCGAATCCCGCATCAAGGTCAAGCGCGAAGGCGCCATCATCGAGGTGTTCTTCCGCGACCGGAACATCCTGGACGAGGCGAACATCCAGCAGATTGAAGAGGAAATCCGCGCTCTGATCGAGGCGGAGAAGAACCCCAAGCTGCTGATCAACTTCACCGATGTCGACCACCTGTCGTCGGCCGCACTCGGCAAGCTGATCACCATCAACAACAAGGTCCGCTCCCTGAGCGGCCAGCTCAAGCTGTCCAACATCGACAAGCAGATCTACGACGTGTTCCGGATCACGAAGCTCAACAAGATCTTCGATATCCACGACACCTCCGAGCAGGCGCGGGCGACGTTCAAGTAAGCCGGCCTCGGGCGGCTGGCTTCCCAGTCGCAGCCCAGACCATCGGCTCGGCATCCGAACCCCATACGCCGCAGCGCACCACGCCAGGCAGAACCACGAGTGAACGGGCAACGCACGACTGACCAGCACGGCGACGCGGAGCAGCAGGGAGCAATCCCCGCCAGCAAAACGGGCGTCGAGCAGGTTCTCTCTGCCGCCTCCAAGCCGTTCGCCCTGGAAACCGCGACAATGCACCCGGCCAACAGCCGGCAGGACATCCTCGCCGTCGAGGAAGCCGTCCTCAGCGCTCTGGTCCGCAATGGCTACGACGAGGCCAGTCGCTTTGCGATCCGCCTGGCACTGGAAGAGGGGATCGTCAACGCTTTCCTCCACGGCCACCGCGGCCTGCCCAACGAAACCACACTGACCGTCCACTACGCCGTCACCCCGGACGAAACGACCCTCTCCATCACCGATCAGGGACCCGGCTTCAACCCCGCCTCCGTCCCCGACCCCACGCTGGATGAGAACCTGGAACTGCCCAGCGGCCGCGGCCTCATGCTTATGCGGGCCTACATGAACGGCGGCGTCCACCACGAAAACGGCGGCAGCACCCTGGTCATGAAGTACCTGCGCAACGGCCCATCCGCCGAGTAATCTGACGGGCACCCTCGCACTCGACCTCGCCCCACAATCCACGCCGGAACAGAAAAGGCCCGACTCATCGCTGAACCGGGCCCTTGTGTTGATTCTGTCACTGCCGATTCAGATCACCGCCGGCGGCGGAAGGCCGCCAGGCCACCAAGGCCCAGCAGGGCCGCGGCACCGGGGGTGGGCACAGCCGTGCCCGTGATCGACACCATAAACGCGCTGGGTGTGCCGGGAGCGAAGGCCACCGGGCCGGCCGGCAGTTGCGTAACCGTGTTGTACGTGTAGAAGCGATCGGTAAAGTTGGAGCCCACCGTGCCGCCGCTGACGATGCGCCAGCCGTTCTCCGTGCTGATGTTCGACAACTGCACGCCGATGAACAGGCCGGAGAAGTTCGGCGTCGCGCCGGCGATCAGGCTGTTGAGCGCCATCGTCACCGTGCTGTTGACCGAGACCAGTTCGGTGACAAAGCCGGTGCCGGCGCGGGCGGCCAGCGAGACGGTGCCGAGCAGGACCGGCGTGCCCACGGCGCCGGGGGTGGTCAGGTCGGTGCCGATCATCGGCGCTGCCCAGATGCTCACATCCGTTGCCGGTGCCGCCGCAGTGCGGCGGATGCCGACGGTGACGGTGTCCAGCGTGATGGCCGTGTTGCCGCCAAGCAGCGTGTTGGAGATGAACGCATCGTCGAACGCAACCGTGGTCGCGCTGGCCGGGTTGTACCGAGAGCCCGTCTGCGTATCCCAGTTGTAGAAGACCTGGGCGTTGGCAGCCCCGGCCAGTGAGCTCAGCACAGCAGCAGCAATGATCGCGTTCTTCATCTCTTGTTCTCCGGGGCAAGTGGTGTTTCATCACCGCCAGGCGATCGATGTGGCTTGCCGCACCTTCGGTGCAGGCCTCTGGCCGCTACCGCTGGGTACCGCTTGGCACATCAGCCTCTGGCGTGGCGTTCTCTCGTCTCGCTCGCCGGACAAACTACCACACCCCTCGGCCGCAGCAAGGACTCTTCAAACAACACCGCACGCTCCGGCCACTGTCACGCGTTATCACCCGCACCAGCCGTCGCCCGCAGCATCGCAGGCCCGCACCGCACGTCCGAGAGGCAGAACCGCCCCGCCGCGCCAGCACACGTACGAGCCAGAAAGAACAAGGCCCGGCTCCATCGCGGAGCCGGGCCTTGGTGATTTCAAAGTACATTCAGCTCAACGCTGCTCTCCGCAGCGGCCAGCTTACTTCTTGCTGCCAGTCAGCAGGCCGGTGATCGAGCCCGCATCCAGGTTCAGCGAGCCGATCAGGGCCGCCACGGCCGTGGCCTGCTCATCGGAGCCCTTGCCCGACAGCTCGAGCAGGCTCTTGACCTGACGCTCATCGAGCATGTTGCCGAACTTCTTGGCCGAGTCGGCCACCTTGTTCATCAGGGTCAGCTGCTCGGCCTCCTTGGCGTTGAGTGCAGCGTCCATCAGGGCCACCTGGGCCCGCTTGTCGGCGATCTTGCTCAGCGTGTCGGCGATGGCCGCCTTGAGCTCGCCCTTGGCCTTGCCCAGCGTCGCAGTCAGCGGGCCCGTCGCGTCGGCCACGGCGAACACCGTCGAGCCGCCCACGGCCAGATCACGCAGGGCCGCCAGAGCCTTGAGCTGGTAGGCCGTCACATCCTCAGCGCTCAGCTCGCCGCCGGCGGCGGTCACCAGCTGCTTGATGGCCTCGCCGGCCTGCTCGGGCTGGAAGCCGTCACCGGTCACGCGGACCAGCGGGTCGCCGTCATAGGTGCCGCCGAGCTCGAGCCGGCCCTGGGCCGAGAGGCCCGCCAGCACCGGCGTGGCCGCCAGACGGTTGTTGCTCTTGATGGCCTTGAGCGACTCACCAGTCGAGCCCGAGGGCAGAGCCAGAACAATCAGATCGATGCCGGCCGTCTCAGCGATGGCGCCGGAGACATCAGCCAGCGAGCGGCCCACGGGCAGCACGGTGTAGCCCTTGCCCTTGAGCGTGCCGGCGATTCCGTCACCGCGCTCCTTGCTGTCGGCCAGCACCACGGCGTACTTCGTCGCCGCATCGCGGATCAGCGAGCCCAGCACCGGCACAACGCGCTCGGCACCATCAAAGGTCGTCTGCGGCTGGCTCTGAGCCAGCACCAGCGCGGCCTCGGCCTGCACGCGGCGGCTGGGGTACATCAGGGCATTGAGCAGCGGGCGGCGGCCGTCAACCTCGGCAGTCAGCGTGGCCGAGCCGCCGGTCTTCTCGATGGCCGCGATGGCCTTGCGGGCCAGCGGGGTGTTCTTGCTGTCCAGGGCCTTGGCCAGGATGCGCTGGCCGGCGGCCGGACCCGCGGCAACGGCGTAGTACATCGCGTCGCGCTTGCCTTCACCGTAGATCGGGTGCTTGTATTCCTTGGGCGTGTCGAGCTCGCGCTGCAGGTTGCTGGCCAGCCAGGTCGTCAGAGCGCCAACGTTCGTCCCGTCGGCCTTCAGGGCGGCCTCGGCCGTCTTCATCGCCATGGTCTGGAAGTAGACCTCGGTCTTCACCGGCGTGGCCACCAGGCCCGTCTGCGAGGTGTAGGACCAGATCGGCTGCATCGCATCACGCGGGAAGGCGATCAGCGAATCCTGCTTCTTGGCGTACGCATCAGCCAGAGCCGCGTAACGGGCCGAGCTGGTCATCGCCGCATCACCCTTGCTCGTCAGGGCAGCCAGGGCCTTGGCAGCCGCGGCCTTGACCGAGTCGGTCTTGCCCGTGTTCACCATGTCCGCAACAACCGGCACCGAGGCGGCCGAGGGAATCTGGGCCAGCACCGACAGCACCGTCTCCTGGCTTGCAGCCGGCAGGCCCGGCAGTGCCGCGGCAAGCGGCGCGACCGACTGACGGCCCAGGTCCAGCAGAACCTGCTTGATCTCGGCGAGCTTGGACAGGTCACCGCCACGCTCGATGGCCTGAACCAGCAGCGGGGTGGCGTATTCGCCGGCGGCAACCAGCCGCTCGCGGGCCAGCAGGCGGGCCCGCTGGCTGCCGGTCAGCTGGCCGATCGCGGCCTGAATCGAATCAACGTTGCGGGCCATCGCCAGCTTGCCGGCGTCGTACGCACGGGCGAGCTTGGAGGAAACATCAGCCAGGGTCGACGACCGCTGACCGCGGATCGTCGCGTCCTCGAACCGGGCCATCTCACCGGAGGCGTCGACGAAGCCGACGAAGGCCTCCAGCGTCAAGCCCTTGCCCTCAGCGGCGGTGCCGTAGGGGGCCTCAACCTTGGCCAGCAGTGCCGCACCGAACTGACTGGCCAGATCGGCCCGGTCGATGCGCACATAGTGGATGAAGTCCTTGACCAGCTGGTCATCCTTGAGCTTCTCGCCGCCGGCAGTCGCGGCCTTGTCCGCACCCTTGTCAGCAGCCTTGTCCGCGGGCTTCTCAGCCGCCTTGTCGGCCTTGGCCTTCTCGGCCTGCTTCTCAGCAACCTTGGCCGGTGACGTGTTCTGGGCAATCGCGACCGAGCCGCCAGCCAGAAGCAGGACCATGGCGGCGGACATGAGCGAGCAGCGGGAAACGTTCAGCACCGGGAGGACTCCTTGCCAGCGATCAAAACACGAGACGACGGGCGACAGCCCCAATCCCGGACCGCCCAGAAACGGGCGCCGGAGGGGGTTACGAGGATAGCCGCCATGGCCCAGCGGTTCGATCCAGCCAGGGTCCCGGTTCCGACCAACGGCCAAGACGGCCTCTGGCCATCAGACAGTTTGTACCCCCGGCAGGCCGACCCGCCCGCGGCAAGCCCGGCTGTTGGCACGCGTTCCCGCGACACCCGCATCCGATCAGGCTCCAAACTTCCCCGCCTCCCGCCCCGGCCGGCCCGCCACAAGCACCTCGCGCCACCGACCGGCGCCCGCCATCGAACTCCATGTCCCCCTGCGATCACTACCAATCGCTCCGCCGCGGCCAAACACCACTGAAACACACCTTCCCGCCCCCTCCCCCCGCGCTGAACCTGCGCCCCAGGTTGGTTTATGCCGCTTGGGCAGGCAGCGACGGCCGAAATGTGTGGGGGCATCGAACGAATACGCGGTCTGGAATGCTTCGCGCGGTCAAGAGGGTGGGGAGATGGGTCGATGTTGAGGGCGGCACCGGTCTTTCAGGTCCGCACACGCGGAGAGGCCGGTCAAGAGCACGGACGCTCTCATTATCAAACAGGAACGCACGATGCTGTTCGAAAAAGATGTCCTGACAACGGGCGAAGTAGCCAAAATCTGCAACGTGGCACCACGGACGGTGTCCAAGTGGTTCGATTCTGGTTCCCTCAAGGGCTACCGCATTCCAGGATCCAAGGACCGCCGAATTCCCGTCGGGGAACTCGTCAAGTTCATGAAGGCCCACGGCATCCCGTTCGACGGCGTGCTCTCCGGCCGCACCCGCGTGCTCGTCGTCGATGATGAGCCCGAGGTCACCGACATTCTCCAGCGCGTGCTCACCGAGCAGGCCAACTACTCCGTCCGCGTCGCCAGCACCGCCTTCGCCGCCGGTGTCGAGGTCGACCGCTTCAAGCCCCATGTCATCCTCCTGGATGTGCACCTGGGCGAGAGCGACGTCCGCCACATCGCCAACATCATCCGCGGCGAGGACGAACTGCAGCTCTGCCGCCTCATCGGCATGAGCGGCAAGTTCAGCGACCAGCAGCTGACCGGCCTGAAGACCCAGGGCTTCGACGGCTACCTCAAGAAGCCCTTCCAGGTTCGCCAGGTTGTCGAGGCCATCGAGGCCGCCACCGCCCTGGTCGCCTAAAGCCGGCCCCGCCTCACCAGCTGATATCTCACTCCATGCAAGCCCGGCACCGAAAGGTGCCGGGTTTTTTCATGGGGCTACCAACACCAGCTGCCAGGCACCGCTCCGCACAAGATACGCGTTCCATCCTGTTCATCCATGTTCTCTGCCTTCCCGCCGACTTACCGAGAAGCCGAATGCAGAGTGGAACATCGATGGACAGGATTGACAGGATAAACGCAGGGAAAGGAACAGGAATCACCGCCAGAACGCCGCCCCACGGACATGATCCGCCCGCCATCCTGTTCATCCTGTCCATCCATGCTCACTGCCTTCCCGCCGCCTTACCGAGAAGCCGAATGCAGAGTGGAACATCGATGGACAGGATTGACAGGATAAATGCCGGGATAAACACAAAAATGGCGGCAAGCGCAACCCCGGACGGTCAACCGCCTTTGCCTTTGGCAATTTGGCCCTTTGGCCCTCTAGCAATTTGACCACCCCCTCCCCGCCCCCTTTAACTACCCCATGCACTTCGCCCTCATCGACACCGTTCTTGAGCGTTCCCCCGAGCGACTGGTGGCCATCAAGCAGGTTTCACTCGCCGAGGAGTACCTCCAGGACCACTTCCCCGACTTCCCGGTGCTCCCCGGTGTCATGATGCTCGAGGCCATGGTGCAGGCCGGTCGCGAACTCGTTCAGCCCAAGGCCCCCGCCACCCGCCTGGTGCTCGGCCAGGTCCGCGCCCTGAAGTACGGCAAGTTCGTCCAGCCCGGCCGCGCCATCCGCATCGAGGTCACACTCAACAAGGACCCCGGCGACGGCACCTACGACTGCAAGGGCGAGGTCACCCTGCTGGCCCAGGCCGGCCAGCCACAGCCCGCCGGTGAAACCGGCGATGCCACCGCCGCCAGCGGCAGGTTCACCCTCCGCCCGCTCAAAACCGCCTGAACCCGGCTTCCCCCACTGCCACCGCCCCGCCGCGTCCGCCTCCCCCGATTTTGACTCAGAATCGCCGTCCCAATGGGGTTCACTGTCACTTGACCGCCCGGAACCGCGCTGAAAGTTGGCTTGGACGTTTGTAACGGCTAACATGGCACCGAAGCCCGCTGCCCGCAGCGGCGGGCGATCGACTCCGCACGAAGGATCCGCCCTATGACCCGCGACGACATCTTTGCCAAAGTCCGTGAAGTGCTTGTTGACTCCCTCGCCGTTGATGAGGAAGAAGTCACCAGCACCGCCTCGCTGGTCAAGGACTTGGGCGCCGAGTCCATCGACTTCCTGGACATCGTCTTCAAGCTCGAGCAGGCTTTCGGCTTCAAGATCCAGCAGGGCGAGCTCTTCCCCGAGGGCGTGGCCCAGGACCCCAAGTTCGTCAAGGACGGCAAGGTCACCGCTGAGGGTCTGACCGCGCTGAAGGCCAAGCTCCCCCACGTGGACTTCTCCACCTTCGAGCAGAACCCCGCCATCACCAAGGTTGCCGAGGTCTTCACCGTCGACACGCTTGTGAACTTCGTCTCCAAGAAGCTGGGCAACTGAGTTCATCGGCGGGCGACTGCCGGCCCGCCGCAGGCGACGCGAAGAACAACCATGCGCTGGATGTGGATCGATCGTGTGACGGAGCTGCAGCCGCGGCACAAGCTTGTCGCGGTCAAGAACGTCTCATTGGCTGAAGAGCACCTGCACGACCACTTCCCCGCCGAGCCCGCCCGCGGCCTGCTGGCCAGCCCGGTCATGCCCGCCTCGCTCATCGTCGAAGGCTGCGCCCAGACCGGCGGCATCCTCGTCGGCCACGCCGAGGAGTTCAAGCACAAGGTCATCCTGGCCAAGGTCAACAAGTTCCAGATCGACCGCGACGCCACCCCCGGCTGCACCCTTCGCTACACCGCGATCATCGAGCGCATGGACGACATGGGCGCCAGCGTCAACTGCACCATCGAGCTCTTTGACTTCGCCAAGCCCGAAGCCGGCTTCGCGGCCATCGGCTCCATCGCGCTGATGTTCAGCCACCTCGACCACAACATGGGTGCTGCCGGCCAGGCCGGACAGGACTTCCCCGCCCACAACTTCGTCTTCGGTGATGCGTTTAAGACGCTGCTCCGGTCTAGCGGCTACGCCGTGCAGTAAGTGCATCGCGCCACCGGGCTTCTGCGTGGCACCGGGCTTCCGCCCGGTGTGCCTTTGCCTTCTTCACCGCCCCGCTCAGCACTGAAACCCTTGTCAACCCCGCAAGCCACACCGCCCAGAAGGGCGGTGCCACGCGTCATCTCACCGCGTCCAGCTCGCAATGCGATAATCCACACCCACCGGCACACACGTGACCTGGCTGCTGGCCATCTGGGCCATCTGCCCCGGCATGGTCACCACGCTCCCGCTGCTGAGCTTGCCCTTCTGCTGCGCCAGGCACAGCGCCAGTTCCCGGGCATGCTCATCACTGCTGGGCATGGCCGAGGCCGGCCCCGAAAGCCCAACCACAATCACGCGCTTGGGCGATGTCACGCAGCGACGATCCATCGAACCCGTCAGCAGTTCGGCATCCGGCACCTCGCACAGACCGCGGCCCTGCGACCAGTCCGGCGTCCACTGCGTCACGCACCAGCAACTGGTGCAGTCATCACCGCTGCCAGCACCCTGCCCGCGCGGCTCATCACCCTGGCGGTACAGCGCCACGACCATGTGCACGTGCTGCTCGGCAACCTCCGTCGCGTCGCCACCATCGGCCGGGCCAAGCAGCCCGGGCTCAATCTCCGGCGGGCGCACCGGCGGCACAGGAAGCAGCGCCGTCCGCCCCGACCCGCTGCCAGTTCCCGGCAGCGCGGGCTTGCCACCCGGCCCCAGCACCATGAACACCCCCACCGTCACGGCCACCGCTGCCGCCGCGGCAAGTGCCGCTCCCGCCACACCTAACTTCCACCGCAGCGACCGCCCGGTGTCGTTCCGCTCTGCCCCGCGTGCCGTCCGCGTCGCACCCTCCGGCGCAAGCCCAAGCTCGGCCTCAAACTCGGCCAGTTCGCGCGTCATCACCAGCAGGTTCTCGGTCTGCTCCGGCGTCGGATTGTCTCTGCGGCGGCTGGTCATGTGTTACCCCTGTGTTGTTCGCTCTCCGCCCCCGCCGCGCTCGGCCCAATGCCCCGGCCGGCCAGAAAACCCGCCAGACGCCCCAAAACCCCCTTTTTTCGCGCATGGGCCGTGCTCGGTGAGATTCCCAGCTCCGCCGCCAGTTCCCGATCGGTCCGCCCGTCGGCAATCGCCCGCAGCAGTTGCCGGTCGGCCTCGGTAAACGCCGCCTCATCGGCCTCCGTCGCTTCCGATTCCGCCCCGCCGACAACCCGGCCGACCAACTCCACCGCCGCGGCACACTCCAGCGCAGCCGCCGGGTCATCGGCCGCGCTGCTCAGCGGCCAGTCGGCCCCCTCAGCCAGTGCCACCGGCCCCCGCCGGCTGCGTTCACGCAAATGCCGCAGCCAGATGTTCGCAGCCACCGCGTACAGAAAGGTCGACGGCCGCGCCCGCGCCGGGTCATACGCCCCCGCCGCCAGCGCCCGCCAGAAGGTGATCCACGTCCGCTGGGCCAGTTCCTCAGCCAGCCCCCCACCACCACTCCCGTCCCTCCCACCCCTCCCATCGTCCACACCAATCCCCGCCAGCTTCC
Organism: uncultured bacterium; assembly: GCA_903834785.1. GTDB lineage: Bacteria > Planctomycetota > Phycisphaerae > Phycisphaerales > UBA1924 > CAILKP01. Next base: position 14,047 of record CAILKP010000009.1, read on the forward strand.
GCGCAAAGTGCCGCGTCAGCCCCGGCGCGAGCATGTCGTGCAGCCGCGCGAACGCAGCTTGGTCTCCAGCGATCAGCCGGCTCGTCAGTGCGGCAAGCTCCGCCTGCGCACCACCGCCCGCCACGCCGGCAGCGCGTGACACGTCGGTATCGGACTGTGGGTGCAAGGACGACATCGTGCGGCAGAACGCGTGCATTCCCGACCCGGCACCGTGCACGATGCCGCCAAGAACGCCAGACTAGGGCGGAACCGCCCGACGGGTGGTATTCGCCTGTCGCCCGTCTCGCGCTCGGCCCAGCCGCCCCCCACCTCTCCCACCCCTGCCACCGTAACCTGCATCAATGTCCACGTGGGCCATCCTAGCGCTCATCGTCCTCTTCTTCGTCATGCTCCGTGTTCCGGCTGCTCTGGCGATCCTCCAGACGTTCGTCACGCTGCTGATCGCACCGGCATCGATCATGCTCCGCCGACGGCAGCTTCTTCCGAGTCCCTACCAACTGGTCACGCCCGAACAGCTCGCCGCCTGGCCCGGTGTGCCCGCCGCGATGCGGACCAAACTCGCGGACTGGTCGCGCCAGTGCCAGGATCTTGGTTTTGACGATGGCGGATTCTGGCTCTCATCCGTGCCGCAAGGTGCGGTGCAACTCTCGGCCGTTGTGCTGCACCCGGCCACGCACACCATCGGTGTCATCACCGGCATCGCTGAGCGGAACGCGATCCACGTGATCTCCCTCTCGCTGATGACCCGTCGGGGCGAGACAGTCATGGCCACAAGCTGTGCCGACTGGCCGACACCTCTGGCCGGACTTATCGAACTGCCCGAGCGATGGTTCATGCCCTCGCTGCGTTCACCCGCGCTGCTGTGGGAGGCCCACCAGGCCCGCCTCGCGCGCGATACCCGTCCTGCCGCGTCTCCGCAGGATTCCGCGCTGCCCTGGGGCACGCTGCTCGATGCCGAGCGTGATGCCTTCACCGCACGCTACACCGCCGCAGGGCTCATGCGGCCGGCGCGTCCGCCCCACGCGGGCCGGTGGACCCTTCGCGGCGCGTTCGCCCTCATTCAGCCCGGCCTCTGGCCATGGAAGCAGGCCTCCTCACGCCGCCTGCTTGCCGCCGAGAAACAGCGACTCGCGGAGCTCGGTCGGGCCGAACTGCTCGACCTCGCCGCCCGCGAGCTGGCATCGGCAACCGAACCGGCGCGACTCACCAGCCAGCTCGAAGGCCATTACGCCGATGACCGCGGCACGATGCGGCGGGTCACGCCACCCGCGCTGCCACCGACCGATGACCGTGCCCGCGACCGGCGACTCTGGCTGCTGCAACGCTGGGCCACCGAGTCGCTCGCTGCTCACCAGAGCATCATCGGCCCGGTCATCTTCCTCGGCGTTCTTGGTTCCTTCGCCACAGCACTCATCCCCGCTGATCTCTGGCCCCTTCGCATCATCGCCGGCCTGCTGGTCGTCGGCCTGCTCATCACCATCGCACGCGCACGCGGCATCACCGCACCGGGCATCGCCCCGGTCGAGGTCGCCCGCGCCCGCCTGCTGGCCCGCGGCGTCTGCCCGTGCTGCCTCTACTCCCTGGCCGGGCTGAAGCCCGAGCCCGACGGCTGCACCACCTGCCCGGAGTGCGGCAGCGGCTGGCGGGCCGACCGCATCATCGAGTGCATCCGCTACGGCGACAGTGATGCCGCCGACAAAGTGCGAAGCGCGCAGCGCAGGCTGACCCGCATCAGCCTGGCAAACCCCCGCTTCCCCCGCCAACCCGCCTTGCGCGACGACCGCGGCACGCGCTGCGTGCTGACCGATCCGTCACTCATCGTCGAACTGACCATCGGCGACCTGCCCGGCCCGGCAAGCCCGATGGCCACTTCCATCCATGAAGCCGCCACCGCGCTGAGCTACCACAACGCCCGCGCTGAGGCCGCCGCACACCAGCCGCAGCCGCGATCCTGGCCGGTACGCCTGTTTCGTACCTTCGGGATCGAAGGGGCACTGCTCCTGCCGATCACCCTCATCGTGCTCTGGGTGAGCTTCTGGCCGCCGCCAGCGGAGATCATCACCGGTGCCCTCATCATTGCCGGCGTCGGCATTCTCACACTGCTCACCAGCCCGCTCTGGCGGCCCTGGTTGCACCTGCCCAAGCCGGCACAGATCCGCCGCATCCTCCTGCGGCACAAACTCTGCCCCGTCTGCACCACCCCGCTGGGCCACAAGCCGCCGCAGGCCGACGGCTGCACCGTCTGCTCCTGCGGGGCAGCATGGAAGCTCGAGCCATCCGCATCGGCTCAGCCCGTATAACCACGTTCTCCTCGCACCAACCCACCCCAGCGGGGATTCCACCACCACCGCCACCGGTTCACCACCGCGCCGCGACGCACCCCGCCCGCTACGCCCACTACGCTTGACCCATGGCTGAAGCTGCACCAGCAGAACATGTCGCCGCGGCAGGGCCCGGGGGGTCCGGCGGCAACACTCCCGGCACAGGCGCTCCCCAAACTGGCGAGCCCGCCAGCGCGAACCACACCACGGGCCGCTTCAAAGCCGGCGACATTCTCATCCGCGTCGTCCTGCCCGTGTTCATCACCTCCGGCGCACTGGCCAAGGTCTTCTACGGCTCACCCTACGAGCTGCCGCAGTTCATCCTGTACTACGCCCGCCACCTCCTGGGCCTGGGCGAGCTGCGCACGTTCCTGTCCGTCGTCGCCATCGAACTGTGCATCGCCGCGGTGCTGGCCTTCCAGCCGCGATGGGCCGCCACTGTGGCACGGGTCATCCTCTCCACCTTCATCGCCGTGCTCATCTTGCAGTGGTACGACAGTTACATCCGCAGCGGCGGCAACTCCGGCGCCAGCTGCGGCTGCTTCGGTGCAGCGTCGCCCCCGGTGGGCATCATGCTCGCTGTTGAGTGCACGCTGCTGGCCCTGACCTTCATCCTCCCCCGCCGCAAGGTCACGCAGGACATCTCCTCGGCCCGCTACTTCGCCCTCTGGCTGCTGTGCGCGGTCCTGAGCATCGGTGCCTTCAGCACGTACCGCCTCCAGCTCATCGGCGTCCTCCGCAGCGATCAGGACATGATCGAGATCGAACTGCTGCAGGAAGGCAAGGGCCGCCGCTTCGACAGCCTGCGTCTGGCCAAGTACGTCGACAAGAAGCCCTCGGACTTTGCCACCGGCGAGCAGTACTGGGTGCTCTGGCGCCGCTCGTGCCCCTTCTGCCACGAGCTGTTTAAGAGCCGCTTTGCCGTCCGCGATCCCGGACGCCTGGTCGTGGCCCTTGAAATCCCCATGTTCCCTGAGCCACCGCCGCAGGACCAGGCTGAGGACAAACAGAACATCATCTACGAGCCCATCCGCTGCGACCGCTTCGAGACCGCCACCATGCAGGGCGGACGCATCTGGAACATCCGCACACCGCTGGTCCTGCACATCAAGGACGGCGTTGTCGTGGAGATCGACCGCAGCGGCAACTGATCGCACTCCGCCCCCCGCTCCCGCGCCCACGCCTCACTTCTCTCCGCCCCGCCCCTTCCCCGCAAGCCAATCACCCACGTGACCACACCAACTCCTTCATCCACGGCCGCCGCCCGCTCCTGCAGCAAGCCGGGCAAGGCCGGCTCGGCCGATATCTCACTGCCAGTCGCCGGCGCATTCGGGCCTGATGGCACGCCGACCGGCCCCGGCGGAAAGACCAAGCACTCCAAGCCCCAGTCAACCATGGGCAAGTGGCGGGCCGCCCTGCTCATCACCGTGCACGTGGCCATCGTCGGCCACATCGCCCAGTGGCTGCTCAGCGACACCTCCGACGGTGTCCGCAACACCATCTCGCCGGTCGAGCCCAGCGAATCCATGTACACCCTCGAAGCCGGCCGCCTCAACGCCGGCTTCCTGCTCTTCTCCGTCGCCATCCTGGCCACCGGCCTCTTCGGCCGCTTCTTCTGCGGCTGGCTCTGCCACATCGTCGCCCTGCAGGACCTCTGCGGCTGGATGATGAAGAAGCTCGGCATCACCCCCAAGCCCTGGCGCTCGCGCCTGCTGGTGTGGGTGCCCGTGTGCATGGGCCTGTACATGTTCGTCTGGCCCACCTTCCGCCGCGTGGTGCTCCAGCCCCTGGCCGTCTCCATCTTCGGTGAGGTCCCCGTGTGGATGGGCGAGTCGCTGCCCCTGCACGGCTTCACCCAGCACTTCATCGTTGAGGACTACTGGGCCACCTTCCCGCCGTGGTACGTGGCGATTCCCTTCCTGCTGATCTGCGGCTTTGCCGTCGTCTATTTCCTGGGTGCCAAGGCCTTCTGCTTCTACGGCTGCCCCTACGGCGGCATCTTCGGCCCGGTTGACCGCCTCGCCCCCGTCCGCATCAAGGTGGATGACAACTGCAACTCCTGCGGCCACTGCACCGCCGTGTGCACCAGCAACGTGCGCGTGGCCGAGGAAGTGCACAACTACGGCGTCGTGATGGACTCCGGCTGCATGAAGTGCATGGACTGCGTCAGCGCGTGCCCCAACGGCGCACTGTCCGTCGGTCTGGCCCGCCCGGCCATCTTCACCAAGCCGCGCGATGTCGAAGCCGCCCAGGCCTCCAAGGCCCGCCAGCAGGCCCGCTACGACCTGACCGTGCCCGAGGAGATCGCCTTTGGCATCATCTTCTTTGCCATGTTCTTCGGCTACCGCGGCCTCTACGGCGCCATCCCCCTGCTCATGGCCGCCGGCTTTGCCGCCATCGGCACCTTCCTGGTGCACAAGTCCTGGCGTCTTCTGCGTGATGCCAACGTCCGCGGCCCCTTCCGCCAGCTCAAGCTCGGCGGCAAGCTCACCCCGCTCGGCTATGTCTTTGCCCTGGGCACACTGGTCTACGCCGGCATCGGCGTGCAGGGTGTCGTCATGCACGTGGGTCAGTGGCAGGGCAACATGGTCTACGACCGGCTGGATGTGCCGCGTGAGGCCGTCTTCGCCCCCGGCTACATCCCCGATCCGGAGATCAAGCGCCGGGCCGAGCTGGCCCTGGCCTGGCACGCCCCCAGCCGCGCCATGACCGATGGCGGCGTCGCCTTCTTTACCACCTGGGGCGAGAACGTCCGCTGCAGCTGGCTCTCCGCCGTCGCCGGTGATCTCAAGAGCGCCGAGACCTTCCTCCGCGCGGCGATCGGTGAGGATGAGCCCCGCGCCGACCTGGCCCTGGGCCTGATCCAGATGATGCGTCTCCGCTGCGCCACGCCGCAGGAGATCGACGCCCAGTTCACCGACTTTGTCACCCGCTTCCCGCACGCCGATGACATCCGCGCCGCCTTCCGCGACCGCCTCATGGCTCAGGGCCGTCGCCAGGAAGCTCTCAAGCTCTACACCGATGCCCTCTCGCTCTACCCAAGCGATGTTGAAACCGTCAACTCCGCCGCCACCACGCTGCTGCAGCTCGGCCGCCCGGCCGATGCCGAGCAGACACTCCGCGACGGCTTAAAACTCCGCCCGCGCAGCCCGCTGCTGCTGGGCACGCTGGCCCAGGTCGTCGGCAGCCAGCGCCGCCTGCCCGAGGCGCTCGATGCCGTCGGCCGCGCCGTGGACAACACCCCCACCGCCGAGCTGCTCATCCGTCAGGCCGACCTCACCGCCGCCAGCGGCAAGCTCGATGAGGCCGAGGCGATCATCCGCCGCGCTGTCGCCCTTGAACTCACGCCGCTGACCGTCCAGCGTCTCACCCGGGTGCAGACCGCCCGCCGCGTCGCACCCGAAACCATCGCCCCGCAGCTCATCGCGCTCGCCGAGAACCCCTCAACCTCCGAAGCCGCCCGCCAGGCCCTGGGCCAGCAGCTTGTCGACATCGGCCGCCCCGATGATGCGGTGGCCATGTACAAGCGCGTGCTCGCCCGCGGCAAGCCCGCCGCCATCACCGTCCGCAACGGGGCCGAGCTCATGCTGCTCCTCGGCAAGCCGCTGGATGCCAAGGTCATCCTCACCGACGCCATCGGCGGCCGGCACAACAGCGCCGGAATGCTCTACGGCGTCTACGGCACCGTCCTGTTCTCCCTCGGTGAGCTCGATGCCGCCAAATCCGCCTTCCACCGTGGCAGGGAACTCCTGCCCAACATGGACCCCATCGGCAAACTCGCCGATGAACTCGCCCGCCTCGGCCGCAACGCCGAGCTTGAGGACCTCTACGTCGATGCCGTCAATCGCTCGCCCCGCCACGTACCCACCCGCATCAACGCCGCCGGCCTGGGCCTGACGATCCAGCGGGCCGATGTGGCCATCGAAAACGCCGAGATGGGCCTGAAGGTTGACCCCTGCAACCCCACCCTGCTCGACTATGCCGGCCGCGGCTACTTCCTGGCCGGCAAGGAAGACCTGGCCATCGAACGCCTCCGCGCCGCGGCAGCACAAGAACCCACCGCCGACCGCTGGAACCAGCTCGCCGACATCTACCAGCGCCAGGGCAAACAGGCCGAGGCCCAGGACGCCCTGACCAAGGCGGCGGCGTTTGGTGCGGTGAACCGGTAAGCGGCAACGCACGGGTTCGCGCGGGCGACGATCAACCGGAGGCCACCGCCCTCACGGCTGCAGCCGCGTCACACTCCACGCCCCCGCCGCAAGCACATCCTCACCAGCCGCACCGCGCGACACCGTCAGCGTGCGCGACCAGCGGGCACGGTCGTGCAGCCGCCACGAGTGGCCCAGCCACAGTTCCACGTGCTCCGGCCACAGCCGGTAGCCGCCCCAGTTCGGCGGCCGCGGCACAACAATGTCCTTGGGCACCGTCACGCCCTCATCACCATCACCCGTGCGCACGATGCCGAAGCGCCGCTCGGCCTCGGCGTTGCGCGCCATCAGGTCAGCCCGCGAGGCGATCGGCCGCGACTGGTCGCTGGCCCACGCCGCCACGCGGCTCATCACCGGGCGGCGGCCAAAGTACGCGTCACTCTCTGCCGCCGGGCTGCGCACGATGCGGCCCTCCATCCGCACCTGGCGATCCAGGTGGTCCCAGTGAAACACCACACTGGCGTAGCCGTGGTGCTCCAGCCCCTCGCCCTTACGGCTGTCATAGTTGGTGAAAAACACGATGTAGTTCCCGCCCCCATCCACCATGCGGCACAGCACCACGCGGCCCGACGGCTTGCCGCTGGGGTCCACCGTGCACAGCGTCATGGCGTTGGGGTTGGGCTGCGACTTCTTGCTGTGGGCCTCATCCATCCACGCCCGGAACATCGCAAACGGCTCGGCCGGCAGCGGTGTCGGCAGCTGCTCATTGGCAAACGAGCACGCGCCCGAGAGCGCATCACCGGTCACTGATCCATGATTTGGGTCAACAGACATGGGCCGATCGTACTCGCCGCGGCAGGCAGGCCGCCCGCCTTCGCACCCCCGCCGCGTCTCCCCACCCCCACATGCCAGCCCGCCCAAGGCCCGGATAATCCGCACCCTTTGCGCAGGTGTTGCAATCCGCACACACCGCCCAACCCGCACCACCCCCTCCACCCGCAGCACCTTCCCAACCCGCACACACAACCCAGCCGGCACAAACCAGCCAGACCGCACAATCGAACCATCTCCCAGTTGCTTCAGCCGCTCCAGCTTCACATCGCCTCAAGTCGGCCTCACGCCGGGCCGATCCTTCCGACTTCAGCCGGCATGGAGGCCGTGCATCCGTGATGACCTGTTCACGAGAAGCGCGATGACCATTCCAGCGATCTCCTCCAACTCGTACTTGCCCTCGGCCATCACCACGCGTGCACGCGTGCAGGCGGCCAGCGAAGTCGCCAATGCCACCGCGATCGGTGCCGGCCTGGAAGTTGACCCGGTCGATGCGATCGAGGAGCGGGGCCTGTCGGGTCGTACCGATCCCGACACCGTCGAACTCTCGCTCCGCGCCCAGGTGAGTCTGCAGAGCGCCGAGGCCGAGGGCCAGCAGCCGAGTCAGACCGGTTCCGAGCGCGGAGCCAGCGGCCAGACCGGCCCCGATGGCAAGCCCATCAGCGATGAGCAGAAGGCCCAGATCGAGAAGCTCAAGCAGCGCCACGCCGAAGTGGTGCAGCACGAGCAGGCCCACGTCGCCGCCGCCGGCGCACTCTACCGCTCCGGCCCCCACTACGACTACACCACCGGCCCCGACGGCAAGCAGTACGCCACGGGCGGCCACGTGAGCATCGACACCAGCCCGGGCAAGACGCCCGAAGAAACCATCGCCAAGGCCGCCCGCATCCGCGCCGCCGCCATGGCGCCTGCCGAGCCCTCCGGCCAGGACCAGGCCGTGGCCAACGGCGCCACGCAGATGGAAGCCCAGGCCCGCGCCGAGCTGGCCCAGAAGAAGTCATCTGCCGCTACCGGCGACACGGTCACCGTGTCCGCCGGTGCCGCCGCACCAAACGCATCAGCCAACGCCGCCCCGGCCGCCGGCAGCAGCCCCGCCGGCGCGAGCGTGCCCGCAGCCGCCGCCGCCGCGGCAGCAACAGCCACCGCCGCCGGCATTCGCACGTCACCCATTCAGCAGTCCGCCACCCCGCGTGAGGCCAGCACCGCCCGCACCGATGCTCGAGCAGACGCTCGCTCCACCAACGCAAACGGAAGCGCAGCCGCAGGCAAGTCCGGCGACTTTGCCGCACTGGTCAAGGCCGCCTACGCCGCGGGCTCCGCGGCTGGCAGCGTCAGAACCTTGGGGTGAACCACACCGTCTGAATCAGCCCGTCGCGCACGTGGTACATCGCCACCACATGCGCCGGCGGCCGGTCAAAGTTCCCGGTGACGTACTCGGTATCAATCACAAACTCGCCGGCAACCTGCCGGGCCACAATCGCCGCGCGCTGCTCGGGGTACCGGCTGAACTGCCGCCGATACGCCTCGGCAAAGGCCGCCTTGCCATTGAGCCGCACCGTGCCCGCGGGCAGATCAATCACGCGGACATCTGTCGCGTAACAGGCCACGAACCGCTCGATATCGCGCGCGTTGTACGCCTCAAGCTGCTCCAGCACAACGGCCGGGACAGCACCCCCGTTGACGGCAACCACTGGGGCTGCAGCCTCCGGCAATGAACAGTCAGACTGTGAAGTAGACATGGCTGGCGTGCAGTCTCAAAGCGTGGGTTGCTGAGGTTATGCCGCTCCGCCGGACCGCCCCACCTTACCCCGCCCACTCCCCTTACCCCGCGCGCCCCGCCTCCACCGCCGCCCGCACCGCCGCACGCACGCTCCGCAGCACCGTATCCGGACGCACCTTCATCTCCGCCGCCAGGTCCGCCAGCGACATCGGCCCGTTGCCACCGTACCGCCCCAGCCCCAGCCGCCGCGCCAGCAGCGTGCGCCACGCGGGCTTGATCGCCGGCACTCCGGAAAACACCCGTGCATCGGCCTCAACGAGCCACTGCCATGGGTCGATCCGTCGCGTCCAGTCCCGCAGTGGCGGTGGCCCCGCCGGCGGGGCCAGTGACCGCGCCCGGCGGCTTGCCGCCGGATCCACCGGCCGGCTCAGCGGCTCATTGACATGCTCATTCCACAACCGCGCCACCACGCGGTTAAACGCCAGCCCCACTGGCGCCGCCACACGCCCACCCTTCAGCGGGTCGTACCGCCCCACCGCCTCGGCCCCCGCCGCCATCGCCGCATCGGTCAAGCGCACCGCCAGGTGTGGCTCCAGTTCCGCAATCTCCGCACCCGTCACGGCCCGCACCGTCTCCAGCAACTGCACGCGCTGGCCACGCAACAGCTCGGCCCGCAGCCGCGAGACATACAGCAAGTCACTGAGCACCGCATCCAGCGCCAGCGCATCAGGGTCGGTCCGGTCCACCTGCCCCAGCCGCTGCATCGCACGCCACAGCAACCAGCACGCCGCACTGGCCCGCTGCTTCTCGGCCGGCAGTTCACCGCGCCCCTGCTCCAACGCGGTGGCCACAAACGCCGCCACGCTGGCCTCCGCCGGCTCGCCAAGGCCCGTCTGCACAAACGGCTGCTGCAGGAATCGCTCGGCCGCATCGCGCGCGTCAAACTTCGGCCCTGCCGGCGTATCAACTTCCAGCGCCAGCAGCTCTCGCAGCACATGCACGTCCGCTGCCCGCCGCACCGAGGCCGCCGACTTCCTCCACCGCCGCCCGATCTCCGCCGCGGCAACCCCCATCCGCATCGCCCGCCAGGCGACAGCTCCCTGGTGCTCTGGCGACCCCGGCCCCGCCACACCCGCCGCCCGATCCCGCGTCAGCCGCAGCACCGTCGCCACTGATGGCACACGTCCGGTACCACCTTGCGCCAGGCCGCCCGCCACCTCCCGCGCCGCGGCAGTGCGGCTGCTTCCCTGCTGCACCAGCGCACCAGCCGCACCCGCCAGTGCCTGCCGCTCATCACGGCTCAGTCGCTTGCGTGCCGCCGCACCGGCAATCCGGCCCGCCTGCGCCGCGGCAAACTGCTCGGCCCGCCTGGCATCAAACACCACACCCCACGCCGCCTTGCCGCGCCCGCCGGCCACACGCACCCGCCGGCTCAGCAGCCCGGCCCGGCGATAGCGCTCCAGTGTCCGCCGCGAGATCTTCCACTTCGCGCACACCACATCAATGCCGATCCACTCCGGCTCGGCCAGCTCCGCCGGCGTGTACGCCGCACGCACGCACAGCATCTCCACCAGCGGCCCAAGATCCGCCAGCAACCGCGCACCCGGCACCAGCCCATCGCCGCCGCGCTCGGGCCGGTAGCCCGTGAGCTGCTGGGCGATCCAGTCCTGCGGGTACACGTTGCCGGGCTCCACAATCGCCGCCAGCTTCTCCGCCCGCTCCACATGCCGCCGCGCCGCCTCCGCCGGCGCATACCGCAACTGCCCCGCCAACTCCTCAAGCACCGGACTGCCCAGTTTCCTCAGCTGCGACACACCGAACCGTATCGCCCCCGGCTTTCCGCGGCGTCGCGACGATCAGCCGCACGATGCCCCGTGCCCCATCTCATCGCCACCAAATGCAAGCCCCGCGCACTGCGACCCCGCCCCCACTGTCTTGATTTGACCATTTCCACATTTGATCATTTGTCTCTCCCTTCTTCTGCCTCTCTCCGGTCCTCTGGTGCTCTGCGTGAGCCCGCCTTTCTGCCTTCTGCCTTTCCGCGCTACTGCCTCCGCTTGCTCCTCCCCCTCCGCGTCCTCCGCGTTCACCCACAGAACCCCGACGAAACCTGTGACTTCATTTGACCATTTGACCATTTCCACATTTGACCATTTGTCCCACCCTCACTTCCCCCGCGGCAGCTCATGAAATACCACCTCCGCATCTGGGCACAGCCCCAGTTCCGCCGCCGCCTCCAGGAACTTCTCCACCGCCACCCGCTCGCGCTGGCCCACGCTGTACCGCAAGTACTCCGTCACGTACCGCCGCGCCAGGTCCTCCGGCCAGCGCCGCTGGCTGGAGTATTGCTCAATGATCCAGCTCAGCCGCATCACATTCCGCCGCCGCTGACGGTCCAGCACCGCCATCGCGCCCTCAATGGCCGCCCGCCTGGGCGAGAACGGCGAGACATCCTCGCGCCGGCACATCCACATCGCGTACACAAAGGGCAGCGATGTCCGCGCATGCCACGCCTCACCCAGATCCAACTGATACGGGTACCGCACCGCCGGCGGGCAGTCCGTGACCACCTTGTCGCCGATGAGCAGCATCGTCTCCGGCCACTCGGTGATCTTCGACCCCGCCGTCTCCACCCGCTCCCGCGCATCAAAGTCGATCATCTTCGGCCGCACCCCGTACACGCTGGCCAGCACCACCTGCGACAACGCGACTGATGTGTGCGAGTCCGTGTCGGCATGCACCGCCGTCACCTTCTCCAGCGGCACCGCGCTGAACAGCCGCACCGTCAGCGTCGGCCCGTCACAGCCGATCATCCCCACCGGCGCATACGCCAGCGGCATCGGACTGCGGGCAAAATCAATGACCGAGGACAGCGAAAGATCAATCTCGCCGGCAAACAGCATCTCCCCCAGCCGGCTCGGCACGGCCGGCACCAGCTCCACCTCGTCCCATGCATCAAGGCCCTCCACCAGCGGCAGGGTGTTGAGGTACTTCACATAGCCGATGCGCACACGGTCCATCGCCCCCAGCGTAGTGCGCTCACTTGGGCTTGCGCCCCTTGCCGGAAATCTGGTTGATGTTCTTGAGCACCTGCGACTGCTGCTCACCGTCAAGCACGCTCGTCACCTTCCAGAACAGCTTCTTGTTCTCCTCATCACTCTCCCCGGCCTTGGTCGCTGCGGCATGCTCGCCAAACATCACCCGCAGCTTGCCCTCCTGCTCCGGCGTCACCGTCACACCCTTCATCACATAGTTGTACGTCAGCATGCCCGAACCCATCGAACGCATGAACGCCTGCTCGATCTCCTTGCCCAGGGCCTTGAGCCTTTCATCACCCAGCACCGCCATGCGGCCCGGCTTCTCACCCTTCTCATTGGTCTCGCTCATCCGTTCGGCGGCAATCGCATCCCAGTACCCGCCGACGATCCGCTTGTACGTCGCCCGCACGCCCTTGGGCAGCGTTTGCTCCACCTGCAGTTCCAGCGGCTGCTCCAGCGTCACGCCCTGCAGCTTGCCCGCCAGTTCCAGCAGCACCTGCGCCTGGTCGGCCTTGTCGTCGCCCGCCAGCGAGTTGCCCAGCTTTGTCAGCAGTTCGATATCGCTGGTCACGAACTTGTCGAGCTTCACCGCCCGCGCGGCGAAGACACTCTCCGCCGCCGCTCGGTCCTTTCCATCCAGCCCGAGCACATCCAGCGCCGCTCGCTCCACCCCGCGGTCAATCCGCCTCACCTTGCCATTGATATCCAGTTCCACCAGGCAGTCCGCCGCCAGTTCCGCACCCTTGGCCGCCTTGGCACCGGGCTTGCCCTGGCTCGGTCCGCCCAGCGACGGCGTCGCCGCCGACTGAGCCGGCGCCGGAGCGGGCGCGGGCCCGCTGGCTCCCGCAAGGGTCAGGTTCACCATCAGTACGGCTGCGCCAATGCTCATCGTGCACCTCATCTGAGGTTCTACGGATTGCCCGGCCACGGGTTTCTCCACGCCGCCGCGTCTGATGCTCAATCTCCTCCGCGCCGTGGGCAGTGACCGGCGGACCTCTCCAGCCGCCCGTCACTGCTCACCAGCGGGTTCCGCCAGCCCGCCTCGTTCACGCCGCCCTGCCGCTTCACCCGCGGCAGGGCGGTGTTCGTTTGTGCGCCCGCCCGCGTTCCCGCCCGCCTCCCAAACGGCTCAAGGACACACTGTTGTCCTTGAGCCGTGCGCATAAACACGTCACGCCTTGACAGAACCCGAACCAACTGGCATACTGCCACGAATCACCCGCATGCACACCGCCGCGGGCAGCCCCCTGCCGCTCATGGGCGGCAAGCAGGTCCCCACGTTCATCAGGTACATCAGGAGGTTTCGCATCATGTCCACCACGCTCCAACGTCCCACCAAGGCTCCCGCACCACCCGGACCCGAGCCCGCCCCCATCACCGCGGCATTCGCCCGGCGCGATGCCATCCGCCGGCTCCATGAACTCGCCCTCCAGAAGTTCGACGACAGCGTCGCCCTGCGGGCCATCAAGATGCTTCTGGATGTGACCGAGCGCGAGCAATCCACCAGCCCCGCGGCGGAGGCCAAGCAGCCCGCACCGACTCCGGCGCTGGCTACGGCGGCGGCACCGGCACTGGCCCAGCCCGCCACACCGTCCATCGCACAGGCCCCGCTGCCCGCCGCCACCCCGGCCGCTTCGCCCCCCGCATCTGCGGTGCTCCGCCCGCCCAGCATCACCGATCAGCTCGCCGCACCACCGCTCAAGCTCCCCGCACCTACCGCGAGCCCGCTGGTTTCCTCACGCATGCTGCATATGGACGCCAAGGATCGGGAAATCTACGGAAAGCTCGCCGCCACCGCCGCGGCAGCCGGAAACCTCGCCAGCGTCCTGCCGCCAGATTCCAAAGATGCACGCGATCTGGCTGAGATCCAGCGCCAGGCCACCAGTCAGGCACAAAAGTTCCTGATCGGCAACGCAACCGCGGCGGGCCCCAAACCGTAACCAAGGCGACTGAAAGCCCGCCCCGTCCCGCCAGCACGGCAATGATTCGATCTCAGCCACGACGCTGCGACCGACACCGTTTCCGCTCCTGCCGCATCAGCCGCACCACCTGACCCGGTGCGGTCCGCATGTGCCCCGTCCCCTCCACGCCCTGACAGTCTCCAAGCCGAGGCGATCACCATGCTCAGCCAACTCCCCAACCGTCACTCGCGTCGCCGCAGCACCACGGGACTGCTCCTGCTTGCCGGCCTCATCGCCGGCGTGTACGCGCTGGCCACCACCGGCGCGGGCAACACCGTGGCCCAAGCCCAGCAGCCCAACAACGATCGCGTCAAGATCATTGCCGCCCCACCGCCGCCGCCGCCGATCTACGGTGCTCGTGAACTGGCCGATGCCGAACTCTCGCTGCTGGATACCGAGACCGTGCTGACGTATTGGAACGATCAGGAAGAGAAATGGAACAGCGTGCTGGCCACGATGGATGGCCAGCCCGGCTCCGAGCGTGAGGCCGCCTTCGCCCGCCAGGCCCTGTCCAACGCCCTGCGTGCGCAGAGCACCAAGATCGATGCCGGCCTGCAGCGCGAACGCGCCGCCAAGCGCCTCGATGCGATGCGCGCCAAGAACGTTGAGGTTCAAGGCGGCGCGAACTGAGGTTCGCACTCAGGCAATCTTGCCGAAGGTGTTGATCGTCCGGTTGAGGATCTCGTCGTAGTTGGAGATCATGCGTGCGTTGCCGCTGACGCCGCGCTCGGCGTTGTTGAACGCCATCATCGACCGCACCGGATCGGCCCCGGACCGCTCGACAAAGCCCTGCGTCAGTGTCGCGCCCGCCGCGGCCTTTTTCCGGCCCATCGTCTGCGCATCGGCCGCGAACATGTTGTCGCCGCGCTTGCGCAGCGCCGTCGGGTCATCGATCGTGGCCATCTGCAGCCTGCCGACCACCTCGCCATCCTGCTTGATGCTGCCGTCGGCATCGATCACCACCGGCACACCGCTGGCCAGCGTGATCGGCCGATCCTGAGTATCCAGCACCGGCCGGCCCGAGGCCGTCTGGACCAGCCGCCCCGATGAGTCCAGCCCGAGCCGCCCGTCACGCGTGAACCGAAGACTGTCAGCCCCGCTGCCTGCCCCGTCGCGCACGACCAGGAAGCCCTCACCATCAAGGGCAACGTCCAGCGGCTGCTCCGTCCGCTGCAGCGGACCTTGCGAGAAGCTCACGCGGTTGCGGGCCATCAGCACGCCGCCGCCGAGCTGCTCGAGCAGCTTGCTCGAAGGCAGCGACGGGTTGCCCCGCTCCTGCGTCGCCGTCAGCCGCTGACGCTGCATCGGGTTGTCGATCTTAAAGCCCACCGTCTCGGTGTTGGCCAGGTTGTTGGCAAACACATCCATGCGGTGCATGCCGGTCAGCATTCCAGAAGCAGCGAGATAAAGGCCATATTGCACGGGGTTGCTCCTTACAGCTCGTCAGTCAGCAGGTCATGAACCAGCAGATCAACCAGTACATCACCACCGCTCAGCGCCCGGGTGTGCCCAGGTCGCCGGCGCTGCCGCCCGCGGCAGCGCGGTGCTCGATTGCAGCCAGCATCGCCAGCCGCAGGATCTCCTTGCCCAGCACATCAGCGCGGGGCAGGTTCAGCGCGGGCCGCGACGGCTCGAGAGATAAAGATGGTTCGGTCAGCACGCCATCCTGCGCGGCGGAGGCAAACAGCCCACGCGCTGCGGTAAGTTCGCGTTGCGCAGCAAATGCGGCCAGGTCGCCGTTCGTGCGGCCCTGGTTCGCCCATTCCTGCGCAAGTTCTTCGAGAAGATCGTCGATGCGGAAGTCCATGCCCGGCCATTCGCAACCCGCGTGCCGGAACACAGCCCCCTCCGCCCCCTCCGCCCGCTCCACCCCCTCCGCCCCGCCTGCATCACGCCCCGCGGCTCCGCCGCGGTTCGATCCTTCCTTACTGCTGTCCAGCGTTGTCGTCGCATCACCACCGTCACTTCAGCGACCGGTCCGCAGGTAAACACCCCGGTGTCACGCCCGCACATTCTTCTCTCACCGTCAGGCACGGCCTTTGCGTTACTCGCCGTCATGGCCACAATCGCTCTGCACTCTGCCGCCAGTGGGCTTTCCGCACTCAACACCTCCATGGACGTCATCGCCAACAACCTGGCGAACGTCAACACCCCGGGCTTTAAGAGCTCGCGGGCCAACTTCCAGGATCTCCTGTACGCCAACCGCGTCCAGCCCGGCGTTGAGAACGCCAACGGCGACCAGCGCCCCATCGGCCTGCAGGTCGGTCTGGGTGTCCGCGTCTCAGGCACGCAGATGTCCTTTACGCAGGGTTCACTGATCACCACCGGCCGCGACCTGGATGTCGCCATCGAGGGCAACGGCTTCTTCCGCGTCGCCGTGCAGCCCACGCTGGGCAACGGCACCGCCTACACCCGCTCGGGCAGCTTCGCGGTCAACAGCCAGGGCCAGCTGGTCATGGCCAACGACCAGGGCCGCCGCCTCGAGCCGCCGGTGACCATCCCCGACAACGCCACGCAGGTTCAGGTGGACTCAACCGGCCGTGTGTACGCCAAAATCCCCGGAAATGTCGAGCCCCAACAGGTCGGCCAGATCGAACTGACCACCTTCATCAACCCCGCGGGCCTCTCTGCCGCGGGCGAGAACCTCTACGTCGAAACCTCCGCCAGCGGCCCCGCCGTCAACGGCAACCCCGCCAGCGATCAGCGCGGCCAGCTCAAGCAGGGCGTGCTGGAGAACAGCAACGTTGACCCCACCGAGGAACTCATCAATCTCATCAAGGCCCAGCGTGCCTTTGAGATGAACAGCAAGACCATCCAGGCCGCTGACGAGAACCTCCGCACGGTCGCCAACCTCCGCCGCTGATCCCGGCCCGTCGCTTCCCCACTGTTCCGAACCCCCGCCGCCGCTCGGAGAGCAGCGGCTCACGCCAGAGGAAATCACCCATGGCCTCCCATCGCAGGATGCACGTCCGCACCTTCACCACCCCGCTCCTCCGCGCCGCTTTCGCCGCGGCAGGTCTTGCGCTGTCCGCCGTTCCCGCGCTGGCCGAGACTTTCATCTCGCTCAATCGCACGGCCGAGGTCCGCGCCGGCGCCCCGGTCACGCTCGCTCAGGTGGCCACCGTCACAGGAGACGATGCCGCGACCATCGGCAAGCTGATCATCCTCGAAACCCCCGGCCGCGAGACCACCGAACTGGACACCGAACAGCTCCGCGCCGCGCTGAGCAAGCACAAGGTCAACTGGGCCGCCACCTCCATCCGCGGCAGCCGGCTCAAGCTCACAGTCACTTCCGGCGATGAGGCGAATGCCTCAGCGGCCGGCACGCTGGCTGGCGCTTCGGGCGGTGCGGTCAACGCGGCCATCTCGCTGCAGAGCCCCGATGCCGCTGCAGCCAGCGCCGCCGGCGGATACAGCTCCGGCCCGACCCTGCGTGATCTGGTGGCCGAGCGTCTGGCCGTGATCCACGGTGTCGAGCTCGATGGCATCCGCATCGACTACGACACCACCCCGGCGGTGAAGTACCTGGACCTGCCCATCGGCGATGTGACCGACTCCAGCGTGGTGCCGCAGGCGGCACCCGGCACCACCCGCATGCCGCTGCGAGTCGAGCTCCGCCGCCGCGACGGCAGCGTGGACTTTCGCGTGCTGGCCGCCCGCATCGAGCTTCGCAAGATCGTCACCGTCGCCGCCGCCCCGATCGACCGGGGCGAGATGATCACCGAGGACCTCGTCCGTGTCGAAACCCGCTGGGTCAGCCCCGCCGGCGATGCCCCCTTGTCCATGGAACGCGTCATCGGTGCCTCGGCCAAACGCCGCATCGAGACCGGCCGGCTGGTCACCCGCGGCGATGTGCAGCCGCCCATCGTGGTCCAGCGCGGCGACACCGTCTGGGTCCTCGTCCGCTCAGGCACCTTTGAGATCAAGACCAAGGCCAAGGCCATGAGTCAGGCCCGTGATGGCGAGTCCGTCACCATGCAGGCCGAGGGCAGCAAACGCACCTTCGTCGCCCGCATGGAAGGCCGCCTGGCCGTCGCCGAGCTGAACACCGATCACACCGACCGTGCCCCCGGGCAGATCCCCGCCCCGACCGTGGAAGTCGCCGGCCGCGGAGCAAACAAGTGATTTACAGCCAGTTGGAGCACAATCAGATGAATCCCAAGCCAGCCGCCACCCGCCGCCGCACGTTGTCTGCCGCCCTGCTGCTTGCCTGTGGCACAGTGTGGGCTGCCGGCCACCAGACCGCCTGCGCCCAGAGTTTGTTCCAGCCCCGCGCACGGCCGGCGCCCGCACCTGCGGCAACCCCTGGTGATCAGCCGTCACCGGCGGTCGTCCAGCCGCCGGCCGGCCAGCCGGCCCAGCCCGGCCAGAACGACAAGCCCGCAGCACCGGCCACAGCACCGGCCGATGCCAAGGCCCCCGCCGCGGGCAGCGGCACACCCGGCTCGGCGCCCGGCAATGGCACCGGCTCCGACGTCGTCATGGCCCCCACTTCGGGCACCGCCGGCTCCGGCCCGCGCTCGATCCGTGAGATGAGCCTGATGGCCGTCATCCCGCCCGAGCCCAAACTGCACAAAAAGCACGACAAAATCGAGCTGATTGTCAACGAGAGCAGTCTCTCGACCAGCCAGCAGAAGCTCGACGCGAACAAGAAGTTCGACTTCACCGCCCAGCTCAGCCAGTTCCCTTCGCTGGCGGCGATGATCGGCGACCTGGAGCTGCGTAACGGCATCGGCGCCGTGCCGCCCAAAGTCGGCGTCAACAGCGACGACAAGTTCAAGGGCGACGGCAAGTACGAGCGGTCGGACAGGATGACCGCGCGCATCTCCGGTCTGGTGACCGACGTGAAGCCCAACGGCATGCTGCTTGTCGAGGCCCGCGAGTCCATCCAGCAGGACGAGGAGACCAAGACCATGGTCATCAGCGGCCTGTGCGACCCGAAGGACATCACCAACGGCAACACGGTCCAGAGCAGCCAGCTGGCCAACCTGAACATCCGCGTCGAGCACAGCGGCCCGACCAAGGACGCGGCCACCAAGGGCCTGATCCCCCGCTTCTTTGAGACACTGTTTAACTTCTGACCCGCGACAGCCGCGCAGGCATCGCCGGTCGGCACATCATGTCACTCAAGCCCCGCAGGCATTGCGCCGCGGGGCTTGGCTTTGCGCTCACCGCTTCCGGGGCGAACACCCCGCTGCCGATGAGCTGCGTCCGGCACGCCGCTTGTTCCTGTTCCGGCATGACGCACGTTGCCCGCACATCTCGCGCAGTAACCATCTGCTTCTCGGTGACCGCTGCGATTCTGGCCATCACCGGTCTGCTGACGGCCGCTACCGCCCAGCAGGGTGCAACCGCCCCGCTGACGCTGGCGGGAGCCTCCGACTCGCTGGCCGCGAACGCCGCACGCAACGCCCCGCCCGAGACGCCGCTGATCACGCATCAGATTCAGGTCCAGGACATCGCCCGGCTCGAGGGCCACGGCACCTCCATCCTCCGCGGCATCGGCATCGTCACCGGCCTCCGCGGCACGGGCGACTCGGGCGGTGAGGAAGTTCTTGCGCGGCCCTTGCGCGAGATCTACAAGCAAAACGAGATCCCCCTGGGTGAACTCAAGGCCCTTTCGAAGGCCAAAAGTGCCGCAATCGTCTTCCTGGAAGTCGTTGTGCCGCCCCACGGTGCCCACCGTGACGATGAGCTGCCGGTGTATGTCACCGTGTCGCACTCGGCCAGCAGTCTGGCCGGCGGCCGGCTGCACCTGGCGGCACTGGCCGGCCCCCGGCCCGGTGACGGGGTGTACGCCATGGCCTCGGGCCCCATCATCCTGGAGGAAACGGCCAATCCCACCGCCGGCATCATCCGCAAGGGTGCCCGCATCATCGACGACATCCTGATGCCGACCCCGTCGACGAGTTTCAACCTCATCCTGCAGCCCCAGTACCGCCGCTACGCCACCGCGCAGGCCGTCGCCAGCGTCATCAACAGCGTGGCGTCCAGCGATATCTTCGAGCTCGAGCGTTCCCGCGGCATGGTGGCTATGGCTCTTGACCACTCGATGGTCCGCATCACCATCCCCGAAAGCGAGCGGGTCGAACCGGCCCGGTTTGTCGCCCGCGTGCTCTCGGCCACACTGTCACCGGAGCTGCTGATGCCGCCGGCCACGGTGCGGATGAACCAGCGGGCCGGGACCATCATCGCCACGGCCAATGTGGAGATCTCCCCCGCGGCGATCAGCCACGGGCAGCTGCAGATCCAGACAGTGCTGCCGGAAGTACCGCCGACGCCGGTGAACCCCAAGGTCACCACCTCCCGCTGGACCGGCGTGGCCACCACGGGCAAGGCCAGCGAGCGGGCCAAACTGCAGGATCTGCTGGCCGCGTTCAAACAGCTTGATGTACCCATCGAAGCCCAGATGGAGATCATCTACCAGCTTCACAACACCGGTCGTCTGCACGCCGAACTGGTCTTCGAATAAGGAGCAACCCGATGGCACTTGACGCGATTTCAGCGGACAACAGGGCACTTTCGGGTCAGGGACTGGCGCTGGGCGCCGCCTCGGCGGCATCCCGCCTGCCCTTTGGTGCGGGCAAGGCCGTGCTCGACGGCAAGCAGCGGGAGTTCTCCCGCGTGCTGGGCCGCGTGAACCCGGCGATTCAGGCCGCGGAGCTCGGCACGGAGACCAACTCGGCCAAGGCCAAGCGCCGCCAGGCGGCCGAGGACATGGTGGCGATCTCACTGGTGCAGCCCATCCTCAAGAGCGTGCGTGAGAACAACAACGCCGCGGCACCGTTCGGCCCGGGGCCGGCGGAGAAGCAGTTCGGCGTCTTCATGGATGCCGCCTGGGCCCGCAGCATGGTCAAGAGCGGGAACTTCCAACTGGTCAACTCCGTGGAACGCTGGCTGGGCGGCAATCGCGAGCCGCTCGCACCCGCCTCCACACAGGCACCCGCCGCCGCGGCGACGAACAACGCCGCCGCACAGGCCGCCGACCGGGCGAACACCCCAGCAGCCGCACAGAGCACACTGATGGCGAGCAACCCAGGACCCGCAGCACGAACCGGAACACAGGCCGAGGCGGGCAAGCGGGCCGTCGCCGGCATGAGTGGGATGGACGGCACGATTGAAGCCCAGCCCGTGAGCGCTTCCACCCCCAGGAGCAGCAAGTGAGTCAACAAGGCAGCCACAACGGTCCTCGGACCGGCAGCAACCAGATGCAGTCCAGCCCCGGCACCCAGCAGGCCACACCGGCCTGGGTGCCGCAGTTCACGGCGGCACAGTCCGCGGACATTGAGGGATTCCTGCTGGCTGTCCTGGACAGCCAGCGGCGCGGGGCCGAGGTGAATGCGGCCCATCGGGCGGCGATCAGCCGCGCCGACCTGCTGGGCATCTCACAGGCGGTCTCAGCGCAGGAACAGCATGCGCGCGGCCTGCTGCAGCTCGAACAGCACCGCGAACACCTGCTGACGGCGCTGGGTGTGCCGATGCGCATGCGGGCCGCGGCCGGCGGTGGCACCGTGAAGCTCAGCGCACTTGTTGCCGGGTGCCCCGAGCCGCGGCGAACGCGGCTGAAGGCCCTTCTGGCCGAGGCGGGCGAACTGACGCGGAAGAACTCGATGAGCACCAAGGCCATCGAGGCGGCCAGCCGCTCGCTGCTGACGCACATGCAGTCGCTGATGGTCAACGTCCGCCGCTCGCTGATGCAGACGGGCGTATACGGCAACCGGGGCGCACACCAGTCGGCGGGCGATGGGGCGTTCACCCCGGCCTTGGCGGCAGTTGGCATGGATGTGGCCGGATAAGCGGCCGATGGCACACCGTTTGAGAGTCGACGGTCATGCCTCTCAACAGTGCGCTGCAACTCGGTCGGACCGCCCTGACGGCAAGCCAGCTGGCGATTCAAGTCGCCGGCAACAACGTGGCCAACGCGGCCACACCCGGCTACTCGCGTCAGGACGTGACGATGCGGCCCATCGCCGACACCCGCGGGTCGGGCACGTTTGTCGGGCGCGGTGTGGAGGTTCAGTCCATCCGTCGCTCGGTGGACACCGCGCTGCAGCAGCGGCTGCTGGGCGGCATCTCCGGCGAGGGCATGGCCGCGACGGATCTGGCCCAGCTCTCCTCGGTGGAAACCACGCTTGACGAGCTTGGAAACCAGGGCCTTTCAACACAACTGACGAGCTTCTTTAACTCCTGGTCGGAGCTGGCCAACAGCCCCAACCTGGGCGCCTCGCGCGCCCTGGTGGTGCAGCAGGGTCGCTCGCTGGCCAGCTTCGTGCGGACGGTTCGCGGCGAACTGGAGAACCAGCGGACCAGCATCGACCGCGACTTGCAGTCCACGACCAGCCGCGTCAACGGCCTGCTCGATGAGATCGCCGGGGCCAACCAGAGCATCGTTCTGGCCGAGGGCGGCAGCGGCCAGGCCAACGGCCTGCGGGACCGGCGGGATCAGCTCGTCAGCGAGCTGGCCCGGTACGTGGATGTCACCACCATCGAGCAACCCTCGGGCGCACTGGATGTGCTGGTGGGCTCGACACCGATTGTGCTGGCAGGCAGCAGCCGCGGCGTGGAGTTCCGGGCTGAACCGTCATCGAGCAATAACGGCGTGAGCGTACGGATTCTGACGCGCGACAACGCCGAGGAACTCAATATCCGCGCCGGGCAGCTCGGATCTCTGCTGAACCAGCGGGACACGCTGGTCAACAGCACCATCGATGAGCTGGACAACATTGCCAGCCAGGTGATCTTTCAGGTCAACCGGGTGCACAGCCAGGGCGTGAACGCGACGGGGTATACCTCACTGACGGGCACGCTGCCGATGGCCTCGGCCGATCGGACGCTGGCACTCAACGATCCGACCAACGCGACGATGCAGGAACTGCGCATCCGGCCGCAGAGCGGTTCGTTTACGGTTCGGGTCCGCAACGAGGCAACCGGCGAGATGCGGATTGCCACGGTGAATGTGGACCTCGACGGCCTGACGGGCACACCGCCAGTGCCGGGATTCGGCACCGACACATCGCTGACGAGCCTTGCGGGCTCGATCGACGGGATCACCAACGTGACGGCCTCGATCACCGGCGACGGGAAGCTGAAGATCGACGCGGCGACGGGCTACACCGTCAGCTTCGGCGACGACACGTCCGGTGCGCTGGCGGTGCTTGGGGTGAACACCTTCTTTGAGGGCACCGATGCGACGAACATCGCCATCCGCAGCGAGCTGGCCTCATCACCGGCGCTGCTGGCCACGGGCCGGTTCGTGCCGCGGAACAGCGGCGGTGCGGGCACGGGCGACCCGACGCTGTTTGAAGCCGACCGGGTGGACAACGGTGCGGCGCTGCTGATTGCCCAGGTGCGAGAGACGCCGCAGACTGACCTGGGCGGCCAGTCGATCGCCGAGCGGTGGAACCAGACGGTGCAGACCATCGCGGTCAAGACGGGCGCGGCCCGGACGGCAGCGGAGTCGGCGACGATCGTCAAGCAGTCGCTTGATGCGCAGAAATCAGCCATCGCCGGCGTGTCGATGGATGAGGAAGCGATCAACCTGATCAACTATCAGCGGCAGTACCAGGCCAGTGCGCGGTTCATCAGCGTGGTTGATGAGATGACGCAGACACTGCTTGGCCTGGTGCGGTAAGGCTGGCTGAAGGTGACAAGCACCCCGCTGTTGTGGGGTGATTGCCCCGACTGGCTGCTGATCTGAGCCAGAGCACACGGCCCGGCACGGGGCTTGCGGATGAGGGACGGACTCCCGGAGACCGCTATGAACGTGCTTCCTGCCAACATCTCGCGGATCAGCAACATGCTGCGGACCCAGACGGCCGTGAACGGCCTGCAGCGCACGAACATGGCGCTGTTTGAGGTGCAGCAGCAGATGAGCACCAACCGGTCGATCAACCGGGCCAGCGATGACCCTGTGCGGGCGGCGGCGATCTCGCTGCTGGACCAGCGGCTGAACCAGACTGAGCAGCGGAGCAGGAACCTGCAGCACGCCGACACGGTGCTTTCGACCCTGGATCAGGCGATGAGCCAGGTCGGCGAGCTGGTGCGCAGCGCCCAGTCGCTGGCCAGCGGGCAGATCGGCATTACCAGCGATGCGGTGACGCGCCGGCAGCAGGCCGGCACGGTGGATTCCATGCTGCAGAGCCTCTTTGAGATCACCAACCGCGAAGTCTCCGGCGTGCATGTGTTTGCCGGCAGCACGACGACGCAGGTGCCGATGGAGCGGTTCGGCGGCGGGTACCGCTATGTGGCCCGCGGCCCGGGAATGACCACAGATCTCGGCTCGGGCGACACCATCCCGCTGACGCTGGGCGGGAACAACGGCATCGGTGAAACCGCCGGGCAGATGCTCGGCATCCGCGATCTGGACCCGACGGTGACGGCCAGCACCCGCCTGAGCGATCTGCGCGGTGCGCAGGGTACGGGGATCGGCACCGGTTCGGTCTCGATGAGCTTCAACGGCGGGCCGAGCATGACAGTTGATCTGACCGGTGCGGGCACCGTGCAGGATGTGATGAACCGGCTGGACGGGGCCCTGCGGCAGTACGAGATCGACAACTCGGTGAGCATTGTCGGGGCAACGGGGCTGACAGTCTCGGGCGGTTCGATAAACGTTGACATTGCCGGCACCGGGCAGCTGGTGTTCACCAACGTGGGCGGCTCGAGCGTGGGGACCGACCTTGGTCTGACGCAGAACCCGCTGGACAGCACGAGCGGTCAGACCGCGGGGCTGGACCCGAAGCTGACGATGACCACACCGGTCAGCGCCCTGACGGGTGTGACGCTGCCGATGGACTCGATCCGGGTGAAGATGAGCCAGGGCTCGATTGTCAGCCAGCGGACGATCGATCTATCGGGGGCGACGACGGTGGATGACATCCGGGCGGCCATCGAGGACAGCGGGCTGGGTGTGCGGGTGCAGATCAACGAGGCGGGTACCGGGATCAACGTGCTGAGCGAAGTTTCCGGGATGCAGATGAGCATCGAGGAAGTCGCCGGCGGGTCCAACACGGCCACGGAGCTGGGGATCCGGACGATGACGGGCGACACCGCGGTGAGCCGGCTGAACAACGGCAAGGGCGTGCGGATTGTCACCGGTGCAACCGATCCGGTGACGGGCCTGCCGGACCCGGCCCGTGATGTTGACTTCCAGATCACGCTGGGCAGCGGGCAGAAGTTCAACGTGGATCTGCGGCCGCAGGACATGACCAGCGTGCAGACGATCCTGGACCGGATCAACAGCGAGTTTGCGACTGCGGTAGGGCAGACACCCCTGGTTGCAACAGCGCCGGCGCTCAATGCCGGCGAGTTCACGGCCCAGCTGACCGACAGCGCCAACGGCCTGGCCTTCGTGCAGACGCTGACGGGCACGGCGATCCGGGTGGAGAAGATGAACAACTCTGCCGCGGCGGAGGATCTGGGGCTGAGCGGAGCGGTGTACGACAGCGCAACATCGACCCTGCAGGCGCAGGACCGGGCCACGGTGCGCGTGAACAACCTGTTCAGCGACCTGATGGACCTGCGTCAGGCCCTGCTGGCGGACGACACGTCTGGCATCACGGTTGCGGGGGAACAGCTGCGTGCAACGGACGACATTGTGTCGGCCACGCACGCGATGGTCGGCAGTGCCGGGCGGCGTGTCGAAGACGCGACGGCCCAGCTTGAGGATCGCAAGTTGATCGATACGAGAACCAAATCAGAAATGCAGGACCTGGACTTCACCGAGGCCGCGACACGGTTCACCCTGCTGCAGACGCAGCTGGATGCCAGTCTGCGGGTCACGGGCCAGGTCAACGGGAGGTCGCTGTTTGACTTCCTGAGCTTCTAAACGGGGCGGGGAGCGGGTGACGCCGGGCGCCAGAGTACGGGCCGCGACGGCGTGAGAAAACGTGTTCTAAGGACAGGATGTCCTCCTCGCGCTGTTGCGGGGAGCCTGAACCGGACGGCCCATAGGCATGCGGAGCATCACGATGGACATTGAAACGACCAGGTTCGGCACGGTGACGGTCAGCGATGACCGGATCATCACGTTCCCCAAGGGCATTCTGGGCTTCCCGGCCTGCAAACAGTTCTGTCTGCTGCAACCGGCGGACGACTCGGTGTTCTTCTGGCTTCAGAGCGTGGAGGACCCGTCACTGGCGTTCGTGGTGACCGACCCGGTCTCGTTTGTCGCGGACTACTCGGTTCCGATCCGCGAGGATCAGATGATGGAGCTGAAGCTGTCGGCGATCGAGGATGCGCAGGTTTTTGTGATCGTCAACAAGGTCGAGGGTTCCCTGACGGGCAACCTGCAGGGACCGCTGGTGATCAACACGCTGGGCCGTGTGGCCGAGCAGATGGTCCTGGCCGAGAAGCGCTGGACGACGCGCGAGAAGCTGCTGACGCTTCCGGCGCAGCGGTCGGCCCAGACGGCCTGACAGGCTGCTGAGGTGCGGGGCGTTTACCCCATCGCGGGCCGAGACCGGCCGCGGCTGGAGGTGCGTCCGGCGATGATCTGCAGGGCAGAAGGACGGGCGGGCAAGGCGGGCCGCCGCGCGGCACGAGAGTTGTGACGCGCACGCGGGCAAGGTGGCAACAAACTTCAAATCTTCCGCGGCTTACTCGGCCGCGAGAGCTCGAACCAAGGAAGGAATCGAGCATGCTGGTTCTGTCTAGGCAAGTCGACGAAACGATCATGATCGGCGATGACATCGAGATCACGATCGTTGATATCAGGGGCGACAAGGTAAGGCTGGGGATTTCGGCTCCGACTCGGATCGCGGTGCACCGTAAAGAGGTGTACGAGGCGATCAAGGCGGAGAACGTCAAGGCGGCGGAGGCCAGCGGGCAGTTCGACCGGGACTCGCTCCCGGCGGTACGGCCGGCGATCCGGACGGCCTCGGGCCAGGGCAAGCAGACTGCGGGCAGAATCAACGCCCTGACGAGTCCGCAGATTCGGCCTGGTAATGGAGCAAAGCTGCGCGGCGCCCCAGTACGGGCGACGGGCACGGACGGGAGCCCCGGCCTTGGAGGCCATGGCGGACCGGTCGGACAGGTCGGACAAGGTCGGGTGTGAGAAAGAGACGGCCCGCGGCCCGGGTGAACACCCCGGAACCGGTCGGGTCTGGCAGGCAGTTCGGCGAACGCCAGCGTCTGGCACGCCGAATGCGGAAGTCCGGGACAACCTCTCACGTGCAATCACGGAGGATTGCTCACTATGTCAAAGATCAATACGAACATCTCGAGTCTCATCGCCCGTTCCAACCTTTCGAAGACGAACTCGGACCTTGGTGTCCGGCTGCAGCGTCTCTCGACGGGCCTTCGGATCAACAAGGGATCGGACGATCCCGCAGGGCTGATCATCTCCAACCGCCTGGGCTCGGAGATCAGCGGTCTCCAGCAAGCCATCAAGAACAGCGAGCGAGCCAGCTCGGTGATCGCGACAGCCGAAGGCTCCCTGGCGGAGGTCAGCGACCTGCTGATCTCGATCAAGGGCCTGCTGGTGGAGGCGTCCAACACCGGCGCTTTGAGCGACGAGGAACGCCAGGCCAACCAGCTGCAGATCGACTCGGCCATCGAATCGATCACGCGTATCAGCAACTCCGCGAGCTTCGGCGGGCTGAAACTGCTCAACGGCTCGCTGGACTACATCCTCTCCGGGCTCAAGAGCTCGGCGATCAGCAAGGCGACAATCAACAGTGCCAACTTCGGCAGCCAGCCGAACCTGCAGGTTCAGGTGCAGACGATCGCCTCGGCTCAGGTGGGTCAGCTGTTCATCCGCGGCGACTACACGACGGGCGCCCTGGGCCCCGGCGTGTTCCAGTCCTCGGTCTCCCTTGAGATCGCCGGACCTCGCGGCGTGCAGACGATGACCGTGCTCTCGGGCCGGTCGCTCAGCGAGTTCGTCCAGTCGGTCAACGCGTTCCGCGAGACGACGGGCGTATCGGCATCGCTGATCAACAGCAACCCCAACTCGGGCATGGTTCTGACGAGCGTCGGGTACGGCTCGACGGAGTTCGTGAGCGTCAAGCGGATCGGCGAGCCTGCGACCGGCGGGTTCTTCAAGGCCTACGCGATGGCCAACGGTGCCGAGAAGCCGACGAACATCGACATCTCCGCGATGATCACGGCGGGCACGATGTTCGAGGCCAACCGCGATAACGGGCGGGACGTGTTCGCGGTTGTCAACGGCGTGCTGGGTTACGGCCGCGGTACCAGCATCTCGCTGCCCAACGCCGCCCAGCTCAACGCGGACCTGCTGCTGAACAGTGACTTTGCGACCCGCAAGGGCTCGACGACGAGCTTCTACCTCACCGGGGGCGGCGCGCTCTACCAGCTCGGCGGTGAGATCAACAGCAGCCAGCAGGTGTATCTGTCGCTGCCGTCGACCGCGGCATCGCGGCTGGGCGGCACGCTGATCGACGGGAACCTGGAGTTCCTCAGCTCGATCCGGTCGGGCGGCAGCAACGACCTGAACAGCAGGAACTTCATCAACGCGTCGTCGATCGTGGCGACGGCGATCGACGAGATCGCGGTGGTCCGCGGGCGGCTGGGCGCCCTGGAGAAGAACACGCTTGAGACGAACACCAAGAGCGTGCAGACGGCCATCGAGAATCTCTCGGCGAGCCAGTCGGTGATCCGCGACGCTGACTTTGCGACGGAAACCGCCGCACTGTCGCGGGCACAGATCCTCTCCAACGCGGGCACGAGCGTGCTGCAGCTGGCCAACCAGCAGTCGCAGAACGTGCTGTCGCTGCTGCGGGCGTAAGTTCCGCGGCGTCAAAAACAAGAGTCCGACCCTTAGCGGCCCTGAGAATGGGCCGCTTTTTCGTTTTGCTGCGCGTTGTCGGACGTTGCCTGCGCGTTACCGGTCATCGACTCTGCGGGCGGTGCGGGCGGGGCCATCTGGGCGCGTCCGAGAGCCGCCGGGAGCGATATTGCGTGTTGAACAGGGAGGTTTGCGCGTCGATGGAAAGATGTGCGCACGGCCGTCGCAGGTTCGCGCCGCACACCGGTCCGGTACGGATGCCGATCGGTCGAGTGAGTCCAAGGTGATCGGACGTCCAGGTCGGACACCGACACCACTGGGTCGCCGCGGGCGACCCGATGCCAGGAGGTCTTGTTCTATGAGTCGTATCAATACAAACCCGTCTTCTCTGATCGCCCAGCGCAACCTCAACCAGAACAGCAGGGTCCTGACGACCACGCTGGAGCGGCTGAGCACCGGTCTGCGGATCAACCGCGGCAAGGACGACCCGGCCGGCCTGATCGCCAGCGAGAACCTTCGGTCCGAGAAGGCGGCGCTGACCAGCGCGATCGGTAACGCCGAGCGTACCGACCAGCTGGTGAACATCGCCGAAGGCGGTCTGCAGGAGCTTTCGAACCTGCTGACGGACCTGAAGGGTCTGGTAACCAGCACGGCCAACTCCGCCGGCCTGTCCGGTGAGGAGAAGCAGGCCAACCAGCTGCAGATCGACTCGATCCTGCAGACCGTTGACCGCCTGGCCGAGAGCACGAACTTCCAGGGCGTCAAGCTGCTCAACGGCAACTTTGACTTCAACGCCTCGTCGGTCGCCGCCGGTGTGACTGACTTCCGCGTCAACTCGGCCAAAGTGGCCCGCGGCGGCACAATCGCGGTGCAGGCCCTGGTGACGACCTCTGCCCAGCAGGGTGCGCTGTACCTGTCGACCGGCTCGACGATTGACCTCGGCGGCGGCGGCAGCGGCCTGTTCACCATCGAGGTGGGCGGCAAGCTGGGCAGCCGCGAGCTGAGCTTCGCCTCGGGCACGACCAAGCAGCAGGTCATCGATGCAATCAACACCTACGCCTCGGTGACGGGCGTGTCGGCATCCTCGTTCAGCTCGAGCAGCTCCAGCGAGGGCATCCGCCTGCGTTCCACCGAGTTCGGTTCCGACGACTTTGTCGCGGTCCGCGTGGTCAACAACGGCAACATCCAGGGCACCAACACCGGCATCTACAACGTCAACGGCACGGACGCCAACACGCCGACGACCACGATCGCCGGTTCGTTCAGCTCCACCACGGCCAGCAACGGCGTGCGTGATGTGGGCCAGAACCTGGTTGCCACGATCAACGGTGTTGCCGCCACCACCAAGGGCAAGAACGCCCGGATCAACACGGACTTCCTGGATGTGGAGATCAGCTTCAACTCGGCGACGGCGCAGGCCCGCGGCAACGTGGCAGCCTTCACCATCACCGGCGGCGGTGCTGAGTTCCAGCTGGCCAGCAAGGTCGATCAGGCCGGCAAGGTTGCCATCGGCATCCAGAACGTGGCTGCCCGCAAGCTGGGCAACAGCTCGCTGGGTTACCTCAGCTCGCTGGCCAGCGGCCGCACCAACAATGTGGTCGATGGCGACCTGACGGCCGGTGCGAAGATTGTTGATGAATCGATCCGCCAGGTCTCGTCGCTCCGCGGCCGACTGGGCGCGTTCCAGAAGAACACGGTCTCGGCGACCATCCGCAACCTGGGTGTGTCGCTGGAGAACTCGGCTGCTGCCGAGAGCGTGATCCGCGATGCCGACTTTGCTTCGGAAACAGCGAACCTGACCCGTTCGCAGATTCTGTCGCAGGCCGCATCGAACTCGCTGGCACTGGCCAACAGTGCTCCGCAGTCGGCCCTGCAGCTGCTGCGGTAAGCCGCAGGTCGCTTCAGGACGGAGTCCTGAAAAACTCACTTGACGCCAGCGGCCTCGGGCACACTCGCCCGGGGCCGCTGTGTTTTTGGTGTCTTGCTCAATGAGCGGCAGATCACGCGAAAGTGATCGGACGTGCGGGCGGTGCCGAGAACAAGCGAAACAGGCCGCGAATGGAAAGCCGCGCCGATTGTGCGCGTCCGAATGGCTGTTGTGAACGCCGGACAGCGAATGCCAGCCAGATGCGGGTCGATGACAAAATGTGCGCGTGACCGTCGCAGGTCCATGACGCACGCCGGTTCGGTACGGATGCCGACCGGTTGAGAGAGTCCGGAGCCCGCCCATGGGGCAGGCCGGACACCCACGCGGCGGGTCAGCCACGGAAGCTCGATGTCAGGAGGTCAAGTCCTTTGAGTCGCATCAATACCAATCCATCGTCCCTCATCGCTCAACGCAACCTGGGTCAGAACAGCAAAACGCTGACGACCACACTGGAGCGGCTGAGCACCGGTCTGCGGGTCAACCGCGGCAAGGATGACCCCGCCGGCCTGATCGCCAGCGAGAACCTGCGGAGCGAGAAGGCCGCGCTGACCAGCGCGATCGGCAACGCCGAGCGTACCGACCAACTGGTGAACATCGCCGAAGGCGGTCTGCAGGAGCTCTCGAACCTGCTGACTGACCTCAAGGGCCTGGTAGCCAGCACGGCCAACTCCGCCGGTCTTTCCGGTGAGGAGAAGCAGGCCAACCAGCTGCAGATCGACTCGATCCTGCAGACCGTTGACCGCCTCTCGGAGAGCACGAACTTCCAGGGCGTCAAGCTGCTCAACGGCAACTTTGACTTCAACACCTCATCGGTGGCCTCGGGCGTGACGGACTTCCGCGTCAACTCAGCCAAGGTGGCCCGCGGCGGCAGCATCGCCGTGCAGGCGCTTGTCACGACCTCGGCCCAGCAGGGCGCGCTGTACCTGTCGACGGGATCGTCGATCAACCTCGGCGGCGGCGGCAGCGGCCTGTTCACCGTTGAGGTGGGCGGCAAGCTCGGCAGCCGCGAGCTGAGCTTTGCCTCGGGCACGACAAAGCAGCAGGTCATCGACGCCATCAACACCTATACCTCGGTGACGGGCGTCTCGGCCAGCAGCTTCAGTTCGTCGAGCTCGAGTGAGGGCATCCGCCTGCGTTCATCGGAGTTCGGCAGCGAAGAGTTCGTGTCGGTGAAGGTCGTCAACTCGGCCAACATCCAGGGCACCAACACCGGCATCTACAACGTTGCCAGCACGGACGCCAACACGCCGACGACCACGCGAGCTGGTGCGTTCAACTCCTCGACGGCGTCCAACGGCGTTCGCGATGCAGGCCAGAACCTGGTTGCCACCATCAACGGTGTGGCCGCCACGGCCAAGGGCAAGACGGCCCGGATCAACACGGACTTCCTGGACGTGGAGATCAGCTTCAACTCGGCGACGGCGCAGGCCCGCGGCAACGTGGCTGCCTTCTCCATCACCGGCGGCGGTGCTGAGTTCCAGCTGGCCAGCAAGGTCGACCAGGGCGGCAAGGTTGCCATCGGCATCCAGAACGTGGCGGCCCGCAAGCTGGGCAACAGCTCGCTGGGTTACCTCAGCTCGCTGGCCAGCGGCCGCACCAACAACGTGGTCGACGGCGACCTGACGGCCGGTGCGAAGATTGTTGATGAATCGATCCGCCAGGTCTCGTCGCTCCGCGGCCGACTGGGCGCGTTCCAGAAGAACACCGTCGCGGCGACCGTCCGCAACCTGGGTGTGTCGCTGGAGAACTCGGCTGCTGCCGAGAGCGTGATCCGCGATGCCGACTTTGCTTCGGAAACCGCGAACCTCACCCGTTCGCAGATTCTGTCGCAGGCCGCTTCGAACTCGCTGGCACTGGCCAACAGTGCTCCGCAGTCGGCCCTGCAGCTGCTGCGATAAGCCGCAGGGACCGGGAAGGTCCTCCTGATGATCTCACTCGATCACGGCGTCCCCGGGCGACAACGTCCGGGGACGCTGTTTTTTTGTGATCGGGGCGGGCGGGTTACTGGACGGGCTGGGTGAGGACGGCGATGTCGGGGACGTTGCGGTAGTTGCCGTCGTAGTCCAGGCCGTAGCCGACGACGAACTCGTTACCGATGTCGAAGCACGAGTGCTCGCAGGGGACTTCCTCGACGCGTTTGACATCGCGCTTGGTCAGCAGGACGCACAGCCGCAGCGACTGGGGATTCTGGGCCATGATCATGCGGCGGAGGAGGCCGAGGGTCTGGCCGGAGTCGAGGATGTCATCGACAAGGATGATCCGCTTGCCCTTGAGGTCCATGGGGATGCCCTGCTGGACCGTGGCACCCTGGGAGGATGTTGCCGCACCGGGGTAGCTCGAGACGGTGACCGGCTTGATGGACATGGTCACGGGCATGGCGCGGACGAGGTCCGCCACGAACAGAATGGCGCCGGTGAGGACCGGCACCATGACCACCGGGCCGGGCGTGATGCCGGCCCGGTGGAGACGATCCTCCTCGGCGAGCAGTTCCGTGGTGAGCCGGTGGCCCATGTCACGGACTTTCTCGGCGATGGTGTCGCGGGGGATCAGGATGCGGAGGGAGGAGGGGTTCAATTGCCAAAGGCCCAAATTACCAAATTGACAAATGGTCAAATTGGGGAGATGGAAGGGGACTGGCTTTAGCGATTCCAGACCGCTGAGCCGTAGACGGCGGCGGGGCCGAGGTGCTCGGCGATGCGCAGGAGCTGGTTGTACTTGGCGTTGCGGTCGCTGCGGCAGGGGGCGCCGGTCTTGATCTGGCCGCAGTTGGTGGCAACGGCGATATCGGCGATGGTGGCATCCTCGGTCTCACCGGAGCGGTGGCTGAGGATGGCCCCGTACTTGTTGCGCAGGGCGAGGTTGACGGCGGAGAAGGTCTCGGTGAGGGTGCCGATCTGGTTGACCTTGACGAGGATGGCGTTGCCGCAGTTTTCCTTGATGCCGCGGGCGAGGAACTTGGGGTTGGTGACGAAGAGATCGTCGCCGACGAGCTGGACCTTGTCGCCCAGCCGCTGGGTGATCTTTGCCCAGCCGGCCCAGTCGTTCTCAGCGAGGCCGTCCTCGATGGAGCGGATGGGGTACTTGGCGCACCAGCCGGCCCAGAGGTCGATCATTTCGTCGCTGGTGGCGATGCGGTCGGGGTTGCTCTTAAAGAAGCAGTAGCCCTGCTTGCCCTTTTCCTTGGCCTCGTTCCAGAGCTCGCTGGTGGCGGGGTCCAGGGCGACGAAGATCTGCTCGCCCCACTTGTAACCGGCCTTCTTGGTGGCTTCCTCGATGAGCTGGAGGGGCTCTTCGGCGTTCTTGACGCTGGGGGCGAAGCCGCCTTCATCACCGACGGCGGTGCTCAGGTGCTTGTCGTGGAGGACCTTCTTGAGGTTGTGGTAGATCTCGACGCAGGCGCGGAGGGCATCGTGGAAGTTGTCGAAGCCCCAGGGCTGAATCATGTATTCCTGGAAGTCGACGTTGCTGTCGGCGTGCTTGCCGCCATTGAGGACGTTGAACATGGGCACGGGCAGGACGTGTGCGCCGCTGCCGCCGAGGTAGCGGTAGAGGGGCAGGCCGCTGGCGGCGCTGGCGGCCTTGGCGGCGGCCATTGAGACGCCCAGGATGGCGTTGGCGCCGAGCTTGGCCTTGTTGTGGGTGCCGTCGGCCTCGATCATGACGGCGTCGAGCTTCTCCTGCTCGCGGGAATCGCGGCCGCGGATCATGGGGGCGATGGCCTCGTTGACGTAGCGGACGGCGGAGAGGACGCCCTTGCCCATGTAGGTCTTCTTGTCGCCATCGCGGAGCTCGCAGGCCTCGTTCTCACCGGTGCTGGCGCCCGAGGGGACGGCGGCGCGGCCGAGGTGGCCGGACTCGAGGATGACATCGACCTCGACGGTGGGGTTGCCGCGGGAGTCGAGAACCTGACGGGCGACGGTGTGGGCGATGCGGAAGTTGGACACGGGCGGGCTCCAAAAAGGAGGGGAAAGGTGGGTGGGAAACGGGACGGCGGGCAAGCAGGAGTAGAGGCCGGCAAAAGAGGCTGCGGGGGCGATGGTGCCGGCATCCCCAAGGCAAGGAGACCCCGGGGGGTCGAGGGTAGCAAGCGCGGGTGCGGCCGGCGGCGGTGAGGGTGTGTGCCGGGGCGGGATGCGGGGATGAGGTGAAGGCGGGAAAGAACCCGGAAACAGGGCCGCGGCGGGGCGGTTGCGGGGTCAAGCATCGACGAGGCAGGAAGGTGTTTGGGAGGGGAGGACTGGCGGGAAGGGCGAAGGGGAGGAAAGGGCAGTGCGGGGCGGTCGGGTCAGACGCGCGTGCTGCCGGGCTGGTAGACTTGGCAATGCCGTCCTCTCCAGAGGTGATTGCCGCGAAGGTTGATGCGCTCAAGGTGGCGCTGGTGCAGCAGGGTCGTCGCGTTGAGGCGATGGCGGAGTTGTCGTTCTCGGCGTGCTTTGCCCGCGACACGGTCAAGGCCCAGCAGGCGATTGCCGCGGATACAGAGATTGACCGGGTCGATGTGGAGATCGAGAAGTCGGCCGTTGACCTGCTGACGCTGGCGTGTACCGACGGGGCGATGATGTCGCCCCAGCAGGTGCGCAGCGTGCTGACGATCGTGAAGATCAACAACGAGCTGGAGCGCATCGCCGATGTGGCGACGGTGATTGCCGAGCAGGTCAAGCACCTGCAGCCGGCGGAGAACTTCCCGCAGACGTTCCGCGTGCTGGCCAACTCGGCGATCGGCATCCTGCGGGACTCGGTCTCATCACTGGATGCGGCGGACCCGAAGCTGGCCAAGAAGGCGCTGATGAGCCAGACGACGGTGAACCAGTTCAAGCAAGCGCTGATCCGCGACTTGCACCAGCAGCTGCAAAGCGGCAAGCTGACGAACCTGCCGCTGGCCAGTGCGCTGCACGATGTGGCCAGCAGCGCGGTGACGATGACGGATCACTGCACGAACATCTGCGAGCAGGTGCTGTACGTGGCGACGGGAACGATCATGCGGCACATGGAGGGGCGGTGGGAAGAGGTGAATGTGTGAGGGGGGAAATGGCCAAATTGCCAAAGGGCCAAATTGCCAAATTGAAAAGCAGGGGAACCGAGCGCACGGGGTGCGTTTTGCGGCTTAGATGCCGGTGACCTTGCTCAGTGCTCGCTTGGCGACGTGGCTGATGATGCCGGCGACCAGCAGGACGGCCAGGACCGAGACGATCAGGCCGGTCCACCAGACCCAGCCGGGGGCGGCTTGTTCCAGTGAGGCCTTGGTGAGCTGGCCCTGGACCAGTGAGCCCAGGAAGACGGCCAGTGCGGTGCGCGGGGCCATGCCGGCGACGGTGCCCAGGACGAAGCAGGGCAGCGGGACCTTGACGCTGGCCATGACCAGGTTGGTCAGGGCGAACGGCGAGTTGGGGGGCATACGGATGAGGGCGACCAGCGCGGTGGTGCGCCAGAAGCCGGGGCGTTCGGCGGGGGGCAGGATGCCGCGGGAGTCGCTGGGTGCGCGGCCGAGCAGCGCTTCGCGGATGGCCTTCCAGCGGGGTTTTTCCTCGATGATCTTCTCAACCCGGTCGCCGGAGACCATGCTGGCGGTGGCGTAGCCGATGAGTGAGGCACCGCCGAAGCCAAGCAGGGCGGCGGGGATGCCGTAGGCGGTGCCGAAGGCGTAGCCGCCCAGGGCGGACTGCGCGTAGGTGGGCAGGAACGCGAAGCCGGCCAGCACGGCGAAGCAGCCGGTGTAGATCCACCAACCTGAGGACTCGTGGCCTTTGAGCCAGTCGGAGATCTGGGGCATGTAGTAGAACAGGGGAATGGAGCAGAGCGGGGGCAGGGCCACCCAGAGGATGCCCAGGATGCCGACCGGGCCGAGGCGGGTGGCCAGGTCCTTGGTAAGCTGGGGTGGCGCGGCGGGGGTCGTCGTCACCGGGAGCGGGGCGGATGCTGGCTCGGGGGGCGTGGACGGCGCGTCGGTTGTGGATTTCTCGTTCAAGGACCAAGCGTAGAACCGACGTACCCTGTGGCATGAGCCGCGGTTTTAATACGGTTTCGATCGGACGTCCGACCCGCCGGTGCGCCCAGAGCGGGCGTGCGCTGGTGACGGGGGAGAAGTACCTGGCGGCGGTGTACGAGCCGCAGTCTGGGGACACGCCGGAGCGGCGGGATTACAGCATGGAGGCGTGCCCGGGCGGCCGGCCGCCGACCAAGGACGGCCTGATTGCCTGCTGGCGGACCACGGTTCATGAGGGCGGCAAGAAGGACCGGCCGCTGCTGGATGATGATGCGCTGGCGGACCTGTTTGAGCAGACGGGCGATGTGGAGACGGCGCACCACCCGGCGGCGGGATCGGCCGAGTTTCATCGCATGGCGCTGCGGTATGTCGTCACGCTCATGCTGCTGCGTCGGCGGCTGCTGATTCAGGAGGGGCAGAAGGGCGACTTGCTGCTGGTGCGGCAGAAGGGGATTCCGCGTCCGCCGGAGGGGCCGGCAGCGCTGAAGGTGCTGGACCCGGGGCTGGATGAGCAGATGGTGCTGGACATCATCACGCAGTTGGAGACCGGCGGCGTGGGGCCGGCTGCTGAGGAGCCGGCGGCTGCTACCGCTGCTGCGGAGGTGACGGTGACTGCCGCTGTGGCGACGGAGCCAGCGGTTGTGGGCGGAAGGGAAGTGAACCAGTGACCGGCGTGAGCGGCCCAAGGGCGAGCGCACCATGGCGGCTGCGGCGGGCTGTGCTGCCGGTTGTTGCCGCACTGCTCGCGCTGGCGGGCGGGTGCAAGAGCAGCGAGCTGCCGGACCTGGACGCGGGGGCGCCGATTGCGCGCGGGGCGGCGCCTGATTACGGCACCGTGGCGGCGGACCACAACCGGCGTGCGACGGTGGCGGGCATGATGAGCGCCGATGCGGTGGGCACGCTGCAGTGGATGGAGAACGGTGAGCAGCGGACCGAGCAGGTGGAGGCCAAGCTGTACTACGGCGGGCCGGGCAAGGTGCACCTTGCGGTGCGGAAGCTGAGCCAGACGCTGCTGATCCTGGGCAGCAAGCCCGACGGGCTGTACTTTGCCGTTGATGTGCGGGCCAAGCCGCCGGCGATGCGTGTGGGCGGGATGCGTCAGTGGCCGCAGGCGGGTGCTGGCGGTTCGGCGCGGGCGGGCACGCTTGCCTCGCTGACTGGTGTGGCGCGGGCGCTGGACGATGTGCTGGGCGTGGCGCCGGTGCCGCTGGAGGCCGGGACGCTGGCGGGCACGCAATGGTCAACGGCGGGGAACCTGCTGGGGCTGAGTTACGTGCGGGCGGACCGCGGCGGCGTGAAGGTGCGCCGGTGGCTGAGCACCGATGGGCAGCTCAGGCTGCTGCAGACGGAGTTGTTTGCGCCGACCGGCGGGCCGCTGGCGACCTCCCGCGTGCAGGCGTTTGACGTGCTGACGGGCGGGACGCAGTCACCCCCCCCGCTGCTGCCGGCGGCGATTCTGATTGCAGTTGAGGGCGCCGAGCAGGTGCGGATTGATCTGCGGCTGGTGGATGTGCGGCAGGAGGCGACGCTGAACCCGGTGCTGTTTGATGCCGCGGCGCAGGCGGAAGCGGCGGGCGTGACGCGTCTGATTGACCTGGACGGCACGAAGGTGCCGGAGTGGCCGACGACGACTCCGACTGCGGGACCAGCGGCAGCGCAGCCGGCGGCGGTGCGGCCGGCGGAAACCAAGAAGTGATGAACGCCAGAGATCGAAGCATGATGAACAGCGGGCGGGTGCAGGTGCGGCGCGGGCGCGGTGTGGCGGCGGTGCTGCTGGGCCTTGGCGTGATGCTGGCCGGGGCGGGGGCTGCGGGGCTGGCACCGGCGGCGGAACCGGCGAAGGCGCCAGCGCCAGCGGCTGCACCTGCGGCTGCGGCACCGGCAACAGCGGCGGGATCACCGGCAGAGAACGCGGCGGCGCGTGCTGTGGCACCAGCGGGTGCGATGGTGCCGGCGGCCAGTGACCTGGGTGAAGTTCCGGCGGGCGCGACGACGCAGCACGCGTGGTTTGTGGCCCCGGGGATGGGCGGGTTTCCGGCGGCGGTAATGCACATTCCGCCGCGGGATGGCCGGTGGAGCGTTGAGGGCACGGTGAAGCTGGCCAACGTGTTTAACGAGGAGCCGGTGGCGCTGATGGCATCGGGGGCGAAGGTGCTGGTGGTGCTGCCGAGCGGGCGTGGCGGGGAGATGGCTGGCGCTGGTGGCGGCAACGCCGCGGCGCGGACGCGGCGTGTGGTGAGCATGACGGCCGGGCGGACGGCGGGCGGGACGTGGGAGTATCGCCCGCTGGGGCGCACGGGCATTGAGCCGGAGTTGCCGGGCACGGGGCGTGTGGTGGATGTGTGCTGGTCGCCCAAGGGGCCGCTGGTGCTGCTGGGGCCGCAGGG
This sequence comes from uncultured bacterium, assembly GCA_903834785.1. Taxonomy (GTDB): domain Bacteria; phylum Planctomycetota; class Phycisphaerae; order Phycisphaerales; family UBA1924; genus CAILKP01. Next base: position 53,106 of record CAILKP010000009.1, read on the forward strand.
TGCGGCGGCTTCGCCGCTGGTGGGAGCGGATGTGGCGCCAGACAGCGGCGCGGCACAGCCGTGGCGGCTACTGCGGCTGGACGATGGCAAGTGGGAACCGGTTGCGATGCCGGGGGAACTGGGGCTGGAGCCGGCGAGCGTGGTACGGCTGGTTGGCACACGCAGCGGCGCGGAGGTGTGGGCTGAGAATGCGCCGGGCAGCGGGCGTGAGCCGGGCACGGTCAGTGCGTGGGCCGTGCCGGCCAAGGACACCGAGCGGCCGGAGCCGGTGCGGGCGATGGCGGGCGTGCCGGGCGGGCTTGCGGGGACTGTGCTGCTGGCCGGGCGAGGCGAAGGCGTGCTGGCGGTCCGGGCCGATGCGACGGGCGTGACGGTGATGTCGCGTCTGCCGGCGGAAGGGGCCGGGGCACCGAAGCTGGGCACGCACGAGGCGTGGCGAACGGTGACGCGGGTATCGCGCGAGAATAAGGAAGCACCGGAGCAGCGTGAATGGCCGATGGCGGTGCTGTCGCTGCTGGGGCTGGACCGGGTTGCGGTGGTGACGGCTGAGGCGAAGCTGCCGCAGGTTGGCGGCGGGACGGGCACGGCACCGGGCGCGAGCCCGCGGCAGGAAAGCGGGACGCGGGGCGACCTGCGGAGCCTGGCGACGGCGGCGAGCCGGAGCTTTGCGGTCACGGAGCTCTCGACGGGCGACGGGCGGGTGATGTTCAGCGGTGCGGCCAAGCGCGAGGGCGTGGTGACTACGCGGGACTTTCATCTGCTGACGCTGGCGTTTGCATCGATGATGGTGGCGGTGCTGCTATTTGTGCTTCGGAGTGACAAGAGCCGGCCGGTGGTGATGCCCGAGGGCTCATCACTGGCCAGCGGGGCCAAGCGAGCGGTGGCGACGGGGATCGATGCGTTTGCGGTGCTGCTGCTGGCCGGGCCACTGCTGGGCATCAGCGTGACGCAGTTGATCAGCGCCCAGACGATGCTGAACCCGGGCAACGCGATTCTTGATGTGCTGGGCGTGATGGCCCTTGGGATGGTGCACGGGACGATCAGTGAGGCCTTGTGGGGCCGGACGATCGGCAAGTTTGTCACCGGGTGCGAGGTGGCCGGCTTTGTGCGGCGGCGGGCGGAGAAGGGCGAGAAGGTTGAGAAGGCCGAGGATGCCGAGTCTGATGCAGCGGCGGACAAGCAGGGCGAGACCGCCGGGAGCTACGTGGTTGGAGTGCCGATGCTGTGGCAGGCCGGGGCGCGCAACGCGGTGAAGTGGCTGCTGTGGCCGCTGTCACTGGTCGCGCTGTTTGATGCAACGGCGCGGCACCCGGGGGATGTGATCGGCCAGACGGTGGTGGTGGAGTTTGAGGAGGAGGAAGAGGAGGAGTGACAAATGGTCAAATTTGGAAATGGTCAAATTGTCAAATGAAAGGCAGAGCGGACATTGAGGAGGTGAGAGAGCAGGGATGAGGGCAGCCGCCGTCGGGGTGCCTGCGCGGCCGTTTGGGTGTGTGGGTTTCCGCAGCCATCCCGCGTTCCTGTTCGCCCCCCCTCCCCCCTCCCCCTGCTTCCTGATTGACTGGTTCAGCGGCGGCGGCGGAAGGCCAGGCCGGCGGTTGATGCGAGGATGAGCGCGGTGGTTGGGGTGGGGATGATGTTGGACTCGACGTAGTCGATCGCGGCATCGTGCTCGGTTTCGTCGAGGCCGAAGTTGAAGACGGTGTAGTAGGGCATCGAGGTCGAGCCGCTGATGCCGTCGAGGTAAAGCTCGAGCGTCAGCAGGTAGATGCCGGCGGCGGGCACGGTCTGGCCCGGGGCGGGGTCGAGGTAGTAGTCCAGGTGCTCATCGAAGCCGCCGGTGGGTCCGACATCAAACGAGAAGCCGGGGACGGATGAGCCGTCGAGCGGCGATGTGCGGGTCAGGGCGCCGGCGGCGAACTCGATGCGGATGCGCTCGGCAGGTGCCGCGGCGGCGAAGGACTGGGTGGCGATGTCCCAGCGGAGGACGGAGCCCAGGATGTTGAAGCCCAGGCGCGACCCGCCGGGAATGGTGGGATCGGTCTGGCCGGTCAGCGGGCCGGAGAAGAAGCCGGGCTCATCTGCGTAGATGGAGCCGGCCAGGTCGGCGAACTCGGCGGCGAAGACGCGCTGGCCGGGGGTGATGAACTCACCGGCGCCGGGCGAGGGGATCTCGACGATGCCGGTGGTCAGGCGGCCGGCCAGGAAGCTCAGGCCGATGTCGCCTTCGTGGGCGTGGGCCAGCGGGGCGGCGAGGGTGAGGGCGAGTGCGGACACGGTCAAGGCGGTGGTGCTGCGGTACATCTTCAGACGCTCCTGTAACACAAGAAGGGGTTTCTCTCTGCTCCAGCTTGCAGTTGCTGGTTGATGGGAACGGGATAAGGCGCTGCGCGGCCGGGATAGGGCGAGGCGGGCGGGGCGGCTCAGCAGCCGGCGGCGAAGGCGTTGATGAACTCGATGAAGTCGGTGCCGTCGATGGTGCCATCGGCGGTGATGTCTGCCGCGGGGTCGGTGGCGGCATCACCGATAGCAAAGGAGTTGATGAAGGTGATGAAGTCGGAACCGTCGACGGTGCCGTCGGCGGTGACATCGGCCGGGCAGGCGGGGGTGTTGCCGCAGGTCAGTGAGGTTCCGACGGAGGCGGCGAAGGCGGTGGCGGCGGCCGAGAGCGTGGCATCATCAACGGACTGGCCGAGGATGAGATACAGCGGCTGGCTGGGGGCGATCTGCGGGTTGTTGGCCCAGATGCGGAGCGTGAGCAGGTAGACACCGGGCTCGGCCGGGGATGCGGGCGGGGAGGCCTGGGAGAGCAGCGTGTAGTTGTAGTGGAAGTGATAGAGGCCGGTGGACGAGGTGGTCAGGCCGAAGCCGGGGACGACGGTGTCGGTCGTGGGCGTGAGGCGGCTGTTGGCCGGCGGGCCGAGGCGGATGCGCAGGCGGGGCTCGGCGATGGTGGAGAAGTCGGTGCCGTTCCAGCTGCGCAGGGCGCGGGTGATGTCGAAGCCGACCTGTGTGTTCGCCGGCAGCGTGCCCGGCTCGGCATCGAAGCCGGGGTCGTTGATGGTGTCAAAGTCACCGAGTCGCGTCACAAAGACGTTGTGCGGGAACTCGGCCTGCAGCGAGCATGGGGAGACCCAGCCGGTCTCGATGCGGCCGTCGGCCACGCGGAGGACGACATCGGACTGGTGAAGCTGCGCCATGGCGGCCGGAGCGCACGCGAGGGTGGCGCACAGTGACGCACAGAGTGCGGCGACAGGCAGAGCGAAGGAGTGTGGACGAGTGGTGCGAGAGCGGCTCACTTGGCGATCTCCGGATAGAAGCGGTTGTTGTCAAAGTCGGTGTACACATCGCGGAAGGCCAGCGTGGAGGCGTGGCCATCCAGGAAGCTGTAGTTGGCCAGGCCAGCAACGCCGACCTTGCCGCCGTGGGCATCGAGCTGCATTTCACGGGAGGCGAGCGTGGGTGAGGCGCCGGGGGTGCCGTTGTCCCAGTTCTCGGCGTGGACGTGATCGGCGCGGGCGAAGGAGGAGCCGTCGGCGCCGAAGGTCATCATGAGGAAGTGGACGGTTGCCGCGGGGCGCGGGATGCGGGCGAAGGTGTCGTACGCCGGGCGGGCCATGAGCTCGCGAGCGGGCTGCTTGGAGCGGGTGACGTAGTTGTTCAGGCCGTAGCTGGTCCAGCGGGCGAGCTGGCTGGCGGGCGGTGGTGAGGCGGGGTTGGCCGCGGCCAGGTCGAGGTAGCGGCGGAGGGACATGCCGGCGAATGAGCCGTTGTCATCGGCGGACCAGAAGGGGCTGTTGTCGGCCGGGCTGCGGAGGATGAGCGGGCCGTCGGCGTACTGGGCGAGCAGCACGGGCCAGGAGGACTGGGGCGAGCCGAGACCGCCGTGGGCGAGGCCGGCATCGACGAAGGCCTCCTTGTTGTTCTGGGCGTAGAGGGTGTGGGCGAGCTCGAGCTGGCGGATGTTGGAAAGGCATGCCGCGGCACGGGCGGCGCGGCGGGCACTGGAGAGCGAGGGGATGAGGATGCCCACCAGCAGGGCGATGATGGCGATGACCACGAGCAGCTCGATGAGCGTGAAGGCGGAGCGGCGGCGGGCGGGTGCCGAGCGGTGGAGCATGACAAGAGATTACGTGCAACTGTGTTGCAAGTCGAGTCGATCTTGCATTTTGATGTTTGTCTTCATCAAACAAGCGTTCGAAATTTTCCGTGCAGAATCCGAACCGGGACGGGCTGGCAGGCGTACTATTCCTTGTTCGTGCGTTTTTTGAGTGTTATCAAGGGTTCTGGCCGCCCCGGACGGGGTTGGCGAGACTGGCGGGCGGGATGGAAGGTGTGGGAGCGCGGGGTTGAGGGGGTCACCCAAATGTGGTGTTTGCAGCCGCCGCGAGGGCATGGGGCTTGTGGCATGTTGCCATGGCGCGGGCGTGCGGCAGGGCGCAGCTGAGACGCGCTGCGTGCTGACGTGTGGCGGCGGGGAGTGGAAAGGGTCGATGTTGGGGCAGGAGGAGGGATTCGAGAGGTCGCGGGCGGGGGTGATGAGGGGTTGGGGCGAGGAGTTGTGCATCTCTTTGACGCTGCGGCAGTGTGCCGCGGGTGAGGGATGCGTGAGACGTGGAAACGGATGAGAAGTCCGCGAGGCCCGGCCAATGAGCGGGGCGTGCGGCAGAAGCGGGCGAATGATGCCTGCGGGCGGCGGGCCCTGGTGCCCGAAGCCAACGAGAAGAACAAGAAAGCAAGTACAAGAACTATGGCTGATCGATACACATTTCGACTGATGGACCACCTGGGGCACTCTGAATACAAGCCCTCGACGGTGGCCGTGCTGATGGATGACCTTGGGCTGGATGCCCGCGAGCGCGACCCGTTCGGGATGACGCTGGCGAACCTGGCGAAGGCGAAGAAGATTGTTGTGAATGCTGAGGGTGAGGTGATGCTGCCGCCGATCGGCGACGAGATCATCGGCACCTTCCGCAAGAACCCGCGCGGGTTCGGGTTTGTGATTCCTGAGGACAAGGTGCGCGAGGGCGACGTATTCATTCCGCCCGATGGCGTGTCGAGCGCGCTGACGGGCGACCGGGTGAAGGTGGCCATCAAGCATCAGCGTCGCAACGGGGCGGATGACATTGTCGGGCAGATCATCGAGGTGCTCGGCCGCAAGCGCAAGAGCTTCTCGGGCGAGTTGATGAAGCAGGGCGCGACGTGGCTGGTGCACCCGGACGGCAAGGAGCTGACGCGGCCGGTGGTGGTGCGCGACCCGGAGGCCAAGAACGCCAAGGCGGGTGACAAGGTGATCATTGAGATCACCCACTACCCCGAGGGCGACATGCTGCCCGAGGGCGTGATTGTCAAGGTGCTGGGTGAGGCGGGGCTGCCGAGCGTGGAGACGCAGGCGGTGATCGCGGCGTACAACCTGCCGGGCGATTTCCCGGAGGCGTGCTACGAGCAGGCGCGGCAGGCGGCGGAGAACTACGAACTGGACATTGCGCGGCTGGAGCGCGAGGGGTTCAAGGACCGCGACGACCTGCGCGATGACTTCATCATCACGATCGACCCGCCGGACGCCAAGGACTACGACGATGCGATCAGCATCCGGCGGACCAACGAGGGCTGGGAACTGGGCGTGCACATCGCCGATGTGGCGCACTTCATTGCACCGGGCAGCCCGCTGGATACCGAGGCGCAGAGCCGGGGCAACTCGTGCTACCTGCCGCGGCTGGTGATTCCCATGCTGCCGGAGAACCTGAGCAACGGCATCTGCTCGCTACAGGAAGGCGTGCCGCGCTTCTGCAAGTCGAGCTTCATGGTCTACGACCGGCAGGGCAAGCTGCTCAAGTCGGGCGTGAGCCAGGTGCTGATTAAGAGCAAGAAGCGGCTGACGTACCTGGAGGCGCAGGCGCTGATTGACGGCAACCCCGAGGAAGCCAAGAAGCACGCCAAGACAGAACCGAACTACACGCCGGAACTGATCACCGCGCTGAAGGAAATGGACGCGTGCGCCAAGGCGATTCGCGTGCGCCGCCGCGAGGCGGGGATGATTCACCTTGAGCTGCCGGAAGTTGAGCTGGTGTACGACGAGAACGGGCGGGTGATTGACGCGGTCAAGGAAGATGACGCGTTCACGCACACGCTTATTGAGATGTTCATGGTCGAGGCCAACGAGGTGCTGGCGCGGCTGTTTGAGCGGGTGAAGGTGCCGCTGATCCGGCGCGTGCACCCCGAGCCGACGCCCGGCGATGTTGATGAGCTGCGGAGCACGGCGAAGGTGGCGGGGTTTGCCATCCCCAAGAAGCCGACGCGCAAGGAACTGCAGACGCTGCTGGATGCGACCAAGGGCACGGCCGCTGCGCCGGCGGTGCACTTTGCGGTGCTGCGGACGCTGACTAAGGCGGAGTACTCGCCGGCGCCGATCGGCCACTACGCGCTGGCCAGCGAGGCGTACGCGCACTTTACCAGCCCGATCCGTCGCTACCCGGACCTGACGGTGCACCGTGCACTTGCGGCGTACCTGTCACTGACTGACAACGGACGCAGCCCGCCGCGGACTGATGAGGCCCGCGAGGAACTGGGCAAGAAGCTGCGCGAGCACCCGCTGTGCCCGGAGTTTGAGACGCTGATCAAGATCGGCGGGCGGGCGACGCAGACGGAAGTGAACGCGGCGGCGGCGGAAAGCTCGCTGCGGTCGTTCCTGGTACTGCAACTGCTCAGCGAGAAGGTGGGCGAGACGTACCGCGGCATGGTCACGGGTGTGTCGCCCAAGGGCATCTTCGTGCGGCTGGAGAAGTACCTGGCCGACGGGTTCATCACCACCGAGACGCTGCCGGCCGGCAAGGACGGACGCGTTGGCGCGTGGCGCATCGACCAGCGGTCGGGTGCGCTGGTGAATCAGGCCTCGGGCCGGTCGTACGCCGTGGGTGACACGCTGACGGTGACGATTGCCAAGGTGGACCTGGCGATGCGGAAGCTGGACCTGGCGGTGACGGATCCGACCTCACGCGACAAGGCCAAGGGCAAGAAGATCAAGGAAGTCGATCCGGACTCGCTGGCGGCCCGCACGGGCGGCGGCGGGCTGGGGCTGGACTGGGACAAGATCAAGTTCGGCGGCGGCAAGACCGGCGCACAGAACCGCGACCAGCGGAGCAAGGATCGTGACCGGGGCAAGACGAATCACCGGCGCGATCGGTGAGGGGGAAGAGGCCAAATGGCCAAAGGACCAAATGGCCAAATTGCCAAATGGGGCCTGAGGGGCAGTTTTGAGTTCGGATAAAAAGACACAAGCCCCGCCGAAGTTGGCGGGGCTTGTGCGTTTGAGGGGCGTGGGAAGTTGGAGCGGATCGGCTCTAGCGGGCGCGCCAGTTCCAGTTCGCATCAGTTGCGTAGTTCGACCAACGCGTCATGTCTCGAAGATCGTCCAAGCCAAGTGTTTCAACGTGGCCATCAGCCATCGAAACGTTGGCCTTGCCGCTTGCCCGTGCGTCGATGTTGCCCCAAGAACCTGGTGAAAGCTGAGCGTTGAAGCGGTTCGACGTGATCCACGGCTGCGAACCGCTGGGCTGCTCGCCCGCGGACGTTGCGCCTCGCCGGTTGGGATGCGCCTTAGGTGGCGTAATAATCCAGTAGCCCGGGCGAATCACCCCGGTGTTTGGTGCTGTCTCGCCGTAGCTCCAAAAGCCAGTGCCACGCACATCGCCGCCGCGGGAGGAGCCGAACATGATCAACTTGCTGGTATAGCGGATGTCGCCGAGCTTCTTGACGTAGAACTCACCCGGCGGACGGTTGTTGGTGTTGCCCCATGTGCCACCCTGAAAGTGTCCGGCCTGAAAAGCACCGTGGCTATAGGAGCCACCGACATAGACGCCGTTCATGCCGAAGGACGGGTGGTAGCCGAAGGCGGACTGCGACGAGTCGTCACCGTACTGGGCCCACCCGTTGTTCTCGCTACCGGCCTTGGGGCGGTCGTAGAAGTTCTGATAGGTGTTGCTATCGATGACGAAGCCGTTGAGGGGAAGGTTGGACCACGTGCGCAGGTGGTGAACCCAGGTCTTGGAGACCGAGCCTTCCATAAACAGCGGGCGAGCCGGGTACGGGTCCGTCGGACGGAGGACGTACTTCGGCGGCGTGGTGCCGGGGTGAACCCATGACCACGCGGGGCCAGCGGGGACGACCATCTCGCGGCCTTCGTTGGCGTAGGCCACGGAGGCGAGCGTGAGTTGGCTGAGGGCCGCCATTTCAGCGGTGTTGCGAGCAGCACGGCGAGCCTGGCCGAGTGCGGGCAGCAGGATTGCCACCAGCAGCGCGATGATCGCGATGACCACCAGAAGTTCAATCAGAGTGAAACCACGAGCTTTCAGCTTCATCACAAGGCTCCTTTACCGCCGAATGGAACTCTTGCACGCCCACTATTTGGCAAGAGTGACCCAGAACGGGTCTTGTGGAGATTACCACAGCTTTAAGGTGTGGGCCAGTTTTGGCCGGACGGGGGAGTGGCAAATCTGGTAAGGCCTACCTTGATCAGGGGGTATCAAACACAAAATCCCCCAATGACGGGGGATTTTATAATCCAAAGATTATGCGGGTTTACGGAAATCCTCACGCTCGGGTGCAGTTGGGAAGAGCCTGCAAGGCGGAGAAGAGAAGCAAGAAGAACAGTAAAGCTAGCCGGTTCAGCGGGCCTGCCAGTTCCAGTCGCGGTTGGTGGCGAAGTTGCTCCAGCGGGTCATGTCGCGGAGTTCGTCGATGCCGAGGGTTTCGACGTGGCCGTCGGCCATCGCGGTGGTGACTTTGCCGAAGTGGCGGGCATCGAGGTTGCCCCAGGTTGACGGGGCGCGGAGCGCGTTGAAGGTGTTGCTGGCGTTCCACGCACCACCGTCGGCACCCGTGCTAGAGCGGGTGGAAGGGAAGTTGCGTGGCGGGGTGACGAGCCAGTAGCCGGGCAGGACGCGGCCGGTGTCGGGGAAGTTCTGGCCGTAGTTCCAGAAGGGCGTGCCCGGGGTTTCGGCGACATCGCCGCCGCGGCTGGAGGCAAAGACGATGAGCTTGCTGGAGTTGCGGATATCAGAGAGCTTCTTGACGTAGAACTCACCGGGCGGGCGGGTGTTGATCTGACCAAAGGGCTGGCCGCGGAATGCGCCGTGGGAGAAGGAGCCTCCGAAGTAAACGCCGTTCATGCCGAAGGATGGGTGATAGCCGTAGGCGGCCTGCAGCGTGCGCTGGCCGTCAGTGCCTTCGTACATGGTCCACTCGTTGCTGTCAGGGGCGGGCTGGCCGACCTTGGGGCGGTTGCGGAAGTTCTCGTTGGTGCGGCCGTCGAGTTGAAAGAAGTCGAGCGGGAGATTGGACCACGTGCGGAGGTGGTGGACCCAAGTCTTTGAGGCGGAGCCTTCCATGTAGAGTGCCGAGGCGGTGCGCGGGAAGGGATCAACCGGGCGGAGGAGGTAGCGCGGGGGAGTCTGGCCGGGGTGGACCCAGGCCCATGCCGGGCCTGCGGGAACAACTCGTTCTTTGCCTTCCTGCGCGTAGGCGAAGGCGGCCTGGCCAAGTTGCTGTGCCGCCGCGGCTTCGCGGGTTGCCTGTGCGGCCTTGCGGGCGGAGCCCAGCGAGGGGAGCAGGATGGCCACCAGGAGCGCGATGATGGCGATGACCACCAGAAGCTCAATGAGGGTGAAAGCGGAGAGTGAACGGGAAGCGGAGCGGGTCATGGAAAGCGGACCTCCTGCACATCAGAAACCCCAGAACGAGGGATGTGTCAGGAGAGTGTACATGATGATTGCCCCCCAGACAAGGGGGTTTCTGAACGAATTTGGCGAGTTGTGGGACATGCATGTTCGTATTTTGATAGTATTCCCAATCCGAGTCGCCATGATTTAACGCGAATGACGGGGAGGGGGACGGGGGTCGCGACTGCAGGGTCGCGAGTCGTGAGGTGAAAGGCGCAGTGGCAGGAAGGCGGGGAGTGGGAAATGAAAAACCGCCGCGGTTGGGGGCGGCGGTTGGGTGGGGAGGTTGAGAGGCGAGGCGGGCTGGCGGAGGCTGGTGTCTGGAAGGGATTCAGCCGCCGACTTTGACTGCCATTTCGACGGGGAAGCCGCCCTTGGTGCTGTCGACGATCTTGGTGAGTTCGTCCATGTCGGCCTTGGTTTTGACGGTGCCAGAGACCGTGACCTTTTTGCCATCCTCGGAGGGGGCGATGGTGATGGAGGAGAACTTCCACTTGTTCTGCTCGGTCAGGACGGCCTTGGCGACGGTGGCCTGGACGGTGTCGGCCTCGCGGGTGGAGGTGATGACGACATCGCCGGAACCGCCGGTGGAGATGTAGATGGTCCAGCCGAGGGCACTGACGATGATGAGGGCGAGGCCGGCGATGAGCACGGGGCGCGGGATGCCGCTGGATTTAGCAGCGGCGGCGGGCTTCTTGGCGGGGGCGTCGAGGGAGGAGCGAGGCGTGGCCATGGTTGATGGTAGGGTACGGGAGAAAAGGCGGGGCGGATCGGGCGAAATAGCGAGGTTGGGCGGTATGATGCGGGGGAGGTCGCCGCGGGCGTGGCGAAATTGGCAGACGCACGGGATTTAGGTTCCCGTGGCCGCAAGGTCGTGCAGGTTCAAGTCCTGTCGCCCGCACTGAGGACGCGCAGGTCACGGTTCCGTGATTCACCGCGGAGGACGCGGAGGAAGAGGAGGAAACGGAGGGAGAAGCGGGGAAAGGCAGGAAGGCGGAAAGCGGGCTCACGCGGAGCACCGGAGGACCGGAGAAAGGCGGGAGGAGGAGCACGAGGAGGTCACGGCTCCGTGATTCAACGCGGAGGACGCGGAGGGGGAGGAGGAAACGGAGGGAGACGAGGGGAAAGGCAGGAAGGCGGAAAGCGGGCTCACGCGGAGCACCGGAGGAAGGCGGGATGAGGACGGGGGCAATTGGTCAAACTGGGAAATGGTCAAATGGTCAAATGAAGGCGGTGCACGGGGGGGCGTGGGAATCGGGACTCGCGACTTGGGACTCGCGACTTGGCCTACGGAGTGGAACTACCGTTCTCTCCTATGTCTACGTCGAATGTGCCTGAGAATGCTGGTGCGGCGGGTGGTGCGGTGGTGGCGGGGTCGAACTTCATCACGGATCTGATCGATGCGGACATTGCATCGGGGCGGTGGGGCGTGTTTGCGGCGGGTGAGCGGGGTGCGGCCGGGCGGGAGGGCAAAGCCAAGGTGGTGACGCGGTTCCCGCCGGAGCCCAACGGGTATCTGCACGTGGGGCATGCCAAGAGCATCTGCCTGAACTACGGCTTGGCCGTGCGGTACGGCGGGCTGTTCAACATGCGGTTTGATGACACCAACCCGGTCAAGGAAGAAGTTGAGTACATCGAGTCGATCAAGCGGGACGTCAAGTGGCTGGGGGCGCACTTTGATGATGCGGCACGCAACGGCGGCGGGCTGTTCTACGCCTCGGACATCTTTGAGAAGATGTACGAGTACGCCGTTGAACTGATCCGCAAGGGCAAGGCGTATGTGTGCGAACTGACGGGCGAGGAAGTCTCGGCCCGGCGCGGCAAGCCGGGCGTGCCGGCGACGAGCCCGCACCGGGACCGGCCGATGGAGGACTCACTGCGGCTGTTTGCCGAGATGCGCGACGGCAAGCACCCCAACGGCAAGTACACGCTGCGGGCAAAGATTGATCTGGCGAGCCCGAACTTCAACCTGCGCGATCCGGTGATGTACCGCATCCTGCACGAGGAGCACCCGCACGCGGGCAAGAAGTGGTGCGTGTACCCGATGTACGACTGGGCGCACGGGATTGAGGACAGCGCCGAGGGCATCACGCACTCGATCTGCACGCTGGAGTTTGAGGACCACCGGCCGCTGTACGACTGGTTTATCAGCTCGATCAACGAAGGCCGCACGGCCGATGGCAGCGGGCCGTGGGGCAAGAAGATCCACCATCCGCAGCAGATCGAGTTTGCGCGGCTGAACCTGACGTACACGGTGATGAGCAAGCGGTTCCTGCTGAAACTGGTGCAGGACAAGCACGTCAGCGGGTGGGATGACCCGCGGATGCCGACGATCAGCGGGATCCGCCGCCGCGGCTACCCGGCGGCGGCGATGCGCGCGTTCTGCGAGGAGATCGGCGTCACCAAGCAGAACTCGGTGATCGATGTCGGCCGGCTGGAGAACGCCGTGCGCGACAACCTGAACAAGCGCGCGCCGCGGACGATGGCGGTGGTGCGGCCGCTGAAGGTAATCATCGAGAACTGGCCTGCGGGCAAGGTCGATGAGCTGGACTTTGTGGTCAACCCCGAGGATGCCGCGGCGGGGACGATCAAGGTCCCGTTTAGCGGTGAGCTGTACATCGAGCAGGATGACTTCATGGAGGTTCCGGCCAAGAAGTTCTTCCGGCTTGCACCGGGCGCCGAGGTGCGGCTGCGCTGGGCGTACTTCATCAAGTGCACGGGCGTGGACAAGGACGCTTCGGGGAAGATCACCGCGGTGCGGTGCACGTACGACCCGGCGACGCGCGGGGGCGATGCGCCTGCGGGGCCGAACGGCGAACCGCCGCGGAAGGTGAAGGGCACGCTGCACTGGGTGAGCGCCGCGCACGCGGTGGCGGCCGAGGTGCGGCTGTTTGACCGGCTGTTTAAGGTGGAGACGCCCGGCGGCGCGAGCGGCGACTACCTGGCGGACCTGAACCCGGCCTCACTGGAAGTGACGACGGCCCTGGTGGACCCGCGGCTGACGACGGCGCCGGTGGGCACGACGTATCAGTTCGAGCGGCTGGGGTACTTCACGGTGGACCAGGACAGTGCGCCGGGGCGGTGTGTGCTGAACCGGACGGTGACGCTGAAGGATGCGTTTGTAAAGGGCTAAATGGCCAAAGGGCCAAATTGCCAAAGAAGCAAATGGTCAAATGGTCAAATGAAGGCGCTCGGTCCGTGGGGTGCCGTGGGTGAACGCGGAGGACGCGGAGGAAGCGGAGGGAGACGAGGGGAAAGGCGGGAAGGCGGGCTCACGCAGAGCGCCAGAGGACCGGAGAGAGGCGGGAGGGGGAGAACGAAGAAGTCGCGGTGCCGTGGGTGAACGCGGAGGACGCGGAGGGGGAGGAGGAAACGGAGGGAGACGAGGGGAAAAGGCAGGAAGGCGGGCTCACGCAGAGCACCAGAGGACCAGAGAGAGGCGGGAGGAGGAGAATGAAGGAGTCGCGGTGCCGTGGGTGAACGCGGAGGACGCGGAGGGGGAGGAGGACGCGAAGAGAGACGGGGGGAAGAGGCAGGAAGGCGGAAGGCAGGAAGACGTCTCACGCGGAGCACCAGAGGACCGGAGAGAGGCGGGAGGAGGGGAGGGGAACGAAATGGTCAAATCTGGAAATGGTCAAATGGTCAAACAGGAGCGGTTGACCCGTTGGGTTATTGACCCGGACTGGCCGCGGCGGCGGGGAATTGCCGCCACCGGGGGGGCGGGTGGCACTAAACTTGGGCGAGAATGTCCAGAGCCGCGAACATGCAGCCGTTTGTGTTTACCGCCAAGACGTCGACGGGCGGGCGGTCGGTTGGGTTTCGGGATGCCAAGAGCAGGTCGGCCTTGGCGGAGCAGTTACGTAAAGAGAAGATGACGCTGGGGACGGCGTACGGGCTGCCGCGGGCGTTTGCGCGGAGCGGGAAGATCAAGCCGTCGGACAACCTGGTGCTCAACGAGCAGTTGGCGCAGTTGCTGTCACGCGGTGTGCCGCTGGTTGAGGCGCTGGAGGTTGTGGCCGAGACGGTGACGCCGGCGGCGCGGGCGACGGTGGTGAAGATGCGGGAGATGGTGGCGGCGGGCTCGAGCTTTTCGGACTGCTGCCGCGATTTGGGGGTTTTTGATACGGTGACGGTGGCGGTGTACAAGGCGGCGGAGCGGTCGGGCGACCTGGCGGGTGCGGCGCGGCAGATCGCGATCACCACGAGGCGGACGCTGACGGTGGCCGGGCGCGCGGTGACGCTGATGGTGTACCCGATCATCGTGATGACGATCTCGGTGTTCGTGGCCTTTGGCATGCTGACGCTGGTGGTGCCGAAGCTGGGGCCGGCGCTCAAAGAGATGAACGCGGACCTGCCGTGGTTCAGCAAGGCGATCATCGGGCTGGGCACAGCGATGAGCGAGAACCTGCTGATCATCGGCGTGCTGCTGGTGGCGGCGGTGACGGCGCTGGTGTACTTCCGCAAGCAGATTGCGCGGGGTGTGGTGGTGACGGCGCGGAAGACCCCCCTGCTGCGTGACGTGCTGACGACCCAGGAGGCGGTGCGGTTCTTCAGCGTGATGGCGGCGATGAGCCGCAGCGGCGTGCCGCTGGCTGATGCGATGGGCACGGCGAACCAGACGATCACGCACCCGGCGATGCGCAAGCAGATGGAGCGGCTGCGGACGCGGCTGATCGAGGGCGGGCAGTGGCGGACGCTGGTGGAAGAGGTGAGCTCGCTGCCGGTGGCGACCCGGAAGCTGCTGATTGCCGCGGAGCGGTCGGGCGACCTTGAGGCGGCGTTTAACTCGCTGGCGATGGACATGACCGAGGAACTGGACCGGCGGAGCAGCCGCTTCCTGGCGGTGCTGCAGCCGCTGATGGTGGTGGTGATGTTCGGCCTGATCGGCTCGCTGCTGATGAGTTTGCTGGTGCCGCTGATTACGATGGGGACGGGAAGGTAAAGCAAATGGCCAGAGGGCCAAATTGCCAAATTTCCAAATGGGGAGAGAGGGTGTAAGTTGGAAATGGGCAAATTGTCAAATGGTCAAATGAAGGCAGATCCTCGTTGTGATTGGTGATGAAACCGATGTCCAGTGATGATGAGATGAAGACCGGTGAACAGAGGATGACCGGGGGCCGGGGGATGGCTGGGAGTTGGTGGAGTGCGCTGGGGCCGGCGCTGGGTGTGGTAGCGGTGCTGTTTGTGGTGCGGGTGGTGTACTTGCTGTGGCTGTCGCCGTATTCGCTGGCGGAGGATGAGGCGTTTTATTGGGAGTGGTCCAAGCACCTGGCGTGGTCGTACAACACCAAGGGGCCGGGGATTGCCTGGGCGATGTGGCTGGCGACTTCGGTGCTGGGGGACACGACGTTTGCCGTGCGGATGGTGGCGGTGGTGAGCTCGGCCCTTGGCGCGATTGCGGCAGCGGGGATGGCGTGCGAGCTGACGCGGGGGAACCGGGTGGCGGGCGTGCTGGCCGCGCTGGGGTACAACTGCCTGCCGGCGTTTGCCGCGACCGCGCTGCTGTCGACCATTGATGGGCCGTATCTGGCGTGCTGGGCGTGGGCGTGCTGGCTTGGGGTGCGGGCGATGACGGGCGGGTTGGGGGGGTCGGAGGGGTCGGGGCGGGCGTGGCTGGGGCTGGGTGTGGTGCTGGGGATCGGCTTTTTGTTTAAGTACACGATCCTGCTACTGCCGCTGGGGATGGCGGTGTTTGCGTGGCGGCACCGCGGGCGCGTGAGTTGGCCGGCGCGTGGTTGGATGGTGGGCTGTGCCGCGGGGTTTGCGATTGGGCTGCTGCCGGTGCTGATCTGGAACGCGCAGCACGAGTGGGTGACGGTGAAGCACTTGCTCGGGCACCTGGGCATCAAGCCCAGTGATGTGGCGGGGGCTGGTGGCGGGGCGGCTGCGACTGCAGCGGCGGATGCGGTGGCGGCCGCGCAGCCGAACCCGAAGCACAGCGGGTACAACCCGATGTGGACGCTGGAACTGATCGGCATTCAGCTGGGGATCATCGGGCCTGCGCTGATTGCGATGGGCGCGGGGGCGGTGCGGGCGTGGCGGGGCGGGCTGGCGGCCGGGCGTGATGCGCGGGCCGGGCTGGCGGCCAAGCTGATGGTGCACGCGAGCTGGCCGGTGCTGGGGTTCTATTTGCTGGTGACGCTGAAGGCGCAGGCGGAGGGCAACTGGCCGATGGCGGGGTTTGTGTCGCTGCTGCCGCTGGCGGCGGCGTGGGTGGTCAGCGGGCGGCCCGCGGCGGGGGAGCGCGATGTGGCGCTGCCGAGCCAGATCATGCCGGGGCAGGGGCTGCGGCGGTTCACACTGAATGCGACCGGGGTGGTGGGCCTGGTGGTTGGGCTGGGGCTGGCGCGGCTGGATGTGGTGCACGCCTCGCTGATGGAGATTTCGCCTGCCGCGGCGCGGGTGGTGCCGATCGGCCGTGTGACCGGCAACGAGGAGATGGCGGGGCACATCGGCCGAATCATGGAGGACGTGCAGACGGCCACGGGCAAGGAGCCGTTTGTGCTGAGCCAGAGCTACGGGCGGGCGAGCCAGTTGTGCTTTGCGATGCCGGGGCACCCGGTGGTGTACGTGGCGCAGTCGCGGCTGGGCGGGCGGGCGGTGCAGCAGGACTACTGGCCGAGCCACGATGTTGACAGCCCAGCGTTAAAGGGCCGGCCAGCGGTGATCCTCGCGGACTTTGATGATGCATCGCTGTGGAAGAGCAGCTTTGAGCGCGTGGAGCGGATCGGGGAGATTGACGGGGCGATCCGCGCGGGGCGGTTCGGGTTTGTGGGGTATGGGTATAAGGGGTTGCCGGCAAGGAGGGGGGAGGCGTTTTAAAATAGCCAAATTGACAAATGGGGCCTGTGATCTAACCCGGCTTTCTGTCGCTGGGAGTCGGAATCGAAGTTTACAGGTGCAAGCAACCGGCTCGCGTGCTTGCTTCCGAGCGATTTATGTTGTTTGCTGGCCCCA
>CAILKP010000010.1 GCA_903834785.1 uncultured bacterium
CAGCACGATGAAGCGAACGGTCGGGTCAAGTGTTGCCGGTCGAAGCGAGACGGCGATGCTGGCTGATGTGGCGCTGAAGGTCCTCGCGTACGCCCTGCGGGTCTGATCACAGGAAATGTGCCGGGGATTTCAACAGAGCATCATTCAATACACCGTCTTCGGTGGAACTGAACCGCCGCAAGCTATACACTCCCTTGCTGCGTCGGTGTGTCCACGCCGTGGGTAGCACTTGGAGGTACTCTGACATGCGAAGAACATTCGACGGTGTAGCGAGATCTGTAGTCATCTCCGCGGTGATGATCGCATTCATCGTCTGTGACTCCACCACCCGTGCCGACCTTCCGCCGCTGTCGCCGCGTGCGATTGGCAACGGGGGCAGCATCACGCAAGCGGCTGGCTACGAGTTCGTCACGGTCGGAAACCCTGGGAACGCCCCAGTTCCCGCGCAGCTTCAGGACGATACCGGCGGTGTCGTTCGTCCGAATCTGGGAGTTGTGAACTACTCCTTTGCGATATCGCGTACGGAAGTCACTTACAGTGAGTACCTTCCGTTCGTCCGCGCTTACGCCAGCCACTTCGGCGATGACCGGAATTTTTCCCTCATAGGAAGTGGAATCGACCGTTTGCCCGGTAGCGACCGAGATCCCAATAACTATGTGATCATTCCCGGGTACGAGCACTCACCCGTCGAAGTTGGATGGCGTTACGCCGCCCGCTTCTGCAACTGGCTCAGCAACGATCGACGCAGCGACGCCGCGGCGTTCATGTCCGGCTCTTACGACGCAGCGACCTTCGGGCCGCCAGACACCTCATTGCCCCCGCAGGACAACTACAACCGGCAGCCGGGAGCACGGTTCTTCCTGCCGACACTTGATGAGTGGACCAAGGCTATGTATTACGACCCAAGCCGGTATGGCCCAGGCCAGGCCGGGTATTGGACATATCCCACTTCATCAGACAGCCAACCCGCGTTTGGCCTGCCAGCGGCTGGCGGAGAATCGAGTTATGCGTTGGTCCGACGAGGTATCCTCGTGCCTCTGATGCCTGCAAGTTACCCAGGTATTATGAGTCCTTGGGGGCTCTTCGATGGTTCAGGCGGTGCGGCCGAGTGGCTTGAAGACGGCGCGGATCGGCGGTTTCGGTATACCCGGGGCTCGTCGCAGTTCGATTTCGGCAGTGATCTCATTGGCTGGGATCCGCAGGCCAACGCCCAAGATCTTTCGTTTCCCATGGGGATTCGCTTGGGCATGACAGTGCCCACTTCGTCCACCGGGCTTGCTCTGTTGCTTGCCACGTTTGCCCTTTCACGGAGGTCTCGATGAACAGAATTGTAAAGTTGCTGGTACTCGCACTGCTAGTCAACCCGCTCGGCGCTGCTGCACAGGAGGACATTCCGGAGGCAAGCTGCAATCCAGGATGGCCGACGAATCCGAGTAGTTGTTCCTGTCGCGCACTCACGAGCACGTTCCTCCCCACATCGGCTGGCTCCCACATTACCGTGTACTGGAGGGACAACGGAAACTCCGGCGGCTGTGACTGCGTTTCCACTTCGTCAACTTATGACGTCAGAATTTGCGTCGGACCGGCAGCCGCCGCAGCCACGGTTGTTCTCGAAGCGCCGCAAGTAGGTTTCACGTTCCGGGATATCGAGGTTGTTGCGACCGCAGGCGTCACGTCCGGACCCATTACTCTTCGCGTGCAAGGGCCAGGTGGAGCGAGTACAGTCATCAGTAACTTGCGAGTCGCACCCACTGCTCCCGTGCACGTTGTTCTCACTGGCCGGCTTCGCAACTTTGGGCAGATTGAATGTGGTGCGGTCCGAAATCTTGCTCTCGAGGATGACACGGCCTTCGTGAACACGACACCACGCGAGTTCGGTGCGGCGGCCGGAACGACTTCCCCTCGGCTGCTGGTACGCACGGCCGTTTCCTCGCCCGCGTTCGACCCGCCAACCGGAATCGTCGGCGTCAGCGTTCAAAGACTGAATGCGAGCCTCGTCCAGCAATGGAACTTCGCACCGAGCGTCCGTGTCGAAAACGGCGAGATAAGGAATTGGGAGTTTCCTGATAACTGGGCAGTCACAAGCCCTACATTTGAAGTCTCTAACGCTACTCTAGGGGTGGTCACGAACTTTGCAGTCGGCGGGTTTGGTCGAAACGACTCCGACCCTGCGAAGCGTCGTTCGGTTGATGCTCAAGTCAGCCGTGCGGCACGGGTGCGGGCGACGAAACTCGGCTTCAACGGAACGCTCCGATTCAACACCGCGCAGTCGTTGAGTGCAGGGCTCGCAGCAATCGGCGTCGAGAACGGGCTCGTCAACGGCACGCTCGGAGTCGGATCCGTCGAATCGGGTCTGGTCTTCGATGCGCTCAACGGCGTGAACGCGGATGCAGGATTGAATGCCGGAGCAGTCCTCCAAGTCCGATCGCTCACCTCGACCGGCAGTCTTCGCTTTCCGTTCACCGGGCTGCGCGGGCAGGTCATCATTAATGACGATAACAGCGGTGGAACGTGGGCGGGCACTGTCTCCTACTCAACCGTGGAGGGCCCGAACAACGCACAAGCGGTTGCAACCCTTGCGCCGGATGCGGCTGGCGTGTACAACGTCCCAAGCAGCCAAGTTGGCGGCGGAGCTGTCGGGCTGGTCCCATTCCAGTTGTACACGGCCGATTGTGTCCCCGCGCCGCTCGCCGCGAATCTCTCGGGCGGGATGCCGCTCGATGTGTTCGTCGCTGGTGCGTCCACTGGTACCGTGCGCGTCCGCTTCTTTGGCCCTGTCAAGCCAGCAGCAAGCAATCCGCCCGCGCAGACGACCGGCAAGGTCAACAGCGTCTTTACCATTGAGCGATTTGGCTACGACGTTAACAATGTTGGCTCGTGGACTGATGTCACTGAGTCATTCGATCAGTTCATCCCGGGTACGCAAGGTGGACGCGAAGTGACACTGCTTCTGAAGCCGACGTTGACGGCATTGGAGCGTGAGCCGTTCGCGATTGCGACAAGCTATCGTGTGCTGCCGCGGTCCGGCACCCTGTTCTGCGATCGTCTGCGGACGACTGCCCTTGTGCCGGTTGGTTTTCCCAGCGGAGTATTTGAGTTCCGAACCGGCTGTTTCCCCGGTGGACAGCCCAGCCCGGCAGATGTGACCGGCGGCACGGTGAACATCAACGGCCAGTTCCCTGACGGAACCGTTGACGGGTCTGACTTCATCGCGTTCATCAACTCGTTTAGCATCGGGGATGCGACGGTTGATCCGACCGCCGATGTGTCGCACGACGGCACCATCGATGGCGGAGACTTCATCTTGTTCATCAATGCGTTCTCGGTTGGTTGCTAAGGCTTGGTTCTTTCAAGCGAGCGTCCCGGCTGGAAAGCACTCTGTACACGGCCCCCGCGATGGCCTCGCGGGGGCCGTTTGCGTTAAGGTGCTGTGCCGTTTGGGGGCCTGACGCGACGCCGCGCCAGCCCCTCAGGGTTGTCGACTTGCATAGGGTTGTTTGACCGGCCTGCTGCGGATGAGCGAACCTCATCCGTCCCGCCTTCGGTGGGATCGCCGTCAGTTGGTGACCTCGTGGCGGAGGCAGCAGGCGGGTAGCTGTGACTGTGCACGTCGGCCCTGCGAGAGTTGGGTGGACGCAGGTGTGACCAGGGATGCGTGTCTGCTGGGAGAACGTCTATTCGATGCCGCGCCTACAAACGGGGCCATGGCCAGCAGGATCAGCATTATTCCGACGCCGGTTTCGGTCACTGAGTTGGGCGGGACGGTGGTGTTGCGTGGGCGGGGTGGGTTGGGGGTTGTTGAGGTGACGGTGGCCGGGGTTGAGCAGGGGGTGCTGGACTCGGTGTTTGGGGAGCTGGGGGTGGTGGCGGCGGGGGGCGGCCGGGTGCGGATGCGGGCTGTGGATGGTCGGGTTGATGGGGGCGGGGATGGCGAAGGTAGCGGCGCGGGGCCGCAGGTTTCGTGCCGCGTGGATGGGAAGGCGGTGCTGGTGGCGGGGGGGTATCGGTTGTACATTGATGGCGGGGTGGCGATCACGGCGGGTGATGCCGCGGGGGTGCGGCATGCGCTGGTGACGCTGAAGCATCTGGTGGTGGCGCACGGGGTGGAGCTGCCGCGGGCGGTGATTGATGATGCCCCGCGGTTTGCGGTGCGCGGGGTGATGCTGGATGTGTCGCGCGATCGGGTGCCGACGATGGCGGAGATGCGGCGGATTGTGGGGCAGCTGGCGGACCTGAAGATCAACCACCTGCAGTTCTACACCGAGCACACGTTTGCGTACGCGGGGCATGAGAAGGTGTGGCAGGGGTGGTCGCCGCTGACTGGGGCGGAGATCCGGGAGATTGACGGCTGGTGCCGCGGGGTGGGGATTGAACTGGCGGCGAACCAGAACTGCTTCGGGCACTTGGCGCACTGGCTGCGGATGCCGGAGTACCAGCACCTGGCTGAGACGCACGGGGACTGGATGTTTGATGTGTGGCCACGGAGCGGGCCGTTCTCGCTGTGTCCGACGGATGTGCGGAGTGTGGAACTGGTGCGGGACCTGCTGGGGCAACTGGTGCCCAACTTCAGCAGCGGGCTGGTCAACATCGGGGCTGATGAGACGTACGACATCGCGTACGGACGCTCGGCTGAAGCGGTGCGGGAGCGGGGGCGGGCGGCGGTGTATCTGGAGTTTGTGCGCGAGATCTGCAAGGTTGCTGCGGAGCTGGGGCGGCGGCCGATGTTCTGGGCGGACATTGCGCTGCACGAGCCGGGGTGCATCCCGCAGATTCCTGCGGAACTGCTCTCACTGGCGTGGGGATACGAGCCGCACTCGCCGTTTGCGGAGTGGACGCGGCTGCTGCGGGGTGCGGGGCGGGATGTGTGGGTGTGCCCGGGGACATCGAGCTGGCGGTCGATCTTCGGCAGGTCGGCGGAGCGCAACGCGAACCTGAATGCGGCGGGGGCGTGTGCGGCGCATGCCGGGCAGCCGGGGGCTGATGGCTACCTGATCTGTGACTGGGGCGATACGGGGCACCACCAGCAGTGGCCGGTGGCCCTGCAGGCCATTGCGCACGGGGCGCAGGCGGCGTGGGCTGGGGCGACGGGGGCCGGGCACGCGGAGGCGATCGGGGCGCAGTGCTTTGGCGATGCGGCGACGGGCGCGTGGCTGGAGCGGTTGGGTGACTGTGACCTGCCCTTGCGGCAGGTTGCCGGGCGATTGTCGCGCCCGAAGAACGAGGGTGAGTTTGCGCTGTGGAATCAGTCGGCGCTCTTTGCGGACCTGCACAACTGCCCGTGGGCGGACCGGACGGAGGTGGGGGGGCTGGAGCGGTGGAAGGCGGCGCGGGATGTGGTGGCGGACTTGGGGCGTGGGGTGCCCGTGGGCGCGGGTGAGCTGGTAACGTGCGAGCTGCGGCACACGCTGGCGGTGGCGCAGCTGGCGGCGGACCGGGCGGTGCTGCGGCGAGAGCGGCCGGGTGATGTGGTGTGCCGCAGCGAGCTGGGCGAGCGCGTGCGGGGGCTGATGGCCGAGCACACCGCGCTGTGGGGCGAGCGTTCGCGGCCGGGCGGGCTGGAGCACAGCAACAGCTTCTGGCAGAAGGTCATCGACTCAACGGTGCAGGCATGAGCGGCGACCCGTACCACGGCGAGTTTGGGGGAGCTGGTGCTGGCGGCGGCGCGGGTGCGGTGCCGCAGGGTGTGCCGCGGCCGGAGGTGGAGCGGGTGCGGATTGTGGCGGGGTGCATGACGGGCACGAGCATTGATGGGATTGATGTGGCGGTGGCGGAGATCATCGGCAGCGGGCTGGCGATGCGGGTGCGGCTGCTGGCGAGTGTGAGCATGGAGCTTGATGGGCGGTATGGGCCGCTGGCGGCGGAGCTGCGGCAGATTGCCGAGCAGGTGCCGCTGGCGGCGGGGCAGGTGGCCGATGTGTCGCGGCGGTTTGCGTTGCTGCATGCTGAGGCGGTGCGGGCGGCGGCGGCGAAGGCGCAGGTGCGGCTGGACCTGATTGTGCCGCACGGGCAGACGGTGTTTCACCGGCCGCCGGTGTCGTGGCAGATGTTCAGCCCGGCGGTGCTGGCCAGGGAGTTGGGTGTGCCGGTGGTGTGTGATTTGCGGGCGGCGGATTTGGCGGCGGGCGGGCAGGGGGCACCGATTACGCCGCTGGCGGACTGGGTGATGTTCAGGCACGTGCGGGAGGGGGCCGGAAATGGGGCGACGGCGGTGATTAACTTGGGCGGGTTTGCGAACTTCACGGTGCTGCCGCCGGGCGGGCCGGAGCGGATCTGTGCGGGGGACATTTGTGCGTGCAACCACGTGCTGGATCAACTGGCGCGGGGGCGGCTGGGTGCGGCCTTTGATCGCGACGGGGCGGCGGCGATGGCGGGGCGGGCGGATGCGGTGCTGGGGGCGGAGTTGGAGGCGATTTGCGGTGCGCAGGCGCGTGGCGGACGGTCGCTGGGGACGGGTGATGAGGTGCAGCGGTGGATTGACCGTGCGCTGGGCAGTGAACTGAGCGGGCCGGATGTGTGTGCGACGGCGTGTGGGGCGATTGGGGCGGTGATTGGTCGGGCGGTGGCTGGGGCGGCGGGAGGGGCGGGGAGTGGGGCTGGGCTGGGGGCGGTGCTGCTGTTCGGCGGCGGGGCGCGGAATGCCGCGGTGGCGGGGGCGATTGGGCGGGTGGTGGGCGAGGCGGGCGGCAGGGTGCGTGCTGGGGAGAGCACGGGCGTTGGAGCGGGCGAGCGGGAGGCGCTGGCGATGGCGGTGCTGGGGGCGTTGTGTCAGGACCGGGTGGCGATCACGCTGCCGCAGGTGACGGGCCTGCCGGCGGGTGTGGCGGCCCCGGTGGCGGGGGTGTGGACGTACGGCTGAGGGCTGGCGGGCGTCGCGGCGTTTGGCGTTGTACGCTGGGCCATGGCTGATGCGAGCGTGAATGCCGGGAGTAGCTTGCCGCCGATCTCGGCGGATCGGTCGCACATTCTGACTGAGCAGCGGAACCCGCGGTCGATGAACCTGGATGAACTGAGCGTGGCGGAGTGTGTCGCGCTGATCAACCAGGAGGATCAGGCGGTGATCGAGGCCCTGCGGCAGGCGGGGCCGGCGATTGCGGGGTTCATCAGTGCGGTGGAGCCGGGGTTTCTGGCCGGCGGGCGGCTGATTTACTTTGGTGCGGGCACGAGCGGGCGGCTGGGTGTGCTGGATGCTTCGGAGGCGCCGCCGACGTTTCAGGTGCCGCCGGATCGGATCATCGGGATCATCGCGGGGGGTGATGGGTCATTGCGGACCAGCAGCGAGGGGCGCGAGGATGAGCCCGAGGGTGTGCGGGCGGAGTTGGAGAAGCTGAAGCTGACGGAGGGCGACGCGGTGCTGGGCATTGCGGCGGGCGGGACGACACCGTATGTGGTTGGTGGCATGGCGGTGGCCAAGAGTTTGTGCGCCGGGTGCATCACGGGGATGCTGGTGTGCACGCCGCTGAGCAAGCCCGCGGCGGCGGACCACCTGATTGTGCTGGCCACGGGGCCGGAGGTGCTGACGGGCTCGACGCGGATGAAGGCGGGAACGGGGACGAAGCTGGCGCTGAACACGATCTCGACGACGCTGATGGTGCGGAGCGGGCGGGTGTATCAGAACCTGATGGTGGATGTGAAGGCGAGCAACGCGAAGCTGGTGGATCGTGCGGTGCGGACGATCGGGATGCTGACGGGGCTGCCGCGGCAGGAGGGGCTGGCACTGCTGATGCGTGCGGACGGGCGGGTGAAGGCGGCGGTGGTGATGCACAAGCTGGGTGTGACGCTGCTGGAAGCGGATGCGAAGCTGGCGGCGGCGGGTGGGAAGCTGCGGGGGGTGATTGGGTAGGGGAGGGGGCGGGTGCTCTGGAACCGCCCCTCGCGGAGGTTCTACAGTTTGCTATGGAAAGGGCACTTCCCATCTCGATTCCGCAGTCGGGGCTGGCAGAGTTCTGTCGGCGGCACCGGATCAAGCGGCTGAGCCTATTTGGCAGTGTGCTTGGGGAAGACTTCACACCTCAGAGCGATGTAGACGTGTTGGTTGAGTTTGCGCCGGGGGCCAAGGTGAGCCTCTTTGATGTTGGCGGGATGACCGTTGAACTTGAGGCGATGATCCAGCGGCGAGTGGACCTCCGCACGCCCGAAGATCTGTCGCGGTACTTCCGGGCGAGGGTTCTGCGGGAGGCGCACCTGCTGTATGCCGCGTGACCCGCACAGAGTCGAACTTGCGGATCGGATCCGGTTGCAGCACATGCTGGAGGCTGCACGTTCGGCGGTTCGATTTATGCATGACCGGTCGCGGGAGGACCTTGAGACCGATGAACTCCTGGGACGCGGTGTGATGCATGCAATTCAGGAGATCGGCGAGGCTGCGTCACGGACTTCGGAACAGGGGCGAGCCCGGGTGGCCGGTGTTCCGTGGACGCAGATTGTGGGGATGCGGCACAGGCTCGTCCATGTGTACTGGGGTGTGAACCTGAACCTTGTGTATGAGGTTGTGGCCCGTGATCTGCCGGTGCTGATTGCGGCGATCGAGCAGGGTGTGGAGGGGTGGCCCATGCCGGACGATGCGGGCGACTAATGCGGGTCGGGGGCAGCAGTGACGTATCAACGCCGTTTATTGAGCGATGTCGTGCTATCTATTGGATTCATGGCCTGCCAGACGCGATACTTGGATCGTTCGGATCAGGGAACATTGGTTTCCGGGTCCGGCGTGACGGGCTGATCATCTGATTACCAGGAGTTTTCATCATGGCCACTGACGCGTTTAAGACCAAAAGCACACTGACTGTTGCGGGCAAGAACTACACGTATTACTCGCTGCCGGCGCTGAAGGCCAAGGGCTTTGCCAAGCTGGACACGCTGCCGTACAGCGTCCGCGTTCTGCTGGAGTCGCTGCTGCGGAATGTGGACGGGTTCACGGTGACGACCGACGATGTCTCGGGCCTGGCGAACTACAACGCCAAGAGCCCGGCCAAGGAAGAGTTGCCGTTCATGCCCGGTCGCGTGGTGCTGCAGGACTTCACCGGTGTGCCGTGCGTGGTGGACCTGGCGGCGATGCGTAACGCGATGAAGGCCCTGGGCGGCAACCCCAGCGCGATCAACCCGCTGGTGCCGTGCGATCTGGTGATTGATCACAGCGTACAGGTCGATGCGTTTGCCAGCAGCAACGCGCTGACGATCAACAGTGAGAAGGAGTTTGAGCGTAACCGCGAGCGGTACGAGTTCCTGAAGTGGGGCCAGCAGTCGCTGTCGAACTTCCGCTGCGTGCCACCGGCGACGGGCATTGTGCACCAGGTGAATCTGGAGTACCTGTCTCCCGGTGCGCTGACCAAGGCCGACGGCGGCGAGACGGTGGTGTATCCCGACAGCTGCGTGGGCACCGACAGCCACACGACGATGATCAACGGCTTGGGTGTGGTGGGCTGGGGCGTGGGCGGTATCGAGGCCGAGGCCGTGATGCTGGGCCAGCCGTACTACATGCTGCCGCCGGAGGTGATCGGCTTTAAGCTGGTGGGCAAGCTGCCCGAGGGCACGACGGCCACTGACCTGGTGCTGACGATCACGCAGATCCTCCGCAAGAAGGGTGTGGTTGAGAAGTTCGTCGAGTTCTTCGGCCCGGGCATGGTGCACATGAGCGTGCCGGACCGCGCGATGATCGCCAACATGGCCCCCGAGTACGGGGCGACGATGGGCTTCTTCCCGGTTGATGCCCGGACCGTTGAGTACCTGCGGTTCACCGGCCGCGAGCAGGATGCCGCGGTGCTGGAGGCGTACGCCAAGGCCAACATGCTGTGGCACGATGAGAACGCCCAGCCCGAGTTCACGGACATTGTCGAGCTGGACCTGGGCACGATCCAGCCCTCGCTGGCGGGCCCCAAGCGTCCGCAGGATCGTGTTGAACTTAAGAACATGAAGGCGGACTTCTTCCGCAGCATGGCCGCCCCGCTGGGCAACACCAGCTTCGGCCTGACGGCCGACAAGATCCTGGGTGCTTCGGGCACGGTCAAGCACACCGACGGCAAGACGTCGAAGATCAGCCACGGCGCGGTGGTGATCGCGGCGATTACCAGCTGCACGAACACCAGCAATCCGGACGTGCTGATTGCCGCCGGCCTGGTGGCCCGCAAGGCGCGGCAGAAGGGCCTGACCCGCAAGCCGTGGGTCAAGACCTCGCTGGCTCCTGGCTCCAAGGTTGTCACGGACTACCTCAACAAGGCCGACTTGATGCTGGACCTGGAGGCGATCGGCTTCCACGTTGTCGGCTACGGCTGCACGACGTGCATCGGCAACTCCGGCCCGCTGCCGGAGGAAGTCGAGGCGGCGATCAAGGAGGGCGATCTGGTGGCGGCATCGGTGCTCTCGGGCAACCGCAACTTTGAGGGTCGCGTTCACCCGGCGGTGAAGGCGAACTTCCTGGCCTCCCCGCCGCTGTGCGTGGCGTACGCGATTGCCGGTTCGGTGGCGATTGATCTGGCGACCGAGCCGCTGGGCACGGGCAGCGACGGCAAGCCGGTGTTCCTCAAGGACATCTGGCCGACGACCAGCGAGATTCAGGAGTTGCGGGCCAAGGCGATCAACAGCGACCAGTTCCGCAAGAACTACGGCAACGTGTTTGCCAGCAACGAGACGTGGAACGCCGTGCCGGTGTCCAAGAGCGACCTGTACGCGTGGGATGATGCGAGCACGTACATCCAGAACCCGCCGTACTTCACCGGCATGACGCACACGCCGCCGGGCATCAAGCCGATCACCTCGGCCCGGGTGCTCGTCAGCGTGGCCGACAGCATCACGACGGACCACATCTCGCCGGCCGGTGACATCGCCGACGGATCGCCGGCGGGTGCGTACCTCAAGACGTTGGGCGTCAAGAAGGTGGACTTTAACAGCTACGGCTCACGCCGCGGCAATGACCGGGTGATGACCCGCGGCACGTTCGCCAACGTGCGCGTGAAGAACAAGCTGGCTGTCGGCGAGGACGGCAAGGTCAAGGAAGGCTGGTGGACGCGTGACTTCACGCAGGCCGGCGGCCCGGTGGCGACGATCTACGACGCGTCGCTGAACTACAAGAAGGCCGGGACGTCGCTGATTGTGCTGGCCGGCAAGGACTACGGCATGGGCTCGAGCCGCGACTGGGCGGCCAAGGGCACGATGCTGCTGGGTGTGCGTGCGGTGATCGCCGAGAGCTTCGAGCGCATTCACCGCAGCAACCTGGTGGGCATGGGCGTGCTGCCGCTGACCTATCTGGAGGGCCAGACGGCGGCCTCGCTGGGGCTGGACGGCACGGAGAGCTTTGACATTCACCTCCCGGCGACGATCGAGCCGCGGAGCGAGGTGAAGGTGACGGCGACCAAGGCCGGCGGCCAGAAGGTGGACTTTGCCGTCCGCGTCCGTCTGGACTCGGCCGTTGAGGTCAACTACGCCCGCAACGGCGGCATCCTGCACACGGTGCTGCGGAAGCTGCTGACTGAGAGCGGCAAGGCGGCACCGGCGATGGCGAAGGCCTGAGACGGGTGAGTTGCTTGTGAAATGAAAACCGCGGGTGACCGGAATGTCGGTCACCCGCGGTTCGTTTGTGTCGGTGCGTGATGGATCGGCCGCGAGCGGCGTGGTTTAGAAGTCGAAGAGTTCTTTGAGAAGGGACTTCTTCTTGTACGGCTTGCCCTGCTGGCCCTGCTGGCCCCAGGGGGTCTGGTAGCCATATTTGCTGTCATCGTTGTCGCGGCGCGGGTCGTAGCCGGGGTACTGCTGCTGCTGCTGATAGGTCTGGGGCTGTTGGAAGGTCTGAGGCTGCTGGAAGGTCTGTGGCGGGGCCATGCCCGGGCCGCCGGGGGCTGAGCCTGACTCCTCGGCGACGGCTTTGGCGATGATCTTGTCGAGTTCACCACGGTCGAGCCACACGCCGCGGCAGGAGGGGCAGTAGTCCACTTCGACGCCGGCACGCTCGGACATGACCAATGTGGCAGAGGGGCAGACGGGGCATTTCACAGCTGAGACTCCCTGATGATGGTGCGGGGTGGTGGAGCGGTTCGGCGATGGTAAATGGCGAGAAGGCCCGACATCGGCGGGTTGGGTGAGCGAAATACTCTACTCCCCTTTTGGGGGGATGGTTCGGGCGGGCAACAATCTGGCGTGATCGATCTGGATAACAACGCGACGACCCGACCTGCGGCGGCTGTGATTGCCGGGATGGTGGAGGTGCTTCAGGGGGCGTGGCACAACCCGTCATCGGTGCATCGGGCGGGGCAGGATGCCAAGCGGCGGGTGGAGCTGGCGCGGGCGCAGGTTGCCGCGTTGATTGGGGCGGCGGCGAGGAACATCGTGTTTACCTCGGGCGGCACGGAGGCGATTGATCTGGCGATTCGCGGGGCGGTGGGGGCGGCGATGCGGGCGAGGCCGGGGCCCCAGTCGCGACCAATGAACCTGGTGACGACGCCGATTGAGCACTCAGCGGTGCGGGAGCTGGCGGAGGAGATGGACAAGGCGCAGCCGGGGCGGGAGCGGGTGGAGCGGCGGGTGTGTGCGGTGGCGCGGGATGGCACGGTGCGGGCGGCGGATGTGATCGGGCTGATTGATGACGACACGGCGGTGGTGAGCGTGCAGTGGTGCAACAACGAGACGGGGGCGGTGCAGCCGGTGGGCGAGATTGCGCGGGTGTGCCGCGAGCGCGGGGTGGCGTTTCACTGTGACGCGACGCAGTGGGTGGGCAAGATGCCGGCCCGGGTGGTGGCTGGGGCTGGCGGCAGCGCGGCGAGTGGCGGCGAGGATGAGTCGCTGTGTGAGGCGGACTTTGTGACGTTCTCGCCCCACAAGTTTCATGGGCCCAAGGGTGTGGGTGTGCTGTACTGCAGGACCGGGGCGAGGTTTGTGCCGCAGTTGCAGGGGACGCAGGAGCTGGGCCGGCGGGGCGGGACTGAGAATGTGCCGGGGATTGTGGGGGCGGGGATAGCGTGCGAGCTGGCGGGGGCGTGGTTGGCGGAGGGGTCGGATGCCGCGGAGCGGCGGCGGCTGGCGGGGCTGCGCGACCGGTTCGAGCGGGCGGTGATTGAGGGTGTTGCGGCTGATGGTGCGCTGGCCGAGCGACCGGTGATCAACGGGCCGACTGATGGGCGGCGGCTGTGGAACGTGACGAACCTGGCATTTCCGACGCTGGAGGCCGAGGCGCTGCTGCTGGCACTCAGTGAGCGGGGGATCTGTGCCTCGGCGGGGGCGGCGTGCAGCTCGGGGTCGCTGGATCCGTCACCGGTGCTGCTGGCGATGGGAGTGGAGCCGCGGCTGGCGCATGGCTCGATCCGCTTCTCGCTTTCGCGGGATGCGGATGAGGCCGAGGTGATGGGATGCGTGCCGACGATTGTGCAGTGCGTGCGGCGGGTTGCGGCGAGCGGGTGAGGGAGTGGGTCGCAG
This sequence comes from uncultured bacterium, assembly GCA_903834785.1. GTDB lineage: Bacteria > Planctomycetota > Phycisphaerae > Phycisphaerales > UBA1924 > CAILKP01. The sequence goes on from CAILKP010000010.1 coordinate 13,396, forward strand.
CTTGGGGCTGAGCCTGCTTACGGGGCTTCCCAGACCTTGCGCTGCTCGGAGTCGTAGACGGTGACGGCGGGCTTGCCGCCGGCGCTGACGCCCAGGAAGACACGCTGTGCGCCGTCGCTGTCGGCCAGGCCGATGCGCGAGGCGTCGCGGGTGGCGCCCAGGAAGACGCGGGTGTTGCCGTGCTGGTCGGCCAAGCGGATGGACGGGCCGTCGTTACTCAGGGAGGTTTCCAGTGCGACGGTGCCGTCCTCATCGAGGAGGGCGAGCCGGGGGCCGGAGCGGGTCATCTCGAGCACGGCGCGGAGGCGGCCGGACTTGTCAACCAGGCGGAACTCGGAGGCCTCGACGGCCTTGACGCGGATCTCGGCGACTTGGCGCTCGAGGGCGTCGATGCGGGAGGAGAGCTTCTTCTTGGCCATGGCGGGCTCGTTTCTGCTGGTTGTGTTACCGCTGGGCGGCTGCCGCGGCGCGGTCGGCTTCTTCACGGCGACGGCGCTGAAGCTCGGCATCGATGAAGGGCTGGATGTGACCGGCGAGGACCTTGTCGATGTCGCGGTCCTCGTAGTCGGTGCGGTGGTCTTTGACGCGGGAGTCGTAGACCACGTAGGAGCGGATCTGGGCGCCCCAGCCGGTGTCCATGCTGCCGCCCTTGGCCGCGTTAATTTCCTTCTCGCGTTTCTCTTCGGCGAGCTGCTCGAGCTTGGCCTGGATGATGCGGAGGCACTGGGCGCGGTTCTGGGGCTGATCGCGGAAGGTGTTGGCGACGACGGTGATTCCTGTGGGCTTGTGCGTCATGCGGATGGCGGTGGCCACCTTGTTGACGTTCTGGCCGCCGGGGCCGGAGGCGCGGACGAAGGGGACGACGTCGAGGTCGCGGTCGGGGATGTCGATCTTGACGTCCTCAAACTCGGGCGTGACTTCGACGGTGGCGAAGGAGGTCTGGCGCTTGCCCTGGGCGTTGAAGGGGCTGACGCGGGCGAGGCGGTGGGTACCGCGCTCGCACTTGAGGTAGCCGAAGGCGTAGGGGCCCTTGACGCTGAGGGTGACTGAGTCGATGCCGACTTCGGAGCCGAAGCCGCGCTCGACTTCCTCGATGGCGAAGCCGGCACGCTCGAGGTAGTTGAGGTACATGCGGAACAGCATCTCGGCCCAGTCGTTGGCCTCGGTGCCGCCGTCACCGGCGGAGATGGTGATGAAGCAGTTGCGCAGGTCGTGCTTGCCGGACAGGAGCGACTGCTGCTCGATCCTGTTCATCTGCTCGGTGAGCTTGAACAAGATGGCATCGGCCTCGCCGAGCAGTTCGCGGTCGGGCTGGCTGGCGGTGCCGGCTTCCTTGGCCATTTCGAAGGCGGTGCGGGCCTCATCGAGCGCGGCCTTGGCCTCGTCGATGGGGTCGATCTGGCGGCTGATGTTCTTGATCTGGGAGACGACTTTGTTGGCTTCGACCTGGTTGGTCCAGAAGTCTTCGCCGTTTTGTCGTGCCTGCAGGTCTGCCCGCTGCTTGAACTTCAGATCGTAGTTAAAGCGAGTCGCGGATCGTTAAGATCCGCGCCTCGATGTCGTTGATGATGGGCTGATGGGAGTCGAAATGCATGGTCGATGATAGGGTGGCGCGGGCGGATGTTCTTGAGTCAGTCCTGGACGTAAACCCGCACGGGATTGGGGCCGTCGCGGGCGGGCTGCTCATAACCGAGGCGGAAGCCGCTGCCGGGGGCGGCGAGGGTGAGATCCTCCGTCGAGCCGGTGTAGCAGAGGACCATGAGGGGGCGGCCGGCGGCGCGGGCGCGGATGGTGGCGAGCCAGGATGCGGCGTTCTCGGCACCGGCGGTGAGGGTGCGGGTCTGGTCCTGCCAGAGTTCGCGGCGGGCGGGAGTGTGGTACTCGACGGCGAAGCGGAAGGTGGGATCGTGCAGGAGGCCTTGAAGCTCGGCGACGGTGGTGACCAGCAAGCCGGCGCGGCCGCGGGTGGCGTTATCTGGCATGTGCTGGAATATCCAGCAGCGGGTGGCGGGAGATGGGCTGCGGGCGTCCTGCCGGTAGCTTTCGTGGAGCAGGGCCCACATGCGGTCAGCGGAGAGGACGCTGGCGGAGGAATCGGCCAGGAGCGGGGAGAGCCGACGGACGGTGTGCTGCCAGAAGAGGATGCTGCCCCAGAACTGAAGGCCGGCGAGGGCGAGGAGGAAGCCGGTGAGGAGTGGACGGCGGGAGGAGGTGCTCGTTTTGCTCGCGGAGTTACTCGCCGGGTCGCTGGATGCGATGGTGCTGAGCAGCACGGCCAGTGCCGCGGCGGCGACGGGAGCGAGCCAGAGGGTGTAGCGCGACCAGTGGTGGTGGGGGAGGGCCATTGCCGCGGCGAGGGAGAAGCCGCAGAGCAGGCCGAGGGAAGTCCAGTGCGGGAGCGGGGCCGATGGCTGGGAGCGGTTGGGACGAAGGTGCGCGAGTGAGGCGGCCAGTGCGGCGAGGGTGAAGATGACGGTGATGGGGAGGAGCAGCAGCGGCCAGGCGGGGCCGAAGCCGCTGGGCTGCTGCGGGCCGAGTGGGTGGGTCCAGTCGATCCAGAAGATGCGGTATCGGTCGGCCCAGGCCATGGCGGATTCGCCGGAGATCATCTCGCGGCTGAGCGGGCCATCGAAGATTGTGTGGCCGAGGAGTTCGAGTTTGTAGGGATAGACCGGTGTGCCGTATTGCAGCCAGGTCTGGATGTACGGCGGGCTGGTGGCCAGGGCGACGGCGATGCCCCAGAGCACAAGTGAGAGCAGCGGCCGTCCGGCGGAGCGGAGCGTGGGGGCGTGCAGCAGCGTGATGGCGATGCGGAGGGTGCCGACGAGGCCGATCATGGCGATGGGCAGGAACTTCATCCACATGGCCAGGATGAGCATGGCGGCGGCGAGGATGGCATCGAACCCGGGCCAGTGCGCGGCGGCTGCGGTGGATGCGGTGGCAGGGGAGTCGGCGTCGTTGCGGCGGGGAAGCGCCAGGGCCATGGCGGCGGCGATGAGGCCGGTGGTGTGCAGGTCGATCTGCTTGATGGTGGCCAGCAGGCCGAACATGGGCAGCGTGGGCACGAGCAGCGCGCAGCAGGTGGCGATGGCGGAGGTGGCGCCGCCGCGGCGGGCCATGATGTAACCGGCCAGGCAGGTCATGGCGCCGAACCACGAGGCGACGAGGTCGAAGCCGGCATCGGTGCCGGAGACGGAGAGCGTCCAGAACCACAGGAGTGCTGAGGAGCGCGGATAGGAGTCGGCGTAGGAGAGTTCGGTGTAGACGGTGCCGAGTTGGCCATCCTGCCAGGGCTGCAGGGCCTGGGGCAGGTGATAGCCGGCGGCATCCTGCTCGAAGGGAACGGTCCAGAGGCCCCAGAGCGAGGCGGCCAGAAGCGCGATGAGGCCGAGGGTGATGACCAGACGCTCGGAGCCGGATTGGGACGCGCGGATTGAGGTGATGCGGGTGCGGAGTTCGGTCCAGGCTTCTGCCAGTGTGCGTCGGTGGCGGAAGCACCAGGCGGTGGCGGCGAGTGTTATGGCAATGTGAAGGTGAGGCAGCCAGTCGAGCGGACGGGGGATGGGCAGACGGGTGAGGAGGAAGACCTCACCAAGGACGGCGAGCGGGACGGCCAGGAGGAGGGCGAGCAGCCGCTCCGACAGGCAGGCGTGGTGGCGGAGGCGGTATGCGGCGAGGAGCCCTGCCGCGGTGAGGGGGAGGGTGAGCAGGCCGAGCCACAGGAGTTGGAGGGCGACTTGGGGCAAGGCGGTATTGTGGCCGGGTGGGAGGGGGTGAGCGGGAGGAGGCGGGACCAGAGAGGCGGGGAGTGAGCGTGGGGGGTAGCGCAGTTATTGCGCCTTAGGGTGATGGGGGTGGGGGCTATCCACAGGTGGTCCCCGGGGACTGGCAGGTGGTGGTCGGTGCAGGGGGGTGTGTGGTGGTGTCGGCTGGAATCTCGCACGGTCCGAAATCTGGATATCCGAAATCCCGATAGCATGGTGAACATGGCCTCTGCCACCGCGAAACCTGTTGCGATTGCCGCCCTTGTGCTGGCGGTTTGGTTTGGCACGTACTGGCTGTACGAGCCGAGCAGCAAGCACACGCGGATTACGTTCGGGCTGCCGCCGTCACCGGCTGCCGCGGCGGTAGCGACGGAACCTGCGCCGGAGCTTGGGGCGGGTGATGGGGTGGCCGTGCCGGTGGAGGTGGGCAGAACCCAGCCGCAGTCGGGCGGGGTGAGCACCGGGGCGATGACGGACAGTGGCACTGCCGCCCGTGAGGTGGTGGTGCCGCCGGAGTTCACGACGTACACGGTGCAGAAGGGCGATGGCTCGTTTGAGGCGATTGCGCGGCGGCTTGGCGGCGGGGCGAAGCTTGCGGAGGCGATCAAGCGTTCGAACGCGTTTGTTTCGCCCAATAAGCTGATTCCGGGTCGGACGCAACTGCGGATTCCGGTGGATCCGGACAATATTGACGGCAAGGTGGTGCGGACGACGCCGGAGGCCGTGCCGAGCGCAGGGGGAACCCCGGGTGCGGAGCCGGGCGATGAGCGGACGCACACGGTGGCGGCGGGCGAGACGCTGTCGGGCATTGCTTCGAAGTACTACAAGTCGTCGGCATCGTGGAAGCTGATCTTTGATGCCAACCGCGACAAGCTGGACAAGCCGGAGCGGGTGAAGGTGGGTATGGTGCTTCGCATACCCAAGGCGGGCTGATTGGGGTTGCGCTGTGCGGGTTGCTGCTTCAAGGCTCCGAACGAATCGGCCGATTCAATCCCCGGATTTGTTGGTTGTTCTGTCGCGGAATCCCGTTGACCGGGCAATGATCGAACTCACGCGGGCCGTGCATGCTCGCGTCCACCAGTCGGTTTATCTGGAAGCTTTCTCGTGCCAAAGACCATCAAGCGGATTCTCGTCACCGGCGGCGCCGGGTTCCTGGGCTCGCACCTCTGCGAGCGATTGGTTGACCAGGGGCACGATGTGATCTGCGTGGACAACTTTTTTACCAGCCAGAAGTCCAACGTGCAGCACCTGCTGGGCAAGCCGAACTTCGAGCTGATCCGGCATGATGTGACGCACCCGCTGTGGCTGGAGGTTGATGAGATCTACAACGCGGCGTGCCCTGCGGCGCCCGGGCACTATCAGTTCAATCCGATCAAGACGATGAAGACGTCGGTGATCGGTGCGACGAACGTGCTGGGCATGGCCAAGCGGTGCCGGGCGAAGGTGCTGCAGTTCTCCACAAGCGAGGTGTACGGCGACCCTGAGGTGCACCCGCAGCCGGAGAGCTACGTGGGGCATGTGAACCCGATCGGCCCGCGCGCGTGCTACGACGAGGGCAAGCGGGCGGCTGAGACGCTGTTCTTTGACTATCACCGGTCCAACAAGGTGAACATCCGGGTGATCCGGATCTTCAACACCTACGGGCCGCGGATGCACCCGTTTGACGGGCGCGTGGTGAGCAACTTCATCCGGCAGGCGATCCGCGGGGAGGACATCACGATCTTCGGCGATGGCCAGCAGACGCGTTCGTTCTGCTATGTCGATGACCTGATCAACGGCATCATGGCGATGATGAACGGGCCGGATGAGTTCATCGGCCCGGTGAACCTGGGCAACCCCGGCGAGTTCACCATCAAGCAGCTGGCCGAGCTGGTTATTGAGCTGACGGGCACCAAGAGCAAGCTGGTGATGAAGCCGGCGACGCCGGACGACCCCAAGCAGCGCAAGCCGGTGATTGAGCTGGCCAAGAGCAAGCTCGGCTGGGAGCCGAAGGTGCCGCTGCGTGAGGGGCTGCAGAAGACGATCGATTACTTCAAGTCGGTGGACATGAGCAAGTTCCGGGCTCCGACACCGAACTATTGAGCCCGTCGAGTTTGACACTGAACACAAAGGCCCCGCTGCGGAACACCGCAGCGGGGCCTTTTCTGTTGGTTGAGGTGTGGAGGGAGAGGAGGTCAGCAGCCGGCGGCGAAGGCGTTGATGAAGGCGATGAAGTCAGAGCCGTCGATGGTGCCGTCACCTGGGGGGGTGCCGCCGGCATCGACGATGTCGGCCAGCGGGTCAACCGCGGCGTCGCCGATGCCGAAGCTGTTGATAAAGGAGATGAAGTCCGAGCCGTCGAGCGTGCCGTCGGGTCCGTTGCCGGTGGTGTCCAGGTCGGCCACGGAGCAGCCGGCCGGGGTGACGGTGAAGTCTGCGGCGATGCGGACGAGGGCACGCTTGGGAGTGCCCGAGACGTTGAGTGTGACCTCGGTGACGGCCTGGCCGCCGGTGGTGAATCTGGCGGAGCGGCCGTCATCACCCGTTGAGCCCGTGGCGGCCTGTAAGACGGAGACGACGGGGACGCTGACACCGGGGCTGATCTGCACGGCGTCGCCGGTGGCGATGAGCGGCACGATGCCGCGGGCGGGGTCGTAGGCGATCAGGGCGGTGCCATCGGCGACCTCACCGATGAGGCCGTAGGAGACCTGGACGAGAAGTCGCTCGCCGGCGCTGCTGAGCACACCACCGAAGGCGGAGATGTTCCGGCAGTTGGTGCCGGGGAGTTGGCTGCCGGCGAGGATTGCGGGGATGATGGTCTGCGGGGAGTTCACCGACACGGAGAAGATACCGGTCTGACCGCTGGCGAGCGTGCCGCCGAAGTAGGCAGTGCCCGACGGGGTTACGGTGAAAGTGCCGGAGAACGCGGTCAGGGTGGTTGGGGAACCTCCGACGGTGACGGTGTCGCCGAGGCTTGCCAGGAGCGTGTTGCCGACTTCCTCGCTGCTGTGCACGAGAGCGGAGCCGGAGGGGCCTGAGAGGAATGGGAGGGTGACGATGTGTTCGCCGCTCACTGCCGCCGAAGAGATGCTAAACGACGAGATCAGCCGCGGGGAGTTGGCCAGCGTTGCGCCCGAGAACAGAAGCGGCGCAAGCGTGTCGCCGGTACCCCCAGCAAGCAGGGCGCTGCTGAGTGCCACGTCGTTGCCGCTGCGGACCATGAGATTTGAGTCTGACAGGGCGAGGACGCCGGAGTTGGCGACCGAGCCGGTCGGGAAGCTGGGGCTTGAGCCGAAGAAGGCGCGGCTGAAGGTTCCGCTGGCGGCGCGGTAGCCAGCGGCACCGGTTGTGCCGCCGACGATGGAAGTCTGGAAGCCGATGGTGCCAAGGTTGTTGAGCACCAGATCGGTGAAGGTGGGCTGTCCGCCCTGCTGGGGACCGAAGGTGCCGCCGCCGGTGTTGGGAGCGGCCTGGCCGGTCGCAGCGATGACGGTGCGGCTGCCACGGGGATCACCGGCGACGATGGTGGAGCTGTTGTTTGCAACAAACGCGATGGACTGCGGCGAGCGGAGAATGAACTGATCGATGCCGGTGAAGGTGCCAACCACACCGGGCACGGCGACGGGCGTGACGACGGTGCCGGCGGGATCGGGCGAGGCGAAGTACAGGCCGATGGTGTTGTCGGTCCGCCTGACGCTGAAGGCGATCGTGCCGGCGGGTTCGATGGAGGCCGCGAAGAAGCCGAGGTTGCCGAAGGTGCCGCCGGCGGAGTCGGACTGATCGGCCATCGCCACCAGCGTGACCGCGGAGTTGACATCGGTCGGCGATGGCGAGCAGACGACGGTGAGGTCGGCGATCCACTGCCGACGGCGGCCCACGGAATCAAAGCCGTTGCCGGCGATGATGAGCCCGGAGTCTGAGACTGAGTCCGCGGAGGTGAGCTGCCAGCCGCCGGTGCTGATGCCGTTGGCCGTCAGGATCGACTGGACCGAGCGCATGCCAGCGGCGGCGGTCCAGACGAATGCGGTGTTGCCCGAGCGGCCGACGATCACCGAGCCGTCGGCGGAAACGTCGGCCGCGACGGAGGCGTCATCGGGCGCGAGGGCACCCAAGGAAAGAGCTGGGCCGCCATCGACCGAGCGAACGGCCCGCTGGGGAAAGGTGGACTCGTCATCGGTGCTTGATCCGACGCTGACGCGGCCATCGGCGGAGATGGACAGTGCCTGGCAGTGCTCGTAGTCGAGCAGCGGCTCGACGACCGACCAGGAATCGGACTGGGTGTTGTAGACGGCGATGCGATCAAAGTTCGAGAAAATGGGGCCGCTGTAGCCGCCGGAGCCGGTCTGCACGCGGCGGACGACCTTGCCGGCGATGCGGGAGCCGTCACCGGAGAGGCGGCGGAACTGGGGCTCGCTGAGCTGGTTGGGCGGTGAACCGGGTTCGAGCCAGCTGCCGCCGCTGAAGAAAGAGGTGGAGGTGATCCGCACGGATCCGTTCGCCGAGATGTCGACGAGGCGATCGGAGATACCTGCCGCGGCGGGGGAGAATCCGGCCGCACTGCTCCAGATGGTGCCGGTGCTGTCACTGTCGCCGACGATGATGCTGCCGGTCTGGTCGATACCGAAGGCAAAGGCGTTGGTGGAGCCGCTGAGTGCCGGCAGGGTGCTGAGGCTGCCGGCGCGGGTCCAGCGGAATGCCACGATCGGTGAGATGAACGAGTTGCCAGCGCGGAACCAGCCGGTGACGGTGGTGCCGTCGCCTGAGAGGGCGGTGGCTTCGCTGATCTGATTAGTAAACGGCAGCGGCGAAAACCCCTGCTGCGCCAGCGCGGGCGTGCACAACCCGGCCAGAAGGACGGCCATTGCGGCTGAAGCCGGGCCGGCGGAGAGAGTGCGATGGCGGCCGGCGACGGTCTGGGAACGAGCGTGCATGATGGATCTCTCTTGGGTGGACGGGGCGGTGAACACCCGATGCCGGGGTGGGCGTGGGCGAGGCGTGTGCTTGAAACGTTATGTCGCGATGCGGGCGGAGCTTGCAAACAACCCACCGAACAGTGGAATTGGGCGAAGTCTGGGCTTTATCGGTCCACGAGCTGGAAGCGGCGATCCGGCGTGACGACGAGCCGGAGGCGGTCGGCCAAGCCGCGGCGGACGAGGGCGGCCTCGATGGCACGGACGGCATTTGCCCTCTGCTCGTCGTGGCGAGCCAGGGAGATGGAGTCCGGATGGACCCGGTAGCAGTACAACGGGCGGGGCAGGTGGAGGATGGTGGTGCGTTCGGAGGCCTTGAGGCAGAAGTCGTAGTCGCCGGCGGAGGTGAAGCTGGAATCCACACCGCCGATGTCGCGGTAGAGCGACGGCCTGAAGAGGCGGAAGTGGTGGGTAAGGAAGTCCAGCAGCAGGGCCTGGGGTGAGTAGGGCACGAGGCAGCGGGGGCCGAGGCCTAGAGGGCGGTTGGCATCATCGATGATGATGTGCTGGGTGTAAACCATGCCGCAGGACGGGTGGTTCTGGAGAAATGCGGTCGTTTCGGCCAGGGCGGTATCGACGAGCAGGTCGTCGCTGTCGACCCAGCCCAGGAGGGCGGATGGGGCGAGGCGTGCGGCGGCATCGTGGGCCACGGCAAGGGCGGCGAAGCGGCCGATGCGGGGCGAGCGCATGAGGGTGACTCGGGAGTGGCCGAGGCGGGCGGCATCTTCGGCGGCGAGTCGCTGGGCCAGGTCGGGGGCCTCATCGGATGAGCCGTCATCGACGACGATGAGGTGAAAGGTGCTCACGGTCTGGGTGAGGACGCTGCGGATGGCGGCGGGAACAAAGCGGGCGCGGTTGTGGAGCGTCATCAGCAGGCAGACGGTGATGTCTGGTGCGGATGGTCCAGGGGCGACGGGATCGATCGGGTGCGGCACGCCAGAGGTTACCCGAGCTCCGGGGCGCGAGTCGAAGGTGCGGGCGTGGCAGTGGGGGCTTCGTGATCGGCGGGTCGGGTGTGGCGTGCAAAAACAAAGGAGCCGGGCCACGCGGGCCCGGCTCCTTGAAGATCAGGTAGAAAGTGCCTTGGGCTCAGCAGCCGGCGGCAAAGGCGTTGATGAAGGCGATGAAGTCAGAGCCGTCGATGGTGCCGTCACCAGGGGGAATGCCGCCGCCGTCGACAATGTCGGCGCGGGGGTCGATGGTTGCGTCGCCGATGCTAAAGGAGTTGATGAAGGCGATGAAGTCGGAGCCGTCGATGGTGCCGTCGCCGCAGGTGACGGGACCGCTGATGGTCTCGACGATGTCGGCCAGCGAGCAGGGCTCGGAGACAACGAGTGTTGCGACCTGCGACTCGCCGCTGTTGCATGCTCCGCTGACCATGCAGTAGTACTGACCGGCATCCTGGGCCTGGAAGTTGGTGAGGGTGAGTGTCGGGCCCTGTGCACCGCTGAGCGTGGCGCCGCTGGGCAGCGGGCCGTTGGTCAGCGGGACGTAGATCGGGAACGCGGCGACGTACCTGTACCACTGATAGGTCACCGTCCCCCAGTTGCCGAGTGCCAGGGTGACGCCGAGCTGCGTGGTACCGCTGATGCACACAGGGCCGCCGTTGGGCTGGCCGGCGATAGTCGGCGCCCCCAGCGTCACGAGTGACGCTGGGTTGCTGACGGCACTGCTCAGGAAGCACGGCTCGAAGACCACGCAGCGGTACTGGGTGTAGGCCCCTGCGGTGAGGCTGTACACGCCCATCGTGGCCGTGCCGGTCTGGCCGTAGAAGCCGCCGAAGCCGTTGGGGCCGTCGAAGATGTTGACCCAGGTGTTGGACGGGGGGCCGGTGAAGCGCTGCCAGCGGTAGCTGACGCCGGGGGTTGCGGTGACGCTGAAGAAGATATCGTCATCGCCGGGGCACTGCGCCACGGTGATGGGGTTGGTCAGGATTGCCGCGGGCGGGATGGCGCCGAGGTATCCCGGGGAGCTGAAGGTGATGCCGCCACACGGGCCGGTGACGCGGCAGCGATAGTCGTTGGCATCAGCCGGGGAGAAGCCGTACACGCCGAGGGTGGCGGTGTTGGTCTGGCCGAAGAACCCGCCGTTGCCGGTGGGGCCATCGAAGATGTCGGCAAAGGAGTTTGCCGACGGGCCGATGCGCTTCTGCCAGCGGAACTGGCACCCTGTCGCCGGGCTGGTGGTCACCGACATGTACGCGTCATTGTCACCGGTGCACTGGTAGGAGTTGCCGGGGCCGGTGACGGTGGGGGCAGCCGGGGCGATCGTCATCGGCACAGCCACGGAGAACAGCGAAGGGGTTGGCCCGCAGTTGCTGTTGCCCAGGGCGCAGCGGTACTGCGCAGAGTCGGCCGGCTGAGCGTTGAGGATTGAGAACGTGGTGCCGGTGGTGCCGAAGTAACTGCCGCCGTTGCCGGAGGGCCCATCGGAGAGGTTGACCCAGCTGTTGGTCGGTGCACCGATGAACTTCTGCCAGCGATAGGTGACCGTTCCGTTGGCGGAGTTGGCAGCGCAGAAAAAACCGGGGTTCTGGCCCTGGCAGGCCGATGTTGCACCCGGCTGGACGACGATGTTCGGCGCGTTGACCGGGCCGGGGAATACGGTGCTGATGCTGGACTCGCACGCACCCTGACTGCTCATGGTGAAGGTGTAGTTGCCGGCATCGCCGGGCTGCATGTTCGTCAGCGTCATCGAGGTTGTCGATGTGCCTGCGAGGGTTGAGCCGCTTGGCTGCAGGCCGTCATTGAGCGGAACGCCGTCCTTGGACCAGCGGTAGATGGCGCCGACGACGAAGCTGGTGTTGGAACCGAAACCCGCGCTGCCGCCGAGGCAGCCAGTGGGATTGCCCCAGCCGATACCGGCGACCGTCGAGCACGGCAGACCGCGGACGACCCAGCCGACCGGAGCGCCGTTGTAGAACCCGTTGCCGCACATCGCGGTGCCGTCGGCGGAGATGCCGGTTGCATCAGTCAGCTGCCAGCCGGTGAGGTTGATGCCGCGGGCGGCAAGGTGGGGTGCGAGCAGCTGCGTTCCCTGGCTGGGCGTCCAGACAAAGCAGGTGAAACCCGCCGCGTTGTCAACGACCTGTCCGATGATGAGTGTGCCGTCGCCGTTGATCGCCCGCGGCCGCAGGGCCACACAGCCAGCCGGGGTCTGCGGCAGGGCGACCATGCCGCCGGTAGATGTCCAGCGGTAACCGAACTCGCTGCCGTTGCTGTAGCGACCGGTGATGACGGTGCCGTTGGTGTTGACTGCCTCGCCAAGTGCCCACTGCTGGCCGGGCAGAGAGCCCAGGTCGATCATTCCGCCGGCACCGGTCCAGCGGAAGGCCCGCGTGCCGCTGGAGCCGACGACCGCGGTGCCGTCGCCGCTGACGGCCGCGGCACCGGAGCTGGACTGTCCCGGCAGCAGACCGAGGTTCAGTGAACTGCCCGGGGTGCTCGACGTCCACAGGAAGGCCCGCGCGGCGGAGCCGAGCCCGCTGGTGCCGACGACGACTGCGCCGCTCTGGCTGATCCCGTTTGCGACGTTGAAGCCGCCAGTACCGGGGACCAGCGGCAGCAACTGATAGCCGCCGCCTGTGGTCCAGCGGAACGCACGGGAACTTCCCGAGTCACCGTAACCGGCCAGGATGGTGCCGCTGGCATCGATGGCTTGTGCGTAGGAGTTGAAGGCACCTCCCGGCAACAGGCCCATGCTGACCGAGCCACCGGGATTGGACCAGCGGATGGCGCGGTCGGCGCTGGAGGCGTTGTCGCTGTAGCCGGCTGCGGCCGTGCCGTTGGCGTTCACGGCGGCGGCACGGGCAAAGCTGCCTCCGGCTGGCGGGGCCACCGGATTGATGGTCTGCGCCGACAGGCTCGACCACGCGGTGCCCGCCGCGAGCGCGGCGGTGACGAGACGGAGCATGCTCGCCTGGCGATGCCGGCCAAATCGTGGGCAGATCTGTGTGTCCATATCTGTCAGACTACCACCAAACCGGTCTGCGGCCAAGGAAACAAGCCCGCAGAAGATCGATTCGACCGCCTTTATCAGAGTCTCACAGGCGGGAACTGGCACCGGGGGGCCACGGCCCATCACGTTCCGGAACAAAAACCGCCGCGATTGCTCGCGGCGGCTATCAACGACGTTGGGGGTGGGCGTTGCGGTGGGGGGGCAGCGCCAGCGGTGACTCAGCGCTTCGTCGGAGCCTTGGCCGGGGTCTTGGCCTTGGGGTCAGCGGTCTTCGGGTCCTTAGGTGCCGCGGCAGGGGCGGCGTCCATCTCGCGGACTAGCTCGGGCAGGTTATTGAACACGACGGCCGTGCTCTTGAACCACGCCTCACGCTCGGCCTTGGAGGATTCCTTCCAGGTCACCTGATCGCCCTTGACGCTGGTGGCCTTGAAGACCTGAGCCAGCTTGCCGTCTTTCCAGACTTCCTTGGTTGCGGGGACGCCCTTGGGGTCGTACCACAGCCAGTCGCCATCGGGACGCGAGTTCTTGACGTTGCCCTGGAAGTTGGGCTTGCCGTTGTCACGGAGCGTGACGAGCTGCTGGTCGGCGATGCGGCCGTTGTCGAAGTTCACCTTGGAACCGGGGCGCTGGCGGGTGCCGTTGCGGACGAACACGCCGGGCTGGGTCATGGTGATCTGGTCGGTGCCCAGAGGCTGACCGTTGACGAGCGTGACGAGCTGGCCGCTGCGGAACTGGTTGATCTGGGCCTTGGCGGTGTCAAGGTCGGACTTGCTCTTGGTCAGCTGTTCCTTGAGCGCCGCCAGATCGCCCTCGGCCTTGTCGGCGCGGGCCTTCTGGGTTTCCATCTCCGTCTTGTAGCAGCCGGGCAGAACCGTTGCGGCAAGCAGGCCAAAGGACACGACGGAAAGCGAGAGACGACGCGACACGTTCTTCATACAGGAATATAGCTTCCAGCGGACGTGATTTCATAGCGGGAGGCTTCCGCGGGTGTAAGCGGCCCTGTGTTTCTTCGACCAATCCCGTGCCGGGTTGTCGATTGCTCCGCATCCAGTCGCTAACCTGTGCCGAACGCCTAGCACCGAACGCTCGGTTTTTCTTACTTTGGAGTGTATATGCAGATTTCCCGCGTTGCCGTCCTTCCCGCCCTGCTGGTTCTGGCCGCGGGTTCCTGCGTGATTGCCAAGCCCGCTGCCCCGGCCCCGGCCGCTCCGGCCGCACCCGCTGCCCCGGCCGCGCCGATTGCCCCTGCGGCACCGCTCGCCCCTTCGGCCCCGGTGACACCGAAGGTTGCGATTGCCAAGACGCCCGAGGGCGTTGCTGCGGCGAACGCGGCTCTCGGCCGCGCGACGGAGCTGTACCGCGGGTACAAGAGCTACTCCGACACGCTGCGGGTCAACAGCGAGATCCGCGTCAAGACGCCCGATGGCGAGAACCCGCAGGTGATGGAAGATGCGATCAAGCTGAACTACGGCGGAGCCGAGCGTTTCGCGCTGACCAACGCCGAGGCCGGCTTCTACGCCAAGGGCAAGACCAAGACCGCACACCTCGTGTCTCAGAACCGGTATGTGCAGGTTGATGGTTCGGACTGGGCGAATGTTGCCGGTCCGCTGGAGAGCATCCTGAACATCCACCCTGTCGCTTCGCTCCTGCTCGGCCGCGTCGGCGGCGAGCGGCCGTTCCCGCTGATCGATGAGGTGCTCGGCTCGGCCAAGGACAAGCTCGATGGCAAGGACGTGCTGCTGGTCGGCGGCAAGGCCCGCGTGCCGTTCGGCTTCGGCGATGAGCCGGTTGATGTGACGCTCGCGTTTGACAGCGGTACTGGTGCGCTGGTGCGTGTTGAGTTCGACATGCTCGAGTCCATGAAGGCCATGTTCGCCGCTCAGATGGCCCAGATGCCCGCTGAACTGCGTGAGAAGCTCAACGTTCAGCCGCTCAAGGCCCTGATGACCCTGAGCATCACCGAGGCGAAGAAGGACCCCGCCATCGACGATGCGGCCGTGACCTTTGTGCCCGGCAAGTCCGACAAGAAGGTTGACACGATCCTCGGCGGCGAGGAAGAGCCCGCTTCAACCGCGACGCCCGAGGCGCTGGTCGGCAAGCCCGTGCCGGCGTTCAAGGCCCCGCTGCTGGCCGGTGGCGATCTGGACATTGCCTCGCTCAGGGGTAAGGTCGTTGTGCTGGACTTCTGGGCCACATGGTGCCCGCCGTGCGTCAAGGCCATTCCCCACATCCAGAAGATGCACGAGGAACTTGAGAGCAAGGGCGTGGTCTTCCTGGGCATGAACCAGGACAAGGGCCAGAAGGACAAGGTCCAGAAGTACATCGACACCAACAAGGTCAGCTTCCGTCAGGTGATGGACATG
This sequence comes from uncultured bacterium, assembly GCA_903834785.1. Lineage (GTDB taxonomy): Bacteria > Planctomycetota > Phycisphaerae > Phycisphaerales > UBA1924 > CAILKP01. The sequence goes on from CAILKP010000010.1 coordinate 28,429, forward strand.
GAGTCGACCATTGCCCGCGACTTCAACATCGAGGGCATTCCGACGCTGTTCATCCTGGACAAGGAAGGCGTGATCCGGTACGCCCACACTGGCTTTGCTGATGGTCAGGAAAAGGAGATCCGCGAGAAGATCGAGGCTGTGCTGGCCGGCAAGTCGCTGGAGGCCCCCAAGGCCGCCGAGGCGCCGGCGAAGGTGGAGACCAAGCCGGTCGATCCCAAGGCCGAGACCAAGCCCGACGCCAAGCCCGAGCCGAAGACTGAGGCGAAGCCCGAGAAGAAGTAACCCCATCGGTCGGCTTGGTCGCCGCGGACGTCCCGTCCGGCTCCCTGACAGGAACCTGTCGCGGTGGCAGGTGACAAGCTCCGCCCGGGTGCGTAAACTCCCCTCCACCTGTCGCGGCTTTTGGCCGGGACAGGGCGGAGACCCGGCCGCATAGCTCAGTTGGCTAGAGCACAGTCCTCACACGACTGGGGTCACAGGTTCGAGTCCTGTTGCGGCCACTTTCAACGAAAACGCCCGGCTCTCATCGAGCCGGGCGTTTCTGTTTTCTGCCTGTGTTGCACGGCCAGCCGGTTCAGCAGCCCGCGGCGAACGCGTTGATGAACGCGATGAAGTCAGAACCATCGATCGTGCCATCGGGGTCGCTGCCGGTCGGTCCGCCGCCAACCAGGTCGGCCGTCGGGTCCACCGTTGCATCGCCGATGCTGAAACTGTTGATGAAGGCGATGAAGTCGTCGCCGTCGACGGTCTGATCACAGGAGGTTCCGCCAGAGCCGATGACATCAGCCACGCAGCGGAAGGCTGCAAAGCCGCTGACGCGCCAGATGCGATTACTGGTGCCGAAGGTGGAGAACAGGAAGTCGCCGGTGAGCGGGTCGATCGCGGCCCCCTCAGCACCGCTCAGCGACTGGACCAGAATGCGCTTGGTCGCCCAGATCGGGTCGCCGCTGGCGTTGACATCCAGCACGGCGATTCGGCCCGCGCTGTACTCAGCAACCATGACCGCGGGGCCGGGGATCAGCGGTGAGCAGCGGGGGACGTAGGTGATGCCCTCAGGGCCGCTGAGATTGGAGCCCGGAACAAGTGTCGCGGTACCGAAGGTGTACAGGCCCTGAGCATCCGGTCCGGTTGCGGGCAGGTCGCTCCATCCGCCGCCGTTGTAGCTCGCGGTCTTCCAGCGGCCGGCACCCGGAAAGCCCGAGGGCACGATGGTCACCGCGCCAAGCGAGGACGGGACGTTGAGCGGGGACATCGAGGTGATCCGGTCCGGCACCGTCGAACCCGGAAGGATCTGGCCGATCGTGTTGATCGGATAGCCCGCGTAAACGATCAGGCCTTCGGCGGTGATGAAGAGCCCGCCGTCGATGTTCGGTGCGGTGGAGCGGAGCGTCGGAGTTCCGAAGCTGATGATGTGATTCTCCGCGTTGCGGATCACCGGGACGGAGTAGATGGCACCGCCGGTGTTGTTGGCAGATCCGCCGAGCAGCAGCACGTCAGGGTTGGCCGGATCGACCGCGAGTCCGCCATACGGGGTCGGTACGCCCGCGACGGGGCCGAGATCTGTCAGCGTGTACGCGCCGACAAACTCCGGCGCGATCGACTGTGCGCGGCACTGTCCATGGAAGCTATCGGGAGCGGTCATCAGCGCGAGCGTGGCGACCAAAGCACCCCAGCGGGGCAGATTCTGATTGTTCATTGGCTATCTCTCCTGTGGCACTGACCAGCGGTGGTGCGCTGGCAGCCTGCAGGATGGTAGCGGCCCAACGGACAGGAGCCTATGTTCCCTCTGGGACTTTGGTTATGGGAGCCTGTACAGGCCGGACCCGTCGTACTTGAGTTTTCCGGCCGCCACCAGTTCGTTCCAGACCGCCGCCGGGAAGGCGTTGGGGGCTTGAATGGCGGTGATGGTGGTCTTGCCGCCGGTCAGGAAGGACCTGGAGAGCTTGCTGTCGCGCTCCAGCTGCATGAGCTTGAGGCGCTTGCGGAAGGCGGCGAGCGCAGACTTCTGGACGTCGTGATCCTTGGGATCCGGTCCGGAACTGGCCTGGAGCGGGCCACCCGCAGGCGAGGCAGCCGGTGCTGCAGTGGGGGGGCTTTCCGCCGCGGGGCTGCCACCAGCGGCGGCACTCGCTGCGACTTTGTTCGCCGGGGCATCGGGATCCGGCCGCGGGTTGTCTTTGAGCACCTTGTCACCAGCTGCAAGGTCGGCGACGAGCTTGGCCAGTTGCTCGGTCGAGCGATTGGCGACGATGCGGGCGATGCGCATCGGGTCGGCCGGCGTCTTGAGCAGGGCTTCCTGAGCCCGCGTCCAGAGCTGCTGGGTCTTCTTGGGGTCTTCGTTGACGGCGATGTCCGAGACCAGGCCTTGCAGGCGATTGATGACGATGGTGTCGAGCTGGTTGTAGTACCGCTTGACGATCTTCTGCTGGTGTGACGAAAGGTACTGTCCGCCTGCCATGGGATGGGCTCCTCGCTGATCCGCGCTCCGCCGCGCGGCGTCAGGCCGTTGCGGCGGCCTGACTGGTAAGCGTAGAAACGACCACCGCGTGCGGCCCACCGGGAGCATCAGGCCCGTCTCCGGCCGGTATCTTCAGCCAGGCGACGACGTCCCGTGCCGAGTACTCCAGCTTGCCGGCGGAGATCTGCTCGCGCACGCAATCCAGATCGTCACCAATGGTCAGCAGCGGCAGCTCGCAGTCACCGTTGGCCCGCTCCTGTCCCTGGCCGATGTTGGCCACCAGCCCGTTGCACAGGCACTTGCGGCCGACGGTGTCCTCGATCTTGCCGCCCTTCTTGAGGTAGTCCTCAACCGGCTCAGCGGGGCAGCGGTAGCCGAGGGTGCCGTCCTCCTTGCTGTAGGCCCGGCGGAGATAACCAAGGTCGCAGATTCGCGGGCGATCCGAGTAGTCGGTCACCTGCGAGAGGGTGTGATCGAGCGTGGCAACCTTGAACGGGAACCCGGTTGGGGAAGCGAGGGGATCGGTAAAGACCTTCGCATCGCCGGCGAGAATCTGCGCGAGGAATCGCTCACGCAGGGCGGGCTCAAGCCCGGAGTCGGAGCAGAGCGCAAAGGCGGTACCCGCCTGAATGCCCCGTGCGCCGGCGGCGATCGCCGCGGCGACCTTCTCCGGCGAGCAGTAAGAGCCTGCCAGCCAGAACGGGAGACCGAACTCCTTCATGGCTTCCAGGTCTACCACGTCGCGCTCACCGTAGATCGGTTCGCCGATGGCGTTGAGCTTCTGCTGGCCCCGTGGCGGGGCGTTGTGGCCGCCGGCGGTGGGCCCTTCGATGACAAAGCCGTCGATGCCGCCCGGTGCCTTCTTGAGCAGGGCCTTGGCCAGCACCACCGAGGCGATGATGGGCAGAAACTTCGGCCGCTTGAGCGAGAGGGTCAGCACCGCTTCATCGCCCAGTGTGCGCGGGTCGTAGCTCAGCCGGTGGCTCGCGTCGCTTTCGGCGCGGTCGAGTACGGCCAGCGAGATCGAGGTCGGCTCGTGCCGGCAGAGCAGGTCCAGCGCGCCCGGGATCTCGGCAGGGATACCGGCACCCATGAGCACGACGTCCACACCGGCGAGCATGGCACCGTAAAGACTCGGCAGGGTCGGAAACTGGATCTTCTCAAGGAGGTTGATGCCCACCACGCCGCTGTGGCCTTCCTTGGCCAGCCAGACTTCCACGAAGTTGGCCAGCACAATGAGGCTCTCGCGCTCGGGCGTCATTTTGGCCCGCAGCATGGGGACCAGCTTGTAGCGGTCCACACCGGGTTGTTCATTCGTGCCGCCAGTGGCACCTGCGGTGCTGCCGGTCCACCCGCCGGGCCGGAAGTACTTCTCGAGAGCCAACTCGGCAACATGGCGGACCGGGAACGCGGCCATGGCCCGGCGCATGTGGCCTTCCGGGTCGCCGTCCTGAAGCCGCCTTGCCAGAATCGAGTCCAGAGCGGTCCCTGAGACCACCCCCAGCTGGCCCGCCATGGAAACCTCGCGCGCGAGGCGATAGCTCGAGACTCCGGCCCCCATACCGCCCTGGATCAGTCGAGGCAACGCCATCGCACACTCCGGTTGTCAGAACGCATCGGGCGGGAACTCGCCAGGCAAACGCTGGGGAAGTCTAGGGGAACCGGGCCACTGCCATCGGTAAATTGTGGACGGTTCATCGTCCTTGCTCCCCGGTGCGGCGGTGTCCTGTGCGTTTCCAGGGGTGTTATCTGCCGCGGCAGTCCTGCCGGGCCTGCCTGGTGCAGACCGTGGGCGCTGGTCAACACGCCGTCTGCGGAGTGACTCTTCAGCAGCCCGCGGCGAAGGCGTTGATGAACGCGATGAAGTCGTTGCCGTCGATCGTGCCATCGGTGATCACCTCCGCCGTCGGATCAATCGTTGCATCTCCCAGGGCAAACGAGTTGATGAAGGCGATGAAGTCTCCACCGTCGACCGTGCCGTCGCGGACAACATCTGCCAGACAGTCAGCCGCGCCCGCACGCCAGATGTTCACCACCAGTGTGCCCGAGGCGTTGGAGGTGTTGACCACATCCCACGATGTGGGGTTGAATCGACTGAAGTAGCCGGTCACTGCCAGGAAGTAGGTTCCCGACGGGAGATAGGCACCGTCGCGGCCGTCGAAGTCCATCGCGTCGCCGGTGCCGGGCCGTAGCGGGACGTCGCTTCCGAAGCTCAGGGCGCTTTGCAGGCCGGAACCGGAGTTGTCGTCCCAGGCGATGAGCATCCCCCGGGCGTCGTACAGCCCCATGCACGTGTCATTGCGGTTGTTCAGCACGGACCCCTCCGTGTCAATGTCCAGGAATCCGCCCCCGGCACCGTCGACCGGCCAGCCAAGCTCAAGCCTCAGCCACGTGGTCACGCCCGCTGCCTGCACCAGAGTGTGAGTCTGTCGCCCCGGACCGATGACACCGAGGTCTGTCGTGGCGGGAACGTGTGCGGCAAGCTCCCAGGTGTCGTTGCTGCGGGCACCGCCGAAGAGCAACCCGCCGAACATCACCGTTGTGGCTCTTGCATCGTCGTAGGCCATGGCGTGCTCGAAGCGTGCCGCAGGGAGGTTCAGTCCGGCTTCGGCCCGGCGAAGCGTCCAGCCGTTGCCGTCGAGTTCGCGGGTGTCTGCCGCGCCCGCGGCGACAGCACCGAACATCACGCCGACCTTCCGCAGCGCGTCGTAGCACATCGCCGGCTGATGCCGGGCCGCGGGAACAGCATCGATGGTCCGGAACCATGTGATGCCGTCAAACTCCCACGTTTCGTTCGCAGCGGCAGGCACGTTGCCGCCGAAGATCATCAGCCGCGAGCGGTCACGGTCCCATGCCATCGTGTGGGCCATGTGCGGTCCGGGCGCATCGACCGCCAGTGTCCGCTGGATCCAGCCGCTGCCGTCTGAGGTCCACAAGTCGCCCATGGGAGTCGTGCCGTCGCTGCCGCCGAAGAGCACGAGCCCGCCGCCGCCGGGTGCGAAGGTCATCGCGTGATCTGTTCGGGGAACCGGGCCGGTCAGCCCGGCGGGTTGAAGCGTCCATGCTGTCCCGTTCCACTCCCAGGTGTCACCCTGAATGCCAGCGGCATCGCGTCCGCCAAAGAGCACCGTGACTGCGCGATTCGAGTCAAACGCCATCGCGTGCCCGCTGCGGGCGCTCGGTACCGGACCGGCGGGTGTGTGGAGCATCCATGCGGTGCCGTTCCACTCCCACGTCTCGCCGCTGAGGCCGCCGGTGATGGCTCCGCCAAAGAGCACGGTCACCCCGCGGCTTGAGTCATAGGCCATCGCATGCCCGGACCGAGGTGACGGCTTCACGTCGCCAAGCGGTGCTGCCAGGGTCCAGCGGATGGACTGTGCCTCGACGGTGGTTCCAGAGGCCATGATCACCGTCAGCAGCGTGATCGCGGCGGCTGCCGCACGACCGGATCCGTTGGCAAGCATTTTATTTCTCCTGGAATGTTCCATTCATTGCGCACCCTTTGGCAGTCAGGGAGGCCGCTTCTCAAGCCCGCAGGCGAACGCGCCGGCGTGTCGTCTGTATCGGCATCTCATGCTACAGCACCGCGAGGCGCCCGGACATTTCGCGTTGGCGGTAGTTGCGCCTCGTCATGCCCTGATCGGGGCAGAGTTGCCGGACTCACGGGCAGCGAGCACCCGTGATCGGGGTGGGCTGGCGGAGCGTTGTCCGCAGCGCGCAGAAAAACGCCCCGGGCGTGCTGTCCCGGGGCGAGGAGTGAAACTCAGTGTGTCAGATCGAAGTCAGTCCGGCAGACTCAGCAGCCTGCAGCGAACGCGTTGATGAACGCGATGAAGTCGGTGCCGTCGATGGTGCCGTCCGGGCCACCCTCGGGCAGGCTCGGGTTGCCGCCGCCGGCGACATCGGCGATCGGATCGACCGAGGCGTCACCGATGGCAAACGAGTTGATGAAGGCGATGAAGTCCGTGCCGTCGACGGTACCGTCGACGACCACGTCCGCCAGGCAGGCGGTGCTGGTGCCCGGCACTTCGACGATGGCGAAGTTGCCAGTGGTTGCACCTGCCAGAGGCAGGTCGTTCCACGTGCCGTTGCCCAGGATCTCGGCGTAGTGCTCGGTGCCGTTGGCATTGTTCGGCTCGCCGGCGTTCCAGTTGGTGTAGGTCGCAGTCGAGCCGTTGCTCCAGACGAAGATGCCTTCGGAGTCCTGATCGGTGTACCCGATCCAGGCGCGGCGGTCGGCACCGTCGAACCGCAGCACGTTATTGACGACCCAGAAGTTCTCATCAAAGTCATCGATGCTGGTCAGGTGGCCACCGAGTACGACAGCAGCGGCCTCGGCATTGATCCAGTTCGGGCCGTTCTCCAGCAGGTAGTAGCTGTTGCCGTTGGACGGGTTGACGATCGGGCCAGCGACAATGTTGGACATGATGCCACGGCGGACACTGAGCGTCACATCGCCGGTGTTCAGGCCGCCGTTGAGCCACACGATGAAGTTGGTGCCGAAGCTGGCGGGCGCCTCGGCGACGGCGACGTAGTAGGTGCCCGCGGCCAGGGTTGCGCCGTTGCGACCGTCGTAGAGGTTGCTGTCCAGGAACGCGTCGCGGGTGCCGCGGCCGTAGGAGAGCTGGCTGAGCAGGGCCGAGCCGCTGTCGTTGTCCGTGCCCACCAGCGTGCCGGTCCCGTCATCGCGGAACAGGGCGATCACGGTGTCACCGATCACGGAACCCTCGGTGTCGATGTCCACATACTCGCGGTTGGCACGGTCGATCGGCGAATCAAGGTTGAACTGGAACCACTTCACGCCGCCGGCAGCGTCGATGCTCCCGGTTGCCGTGATGGTGGTGCTGCCGACCCCGCCGCCGACCGGTCCGCTGAGCGGGCCCATGTCTGTGAAGGTCGCCGGGAGGCCGCCTGCCGGGACGTTGCCCTTGGCGATATTCACCGTCACAGACCCGGTGGCCGTCGCGGCCGAGGTCACGTTCCAGAGCGTGGCGTTAAAGGTGGCGTTGTACGCGCTGTAGGCCAGGTAGTACCTGCCCGCCGCAAGGACCGCACCGTTGCGGCCGTTGTACGCCAGACCGTTGCCGATTGCCGGTCGTGCCGGCGAGTCGACGCCGAAGGTGAGCTGGCTGAAGAGGTCGGGCCCGCCGTCATCATCGGTGGCGATCAGGTTGCCGCCGCTGTCGTAGAGGCCGATCTCGCTGTCGTTGTTGCTCAGCAGCGAGCCCTGGGTATCGATGTCCAGATACTGGCCGGCCGCGCGGTCCACCGGAGCGGAGAGCGTGAAGGTCAGCCAGTTGACGCCCGCCGGGGCAACGTCGCCCGTCGAGGAGGTCAGGCCGTTGGCCAGCGTGCCGAGTTCAGTCGCCGCCGGCGGAACCACGATGGTGAGCGTGATGTTGCCCGTGGCCGTGCGGCTCTGCGCATCGGTGGCCGTGAACGGCAGCACGATGGCGCCGGGGGCACCCGTGATCGGGCTGGCGGTGCGGCTCCAGATGCCGTCGCCGGCAACCAGGTCACCGTCCAAACCGCCGTCATTGAGTGCCAGCGTGCCCAGACCGATGCCGGCGGCGTTGACGCTGATGCCGGTGATGTTGTTGGGCGTGCCGCTGCCGAGCGTCGGCGTCACCGTCAGCAGCGTCGAGCCGCCGGAGATCAAGTTGTTCGGAGTTGCCGCACCCGTGGCCAGCGGCGGGAAGACCGCCGAGCCGCGGTGCGTAGCCGCCATGATGCCGTAGCCACGCTGGAACAGGGTGGCGCCCGTCGGATAGGTTGCGTTACCGAAACTGATGCTCGTCAGCGTGCGGCCCGCGATGGTGCCCAGGCCCGCCGTCTCGATTTGGGCGGCGGTCATGACGCCCTCCATCACGCTGAGGCGCTGGGCTGTCGGTGCGGTTGTGCCCGAATCGTTGTTGTTCGTGCTCGGCCAGACAGTATTGGCCGCACCGAGGCGGGCCTGGCGGGTCACGCCGGCAAGCCGCGCGGGGACAGCCGCGGTGCCGCCGAACCAGTCCGGACCGGCCAGGCGAACGGTCACCGTGCCGCCGTCGGAGAACCCCAGAACAACGTCAAACTGGCCGCCGCCGTTGCTGATCTGGTACAGGAAGCCCAGTTCAGAGTTTGCGAACATGGCGATGCCACCGGGGATGGTGGTCGTCTGCAGGCCGGTGTGGTTGCTGTCGGCGTCCCAGGTCGGGCGCACGCCGACGTTGGCATTGGTACCGGGGATCGCGGCTTCGTAGGGCCACATGAACGCCCGGTCACCCAGGTGCACCACGTCCACCACGTTGGGGGCGGTCACGATCGTGTACGGCAGGCTGGTGCCGCCGACGATCGGCGCTGTGCCCAGTGAGCCAGCCGCACCGTCGATGAGCAGGCCGCGGTCGGAGATGGCCCGGAAGCCCGTCAGGCTGTCGGGCAGCCCGGCCTCACCGGCGTGCACCATGCCGTTGAAGTTGTAGTTCAGTGCAATCGGCACCTGCGCCATGGCACCGGCCGTCATCATCAGCGATGCCGCGGCAGAAAGCAGTCCTGCGACTGCGGAAACTTTCGTTTGACCGTTCTTGAGTCTCATCGGTGGTCTCCAAAAAGTGGTGGACAGACTGGCTCTTACTCGCTCGGACGACACTCGCGTCCGGGCGTTTGATCATCGCCGCGGCTACGTGGCCGCGAAATAGTGTTCGATTAGAAATTTGGCTGCTCGCTCCAAGACCGCTCGGTCTCTGTCAAAACTTACGCCACGACCCTCCCACTATACCAGAACTGGGGTGGGATGCAAGTCTTCCGGCTCGCAGTCTGGATGTTGCAATCAAGCGTTTGGATCCGGCGGCTGAGTTACCACGATCGCGTCCGCGGAATCCTGTCGCGCGAGTACGGATGTTCCCGTACCCCAAACAGCCCAGTTTGCCCCGCCACTCGCTCTTGCTGGGACGGATTCGCGACCGGGTTCGGCCATAAGCCACGACTCGGAGGTGGCTTGGGAATGTAGCGATGAGCGCCGCCTGAGCCCGATGCTCAGGCAACCCAGGCTGTGCCGCACTCTGGACAGGTTTTGTGGCCGTCGCGGGCTGGGGTCCGGCGGAGGTCGTACCCGCACTTGCCGCACTGGCGGCCGAGCTTGCCCCGGGCCATGCCCAGAAGCGCGGCATGGCACCACAGCGCCAGCAGCCCCGGTGCCACTGCGGCATGCCACAGCGGGACGGCCACGGACTCCGCGTACATCCGATACGGTCGCCACTCCAGCCGCACCGGGTACTCCGTTACCCAGCTTGCCAGCATGACGGGGCCAATGTGCTGCGCGGCCGATGGCCCGGGCACGGGATCTCCGAGCCAGCCGAGTTGGAGTTCCCCTTGTCTGAGCATCAATCCGTACTCGCCGACCAGGGCCGCACTGTCGCGGTGGTGGCTGGCGGCCAGCAGCACCAGCACAGCGGCTGCGACGACGCCTCCCCACAAGCGGGCTCGCCGCATCGTGCGCTCCGGCCAGTTGTGCGGCCAGAGCCGCCATCCGGCGATCTGGTCGGAGAACTCATCGGCGGCTCGGGCCCTGACCGGCCGCAGCAGCACCGCAGCGGCAAAGCCGGCGGCTACCGAAACCACGCTGCCCAGGACCAGTGCCGCATCGAACGACCCGAGCTTGCTGAACAGCCACCCGCCGGTCAGCGGGCCGAGCAGCCCGCCCAGGCCAAAGCCGATGAAGTAGATGATGCCGTAGATCTGCGCCAGGTTGGTTGCGCCGTATCGCTCCGCCGTGGCGATGGGGTGCAGGGCCAGGGTGCCGCCAAAGGCCAGGCCCAGGGCCACGCACGCGACAAGCACGTGCCAGAACTCCTCGGCGGCGTACAGATTCGCAAGGCCAAAGGCCATCACCAGCGGGCACAGCGTCAGGCACCAGCGCGTGCCAAGGCGCGCGGCGGGTGCCAGCAGGCTCCACATCGGCCTGCCTGCTGCGTTGAAGATGCCGAATACCGCCAGGGCCAGCCCGCCCGCCGCAGCACCAAAGCCCTTGCCGCCCGGCTGGCCGAAGCCTACGACCGCCGCCAGTGAGCTGGTGGTCATCAGTCCGCCGAAGATGGCCAGCAAGAACAGGCCGCCGAGCACCCACAGCCGGCTGGTGCGCACGGCCGCGGCGGCATCCACGCTGCGGGGCGGCGGCGTGCTCGCGTTGTGTTGCTCGGCCCCGAGACTTGCAATGTGCGCGGCTTCAGCAGCGGTCGGGAAGCGCATGAGCAGCAGCACCGGCAGCAGCAGCACGCCCATCAGCCCGCCGGCGATGGCGAACGTCACGCGGAAGTCCGTCAGTTCGATGAGCCATCGCAGCAGGGGGCCGGTAAGTACAGGGCCAAGGCCAAAGCCCATCAGCGCGATGCCCATGGCTGCGGCCCGCTGGCGGGGCTGGCTGAACCATCGCGCCACGGGCACAATCGTCGCCGCGGCGTAGATGCAGCCGATCCCCGAGCCCAGCAGCAGCCCGTAGCCGGCGATCATCATCGCCAGATTCTCCGCCGCGGCGCACAGCAGTTGCGAGGCCACCATCAGCACCGTGCCCAGCAGCATCATGCCGCGGGGTCCGCGGCGATCAACCACGCGCCCGGCCAGCGGCATGGCCAGGCCGAAGCAGAACATGCACGCAGCGAAGGGCAGCACGGTTTGAGACCGATCCCAGCCAAAGACGCCTTCCAGTGCGTGCAGATACACCGACCACGCGTAGGAAAAGCCGCAGACGAACGTCGTCAGCGTACCGAGCAACGCGAACCGCCATGGGCTGACCCGCGGCGGTGCCGCATCGGTTGTTCTGGTGCCGGGGCCATCCACGGCGGATGGTAGCGGGCACACGTGCCGGGGCGGAGTTGTGAGGCTGCCAAGCACCACGGACGCCGCGAGCCCGCGTCATCCACCCCTGCCGATCTCGCGTCCGCCCAGTGGCCCGCCGCAGCCCGTTTTGCCCCTCCCCCCCGGCTCCCTTCCAGCTACCCCATCCCTGTCGCTTCCGCGTTCCTTGCCGTCGACTGCGGCGTGCTCCGGGTTCTCTGCGGCAGCAACTGGATCAGCGATCTTTTCGCAAACCTGTGGAGGACCGTCATGAAGTCGCGGCCATCGACAGTGCGGTCCAGCGCCCCATGACGAAAAAAGCGGCCCCGGTTTTCACCGGGGCCGCCCGAAAATCACGTCAAGTCTGGGCACTCAATCTCAGCAACCAACCGCAAACGCGTTGATGAACGCGATGAAGTCGGTGCCGTCGATGGTGCCGTCCGGGCCACCCTCGGGCAGGCCGGGGTTGCCGCCGCCAGCAACATCCGCGGCCGCATCCACCGCGGCATCGCCGATGGCAAAGGAGTTGATGAAGGCGATGAAGTCGGTGCCGTCGACGGTGCCATCGGCGACCACATCGGCAAGGCAGGGCAGCGAGACCGACACGCCGTCGCGGATCGTCACGGCGAAGATCGCCGTGCCGGCGACGGTGCTCGTGGGATTGCTAAACGAGATCGAGCGCAGCTGCTTGCCGGTGTAGTCACCCAGACCGGCGTTGTTCAGGCCCGCCGTGCTGACGACCGCCTCGACAACGTTGAGGTCAACATCCGCCCGGCCGGAGTCAACGCCGCCGCTGCCGTTGTACAGGCCGAGCTGACGCTGAATGTCCACACCAAAGACCGGCTCCGTCGGGTCCTGGTCACCGAACCAGTCGGGGGCGTTGAGGGTCACGGATGTCGAGCTGTCGTCGGTGAACTCCAGCGACACCGTGAAGTTCGTTCCGCCGTTGGTGGCGTGGTAGAGCACACCGATCTTGGTGTCGGCACCCATGGCCAGCGACAGGCCGGTCAGCGGGGTGAGCTGCGGCGTCGAACGCTGATCGGAGTTCGGCAGCCACGTCGGCTGGATGCCGCGATCGAAAGACAGGCCGGGAACTTCGGTCTCAAACGGGTAGTTCGCGTTGTCGTTGGTGTTGCGGTCGCCCAGGTGCACCAGGTCAAGCACGCCGGCCTGCGTCACCACCGAGTAGGGAATCGAAGAGGAGCTTTCCAGGCCCACCTCGATCGAGCCGACTTCGCCGGTCACCCGCAGAGCGCGGTCAACGATCGAGCGGAAGCCGTTGGGTGCGTCGGGAGCGTCGGCCTCGCCCGTGTGCACCATGCCGTTGAAGTTGTACGCCATCGGGACGAACACGTCGGAGTGCGTCACGGGGGCGGTGTCCACGTTCAGCGTGAACGCACCGGTCGCTCCGTTGGCGCCGGCCACGCGGATCTTGTAGCTGACGCCGGCCGTCGCGGTCCACCGGACGCGAGACAGCCCTGCGCGGGTGTTGTCATCGCAGCCGAGGGCCGCCCCGCCACACGTGCCGTAGACGGCCAGTGTGGTGTTGAGTGTGCCGGGGCCGAAGGTGTTCACTTCCACCAGGCCCGAGGCCTCGGGGGTGTAGTTGAACCAGACGTCGGCCGAGTCACCCGTGCCACAGGCGGTGATGTCGGTGCCCGTTGCGTTAAAGTTCGCTCCGGAGTTGGCGCCAGCGACCAGAGGCAGTGCGCCGGTGCAGTCGTCATTGGCCGGCAGCGCGGGCCCGGCGACGCCGTGGAGCACCAGTTCTCCAACCTGCAGGAAGCCGTCGATCGAGGGGCCAAGCTCGAGGCGGAAGCGCGAGTAGCTGGCCGTGTTGGCGAAGCTCAGCTCCTGCTCTGAATAGTTGATGTTCAGTTGCTGCAGTTCGCTGGTGGTGATCTGCGTGAAGTTCACACCGTCGTTGGAGCCTGACAGCGTGACATAGGTCGGCGTGCGGTTCTGGAACACGCCGTCATCTCCGCCGCCGAAGATGGTGATTCCGGTGACGATGCTCGCGCCCTGGGACGGCGTCACATCGATGAACGTCGGACCGCTGTTGCCGTTGAAGATGCCCAGCTTGGTGCCGGTGCGCCCGTCAAACAGGTTCGCCGGCCCCTCGTTGGCGTTGGTAAAGCCGATGGCGGGATACGACACGGTGAACGGGTCGCCGTTGGTCAGGATGTTGCCGGCGGTGATCAGCCGCACCTCGCCGACCTGCATGCTGTTGGCCGAGGCCGCCGTACGCACGGTCGGGAACGTCACGCGGTACTGGCTGAAGGTTGCGGTATTGCTGAACAGCGTCTGGGCCAGGGCGCGGCGGGTCGTTGGAGCGTTGATGGCGCCGGAGGCGATCGGCGACCAGGTCGCGCCCTCGTCGTTGGAGCCCTCGAGCACGAAGCTGGCCGGGTCACGCTCCGGGGCGTCGTTGCCGGTGGTGATGCTGATACCGCGGACGATTCCCGTGCCCGTGGGGGTCACGATGAAGCCGGTGTTCAGCTTGGCGAAGTTGAGATACTTGCTGTCGCCGGAGTTGTCGATGCAGCGATCCGGGGCTTCCCCGCCCGGCCAGTTGACCGGGAAACCGGTGATCGTGTCGCCGGGACGGATGATGTCCTGAGCGCTTGCCGCGCCGGCGAGGGCGAGCAGGGCAAGCGTGCTGACGGTGACGGATTGGACAGATTTCATGGTCTCAAGCTCCTTGAATGCCGCTCATTCGGCGATCTTGCCCCGCCGCGGTTCCGACGCGGCGGGCAACTGCATGTGAACGGAAACGCTCCGGCGACGTTTCGGTCACCGCAAGCCAGGAGGGGACTTGTGGTCGTGTTCTTGCCCAGATCGCCAACTTCAACCGGATCTCAGGTCCGCATGGTCAGGCGGTCACGAGGTACCGCGCCGTATGGCCACCCGACATTCGAGGTTCGAGAGGAGTTTGAAGCGAGACCGAACTGACTGGGAAGCACGAACAATCGTCAGGAAAATACCACCGCCGACAACGGACATCGCGAGAACAGCGATGCAACCGCTTTCGCCGTTCGAAACAGTTTACATGACAGATCCGTTCTGTCAAGATAAGTTGAGTTTCAACTTGAACGCGGTCGTAACGCCGCTTGCGCTCAGTACAACTGCGGCCAAAACCGTGCGGGCATCGCCAGTTCTCGGAAATCCCCTAGGCAAAGTTGCGCATAGGCCTTCGGACGAGTGCGGCCTTGAGCGGCTATTCCATGCAAACAGCGGCCGCCCTGCCACAATCGGCAGTGGCGGCCGCTCTTGATAAGGCGATCAAACGCGCGTTTGCCTCAGCAACCGATCGCAAAGGCGTTGATGAATGCGATGACGTCGCTGCCATCGATCGTGCCGTCGGCCTGCAGACCGTCGGGGCCGGCGCCGGCGATGTCCGCCAGGGGGTCAACGCTCGCATCCCCGATGCCAAAGCTGTTGATGAATGCGATGAAGTCGCTGCCATCAACGGTGCCGTCGGGGCTGCGTCCATCGTCACCTGCGCCGGCGATGTCAGCGGGCGAGCAGGCCGTCGGGCCGCTGGCCACCGGGGTTAGCACGAACAGGAAGTTGCAGAGCGTTCCGCCGCCCTGGTTGACCAGAAACAGCCGGCCGGTCACCGGATCGGCAGCGAGCGACTCGATGAGCAACTGCTCGGGGCAGTCATTGAGCGGAAGGCGAGATGCGCCCGTCGGTGTGCCATCGACAGTCAGCGACTCGTAGCCGATGAGGTTGCCGCCGAAGTCAAAGACCTGCAGGCCGGGGTTGTCGTTGTCCAGCCCGACGATCAGCGACCCGCCCGGGCGCCGAACTGCCGCGGGAACCGCGGGCGAGTCGGCCAGGTAGCTCAGGCCCTTGGGCGTGCTGCCCGGCGAGCCGCCGGGGAAGTCGCCGGCAATGTTGAACGACCCGGCGGCATTGAGGGTGCCGTCGGCGTTGAGACGCAGCAGACGACCGGGAAACTCCTGGTTGAGCAGGTAGATCGCGCTGGAGCGAGTACCGAACGCCGGCGTCCAGACCACATCCTCCACGTCGGAGACAAGTGAAACCACGTTCAGTTCGCACGCCGCGGCCGAGGGCGAGCAGTTCTGACCGGGCAGGGCCGGCAGGATCTGGCCCACCGTACCGGACTGCAGGCTGTAGGCCCGGAGGTTGTCCTCGCTGCTGGCGACGATGAGGTTGCCGCCAGCGCCCGTGCCGGTGGTGCCGCTGTTGATGGTCACACCTGAGGGCGCCAGTTCGTCGCCTTCAACCTGGAAATCGCTGGTCAGGATCGTTCGAACGTACCGCAGGCCGGTGAGCACGCCAGCGGTCTCGAGCAGTTCAAACTCCACCACATGGTTGCGGCGTTCGCCGGGGAACACCTCCGCCATCGCTTCCGACGACGCGATCAGCCGGTTGTTCCCCGCGTACGTCGCGCCCTCAATCTCCACCAGCCCGAGCAGTGGCGCCCCGAGGTTCACCCGATAGTCCTGACGCCGCTCTGGCCCACGGCCCCATACGCGTTCACCAACGTCCGGGAAATCTGCTGTGAAGGAAGCCCGGAAGCGCCTGACGGTCGGCTCGCCGATCACTACATCCGTCACACTCGTCCGTCGCTCAAGGGGTTTCCGGAAACAGCAGTGGGGCCTCTGCCGATACGTTCGAATCGAGAGCTCTCCCGAGCGCCGATCCGGTCCACAGTTCATGCAGAGTCCAACACCCAACTTGTCTGCTTCTGCTGCTTCTCACGGGGGCCTGGCAGAGTTCCTGAAAGCTGTGTTCAGCAACGCCGATCTGACGATCCTGGCGGCTGTGACCTTTCTGGCACTCCTCGCTCTGGTTGTCTGGTCCGCTCAGTACCGGGCGGCACGTCGTACCGTGCTCATCAGCGGCATGCTGACGGCCGTGGTGCTGCTGATCGGTTCCTGGCTCGTGTTCGCCGAAGGTGAAGCTGCACGAAAGCGACTCCGCCACGGGCTCGAGGGCTTCGCGCCCACGTACGCCGCGGAGATCGCCGTTCGCGGGCATCACCGCCTCCCGTCCAACGCCAGTGCTGATGATCCGCTGTATCTCGATCTGATCGCGGCTCAGAAGCGCTGGCTCCGATTGAATCCCAGCGTCACCGATGTTTACACCGTGCGTCGCGATGCCCACGGCACGTGGCGGTTCATCGTCGATTCCGAAACGGACTATGACCGCGACGGTGTGATCAACGGTGCCCGTGAGGAACGTACTCTGATCGGTGAACAAGTTGTGACCGCGCTCGACTCGATCGGCCATGCCGCCAGCGGGCACCGTGTGTTCGTCGATCATTCCGAAACCGACCGCTGGGGCAAATGGGTGTCGGCCTTTGAACCCGTTTACGCGCCCGATGGCTCGATCGAGGCGGTGCTCGGTGTCGATTTCCCTGCCCAGGAGTGGGACGGCAGCATCGCCAGTGCTCGTGGTGGAATGCTCGGCTATCTGGCCGTCATGCTCGGCATCCTTGTCGGCGGCGCCGCGCTGCACATCTCCTATCGCCGCCATCTGCTGGCCACGACCGCCAGCGAGCAGCGTCTGTTTGCCCAGGCAGCCGAGCTTGCCGCCGCTCGCGACAGTCTGGCCGCCTCGCATCACGAGCTTGAGCACAAAAACGACCAACTGGCTCAGGTAACCGCTCAGGCTGTCTCCGCCAGCCGGGCCAAGGGTGACTTCCTGGCCAACATGTCGCACGAGATCCGAACTCCGCTGACAGCCATTCTTGGATTCGCGGACATGCTCAAGGACCCTGAGCTGCCCGTTTCCCTGCGGGTCTCCCACGCCGAGACGATCAAGCGCAGCGGCAAGCACCTTGTCGAGATCATCAACAGCATCCTGGATTTCTCCAAGATCGAGTCCGGCCGAATGACCGTTGAGATCGTTGCGTGCGACGTGCGGACGATTGTGACCGAAGCCGTTGCGCTGCTGCAGCCTCTGGCAGCACGCAAGTCAATCGAGCTGTCGCTGACCTGGCAGCCCGGCACACCGAGTGCCATTCGCTCGGATCCGATGCGGCTTCGGGAGGTGCTCATCAACCTTATCGGAAACGCCATCAAGTACACCGAGGCCGGATGCGTCCGGGTTGATGTCACCGCCTCAGCCGGCACCGACGGCACGCCGTCCCTGTTCTTTGCGGTCTCCGATACGGGCATCGGTCTGTCCGCCCAGCAGCTCGGCCATCTCTTCCAGCCGTTTCAGCAGGCTGACAACTCCCACGCTCGACGCTTTGGCGGTACCGGGCTGGGACTGGCCATCTCTCTTCACTTCGCCGAGCGGCTCGGCGGCACCATTGCCGTCCGCAGTTCGCCCGGCGCCGGCAGCGTCTTTACGTTCTCCGTGGCCGTCAACCCGGAGGTTGATGAGCCCTCCTCGGCAGCTCATTGCCCACCCATCGACAGCACCCCGCTGGCGATCGCCCAGCAGGCCCCGCTCCCCCTGTCCCTGATACGGAACTGAATCATGAGCAACCCTCCCCCCGCATGCCAGTCCGCCGCCTCAGCGCCGTCGACCCCGCCCCGCGTGCTCGTTGTCGATGATGTCCAGGAGAACCGCGAGATTCTCGCCTACTACCTCGGCAAGCTTGGTTTCGACGTGATCACGACCCAAGACGGGTTCATGGCTGTTGAGGGCCTTTCCGGCGGTGCCGCACGCCGCCGCGGGCTCGATCGCCCGCCGTCCTTTGATCTGGTCCTGATGGACATTTCCATGCCGCGTCTGGACGGCTTCCAGGCCGTCGCCACCCTGCGGGCTCAGGGCATCCGCACTCCCATCGTGGCCGTCACCGCCAGCACCGTCGAGGGCTGCCGCGATCGCTGTCTGGCCGCGGGCTATGACGATTTCATTGCCAAACCCGTGGAGCCGGAGCTGCTTCGCTCCGTCTGCACGGCACTGCTCGCCAGTTCCGGCGGCAATACCGCTGCGGCGTAGGCCGGGTGCGTCTCCGCCAATCAGCATCCCGTCGTAAACGCGTTGAGGAACGCGATGAAATCGCTCCCGTCGACCGTCCCGTCGGGCTGATCGCCGAACTCGCCGCCGCCGGCGATGTCCGCCTGCGACCGGACCGCACTGGTGCCGCTGGCAAAGCCGTTCATGAAGGCGATGAAGTCCGCTCCGTCCACCGTGCCGTCGGGCTGATCGCCGTTGGGGCCACCGCCGCACACGTCGGCCATCGAGCACACGCACCAGGCCACCGGCAGTCGTGCCGTTGCGCTCAGTGTCGTGCCGCAGTCGTTGCTGATCACGCAGTCGTACCAGCCATCGACGCTCGCAGCATCACCTTGCACCAGCAGAATGCCCGTGGCGGCGGAAGGGTTCACCAGCGGGTCGATCACCGAGCCGTCTTTCCACCATTGAAAGTTCGCCGGCCCCGTGGTGCCCGTGATCACGCTCACCATCGTCGTGTCGCTCCCGCACAGCCGCCGCGCGATCGGCTCGACGTCCCAGGACGGCCCGCTGCACGGTTGCCCGAGCTCCCATGCTTCCGCGGTCAGTGTCATGCCCGAGATCCCGCCCATCAGCACCGCGCGGTTCCGCAGCGAGTCAAAGGCCATCGCCCGGCCGAAGCCCGCCGGCGGCCTCCACGCCCCGGGTGAGCCTTGCCGCCACTGGATGCCGTCCCACTCCCAGACCTGCCAGCTGGCCAGCGAATCTCCCCGGTCGCCCCCGACCATCACCGTCACGCCGCGTGCACTGTCGTAGGCCATCGCGTGGCTGCTGCGGGCCGCCACCTCGTCGGTGCCGAACGTCCGCCACTGCATCCCGGTCCACTCCCAGGTATCGCCGCGCGGCCCGTCAGCCCCGCGTCCCCCGTGCAGCACCGCCACCCCGCGCTCGGTGTCGAACGCCATCACGTGCATGCTCCGCGGTCCCGGAACCGGACCGCTCGCCTCGACTCGTGACCAATCTGTGCCGCTCCACCGCCACAGTTCGTCGCTGGCCGTCCCGTCCTGCAGCTGACCGCCGAATACAAGCACCCCGCCCGCTGCTCCGTCGTAGACCATCGCGTGGCCGTACCTCGCAGTTGGGAGGTTGCCGCTCTGCGGTCGTTCAGCCCAGGTGGTGCCGTCAAACTCCCACACGTCCCCCCGCACCGAGCCGTCTCGATCCACGCCGCCGAACATCACGGCCACCCTGCGTGCCGGGTCAAACGCCATCGCGTGCAGTTCCCGCGCCGCCGGGCCTGCCTCGCTCGAAAGAAGTGCTTGCCACTGGGCGCCATCCCAGGTCCATGTGTCGCCAACCCGGCCCCCGCCCCGGGCACCCGCAAACCCGCCGAACATCACCGTCAGGCCGCGGATCGAGTCAAAGGTCATCGCGTGGTTGCATCGTTCAACCGGCGCAGTGACCCCCTGACTGGCAACAGCACGAGATGTCCATTCAGGCACATCCGCAGTTGCCACCGCCAACCATCCAACCCCGCCCGGAACCGCCCCACCTGCCACCCCCGCCGCGGCCGCCAGCTTTCTGAGCGTGCTCCCGGCGTGAACCAGCTGCCTCCAGCAAGGCAGCAACACAACCCACTCCCGCCCGCCAAGCGCAGCATGACCCATCGGATTCTCTCCTGCTCCGACAACCATGGATCGGGACTCCCGGTGGCCTGCTGGGGGCGGCGACCACCGGCACATCCTCTAACTGTGGGAACCCCCAGTTAGAGGACTGCATCGTACAACACGCCCGAGAATCCTGCCAGTAATCAGGGAGATTTCCGCTCAACGGAAAGCAAACTTGATGGTTTCTGCCCCCCCTCGAGCTGGCGAGCCCGGGCAGGAGCCGCCCCCATCCCAATCTGCCGCGGCATGAGCCCCCGCCTCCCACGGCTCCGGCCCTTCCGGGCGGCTTCTGCCGCCGAGACCTCTCTCGGTCGTCCCAGCGCCCGGTCGGGAGCCCGCGGCGGAGGGCCGCGCCTGCCGCTTCGCCGCAGCCAGCGTTTCCGTGCCGCCGGGATGCCTCCAGCTCCGCGCCCAGATCGCCCTGCTCCACCGCTGGAGCGCATGGCCGCCAAACAAAACAGCCCCGATCTGCATCGGGGCTGCGTGAAGGACTCTGCGACGCGCTGAACGCTCAGCAGCCAACCGCGAACGCATTGATGAACGCGATGAAGTCGCTGCCGTCGACCGTCCCATCCGGAGCCAGCCCGTCATCGCCGCCGCCGGCCACATCAGCCAGCGGGTCCACGCTGGCATCGCCAATGGCGAAGCTGTTGACAAACGCGATGAAGTCGCTGCCGTCAACGGTGCCATCTGGCTGACCGTCGATCGCAAGGTCGGCCAGGCATGCTGGCCCGCCGGCGCTGAACGTCACCAGCAGCACCGGCCGGGTTGAACTCTCAAACGCCTCGCGGCTGCCGAACTTCCGCGTCGTTGAGTTCAGTGCCTCGTTATTGATCAGGATCCACCCGTGGTTCGTCTCACCGTTGTTCACCCACGCCTGCACATCGGCCACCATGCCCGATGACGATGGCCAGGTGACCGCCGTGCGGTCCGATGCCACGCTCAGTACCCCGCTCGCCGTCGCGGCAAAGTCCCCGCCCGGTGTCGCCCAGGCGGTCTCGGGGTGGAACCGCGAGGACCAGTCCGCATCGCCAGTCTCGCTGGGCACTCCGCTGCCGCCGAACGCCGCCGAGGTGCCCTCACCCCACGAGGCCGTCAGCCGGTGCACGGCGATCGGCGTCGCCGGGCTGCCGAACGGCGCACGCACGACCGTCAGCGTCAGCTCCACGCTCGTGACAACGGACCCCGCCGGAATGCCAGCACAATCAAACCGCAGCAACGCCCGCTGCACCGTGTCGGCACCGAACGAAGTGCGGCCGCAGAACAGCGCATCGCCCGCACCGCTGCTGAGTTCACCGCTCGTCAGCGACGCTTCGCGGAACATCGTCGTGTCGGCCACCGGTGACAGTGTCACCGTATCAGCCAGTACCGCCGAGGCCATTCCGCAGACCATCGCTGCAGCACAACCGGTGGAGATCAGGATCCTGCCCATGCGACGCTCGCTCATCATCTTTGTCATAGCTTCTTCCCGAAAGGCAAACTCTTCAAGTCTCTTCGCCCCGACCCCGAACAACACCACCGCAGCACTCAGCGCCGCCGCCGCCCGGCCAATGCCAGCAGTGCAAGTCCCACCGCCCCGCTGGCCGGTGCCGGCACTACCACCAGCCGCACGTTGTCCACGCCGAGGTTGAAGAAGTTCACGTTGTCCACTTCGGCAAACCGGAGCCGCAGCGTCTCGCCGGCGTGTGTCTGCAGCACCGCGGTGATGTCGATATCAAAGCTCAGATAGCCCGCCACCGCAGGAGTGGAGGTCGTCGTCGCAAACAGGTTGGCCAGCACATCACCCGCCGCGGTCGAGAACGGGTCTGTCCCGGCGCCAAGCAGGTCAACGCGGGCCTGCTGGTTCAGCGTAAGCCCGCCAGTCTGGCTCGTCCGCGCCCAGTCCAGGTGCGACGGCACGAAGTACGCCTCCGCACCATTGTTCAGGTACAGCGAGAATCGCAGAAAAGTCTGTTGCACCACCGCGGGCACCGCAAAGTCCTGATACAACGCGTGGCTCCCGCCCGCGCCCGAGTCCGTCATCGCCGCGTTGAGTCCCTCCGGTGCCACGGGCACGGCAAAGCCGTTGAGCGGGCTTGTCGGGCCGGTCTGCACCAGAAACGTCCCGTCGCTACCGAGCTGGTCGGCCGCGCTCCAGCCGAAGAGGCCGCTCTCAAAGCCGCCGTTAACGATGGTCTGGGCCTGGGCCCCGGTCGCCGCACCGGCCAGTACTGTGCACGCGGTCAGCGCGGCCGCGATCATGTTGTGTTGTGTCTTCATAGGTTCTCTCCTTGACTGTTTGTCTCGCTCGCTCGCTCGTTCGTGTAACGCCCGCTCTCTCCGTCCCCGCATCACGGCCGCCGACGGATCCGGTAAATGACGTTGTCCGTCACCGAGGTCACGTACAGGTTCCCGTCCGGCCCCTGCTCAATGGCCGATGCCGTGCCGAAGCCGCGGCCGATCTGCAGCGTCTCGCTCTCCGTGCCGTCAAACTTCTGGGCCCGGAACAGGTTGTCCGCGACGCGATCAGCCAGCCGCGGGTCGTCGCTCACATCCACATGCAGCCGGTCCGCGGTCATCTTCAAGCGGTAGATGCTGCCGCCGTTGCCGCCGACCTGAGCGAACCCGCGGGCCGAGCCGATCCACAGCGTCCCGTTGTACTGCGGCCCCAGCGCATCGCCGGTGACAAAGGTTGTACCGGCCGGGCCGATCTCATAGGTCCAGCTCAGGTCCGGATCCTGGTACACCGCGCCCGGCAGCATGAACATGCGGCTGCGTGCGGCCGCCGCCGTATACGCCAGGCGAGTGGGGGGGAAACGCACCTGCTGCAGCGCACTGTTAAACAGCTTGGTCTCAATGGCCTTGAACTGGGCGAACCGCGCCAGCGGGCCGGCGATCTGGATCCACCCGCCGTTCATTCCGGGCACCACCCGGTTCAACTCGCTGTAGGCGTCATCAGCATTCTCCGTGGCCCACAGGAATCCGCTCGCCGGATCGAACGCCATGCCAAAGCCGTTGCGGTGACCGTACGAGAAAACCTTCTGCAGGTTCGCCCCGACCTCACCGCCCACCGCCGCGCCCGTTGCAAAGAACGGGTTGTCCGTCGGAGCAGTGCCATCGGCATTCAACCGCAGAATCACGCCAGCCAGATGCGCGTTGTCCGGAGCCGGACCGCCGAACGTGTCGTCGCTCAGCGGCGGCGTCAGGAACGGGCCATTGGCCAGGTTCTGCATCCAGCCGCGGCGGCCCTGATCACCCATGAACACGTACAGCTTGCCATCAGGGCCGAACTTCATCACCCCGCCGTTGTGGTTGCCCGCCGGGTTCGCGTTGTTCGTCCCGGGGTGTCCGGCCAATGCGATGTTGTCTGTCTGCAGCGCCCGCAGCGCGATCACCGGCGCCGAGAACGTCAGTGTCGCTCCGTTCCATACAAACCGGTCCACGCGGTTGCCCAGCAGCGGCGTCTCCATCGCTACCGCGCTGTCCGCCCCGGTGCTGCTCTCCGTCCAGCGAACGTACACAAAACCATTGAGCGCGAACCCCGGATCCGGCACCATGCTCAGCAGCCCGCGCTCGGAGTTGGAGTTCACCGCAAGGTCCAGCACCGGTGTCGGTTGCACCACCCCGCCGATCACCCGCAGCACACGCCCGGTGGCCTTCTCCAGCACCAGCATGTCACCGGCGCTCAGGAACATCATCCCCATCGGCTGGCTCAGCCCGGTCACAAACACCGAGGCCTCCAGCGTCGGGTCCAGCATCGTCAGCGGCGTGGTATCGCCCCGCGCCGCCTGCAGCCCCAGCATCGCCGCCGCGGCACCCGCCAACACCGCCGCCGCACCGCGACGCCGCAGCGCACGGCCCGTCTGCTCACCACGCTCCATGGCAACACCGCCCGACACCGTCCGCCGTGACTGCCGGCTCTGCTCGGTCCGCTTCATGTCCGTATCTCCTGGTAGCGGCCAGAAACGGCCGCCGCTCCGGAGACCCATGTCCGGACGCGCAATCCGCATTGCACCAAAAGCACGAGGCCACCAACTCCAACGAAAGAACACTGCCTCATTCCGGGGGGAGGAGGACGATTTGGCGAACAAACGAAGCCCTGCACCGCATTTGGGCAAACAGCGGCGGCTTGTACCGCCGGTTCGTCGTTTCACTCCCGCTCCGCCCGATACACAAAGAACGTCTCACTGATCACAAACGGCTTCTCGCTCTCGCCGCTGGCCGTCGTCACCACCGCCGTCGCCGTCACCTCTATGGCGTACGGCTCGCGATCCATCACCCCCAGCTTCGTGGCCCACGCCAGTAGCCCGTCATCCTCCACCCGCTCCAGCACCAGCGTCGCCTCTTTCACCAGCGCAGTCGCATCCACCTTGGCCAACTGCCGCTGGAACTTCTGCGCCGCCATCGTCTCGGCATAGTCCATCGCGCTGAGTTTCTCGTAGGCCCGCGGCGGCTGCAGCAGGTCCCACTCCGCCCGGTCCGCCTCGCGCAGCAGGTGCCCCAGCAGCCACGTGCCGTGCCAGGCCGAGTTGCGGCTGGTAAACGTGCCGAAAAACCCGGCCAGTGCCGACTTGACAATGTTTTCACGTGCCATGCGCCGCCAGCATAGTCGCCGCCACGCCTTACACCTTCGGCAGTTCAAAGCCCTTGCGGCGTTCGTAGTCCATCCACTTGGCCGCCTCCGCTGCCGATGCCCCGGCAAACTCCCACTTCGCCGGGTCCCACTGCACCTCCTTGCGGTGCCAGTAGGCCAGGTTCGCCAGGATGCAGCACGCCATGCTGCGTGCCCCCACCTCAACATCGCAGATCGGCCGCTGCCGCGACTTGATGCACTCCAGCCAGTTGTCAATGTGCCCCTTGTTCGTCGCCAGTCGCACCTCACCGGCTCCCAGCGGGTCCTTGACAATCCGCTCCGGTTCCGACCGCAGCGCATCCCGCGACACAAACAGCATCCCCTTGGTCCCTTGGAACGTCACGCCGCTCGCCCCGCCGTGGATCACCTCAACGCCGTTGGCGTACATCAGCCGCGCTCCATACTCCGCCTTGGGGTCCTGCGGCGGCAGAATCCGCACCGGACCCGCTTCATCCATCCCCAGCGCCCACTGCGTGATGTCAAAGTGGTGCGCTCCCCAGTCCGTCATCATCCCGCCGCTGTACTCGCGATACAGCCGCCAGTTCGGGTAGTGATTGATCACACCCCGCGGCGACAGCACCGAGTTGTACGGCCGCACCGGCGCCGGCCCAAGCCAGCGGTCCCAGTCCAGCCCCGGCTCCATCGGCTCCTCGGCCAGGTCGCACCACTTGCTCGAGGTCCCGATGCCCACGTGCACCGTCAGCACATCACCGATGCGCCCGGAGCGCACAAACTCGCACGCCTTGCGGAACCGCCCGTCAAACTCGCTGCGCTGCTGGCTGCCGGTCTGGAACACCCGTCCGTGCTTGCGCACCGCATCAACGCACGCCTTGGCCTCCGCCAGCGTCAGCGTCATCGGCTTCTCGCAGTACACGTCCTTGCCCGCCTGGCACGCCTCAATGACCTGCAGCGCGTGCCAGTGGTCCGGCGTGGCGATCACCACCGCATCAATGTCCTTGCGTGCCAGCAGTTCGCGATAGTCCAGAATCGCGGCAACGCCGCCCGCCCCAGCGCCTTCCCCGGAACCAGCCTTCACGCCGTACTTCTCATCGGCGAATCGCTTGGCATCCTCCCGCCGCGTCTTGTCCACATCACACACCGCCACCACCCGCACATCCTCGCGCTTCAGGAACCAGCTCAGGTGGAACCGGTTCTGGATCCCCATGCCGATGAACCCGATCCCCAGCTTCTCACCCTCGCTCAGCCGCCGCGCCGCCCGGGCCGCGCTCGGCCGCAGTTGTGGCACCATCGGGGCCGCCGCCATCAAAGCCGCGGCAGCAAGAAAGGACCGGCGAGGCAGAATCAAGGTCATGACGGCGCTCCAGAAGAAAGGTGGAATCCGTGCGAGGGTGCCCCCGGCGCAGCAAGTCTACGTCCCGCCGGTCGCACGGCGTCACAACCACCCGCGCCGAATTGTCCCAATGAGCGACCTCCGGCGACCCCGGGAAACCCCGTGGCCGCCGTGCCAGTCAACGCCGAATCAGTTCCAGACTATTGCTTCAGCACCCAATCGCAAACGCATTAATGAACGCGATGAAGTCCGTGCCGTCGATCGTCCCATCGGGCAACTCGCCGGTTTCACCGCCGCCGGCGATGTCGGCGATCGGGTCAATCGTTGCATCACCGACACTAAACGAGTTGATGAACGCGATGAAGTCGGCACCGTCGACCGTCGAGTCGCCGCAGACGCGCGGGCCGCCATCGGTGCCGACAACGTCGGCGACCGAGCACGGCCGAGACAGCAGCAGCGTGGCGACCGTGCTCGGGATGCCGCCGCAGGCGGTGGAGACGATGCAGTCGTAGCTGCCTTCATCGGCCGCGGTGATTCCACGGAGCGTCAGCCGTGGCGAGGCAGCACCGATGATCAGGGTGCCCGTGGCGGTGGGCCCGTCACTCAGCGGCACCGCGCCCTTGCGCCACTGATAGGTGTAGGGCCCCGGGCCGATCACCGCGACATCAAAGACCGCATCAGCCAGCTCGCAACTCACGGTGCTGATGGGCTGTTGGGTGATGAGGGCGGTTTCGAGATAGACCGGGTTTGCGTTACCGGCATAGGGTCCAGTTCCGCCGAAGTAACCAGTTCCACCGAGCGAAGATATGTGACTGGCGGGAAGGGTGCGGGCGCACGAATAGACAGCCACCCGTCCGCCACCAGCACCGGCACAGCCGCTGCCACCGGCCGCTGAGATCGTGCCGTTGCCAACGATGCTTCCTGCTGTGATCCAGACGCTGCCGCCTGACCCCGGGCCGCCCTGTGTTTGGGTGTTGCCGCAACTCGAGATGGATGTTCCATTGGCGGTGATGGATCCGGACAGAGTCAGTATGCCGCCAACGGAGAGTCGAATCGCGCCGCCGCCGGAAGTTCCTAAGCCGCCCACGAAACTGGTCCCGCCGCCACTACCCAGATCAGTTGGTTGCATGTCCGACCCGTAAGGATTGCCGCCGGGTGCGCCGTTCAAGCTGGCGCCCCCCAATCCGCCGTAACCACCGCCCGCACCGCCTAGCGTCTGTTGCGTGCCATTACTCCCCCTGCCCCACCCTTGCCCGCCGGGGAAACCGCAACCGTTTACGTCGATCAAACCCCCATCGCCAATGGTGAGATCGCCGCGGACGTTGAAGACCAAGCCCGGCACATGCCCGGCCGGATGCGTGAAGCGAGCGCCGTTGCGGATGAAGACATCAACACCCGCCGGTGTTTCGATGGCTTGGACGAGCTGGTTTGTTCCGACGATGTTGCTATTGAGGTTGTCATAGATCAGTGTTGCGTTCTGTCCGGCGAGAGAACGATACACCGATCCAGGTCCGCCATTTCCATAGCCAGTGACCTGCCCCCATTTCCTGTACCAGCCGCTATGAGAGTCTGTTGATGGTACCAGCCCCTGCAGCTGCACGTTGCACGCCACAGGGGAGGGGGGTAGAGGGGTGAGTTTGAGAGGGGAGAGGGGCCGCGTCTCCCCTCTC
>CAILKP010000011.1 GCA_903834785.1 uncultured bacterium
ATCCCAGATGACAAACTCGCAAAAGATCCTTTTTTGCAAAGCGTATTAAGCTTGCTAAAATACAGTCGACGCAAGGAATTAGTCGATCGGCTGGAAAGCATCCTCCGACGATTGCTTTTCAACGCAACATTGGACGCGCAACTCGCACGCATGAATGCAGCCGTCTTCTATATACTGGCCAGCAATCCAAACATTCCGATGGAAACCTTGACCATGACCGTTCAAAACATACTCCCATCCCGAATCGAACCCGGTTCTATCGCGGATCAACTCCTAAAACAAGGTCGACAAGAAGGTCGCCAGGAAGGCCGGCAAGAGGGTCGCCAAGAAGGCCGGCAGGAAGGTCATCGGGAAGGTCGAGAGGATGGTCGCCAAGAGGGTATTATTCAAGGGGAGATTCGATTAATCCAAACCTTGCAAAAAATCCTCGGTACTCCTGTCAGCGAGGCATCGAATTTCAACAATCATTCCCTCGGGCAACTCAAAGCACTATCGCAAGAACTGCAATCGCAAGCTGAGCAACGCAATCAGTCATAGAAAAACATTCTGACTTAGAGCTAGCAAAAGAAATTAGTTTGACCAAATCAGACCAAAAAAACCGAGTCGCTTTAAAATCAAAGGCATGGACGACTCGCACCTCCCTTCCCCCCACAATAACTTCTTCCACTTTGCGTTCTCCCATGCATCCGCAGTGCGGAGCTTGATCGAGTCGCATCTTCCTTCGTCCGTTATTCACTCACTCGATCTTGATTCTCTTCAACTCCAAAAAGACTCCTTCGTAGACGATCATTTGCGAGAGAGTTACTCGGACTTACTTTATTCCGTCGCCTGGGCAGACGAAAAAGGCCACTCGCGAACTGCCAGAATCTATCTGCTCCTGGAGCACAAAAGCCAAATCGATCAAATGACTTGCTTGCAACTCCTTCGATATGTCGTTCGGATTTGGGAACAACAACATCGCAACGACCAACCCTTGTGCCCCGTTTTCCCATTGGTGATCTACCATGGGGAATCCCCATGGACAGCTCCAAGAACCCTCGATGAATTGCTCGGCACTCCCAACGCCCTCCTACCCTACAGCGTGCGATTCACTTTCCCAATACTAGACCTCTGCGAAATCCCAGATGACAAACTCGCAAAAGATCCTTTTTTGCAAAGCGTATTAAGCTTGCTAAAATACAGTCGACGCAAGGAATTAGTCGATCGGCTGGAAAGCATCCTCCGACGATTGCTTTTCAACGCAACATTAGACGCGCAACTCGCACGCATGAATGCAGCCGTCTTCTACATACTGGCCAGCAATCCAAACATTCCGATGAGTACCTTGACCATGACCGTTCAAAACATACTCCCATCCCGAATCGAACCCGGTTCCATTGCGGATCAACTCCTAAAACAAGGTCGACAAGAAGGTCGCCAGGAAGGCCGGCAAGAGGGCCGGCAAGAGGGTCGCCAGGAAGGCCGGCAGGAGGGTCATCGGGAAGGTCGAGAGGATGGTCGCCAAGAAGGTATTATTCAAGGGGAGATTCGATTAATCCAAACCTTGCAAAAAATCCTCGGTACCCCTGTCAGCGAGGTATCGAATTTCAACAATCATTCCCTCGAGCAACTCAAAGCACTAACGCAAGAACTGCAATCGCAAGCTGAGCAACGCAATCAGTCCTAGAAAAACATTCGGATGTACGGCGAGCCGTGGGTGGTTGGGTTCTCTCCAGCCGCTAGCGAGCTGTCATAACATAGTGATTCAATGCGCGGACAATTGCGCGGACAGCGGGCCGGGAGACCCGCTCCACGATTGCGCTCCACGATTGCGCTGCACAATTGCGATCGATTGTGTTGCGTTCCCATCAGTACGCTCGGCGTTTGCATCGAAGCGTAGGGCATGCGGGCCCTTCACGATCTGTTAGAATGGCAACTCAAAACCCGCCCCTGATCTACCCTCTTTGGAAACCATCATGAAACTTTCCGTTCGACTCGCTTTGCTGGCCGCTTCTTCACTCGGACTCTGCTCGAACTCAATTGCCGAAGACTTCTTCTTTCGTGACGGGGACCGTGTCGTCATGATCGGTGACAGTATTACCGAACAACACCTCTACTCGAATTATGTCGAGATGTGGACCGTCACCCGTTTTCCCAATTGGAAAATCACCTTCCGCAACGTCGGCATCGGTGGTGATCGCTCCGTTGGCGGCAATTCGCGGTTCACTCGCGATGTCCTACTGCATAAACCGACCGCCATGACCGTCGACTTCGGTATGAACGATGGTTCCTACCGCGAATTCTCCGAACAAACTTTTAAACCTTACATGGATGGATTGCAGGGAATGGCAGACCAAGCCAAAGCTGCCAACATTCGGACTGCTTGGGTAACACCACAACCCCTCGACAACGATGAACAAGGTAAGACGGCCCTTACGGGATACAACCAAACGTTGGAAAAATTCTCCGAGGGCGTAAAAACGATCGCGGAAACAAACAGCGGTACTTTTGTCGATCAATTCCACCCCTACCTACAAGTCCTCGATTCGGCTCGCTCCAAAGAAGATAAGTACAATAGAATCACCGCAGGTGACGCAGTTCACCCCGGACCGCCAGGCCAGGCCCTCATGGCTGCCTCCATCCTCAAAGGGTTGAACTTCCCAGCCCTTGTTGCATCAATCTCCATCGATGCCACACAAAGCAAAGTCGTTTCAAACGAAAAATGCAGTGTCGAACGTCTAGAAGCCTCCAGCAAAGGGGTGAAATTCCAGAAGCTCGATCAGTCGTTACCGTTCTTCCCCGAAGACGCGGCAAGCATCCTACCTTGGACACCGATACTCGACGAACTAAACGACTACAAAATCCAGGTGACCGGATTGGAACCCGGCAAGTATCAAATTCGCATCGACTCCGTTGCGATCGCTGAATTCAGCTCCGAGTCGTTAGCCAAAGGAATCGACATCTCGGCCGAAGTTCTCAAAACCGGCCCAATTGCGGACCAAGCGAAACAAGTAAAAGAAGCAGTAGAGAACAAAAATCGTTACCATCACGATCAAATATTTCGCGGGATTGTCCTTACCGGTGTTCCTGATTGGGTCTACGATGCCGTCCCACGCGATGAACTAGAAACGAAGAAAAAGGAACTCATCGAGCTGCGACTTCAAAAAGTGGCCGAACTCGATGCCATGGTTGCGAAATCTCTAAAGATGCAACCGCATCTATTTGAAATAGTCCAAGCGGATTGATCCAACTAAGATCAGTCGTCGAAAGACCCCTGTCCCACTCCTAAAAAATCCCATCTCCGTTGAATCCATTCTTCGATAGCTACAGCGGGGATACTTTGGACATGCCCGTCATAGTAAAGGTAATTCGCCAAGCTTTTACTATGACGTCGATAATCGATCAATTGCTCAATGGCTGCAAGTGTCGTCCCGTTACGCACACTCTCCTCGGAAAAATAACCTCCAGGAGGCTCCGGCACCTTCACCCCTCCCGAAGCATCTTCGTAAAACTGCATCGTGCTGCTTGAATTACGCTTCGCATCGTCCGAATCCGCAAATTGATTGCGCCGATACCCAAATTTCTTAATCGAAGTTGGACAGATATTCACCAACTGGATCTCCCGAAATCGGTCCCGTTTAAAATCATCGTCGGAGCGAAAGTCAAAATGGAATTGACGCAAATTGCTTGCACATTGAGTCCTTCGTGCAGCCTCCCGAGCAGCCTGGACCGCTGGTAACAACAACGCGATCATCGCCCCGAGAATTGCAAGAACGACCAATAGCTCAATGAGCGTCACACCCCGACGTGCCTGCAACCAAATCAACATGGCAACCACCACTATATCCAAGGATTACCCAACGCGACAAAATCACTGAACCGATGGCAACACCCATAAAACGACATCCGTAGGATCGCCTAGTCAGGAAACGATTAATCGCCTGCATTCTATCCCGACAAACATACCAACAGAACCGCAACCACCATGCATACCGAATCCAAATTTTGAGCTTGAACAACCACAAACAGCAACGCGAGAGGATCCAATGTTTGGAATCGATTTGCAAAAACAAGCTAAGCAGCTGGATGAACGATACACAACAGGACAAGTTCGCTGATGCAATCATCTTGGGATCCTAAGGAACCCCACCATGTAATAAGATTACGCGGAAACATGTCTTTGCAAAAAAACGCCGAAGGCGATTGCGAACCGGACTTCGTTCCGGATTACGATCCAAGCAAGCAGTTTTCGGCGCCAGGCAGAAGTACCATTTTCACCGACTAGAGGCGCACCGATGTCGCAAATCGAAAATCATCAACAGCTAATCGGGGTGAAATCACGGCTAGTTGACTTACCGAGTTGCTAGAACAAAGGGCCTAGTTGAGGCCATTGATTTCGGGTTGCTTGAAGGTAGATACAACTACGCAAAGTAGTTGAGTTTTTGGATAAGTGCATAAAAAAAACCCAGCTCGGTATTACTACCGAGCCGGGCTTCTATTTTGAAATCCGGTGTTTACAGGGTTGATCGTGAGTGACCAACCCGTTTGGACGAGCTTCATTGATGTAACGTTTTGTGCTCACTTGTCATAGAACTCGCAAGGAGTTCTAAGTTCTAAAATCCTTAGAAAGGAGGTGATCCAGCCGCAGGTTCCCCTACGGCTACCTTGTTACGACTTAGTCCCAATCATCGAGTTGACCTTCGGCGCCTGCTTCCTTACGGTTAGCTCAGCGACTTCGGGCCCCCCCGGTTCTCGTGGCTTGACGGGCGGTGTGTACAAGGCTCAGGAACACATTCACCGCGGTATGCTGACCCGCGATTACTAGCGATTCCAGCTTCATGCAGGCGAGTTGCAGCCTGCAATCCGAACTGAGCGTTACTTTTTGAGATTTCCTAGACTTCGCAGTTTTGGTTCCCTTTGTATAACGCATTGTAGGACGTGTGCAGCCCTAATCATAAAGGCCATGAGGACTTGACGTCATCCCCACCTTCCTCCGGTTTAACACCGGCAGTCTCTCTAGAGTCCCCGTCATTACACGCTGGCAACTAGAGATAGGGGTTTCGCTCGTTAAGGGACTTAACCCGACATCTCACGACACGAGCTGACGACAGCCATGCAGCACCTGTGCAAAAGCTCCCTTGCGGGCACCCCCTCCTTTCAGAGGGGTTCTTAAGCATGTCAAGACTAGGATAAGGTTCTTCGCGTAGCCTCGAATTAAGCCACATCCTCCACCGCTTGTGTGAGCCCCCGTCAATTTCTTTGAGTTTTAATCTTGCGACCGTACTTCCCAGGCGGTATGCTTACCAATTTCTCTACAGTTCCAACGGCGTCAGAGCCGCTGAAACTCAGCATACATCGTTTAGGGCGTGGACTACCAGGGTATCTAATCCTGTTTGCTCCCCACGCTTTCGTGCCTCAGCGTCAAGTAATGCCCAGTCGCCTGTCTTCACCTTTGGCATTCCGATTGATATCTACGCATTCCACCGCTCCACCAATCGTTCTAGCGACCTCTACATACTTCTAGCCAGACAGTTTGCCGTGCAGTTCCACTGTTGAGCAGTGGGATTTCACACGACACTTATCCAGCCGCCTACGCACCCTTTAAGCCCAGTGATTCCGACTAACGCTTGTGGCCTCTGTATTACCGCGACTGCTGGCACAGAGTTAGTCGCCCCTTCCTCTGGAGACGGTCAGTATTCCTGTCTCCTGACAGTGGTTTACACGGCAAAGCCGCTTCATCCCACACGCGGCATCGCTCCGTCAGGCTTTCGCCCATTGCGGAAGATTCGTCGCTGCAGCCTCCCGTAGGAGTCCGAACAGTGTCTCAGTTTCGATGTGGCAGGCCGTGCTCTCACACCTGCTACCCGTCATTGCCTTGGTGAGCTCTTACCTCACCAACTAGCTGATAGGACGATTGCCGATCCCAGAGCGATAAATCTTTGCTCCGTGGAGATCATGAAGTATTACCCACAGTTTCCCATGGCTATCCCTCACTCCGGGGTACGTTCAATCGCATTACTCACCCTTCCGCCACTGGCCCTTGCGGGCCCGTTCGACTTGCATGCTTTAACCATGCCGCCAGCGTTCAGTCTGAGCCAGAATCAAACTCTTCACTTGATTTGCTGTTTAAGTCACCTTGCGGTGACATTCATACAAGAGTGGGTTTGACCTGTTAAAACCATGAGGTTGTCATGGCCGGTCCAGTACACGGATTACTCCGTGACTGCCAGGCGGCGATTTGCCGACCTGTGCACTGAACTCGCAATCTCAAAGTTTCTAAATCTAAAGTCTTTCAACTTAAGGGTCTAAAATTTGCTCCGAGTGATCACGCAAGTTCAGCCCCCAACAGCTGTGAACTGTGGGGTACTGTTATTTGGATCCGATTCAACGTGGCTAGTAAAGCCGGCAACGTGACGTTGCATGTTGAACCGCACCTGCTCGCGGATCACCCAACTGTTTACTTTTCAAGGAGGATTCCCGACGGGTTGTCGGGGCCAGCGTCGCGTTGCGGGCTGGGGTGGAGATGATACCGGAAAACTCGCCCACGTCAAGACCATGCTAAAAAAACTTTGCAGGTCGCCCTTTACCGAGTCCAGTCGGACCCTTTCTTCGACGCCGTTTCTGTCGGATCTGTGGACGGATCGTGGACAGGCCTTGTACAGGCCTTGCACGAATCGTTATACGGACGGCAAATCAGCCCGCGCAACGCTCGCAACCCACCATAGCCGCACCGAAATGCCTTGTTGGCTCAGCGCGGCCCGTCCCGCCCGGCATGCCTCCCTGGCTGTCGCCCCCGTTGTAACCACATCATCCACCACCACCGCAACCACCGGCCGCCCCTGCTGGCGTGCCTGGGCCACCTTTCGGGCGATCCTGGCACTCAGCGTGGGTACAAAACGGCCAGTCAGCCCTCCCAGCCGCGGCGGCGTCATCGTCCCCTGAACATTCTCTTTCCGTCGCCAGGCCGCCAAGCCCGCCTGCCGCCATCTCCACCTCCGGCTCAGCAGTGGTGCCAGGTACGCTGTTAGGTTTCCAGAAGGGCTCGTGGCCTCAGCGTGCAGCTCCCTCAACCCGCGGCACATCCCCCGGGCGATCGCCGCCGGGTGATCGATCCCCCGGTACAGGATCCGCAGCCGGCTCGTCGGTACCGGAATCAGCAGCACCAGCGGGCCATGCACCCCCGCGGCAGTCAGCCGGGCCGCCAGCCGCTGACCCAGGATCCGCCCCGTGCGATCCGCCAGCTCGGGCCACGGCCGGTTCTTGATCTCCCGAACAATGGGTGCCAGCGGATCCGCGTACGGCCCCAGGGTCACCAGTGCCGTCCACGGCGGCGGCGAGGCCTCGCAGGCATCGCACAGCACGGCATGGTGGTTGGCCAGCAGCTTCTGGCCGCACTTCGGACAGCGGGTCAGCCGTTCGGTCTCCGGCAGCCCGGCCTCGGCCAGTCGCTGTTCCAGCGGCAAGCAGGTCACCAGCAGCACCGCCGCCTCAATGTCACTCCACGCCCGGCCCAAGGCAGAGCCGCCCAGCCCGACCCCAACCCCGCCCCCTGCCCCTGCTGCCGCGGCAGCAGGGGCAGGTGCCGCCGGGGCACCACTCATCGGCGCGGGGATTGTGGACCGCACGGTCATGCCGTCAGCATACCGCGCGGCAGCGATCCTGCCTGATAGAACTTGAGGGGCCACTTAATCGGCGTCGGGAGATCCGCCGGAGAATCAGGATGAGCGGTACCGGTGGCCATCGGGTCGCCATTGACACGCCAGCGTGCTTACCCGTCCGGCGTGTCAATCAGCTGTTGGAGTCGGGCCGCAAGGACGGCTGGCAGCCGCTTGGTCCACTCCGGGCCGATGAGGCCTACCGAGAGCAAGTCCATGAGATGGACCTGATCCTTGCGTCGAAACGCGGTCAGCTTGATACGGACCAGGCCTTCGAGAGTCAGAACCCGGAAGGAGCCTGCATCGACCGACTCGGTCACATCCGGGTTGGCCGCTGCTTCACCCGGTCGTACGACCTCGCTGGCGAAGACGACGTGAACAGCGTCCCGTGGCGATGCTTCTTTGTGATCGAGGAACAGGTCCAATCCAGCCGCGTGCCGATAGACAAACCCGGCCGATTCCAACGCAAGCGTTGCCGCGGCCATGTCGTCACGCCGAAGCAGGATGTCGACGTCCTGTGTGTTTCGAACCGCGGCACGGTCGACGGTGGCAACCCATGCGGCGACGGCATTGTCACCGGCAACGGCGTACGGAATGCCGGCGTGCTCAAGGGCTGCCGCGGCACGTATGAGACGTTGGCGCACTTGCTCCACGGCATTGACCATTCGCTGAAGAAGGTCGACCGGGGTCGGAAGGGGGCTGGACACAGGGAGATGATATGAGCCGCCCCGGAGTTGGGGCGTCAACTCACCCCGTATACCGGAACGCCAGCACCGTCAGGTCGTCATTCTGGTGCAGGCTTGACCGCTGTGTCGTCAGCACGTCCAGCAGTCGCTCCACGCCGTCTTGCAGCGGCCGCTCACAGCACAGCGTGCCCGACAGCAGTCGCCGGTACTCATCGGCGCGGTGGTCCTCCCGGCACTTGGCCGCGTCCATGCAGGCCTGCTCAACACCGTCGGAGAACACGATCAGCGTGTCGCCCGGCAGCAGGTGCACCGATGCTTCCACGAACTCGGCATCGGGGAACACGCCCAGAATCGCACCGTCCGGCTCGGTGTCAATCACCCGGCCATCACGCAGCAGCAGCGGGGCGTGGTGGCCCGCCACAGCAAGGTGCGCCGTGCGGCTGCCAGGATCAATGTGCCCGTACACCGCCGTGGCAAACCGCACCCGCTCCGTGGCCGAGGCGCACATCTGCCGGTTCAGCCGTGCCAGCGCCCGTCCCGGCGTCTCGCTCATGTTGCTGCACAGCAGCTCGTGGGTGATGATCATCGAGTGCATCGCCGCACCCAGGCCATGGCCCATCGCATCAGCCAGCACAAACGTCAGGCCGCCCTCGCGGGCAGCCATCGAGTAAATGTCGCCGCTGACGTGCCACACCGGGCGGAAGATCGCCCCGACTTCAAGCCCCGGGATGGTGGGGGGCTTGTGGCCCAGCATCTCGCGCTGCACGCGTGCGGCCATGTGCAACTCCTCATCAATCTGTGCCAGCCACGTGTCGGCCTGCTGCTGCGTCTTGCGAAGAAGCGAGAGCTCCTGCTGCAGTTCGGCCGTCTGCGTGTGGCACCGCCGGCTGGTCCGCAGCGCGGCCTCAATGGCGCCGATTGTCCCCGGAGTGACGACCGCGCCAGCCTTGGCCAGCGCCGAGAGGGTCGCCTGGCACGATGGCGTGTTTGCACGGCGACGCGCTTTGCGCCCGGTGTTGCTTCCCTGCTGCGAGTGTTCAAGCTCGACAGCCAGTACCAGGTTGTCGGATTCCTCAATCCAGCCGCAAATCGGCTTGAGTACGTGCGGATCGGCTTCGCCACCGACCAGCAGCAGCACGGTGGATGAGCCCACCAGCGCAAGCGCATCGCGGTGGGCGGGCACGGCCGCCGGCAGCAGCAAGCCGTGGCTGACCAAGTCGCACAGCACCGCGTTGGCAGCTTCGGGGTGTCCGCCGATAAGAAGCGGGCGGGCATCCACGCAGACGGTGGTCGAATCGATGTTGGTGGGCGTTGCAGTCACTCGCGGGCTCCGATTGGACCAGATGAAGGCAGTTGAAGGCAGGTGCAGGGCGCAGTCGCTCGGCGGCGAAACGCCCCCCCGGGAACGTGGTCATCGGCACAACTCGTCGGCGGCGTGGGATGTGCGACAGGTTTCACGCTCGCCAGTCGCCTTATCGGGCGCGGCAACGGTTCAGCCTTCACGCGTGAAGCCTCACGCGGCGACCCCCAGGCCACCGAACCGCTCCCCACCCTTCCGCCAGAATGCAACAACGCCGTCAGGCAATGCAGCCTCCGGCCTGCGCAGACTCAGTGTGTATTCAGCAGTGGTGATTACTGACCGGCAAGCATGGCCTCAGCCAGTGCCTCGGCATCAAGCTCCGACGCCGCCTCCTGGTGGACCTCGATCTTGTGCTTGGGTGCCGCGGCCGGTGCATCGGCGTTGCCGAGCGACGTCAGCCGAAGGCCGAAGTTCTCACCGACCTTCACCGCCTTACCCGTGCCGATCGTGCGGTTGTTCACCCGCAGTTCAAGCTCGGCATCCGCGTTCTTGGGGATCTCCAGGATCCCGCCCGGAGCCAGTGCCAGCACATCATGGATCGACATCTGCCGCTCGCCGAGAACGACGATGACGGGCACTTCGAGCTTGAGGATCGCACTGGAGTCGGCAGCCACGGGAGGGTTATCGGTGGGTGCACCGCCCCTGTTGAGGCGCGGATCACGAAAGCTCACTGGGGCGAACCACCTGTGGGGTCTCGGCCGGCCGTGCACGCTGCTAAAGCAGCAAGGCCCGGATTATCCGGGCCTTGCAGATCAATTCATCCTTCTTCAGGTACCGCTTACTCGTACTTTCCAAACACCAGCGTGCAGTTGTGCCCGCCGAAGCCGAAGGTGTTGTTCATCGCATACTTGATGTGACGCTCCTTGGCGTGGTGCGGCACCAGATCTACATCAAAGCCCTCATCGGGGTTGTCCAGGTTGATCGTCGGCGGAATCACACCCTCGCGGAGGGCTTGAATGCACGCGATCGACTCAATCGCACCCGAGGCACCCAGCCCGTGGCCGTGCATGCTCTTTGTCGAGCTCATCAGCACCTTGCCGCCGGCTGACTTGCGGATCTGATCGCCGAACAGCGACAGCACCGCCTGCACCTCGGCCTTGTCACCCAGGGGGGTGCTCGTGCCGTGGCAGTTGATGTACCCGATCTGGTCGGAGTTCAGGCCCGCATCGCGCAGCGCCCACTTCATGCTGCGGCCCGCGCCGCGGCCCTGCTCGTCAGGTGCAGTGATGTGGTACGCGTCACAGCTGTTGGCATAGCCGACGATCTCGGCGTAAATGGTCGCCCCGCGGGCCTTGGCGTGCTCTTCGGTCTCAAGGACGAACATCGCCGCACCCTCAGAGAGCACGAAGCCGTCGCGGTCCTTGTCAAACGGGCGCGACGCCTTGGTCGGATCGCTGTTCCGGGTGCTCAGGGCCTTCATCGCGGCAAAGGCTGCCACACAGATCGGACCCACGGCCGCCTCAGCACCGCCGACGATCATCGCATCGGCCTCGCCGCGACGCAGAATGTGCATCGCATCACCCATCGCATGGCCGGACGAGGCGCACGCCGTGGCGTGCGTGCTGGCCGGGCCCTGAAGGCCGTAGCGAATCGAGATATTGCCCGCCGCGGCGTTGGCCATCAGACGCGGGACGGTAAACGGACTGACGCGCTCCGGGCCCCGCTCACGCAGCAGGATCTCGCCGTCTTCGATTGTCTTGATGCCGCCGACACCGGAGCCGACGACGACGCCGCACCGCTCGGGGTCCATCTTGGCAAAGTCGATGCCGGACATCTCAACCGCCTGAACTGCGGCCTCGATGCCCAGCACTGCGAAGCGGTCCAGCCGCTTCTGCTCGCGAGAATCAATGTGCGGGGGTTCCCAGTTCTTGACCTGCCCGCTGATCTCCACCGACCACCGGCCCTTGTACACATCAAAGTCTGCGCCCTCGATGCGGCTGATGCCGCTCCGTCCTTCGCGCATGGCTGCCCATGTGCCAAGAGCATCGGTCGCGAGGTTCGTCACCGCTCCCATGCCGGTGATGACCAGCCGGGGGCCGCTGCGGGGGTTCGCCATGGTGGGGGTTCCAGAGGAAAGGAGGCAGGAACTGTGCGGAGAGTGGAACGTGCGTGTCCGCCGCGCCAAAACGGGAACGGGCTACGGGCGCAGAAACCGCCGGCGACACGGTGGTCGCCGGCGGGTCGGGGTCAATACGCACTGGGCAGGGCAAGCGCCGCTGCCGCGGACCGAATCACTTCGGCATATTCGCCTTGATGAACTCGATCGCGGTGCCGACGGTCTTGATCTTCTCGGCCTGCTCGTCGGGGATCTTCGTCTTGAACTCGTCCTCGAACTCCATGAGCAGCTCAACCTGCTCCAGCGAGTCGGCGTTCAGGTCGGTGTCAAACGCGGTCTCGCGCTTGATGTTGGCCTTCTCCTGCTTGAAGTGCTTGGCCACAATGTCGATCACTTTCACTTCGATTTCGGCTTCGGTCACAGCGAGTATCTCCAAACGGCCGGCTGCCGACCGCGGGTGCGGCAGGAAAAAACGGCGCGAGGGGTGGGGGGAAATATAGCGGGTTATCCGGTTCTGGCCACTGTACGGGGACAACTCGGTGCGAAGGTGACGGTTAAGGTGGAGCGAGCCTCCGTGCGCAACTTCCCTTCAAAACACAGCTTGGACGTCCAGAACCAGCACCGCTGCCCACGCCATTCCGCACCGTCGGGCGGCCCCTTCTCCCACTTACGGCCTCTCCCCATCACCTCGGGCCAGCCGCGGGCGGGGGATCCCGAACTTGTCCATCCGCGACAGCAGCGTCCTGGGGTTGATCTCCAGCCGCACCGCCGCACCGTCCGAACCAAAGACCCTGTAGTTGGAGCGTTCCAGCGCGTGAATGATCTGCAGCCGCTGCAACTGCTCCAAGGAAAGGTCAAGCAGAATGTCGCTGGCAGTGGGGGGGGCGTCGTCATCACCGCCGCCTGCCCGTGGCGGCCCGCTCCGGCCCATGTCACCCGAACCGGCGATGGTGCTGATCGGCCCCTGGGGCAGCTCGATCTCAAGCTCGCTGCCCTCGCACAGCAGGGTCGCGCGCTCAACCGCGTTAGCCAGCTCGCGCACATTGCCTGGCCATGAATATGCCATCAGTCGCCGCATGCACCTTTCGCTCACTGGCAGAACTGGCTTGGCCATCCGGGTGGCAACCCGCTGGTGCAGGTGCTCGATCAGTGGCCGCAGGTCCTCCTTGCGGTCACGCAGTGGCGGCACATCAATGCGAAACACGGCCAGCCGGTAGTACAGGTCTTCGCGGAAGCGACCACGCTCCACCTGCCGGGCCAGGTCGCGGTGCGTTGCCGCGATCAGCCGCACATCCACCTTCACCGGTTCCGTGCCGCCGACTCGCTCAAAGACCCGTTCCTGCAGCACGCGCAGCAGCTTGGCCTGGGCCGTCAGCGACATCTCGGCAACTTCGTCAAGAAACAACGTGCCGCCGTCGGCGAGCTCGAACTTGCCGAGCTTCCGCCGGTCCGCACCGGTGAACGCACCGCGTTCGTGGCCAAAGAGCTCGGATTCCAGCAGAGATTCGGGCATCGCGGCACAGTTCACAGCCACAAAGCCGTGCTGCCGCCGCCCGCCGCTGGCGTGCAGCGAGCGGGCAACCAGTTCCTTGCCCGAGCCAGTCTCACCGGCAATCAGCACGGTGGTGTTGGTCGCCGCGACCCGGGTCACTTGTTCGCGCACCCGCCGAAGCGCGGCAGACTCGCCGATCATCTCGCTGGTGCCGCGGTCCGGCGCCTGGTCGCTGGCAAGTTCCGCCCGCAGATCGCTCAGGCGGGCCCGCACGCGCTCGCTCTCGGTCAGCCGTGCTCGCAGTTCGACCAGTTCGGCCTCCGCGCTGGCCAGCTGGGTCGAGTCCGCCAGCGTGATCAGCACATGCTCGCCGATGTTCGTTGCAAACAGATCGACCAGCCGCTCGGGGGACATTGTCAGCGTCCGGACGAGGCGAATCTGAGTGCCTTCCGGCCGGCCCCCGCCGCCTGACCCCGGAGCCGTCGTCGGGGCGACGATCCGATCCCAGCTCGCCGTGGGCAGGCCCAGGAGTTGGCTGAGCGGGGTCGCGGAAGCCAGACGTCCGATAAACTGGTGGGTCGAGGTGCTGGCCCATTCCACCTCCCCCGTGCGGCGGGCCAGAACAACCCCAACCCCCACGAGCCGGTCCAGCGTGCCAAGGTCCAGATTCGGCGGCAGGGTCGCTCCGATCAGATTGGAAGGGGTGTCGGGCATTCGAGTGCGTGCCGGCAGCTTACTGGGGAAGTTCCTATCGGCTTTGGCGTGACCTGCCAGAATCTGTAGCAGTCAAAGTATGACATATCGCCAAAAGTGCTTCAATGATGATAGGCAAACATTTGCATGTTGATATATCGTCGTAAATGCTGAATTTCAGGGAACTGGGCCGGGTCCCGGAGGCCTTCGGCGGCTTTTGGTTCTGGCACGAGGATTGCTTGTTGTACCTCTGTTCAGGTGCAACGGTTCAAGCAGTGCCAAGCCAAAGTGTCCAGACGAGGAGGTCCGGACCCCTTGACTGGGACACGACACTGCGGCAGACCGGGACGACAAGGCACTTGGGCAGCTTCAGATCAAATCTTGGCATGAGCCGGTTTGGTTTGACGCATGAGGTAAGGCCGGATCGGACCACTTGAGGAGATGGCCCGGACGGTCGGAGTCGGGTTCGGTCGGCTAGGTGAAAACCAAGCCGGTCGCTTCTAACGAACTACGGGCGCTGTGTTGGCGTCCGAGAAACGAGGTCGGCATGGCCATGTGGGCTGGTCATGCTGGCCTCGTTTTCCTTTTTGCATAGTGCTCCGGCATCTTCTCGGGCTGGGCTTCTGCGCTCAACACCAGTCTCCTCTTCGCGCCGCTGCCAGTGACCCGACCGGTGATCCCATTTCGGTGCGGTCATTGTGGATTTCGCACAGGGCTCGCGCGGGGAATCGCGGGGTGCTGAACACAATTTCGGTCCTGCTGCGATCCGAGAACCACCGGGCTGCGAATCTACTCGGACGCGGTCGCATGTGACCGTGATGAATGCACCGGCGCGAGTGCGGAGAAACCTGCACACGAACCCTTGACGAGCGGACCGCCGGCCCACACCGGTCGAAAAGCAGCGGGCGACATGATTCGTCACCCGCCGAACGCACCCGGCCTTGTTGTGTAGAGAGTGGTGCC
Organism: uncultured bacterium; assembly: GCA_903834785.1. Lineage (GTDB taxonomy): Bacteria > Planctomycetota > Phycisphaerae > Phycisphaerales > UBA1924 > CAILKP01. Next base: position 14,885 of record CAILKP010000011.1, read on the forward strand.
TGGTCCAGTCCCGGCAGCGGCAAGGCCGCACCGGGGCGTGCTGCGAAGGGTTCAATGATGTCAAACATGCCGCGTGAGCCGGAAGCGTTTGCCGAACAGGTCGCTGTGCTGCTCCGTCGCCTTCAGCCCGATTATGTGGTTGAACTCACGGGCCCGCGCGAACTGATCGTCAACGGCCGCCGCCTTGACCTTGAGAACCTTTATCGCCTCGTCAATCACGATCCCGACCGCGGGACCGAGATTGTCGAGCATTACCTCGAGCAGTTGTTCTCGGGCGAGGCCTCCGCCATCGGCGGCCACAGCTTCGACCTGGTGCGGGCCCGAATCATGCCGCGCATTCAGCCTGAGAGCATCTTCAGCCATCTGGCCCGCGAGCAGGTGGCCCACGTGCCGTACGTCAACGGCACCGTCATCGTCTTCGTCGTCGACCTTCCCCAGATGACCGTCAGCGTCACCACCGAGCAGATGGTGCGCTGGAACGTCACCGCCGATGATCTCGACCAGATCGCCCGCGAGAACCTCGAGGCCTCGTGCCCCGAGCTCGACGCCCAGCTCGTCACCAGCAAGGATGGCGGCCGCGCCGTCATCCTCTCCGAGCAGGACGGCTACGACGCCGCACGCCTGCTGCTCGGCGACCTGCACAAGCGTCTGGCAGCCCGCCTCGGCGGCGACTTCTACGTGGCCATCCCCGCCCGCGACATGTTCGTGGCCCTCTCCGCCGGCCCGGACCCGTTCATCCGCCGCCTCCGTGGCCGCATCACCGACGACTACCGCCGTCTGCCCTACCCCATCACCTCCGAGCTGTTCCTGGTCACCCGCGACGGTGTCGCCGGCACCATGACCGAGCAGCGCGAGGCGGCGTAAAGCCCCGATCGCCCCTGACGACCAGCCCGCGCGCGGTTTCCGTCAGGGATCCTGCCGCCGGCCGATCAATGCGAGTAAACTCCGTCGCTCTGTCGACGGAGTTTTTTCTTTATGACCACGACCACCACCGGCACGAACCCGACCCCCACCCGCACCATGTACTGCCGCGGGCTCAGTGACGGCATGATCGCCCCCACGGCCACCAAGCCGGGCTATCTCGTGCTGACCGTGCCGGGCACGCTCTACAAGCTGCACCTCATCCCCGAAGCCGGCTTCGCCGCCAGCAAGGGCGCCCGGCTCAAGGGCCGCATCATGAGCGACACCCGCCGTGTCGACAAGGTCGACGGTGGCGGCCGCTTCGTCGAGCCGCTCGTCGGTCGCATCCGCCGCGTCCAGGGCACCGTCATCAGCACCGACTCGGCCGCCAACACCATCACCGTCGAGTGCGGCGGCGGAACCGTCCCCGGCTTCGAGCAGGCCCTCGTCCTGACCGCCAAGCTCGGCGATGCCCGCCAGAAGGCTGCCGACTTCACCCCCGGCCAACTCGTCTGCTTCGACTGCCCCGGCGAGTCCCGCTGGGCGGGGATGTGACCTCTCGGCTTTGGGCCCGATTTAAGAATGCTCCGTTGCAAGTCGTGAACGCTCAGGCAAGTCTCCTGGCGCGAGCTCGCTTACGCGTGCTCAAACCCGCATGAATCAAAGCTCACCAGTCTCTCCGGCGAGTCTGACGACCCAGTCGTGACGACGAAGCACCCCGCCGGCGTGCCTGGCCCCGCCGATTCCACCTCGCCGATGCGGTGCAGCACGACGCCGGCCGCGATCAGTGCCGCCGTCTCCGCCGTCGACAGTGGGGGGGCCGTCAGCAGCAGTTCGTAATCCTCGCCATCGCTCGCCGCCGCCAGTGCGCGCGAGTGCGGGTGCCCACCAAACCCGCCCGCGGCCGCATCGTGCCCGCGAACCTGCGGCACATCGGCGTTGATCGGAAAGCTCGACGGATCCAGAATCAGCCGCACGTTTGAGGCCCGGGCAATCCGCGCCCCATCACGCCCCAGGCCGTCGGACAGATCCATCATCGCGTGCAGCCCGGTGCCCAGCACGCTTGCCAGCACCGCCGCCTCCCGCGTCCGCGGCGTGAAGGTCAAGTGCCGGCCCGATGCCAGCGAGTTACCCATCGGCCCCGTGATGTACACCGCATCCCCCGGTTTGGCCGTGCTCCGTAGCACGGGCCCCCGCCCCTCGTGCGGCGTGCCGCCGACGGTCACCGTCAGCACCAGCGGTGTCTGTGATGCCGAGAACGCCGCGACATCGCCGCCAACCAGCGGGCAGCCAAACGTCGTCGCCCAGCGAAACAGCCAGTCACACAACTCATCGGCCGCCGCCTGCGGAGTCCCGGCCGGAAACGCCGCCGTCGCCAGCGCCCACGCCGGCCTGCCCGCCATCGCCGCAATGTCCGAGACCGAGCGGGCAATCGCCTTCCGCGCGATCAGCTCCAGCGGCGTCCCCGCCGCCGCCCCGGCCTGCGGTGCAAACGGCCCCACGAAATGCCGCCCCTCAATCAAGTGGTCAACGGTCAGCAACTGCGATGCCGCAGGCGTCGCCACCACGGCACAGTCATCGCCCGGGCCGACGACAACAACCCCCGCGGCTGCGGCGGCGTTGCTCGCCTCAGCGGCCGCCAGGCGGATGCGATGGTGCAGTTCGGATTCCAGCACAGGGTGGGGTCGCCAGTGGCCAGGGTACAGAAAAAAAATACAGGCACACGCCAAGGCTCCACGCCGGCGGGCCGCTGCCCGCCTCCGGGGCCACGCCTTACTCCACAGGCCGAATGACCACGAGCCCGATGAGTTCCTGCTTCATGCCACTCGGCTCGGCGTTGTTCTGTGCCTCTGCAACTGGCTGGAGCTGAGCCAACACCACCCGGTCGGGCAGCTCGGTGGCAAAGAACCCGCCAGCCCGGAACGCGTCGCCATACCGGTCTTCAAACTCATCGAGGCCGAAGGTCACAGTCTGGCCGATGGCCAGACCATCGAACTTCCGGCTGAACCACCCGTTGATCCACAGCAATCCAGCAGGCAAGTTTGCCGCGGTGGTGTTGGTCATCGAGATCTTCGTCTCATCGCGAAGCACCTGAACGTCAATCACGCGAGACTGCCGCACCGGCGGGTACTGCGGGCCATCGCCGATGGCCTCTCGGGAGCTGGCGCAGCCACCAAGGGCTGTGGCAGCAATCGCTGCAGCGGCGGCAAGAAGCATGCGGTTCGGGCTCAGTCGCATCATGGACAACGGTATGGGGGGAGCAAGTGCCGAGTCGCGAGTCAAGCCACGGGAAAGGCCAAGTGCCGAGCGTCCGGGGAACCCTCACTTCGTGGCTTTGGCCCCCAGCCCCAGCTTGTCCATCACCTTCTTTAAGTCCGACCACACCTTGGCCCGCGTCTCATCGGTGTAGTTCCGCAGCACATACGCCGGGTGATAGGTCGGCATCACCGGCACCGTCACCGGTGACCCATCCGGGTTCGTCGCATTCGGGTGCTTGAACTCAGCCCAGATGCTCCGCATCGAGCCCATCGTGCGGCTGTCGGCATCCTCAATCGTCGTCGCCAGAATCAGCTTCGTCGCCGGCAGCCCCAGGGTCACAATCGCCTCCGGCCGGATCGCCTCGATCTGGTCAAACAAGTACGGCTTGCACAGGTCCGCCTCTTCCGGCGTCGGTGTCGCGTTACCCGGCGGCCGCGTCTTGAGCACGTTGGCGATGTACACATCCGCCCGCGCCAGCCCCATCGCGTTGATCATCTTCTCCAGCAGCTGCCCTGCCCGGCCCACAAACGGGCGGCCCGAGAGATCCTCGTCCTCACCGGGTGCCTCGCCGATGAACATCAGCCGCGCACACGGGTCACCTTCGCCGAACACGATATTCGTAAACGTGGTGTTGAAGTGCTGGTGCGGCGCATCGGCGATGTACCGCTCACGGATCGCATCCAGCTTCGCCTGCGATGCAGCCCGGCGTGAGTCGCCCGCCGCCGCACCGGCCGCCTTGCCCTTGGCCGGGCCGGACGCCGCAGCAGCCGGAACTCCGGCCGCCACCGGTGCTGTGACAATCGGCGCCACCGCACCCCCGCGCCGATACCGCGGCACAAAGTCCACTCCAAGCAGCTTGGAGGTCTCCGCATGCTGGGCCACGATTCGCGCGAGGTTGGCTTGGGGCTGTGCCATCGCCCAAAGCGTAGAGCGGTGGCTGAACGCCCGACGAAATGCCACCGGTCAGTTCGCCGGCTTGACAACCAGCCGCCCGATCAGCGGGGCCATCGTCACCAGATAGTTCTGCGTGTCACCATCGGCCAGGGCTGAAACGCCCAGCGTGATGTGCGTGGCATCAAACGCGTGCTTGGCATCCAGGGCCGCATCAAAGTCCACCCACTTGGCGCCATCGGGCGTGCTGATCAGCGCCTGCGCCCACATGTGGTAGCCGAACACGTTCTTCTGCTCGGCAAACCCGTCAACATACACCATGCCCGAGACCACGCGCGAGCGGAGGTTCGCCCCGCGCATCAGTGCCGCCAGCAGCACGGCGTGCTCGGTGCAGTCGCCAGTCAGCGTCCGCGCTGTTTCAGAAGCCGATGCAAAGCCGACCGACATGTCCTTGGTGGCAATGGTCTGGTGTACAAACGCGCGAAGCGCCTCGGCCCGTGCCGCCTCATCGGGGATCTCACGCTTGAGTGCTTTCTTCAGCAGTGCCTCCACCGCCGGGTCGCGCCAGTTCAGCATGCCGCTGGCCGCCAGATGATCGATCTTCTCATCCTCCGGCGTGGCGAAGCTCCCGCCGCGGGCCAGATCCAGCGTCACCCGCCCAGCCCCGGGCGCAACGCGGGCAAACTTCTGGAATCCCACGCTCGGCAGTTCGGGCAACTCTCCGTCCGTCACCGTCAGCACGTACGAGGCCTTCTGCAGCGTCCGTGCATTGTCAATCGGCTTGTCGAGCTTCACGATCGTCGAGACCAGCAGCTCCGGCACGTCCTTGTCGGCCATCGCCAGATCGCGATCGCTCAGCAGCTGCTCCATCTTGATCCCGCCCAGGTTCACGATCGTCTTGAGCAGCTCGCCATCGTCTGAGAGGTACTCCTCGGTCTTGATGCCCGGGTACTTGTCAATCGTGCTGCTGGCCCGCGTCGCCGGCACCGTCTTGCCCAGCAGTTCCAGTTTCTGGCTCGCCCCGATCTCCCGCGTCAGCGTCACAATGTTCGGCCCGTCCGACGGGTCAATGGTCCGCACCGTGATCTTCTTGTTGCCCTTGGCCTGCTCGGCGGCAAGGAATCGCTCCGCCGCCGCGGGGGCCAGGAAGGCCTCCTTGGGGTTCGGCCGCCGCGTCACCGTCGTGTTGTCGCCCTGCTTGGTGGAGATGGTCATCTCCGTCGCACCGAACTCCACCGTCTCGGTCGTCGGCAGCGTGCCCAGCTTGCGGATGCTCGTCATCGACACCGGCTTGCCATCGGCCGTCTCAACAAACGTCGTGTCGATGCCCAGCTCGATCTTCAACTCGCCCCGACGCATCGCAATCACCAGGTTGCTCCGCGTCGTGATCTTCTCGCCCTCACGCTTGAGCGTGCTGTGCATGTACCCCGACTTCTTGCCCATGATCATCAGGGCGTACCACCGCTCCCTTTCCCGCTCCGCGGCAGCGTCCGCCGCCGCCACCTTCGCCTCGGCCTTCGCCGGTGCCGGTGCTGGTGTTGGCGCCGCCGCCGCGGGCTTCGCCCATGCCTGCCCGGCCAGCAGGTACATCGGAACGGTCAGGGCAACGGTGGCAAGCAGCCGGCGAGTGGACACGGGTGGGCTCCGGAGTCAGCGGGATTCGGTAAGTTCAAAGTTGGGACAGGCGGTCGAACAGCAGGGGGGAATAAGTCCAGAAGTGGGGGCGGCAAGAACGTGTGAAGGCCGCGATGCCCCCGGGGGCGGTCATTTCGGGCGTTCGGCAACCCCGGCTGGAATGAACAGCAACACCGCCTTGTTGGGCACCAGCCCCGCCGGATTGTCGCGCCTCCCCGGCCGCCCGCCCCCAAAGAGATACGTGGCGGGAACGCACCGCTCGCGCATCCCGGTGGCCAGCGGCCCCGTGCCGGCGACCGGCTGCAAGAGAAGGCGGAGTGTGTGAATATGCTGATGTTTTGCATTAATCGGACTTTGTTCGGTGCCGGTCGTCGCGTGCTCAAGTAGGAGTAAATACCTAGATATCGTCGAAGTGATAAGTTGGGCGGTCTGGTAAATCTCAGAGCCCGCACCAAAATGCCGATGCTGGGATTCCAGCCGAATGTTGATCGTCTGGTCGGCCGTTGGTTGGTCCCGGTCATGGTTGAGCGGCTGCTAACCTAGCCGTCCGGCGGATGAACCCGCGGTGTTTGAACGAGATTCGGCTGAAGGAGATTCGCGTGCAGAAGGATCGGAAGTCAAAGAACGTTATGGGGCGGAACACAAAGCGCATCGCCGCACTGGCGCTGTCCGCCGGTGGTGCCCTCCTCTGGGGCTGCGAGGCGGACTCGTTCATTGATCCTTCTGTCGTCGGCCGCTGGGAGCAGACGCCGACCATCGTCCCCGTTCTCGACCGCCTGGCCAGCGTCGAAGGCCCCGTCGCCGAAGGCGTCGAATCCAGCCAGATCCGCGCTGAAGACCTCATCCCCGAGATCGAGGCCTATCGCATCGGTGCCGGCGACACGGTCATTATCACCGTCAACGACCTGTTCACCGAAGGCAAGCCGGAGAACTTCGAGCGCGAAGTCGACTCCCGCGGCATGATCGACCTGCCCCTGGCCAAGATCACCCTCAACCTCGACGGCCAGACTCCCGAGCAGGCCACCGCCCGCATCAGCCAGGCCCTCAAGGACGCCCAGGTCCTGACCAACGCCGTGGTTTCTGTGCAGGTTGTTCAGCGTCGCCGCGCCACCTTCCACATGGTCGGCGGCGTGGGAACCCCCGGTCTTTATCAGATTCCCAAGCCCGATTACCGCCTCCTGCAGGCCCTCTCCATGGCCGGCCGCTTCAGCGAGCAGGCCCAGAGCGTCTACGTCATCCGCCAGATCCCGCTCTCCGATGCCGTCACCGGCCGCGGCCGCGGCGAGAGCGCGATCCCCGCTCCGCTCGACTCCAAGGACGCCCCCGCCCCCGCACCCGCCGGTGGTGGCGGCAAGATGGTCGACCTCATCGATGAACTGACCAAGCCCGCCGGTTCGCCCGCTCCGGCAGCCGCCCCGGCTCCCGCACCGGCCCCGGCTCCGGCTCCGGCTCAGCCCAAGATCGACCTCATCGATGAAAAGCCCGCCAAGCCGGCCAACCCCGCCAAGCCCGGTGGCCAGGCCACGATGGTCGGCGGCAGCGACACCCTCGCGTCGACCGGTTGGAAGTTCGAAAACGGCCAGTGGATCGCCGGTCGCGTCAGCCCCTCGGCCATGCAGGCCGCAGGTGATTCCAGCGTCGGCGCCGGCTCCGACCTGGTCACCCAGCGCGTCATCGAGGTCCCCCTGGCCCCGCTCCTGGCCGGCTCGGCCCGCTTCAACATCGTCATCCGCCCCGGCGACATCATCCGCGTGCCGGCCCCCAACGAGGGCCTCGTCTACGTCGGTGGCCAGGTGCTCCGTCCCGGTGTGTTCCAGCTGCCCACGGTCGGCAAGCTCACGCTCCACCGTGCAATCACCTCCGCCGGCGGTCTGGCCTCCGCGGCCATCCCCGAGCGCGTCGAGATCATCCGCATGCTCGGCCCCGACCGTCAGGCCATGGTCCGCGTCAACCTCCGCGCCATCGCCGAGGGCACCCAGCCGGACATCGTCCTCAAGGCCGATGACATGGTCAACGTCGGTTCGAACTTCTGGGCCGTGCCCCTGGCCATCATCCGCAACGGCTTCCGCATGAGCTACGGCTTCGGCTTCATCCTCGACCGCAACTTCGGCTTCGATGTCTTTGGTCCGCAGAACCAGGGTGGCTCGGGCGGCTTCTAAGGCCGTCGGCACTTCCAGGTCCGGTGTCCAAACCGCCGACGCCGGACGGTCGTAGTGAGGTATCCCCGCTCCGAGGCCGTTGTGCGGCCCCACACGCGTCCCGGATCCCGGAACGCATATGAAAACACCCGCCGCCCCCGAACCACGCGGCCCGAGTCTCCGATTGAGTGATGCATGCCAGTGATGACGACGACAGGTTGGACAAAGGCCGGTGTGCTGGGCGTGAGCCTCTGCGTGCTGTTCTTTTACTTCCTGCAGAATCAGCACGCCTTCTCCATGGGCTCTGGTGACTGGTCCCACTCCTACTTCATCCCCATCATCTCCGGCTATCTCCTCTGGCAGCGCCGCGCCGAACTCGCCGCCGCCAAGTACGAGCCCTTCTGGCCCGGCATCCTCCCCCTGCTCGTCGGCATCCCCGCCTACGCCCTGTTTCAGATCTCCGGTCTCTCCAACCACATGGCCCAGGGCTGGGCCCTGCTGCTGTGCATCTTCGGCATCGTGCTGCTCACCTGCGGCCCCCGCGTCACCAAGTTCGCCTTCCTGCCCATCGCCTTCCTCATCTTCGGCATCACCATCAGCGAACGGGTGATGATCATCATCACCTTCCAGCTCCAGCTCATCGCCAGCAAGGGCGCCTGGGCCCTGCTCAACATCATCGGCGTCAGCACCGAGGTCTTCGGCAACGCCCTGAAGGTCACCGACTCTCAGGGCGGCATCCACGACCTCAACGTGGCCGAGGCCTGCAGCGGCATGCGCATGGTCATCGCCTTCGCGGCCCTGGGAACCGCCGTGGCCCTCGCCGCGGCCAAGCTCTGGTGGCAGCGCATCGCCCTGATCCTCCTGGCCCTGCCCGTGGCCATTCTCATGAACGTCCTCCGCGTCGGCGTCCTGGGTGTCGCCACGCTCTACGACCAGAACCTCGTCGGCGGCCAGGCCCACATGCTCATCGGCACGCTCCTGCTGCTGCCCGCCTTCGGCCTCTACATGGGCATCGTCTGGTGCCTCAACCGCGCCGTCAGCATCGAGGACGACTCGCCCACCGCCAAGGCAACCAAAGCCACCAAGGCCGCCGGCAAGAGCGCCGCCGGCCGTGCCGTCGCCGCAGCGCGGGCCGCCGGTCTGTCCTGGGCCGCCCTGCGTCAGCCCGCCTTCATCGCCGGCGTCGCCATCATGCTCGTCTCGGCGGCCACGCTCAACGTCGCCGTCGCCGCCATGGGCGTCCACCTCCGCAAGCAGCGCATCGATCCGCCGGACAACCGACGCGTCTCGGCCATCGCCACCGAAACCGCCAGCTACCAGCGCGTCGGCCAGGACATCGTCATGAGCTCCGAGGTCGTCGAAGAGCTCGGAACAACCAACTACCTCACCCGCAGCTACGCCCTCAAGAACGCCGCCAAGGACCAGCCCAATCCGCGGATGGAGCTGCACCTGGCGTACTACACCGGAATGATCGACACCGTCCCGCACGTCCCCGAACGCTGCATGACCGGTGCCGGTTGGCAGGTCGTCGGCCTCTCCCGCCGCGTCCCGCTCAAGCTCGATACCTCCTCCTGGCAGCTCGACCAGACTGTCCCCGAGAAGCTCCGCGGCAAGGTCCTCACCGCGCCGTTCGATCCCGCCTTCTCCAAAGACACCAAGGCCGAGCGCATCCGCCTGCCCTTCGAGCCCGACGCCATCGAGATGCAGTCCTCGGAGTTCACCGGCCCCCGTGGCATGCGGCAGGTCGCCGGCTACTTCTTCATCGCCAACGGCGGCCACACCGCTCTGGCCGAGGGCGTCCGGGCCAAGGCATTCAACCTGACCGACGACTATGCGTTCTACCTGAAAGTGCAGATCACCAGCCAGCAGGTCGCCTCCCCAGAGCAGCTCGCCGAGCACGCCTCCAGGCTGCTCGGGGAACTCCTCCCGGAAATCATGCGCTGCGTGCCGGACTGGATTGAAGTTCAGCAGGGGCGTTACCCGCCCGATAACCCCCGTGGGGCGAAGTCGGCGAAGTAACGAAAGTGTAAACGGAACTTGCGGCGGCCCCGACACCGGCCACCGATGGAGCTTGCGGACGATATGGCAACGAAAGTCAACACCAAGTTTGTGATCGTGATGGCCGCGGTCGCCGCGGCAGGCCTCATCGGTCTCGCCGTTGTCGGCAACATGGTGCTCAACAAGCCGCCGCAGGCGCACATCGATGCCGCCAATGTGCTCATCGAGAAGGGCAAGGCCACGCGCGCAACGCGAAGGGAAATCACGCCCGGCATGGACCAGGCCCAGCTCGAGGCGCTCAAGCTCGCCAATCAGGACATCGAACTCGCCGCCAACAAGGACCTCGAAGCCGCCGTCAAGGAACTGGGCAAGGCCGTCAGCAAGGACCAAAACAACCTCTCCTACCTCAACCAGTGGGTCGCGGCCATGGAGCTCACCCGTCCGCCGACGCGGCAGCTCTACTTCGAACGCTACGACACCCAGTACGTTCGCGGTCTGCAGCGCATCGCCGACACCCAGCCCCCCGCCGCAGCGACCCCGGCAGAAGCATCGGCCCTGATCGATACCCGCATCGCCGCCTATTGCCGCCTGCTCGAGCCGGGGCTCTACTCCGCTCGGCTCTCACCTGGCCAGGGCGCCTGGAACGGCCTGATCTCGGCCGTCGACATCGCCCTCAAACGCTTCGCCGAGCGCGACGAGAAGAAAGAGTACTACCCCAAGTACAGCATTCTGGCCCGCTACCGCGGCATCGCCCGCGTCGGCCTGCTGAAGGTCAACTTCGAGGTCAACGACACCGACCGTGAGCTCGCACGCAAGGACTTGGAGGCGGCCCTCGCCGCCGACTCCGGCGATACCGCCGCCATGACAGCCATGCTGGAGTGGACCGCCTTCGCCGCCCAGCGAGCCCGTGCCCAGGCCGGCCGCGATGTGGAAGCTCAGAAGATGGTCGATGATGTCCGCGCTCGCGCGACCGCGTTCATCGATGCCAACAAGCCCGCCGCCGCAGTCGAGCACGCGATGAACCTCCTGGATTTCCAGGAACAGCTCCGGCAGGTCGAACGCCGTGAGGCTGCCGAGAACGACCGCGAAGCCAGAAAGATGCTCGTCGCCGAGTTCAAGGGCCGCGCCGATCAGACGCTCGCATCCTTCGAGGCCACCAAGGTCGACAGAATCGATCCGCTCGTCCTGGCTGAGGCCGTCAACTTCGCGCTCAACATCGAGGTCCCCGATGCCCTCACCCGTGGCCTCCGCGTCATGGAGGACACCGCCAAGGCTCGCTCCGATGACCCGTTCCTGCTCTTCCAGATGGGCAAGCTCGCCGCCCAGGCCAAGGAGTTTGACAAGGCCGTCGAGATCTTCGGGACCGTCCGGTCCATGAAGGACCGCACGCTGAGCTTCCAGGGCAAGATCCTCTTTATCCTCCGCGACATGTCGCTGGTCTCTCAAGCCCGCGCCGTGCTCTCCAAGCTCGAGTTCGCCAAGGTCGACGAAGACATGACCGGTGTGCTCGACAAGGCCAAGGCGTACGCCGACGAAATCGATCGGCTGGGCAAGGGCGATGCGGAGATGGCCAAGTCACACAAGCTGATCATGGGCCGCATTATGTTGCAGGAGGCAAACTCCATCCGTCGCGAACTCGCCGGCTGGCGCGAGAAGGCCGTTCAGGCCAAGGCCGCCGGGCAGGACGAACCGCCGGCGCCCGCTGGCACAGATCTTCAGGCACGCGAGCGGCTCGATGAAGCGCGCAAGCTGCTCTCGACATACAGCGACCAGGTCAACCGTCAGGACCCCGAAGCGCTCGGTCTTCTCATGGCCGTGCACGCTGAACTCCAGAACTACGGCGCGATGATCGCCCAGATCGAGCAGCTCCAGGTGCTCGGTCGCGACAACTTCGGAACCGACAAGGCCCTCGCCAGCGCACACGTCAAGCTCGGCGACCTGCCCCGTGCGGCCCAGGCTCTTCGCCGCGCCGCCTTCCGGGCACCCTCCGACCAGCTCAAGAAGGAGACCGAGGCGGAGCTCGGCGACATCGAGCAGGCCCTCGCGCCCACGTCGGCCGATGCCAAGGCGCTCGACGCGATCAGAAAGCTCATCACCGCGCCGATCCCTGACGAGGAGAAGATCGTCAAGGCCATCGATGCCCTCGCCGCTGGTAAAGTCCCCGAGAGCGTGAACTCCCGGATCCAGATCGGTTCGCTTCTGGCTCGGTTCAGCACGGCCGAGGCGCTCCGCCAGTACATCTCAAAGATGCAGAACGCCCTGGGCCTCAGCGACCAGGAGCAGTCGATGGTCCGGCTCAAGGCGATGCTCGAGCCGGCACGCAGCGTCGAGGAAGTCATCCGCTCCATCGACGAGCAGACCGGCCTCACCGCCGCCGAGCGGCTGGTGGCCAAGTACACCGTCTACGACCGCGCCAGCCGACTGGCCGAGACACCCGCCCTCAGCGAGGAACGCCGAAAGCTTACCGAAGAGCAGTTCGCCGCACTCGAAAAGCTCGACGACAAACACCCCTTGGTGGTTTCCGTTCGTTTCGAGAAGGCCATCAGTGAAGGCAAGTTTGACCAGGCTGCCGTCTTCGCCACCGCTGCCGGCGCCCAGAACCTTGATCGTGCCAAGGGCAAGCTCTTCGACGCTCAGCTCTCAATGGCCAGAAGTCAGAAGGCCGCAGCGGATGGAAAAGCGGATGAAGCCAAACGCTTCCTGGCCGATGCCGAGAAGCAGGCCGCCGAGGCCGCCGACAGCGACAAGGATTCCGCCTTCCCCTGGCGTGTGCTGGGCATGATCCGCCAGCAGTCCGGCAACCTCGCCGAGGCGATCGTGGCGGTCAACCGTGCCTACGCCATCCGTCCCAACGACGTGATGAACGTCCGCCTGCTGGCCCAGCTCTACCAGTCCAACCGTCAGTACGCTGAGGCCCTCCGCGTGCTCCGCGAGAGCCGCTCGCGCTTCGCCGGCGACCCGGAGTTCATCAACTACGTTCTGGCCATGGAGACCGCCTACGGCGGTCCCGAAGGTGCCCGCACCGCCCTCGAGCAGCGGGCCCGAATGTTCAAAGCCAACCCGGCCATGGGCAGCAACACCGGCCCGTACTTCGAAGCACTGCTCCGCTCCGCCGATGTGGCCGGCATGCAGGACGTTGTCGATCGTCTCGCCAAGGAGCCCAACGTCAACCCCCGCCAGGTTGGCATCTTCCGCTTCCTCTATCTCTGCGCCAGGTCCAAGCTCGCCCAGACCGCCGAGGAAACCAAGACGCATCTCGATGCGGCACTCGCCGAGTTCGAGAAGACCATCAGCGGTGTTCCGGAGGATGCTCGCAACGGCTCAGACCACCTCGTCATCGCCCAGGAGGCCTTCAGCTTCGGCTTCCCTGAAGCGGCGCTCGCTGTCGCCGAAAGCGGCCTGAAGTACCAGAAGGCCGGTGAAACCTCCCTGGACCGCATGATCGGCGATGTCTACTTCGGGCTTGGCGTCTTCGACAAGGCCGCCGCTGCGTACCAGCGGGCCCTCGATGCGGCCACCAAGGACGACAACTCGCTCCTGGCCTTCCGTCTGGCCGATTCACTCCTGCGTCTGCGCAAGGGTGCCGAGGCCGACGCGATTCTCGCCAAGATCACCCCCGCCCAGTCGACCAGGCTCAACCTGCTGCTCCTGCGCTCTCAGGCCCAGCAGCAGATCGGTAAGCTCAAGGAGTCTCTCGCGCTGGCAACCGAAGCGGTCACCCTCGACCCCAAGTCGCCGCTGCCCCTGATCCGTCGCGCCGAAGTGCTCCTCTCCGAGGCCGACCCTGCCGCCCTCGAGACCTCCCGTGCCGGCGTCCTCGCCGACTTGGCGAAAGTGCTCGACCTCGGCAAGGGCGATCAGTTCCGCGCAACCCGGCTGGCCGCCCGCAAGCTCCTGGCCACCGTCTATTTCACCGACCCCAAGGACCCCGTCGGTGGCCAGCGGGCCGCCATCAAGGTCATGCGCGACGCACTGACCGAGGACCCCGACAACGACAGGCTCCGGATGGACATGGTCCAGGATTTCCTCAAGATCAGCCAGCCCAACGATGCGCTGGAAGTCCTCCTTGAGGGCATCGACCGCCCAGGCGACGACCGCCAGTGGCTGGCCGTCGCCGGTGACATTTACATCGGCATGGACAGGTGGACCCAGGCAGCCGAGATGTTCAAGCGGCTCTGGGACCTTGAGAAAAAGCCGGTCATCGCTGAACGCTACGTCACCGCCCTGCTGACAAAGTCCCCCGCTGAAACGGCCGTCGCACGCGCGGTCCTGGCCGACAAAGCCGCGAACACCGACGCGAGCTTCGGCCTCATTCTCCTCCGCGCAAGGGCATCCGTCATCGACGGCCGCGAGGCCGAAGCCGCCCGCGACGCCAGAGCCGCCTGGTCGCAGGTCGACATCAACTCCCTGCCCGCCGTCAACGCCTATTTCGCCCAGCTCCTCCGTCAGGTCTTCCGCAAGCAGGGCGACGACAAGCCTCGCCTTGGCGATGCGATCCGCTTCATCGAGTCGCTCCGCCCCGCCGGTGGATTCAACGACACCGTCGAGTTCGCACTGGCCAACATCCGCCTCGGCGATGAAAAGAGCCGCACCGAGGCCATGCAGACCCTTGTCAAGCTCGGCACCTCCGCCAAGGAGCCGGTGGTTCGCTACCAGGCTCTGCGGGTCCACGCCGGCGAGATGATGAACTCCGGCAAGTACGCCGAAGCACTCGCCGACTACCGCGAGGCCGAGAAGCTCTCCCCTGAGAGCTTCGAGAACCTCAACGACCTGGCCTTCACTCTCACCCGCTACTTCGGCAAGCACGAGGAGGCCCTCCCCCTGGCCGAGAAGGCCTCCCAGGCCGCTCCCACCAACGTCTTCGTCCAGGGCACGCTCGGCACCGTCTACCTCGGCCTCTCACGCTACAAGGAAGCCGGCGTCGCCCTCGACCGGGCACTGCGCGTGGCGGCCAACCCCGTCCAGCGGGCCGGCCCGCTGGTGCGGCTGATTCAGCTGGCCCAGGCCACCGGCGACAACGCCGCCGCCCGCAACTACCTGACCGTCCTCGACGAGCAGATCAAGGCCCAGCCAGTCCCCGGCCAGATCGAGAAGTACTACAAGGAAGAACTCGAGGCCTTCGCCAAGAACCTCCGGAACCCGTCCTGAGCCCCGGGGTCCGGCGTACCTTCGGCCCCCCTCCGCTGTCCTCCGCCCTCGCCAGCCCCCGGCCTCCCCGACTCCCGTGACTCCACAACCGCCCGCTACCCCGACTCCCGCCTGACCCTATCGCCTCTACCCGTTCGCCCACCTCCCAAACGCGACCAGCAAGGTCCACGACCACGTACGAGCGTCAAGGAACGATCATGACCACCGCATCACCCAGCAAGAACGTCCCCGGCCCCCGCGGACCCCAGTCCCAGGGCGGCAACGTCTCCATCGATCCGATCCGGATCGCCAAGCAGTACCGGGTGCCGCTGCTCCTGTCGGTGGTCCTCGGTCTGGTGCTCGGCGTCGGTGCCCAGCTCACTCTCACACGCGTCATGCCGCGGTATGACTGCAACGTCGTCTATGAGGCGCAGCCGCCAGAGGCGAGCATCCGCAATCCCGACGGTGTCGTGGTCCAGAGCACCCGCGAAGAAATCGAGCGCTTCATCCTCACGCAGGTCTCGATCATCGGCAGCGACAAGATCCTCCGCGATTCGCTCAAGAAGGCCGAGATCGCCGGCACCCAGTGGGCCAAGAACTTCCTGGATCGTGAAGGCCGGCTTGTCGAGGTCGATGCCTTCAAGGACCTCAAGGAAATCGTCTCCGTCCGTCCCCGCACCGGTACCGCCCTGATCTTCCTCGCCGTCCGCACGCCCCTGAACACCGACTCGTCGGCCATCGCCGCCGCCGTCCACAGCGCGTACTGGGATGACCTGGCCAGCAAGAAGCTCAACGTTACCAACGAAAAGCGTGAGCCCCTCAGCGCCTCGCTCAAGGAAATCGAGGCCAAGATACTCGATATCGACAAGAACGTCCGCGTCATCGTCGTCCGCGAGGAGCTCGAGAGCTCCGGCGAGCGCATGAGCAGCCTCAGTACCCTCGAAAGCGAAATCGGTCAGCTCCAGCCCCGAATCGCCGAAGCCCGCCAGCGCGAGGCCGCCGCCAAGGAGCGTCGCGACGGCATCCTCAAGCTCGCCAACGAGCTCGCGTTCACCGACGAACAGAAGGAACTCGCCGAGCGCGACCCGGTCGTCATGAGCACCAAGCAGCGCATCAGCGAGTACACCGCCACCCGCGCCGCCATGCTCCACCGCGGCCTGGGCGAGACCCACCCCGAGGTCGTCCGCTTCCAGGGCCTCATCGACGGCATGCGCGAGGAGTACACCCGGAATCTGGCCGCCGCGCTCCGTAAACTCGCCGACTCCGACCTTGAGTCCGCCCGCCGCGCCGCTGATGGTGCAGCCAACGAAATCCAGGAACTCGTCAAGCGTGTCGAGGAACTCCGCGCCGGCAAGCTCCGTGTCGCTCAGGCCGAACTCGAGCTCTCGACCCTCCGTGAAACCAAGACCCGCCTCATCGACGAGCGCGACCGCATCAACCGCGCCCTGCGCAACCTCGACGAACTCGCCAGCCTCAAGGGCAGCAACCGCATCGACCGTGTCCGCCTCCTCGCCCAGCCCGTCACCCCCGACGAAATGGCCTTCCCCCGCTGGGTCATGATGATCCCCGCCGGCCTCATCGTCTCCATCGGCCTCACCCTCGCCGTCATCGTTCTCCGCGAGCTGCTCGACACCCGCATCAAGTCCCCCGCCGACATCGGCATGATCGCCCGCGCACGCCTCCTGGGCGTCATTCCCCGCGCCGATGAGGACCCCACCCGCCCCGCCAACCCCGAAACCGCCTTCCGCGACAGCCCCACCGGTGCCATCAGCGAGTCCTTCCGTCAGCTCCGCGGCACGCTCTTTAAGAAGATGCGCGCCAGCGGCCAGAAGTCCCTCCTGGTCGTCCCCGCATCCCCCGGCTCCGGCGCAACCACCGTCGTCGCCAACCTCGCCATGGGCGCCGCCGCCAGCGACCTGAAGGTCCTGGTCATCGACGGCAACCTCCGTCGCCCGACCCTCCACAAGGTCTTCAAGCTCGCCGATGGCCCCGGTCTGGCCGATGTGCTCGCCAAGAAGTGCGACCTGTCCATGGCCCTCCAGGCCACCAGCCTGCCCAACCTCACGCTCCTGTCCGCCGGCTCGGCCACCCTGCGCAGCGTCCCCGAGCGGCTCTCCGCCGAGGTGCTCACCGCGACCCTCGAGGAAGCCCGCGGCAAGTTCGACTTCGTCATCATCGACTCCGCCCCCGCGCTCGTCGCCGGTGACGCCCAGGCCCTGGCCAACCGCACCGATGCTTCCCTCCTGGTCGTCAAGGCCTTCGGTGAGAAGCGCGGCCAGGTCGGCCGCCTCCGCGATCAGCTCGCCGAGGGCCACGCCGAAGTCCTCGGCATCGTCGTCAACCAGGTCCGCTCGGCAACCGGCGGCTATATGAAGAAGAACATCCAGATGGCCTACGACTACCAGACCAACCCCGCCGCCTGATGCTTCATCCTGCCTTTGTTCATCCCAGCACGCCCGGCGACCGTTCGCCGGGCGGCTGATTTGGAGCCCCAGTGACGATCCGTCCCCCCCAACCCCATCCCGAGCCGGCAGCAGCGGGGGGCGGCGGACACACTTCCAGCACCCGGCGGCACGTGCTGGTCACCGGCGGCTGCGGCTTCATCGGCTCCCACCTCGTTGATGCCCTCCTGGCCGCAGGCGATCACGTTACCGTCGTCGATTCACTCGAAACCGGTCACCGCAGCAACCTTCCGCCCGACGGCGCACATCCCAGCCTCACCGTCGTCCACGCCACCGTGGCCGACGCCCTCGCCGGCGGCACGCTCGACAACATCCCCTTCGCCGAGGTCTACCACCTCGCCGCGGCAGTCGGCGTCCGCCGCATCATGCAGCAGCAGGTCCGGTCCATCCGCGTCAATGTCGAGGACACCTCCGCGATCCTCCAGTGGAGCGCCTCCCGCCGCGTCCCTCCCGCCGTGCTCATCGCCTCCAGTTCAGAGGTCTACGGCAAGTCCGCCAAAAGCCCCTTCAGCGAGGACGATGATGTCCTCTACGGCAACACCACCGTCCACCGCTGGTCCTACGCCTGCAGCAAGGCCGTCGATGAGTTCCTCGCCCTCGCCTGGCACCGCGAGACCGGCCTGCGGACGGTTATTGCGAGATTGTTCAACACAGTCGGTCCCCGTCAGGTCGGCAACTACGGCATGGTTCTGCCCAACTTCGTCGCCGCCGCTCTGGCCGGCCGCGAGCTTGAGGTCCACGGCGACGGCCGCCAGACCCGCTGCTTCTGCGATGTCCGCGACGTCCGCGATGCCCTGATCGCCCTCACCCGCAGCGGCAGCTGCTTCGGCCGCGTGTTCAACGTCGGCAACGACCGCCCCATCTCCATGCTCGACCTCGCCCGCCGGGTGACGGACGCTGTCTCCTCGCCCTCCGCCATCCGGCTGATTCCCTACGACCAGGCCTACGGCGCGGGCTTCGAAGACCTCCGCCAGCGCCAGCCTGACCTGACCAGAATCCGCCAGGCCATCGGCTGGAGCCCCAGTCGCGAGCTTGAAACGACGATACAGGACGTTGCTGCCTGGATGAAAGCCCGTCCGGTCACCGGCGTGACCGCGACCGCAGCACCCGTCCAGGCACTGTCACCGGGACGGACCAAGGAGTCGCTGGCGTGAGTTGTGTTGTGAGCCGGACAATCCGAACGCTGCTGACAGGCCGCCTCACCGCGTCCCGCCCGTTGTACGCCACCGTGGCCGTGGTCCTGGCCCACCTCCTGACCCTGCTCGCCGTTACCGCCCCCGCCGCCGCACAGCCCCTCGTCGCCCCGATCCCGCAAACAATCACGCTCACGGCTGAGGAGCGGGCCGCGTATCAGGCCGAACTCAAACGCATCGATGCTCGCGCAAACGAACTGCGCTCCACACTCGACAATCCCGCCCGCGGCAACCCGATGGAGATCTTCAACGGGTACCTGCCCGTCTTCATCGTCGCGTTCCTCACCACGCTGCTGGTCACCCCGATCTTCCGCCGCATGGCCATCGCCTACGGCGTCATCGACCGCCCCGATGAAGCCCGCAAGCACCACAAGTTCCCCATCGCCTACATGGGCGGCGTCGCCGTCTACTGCGGCATCGTCGCCGCCATCGCCTTCAGCTACCTCGCCCCGCTCCACGGCCTTATCACCTTCCACAGCACCAAGTACATCCCGGAGTACAGGGACTTGCCCTTTCCGGTGCCCATGTCCATCCTTTTCGGCATGACCATCGTCATGCTCATCGGCCTCTGGGACGATGTTGCCAAGGTTGCCCCGCTGCAGAAAGTCGGCGGCCAGCTCCTCGCCGCCGCCGCCCTGGCCATGAACGATGTCGGTGTCAAGGTCGCCAAGCAGGTGCTCCTGCCCATCGGTGAGTGGGTCGGCAACAAAGACCTGATCTGGAACATCCCCATCCCGCTGGATATCCCCGGACTTGGCCACTCGATCCCCATCGACGTCATGTACTGGACGGGCACCGCCATCATCGCCATCTTCGTCCTGGGTGCCTGCAACGCCTCCAACCTCATCGACGGCCTCGACGGCCTCCTTTCCGGCGTGACCGCCATCTGCGCTGGCGGCCTGCTGGTCGTCGCCATCGGCATGGCCATGTGGGATAACGGCCCGCTCGATGCCGCTCGCATCACCCTCTGCCTGGCCCTGCTGGGCGCGTGCATGGGCTTCCTGCCCCACAACTTCAACCCAGCGACCATATTTCTGGGCGACTCCGGCTCTCTCCTGCTCGGCTACACCACCATCGTCATCGTCCTGATGCTCGGCGACACTGGCCAGACCAACCTGGTCCTCGCCGGCCTGATCATCTACGCCATCCCGATGATCGACACCGCCTTGGCCATCATCCGCCGCAAGATGTCCGGCCAGAGCATCTCCGCCGCCGATGACCAGCACCTCCACCACATCCTCAAACGCAAGCTCGGCGTCCAGGGTGCCGTCTACGTGCTCTACCTCATGGGCTTCGGCTTCGCCGCCCTCGGCATCCTGCTGACACTGGAGCGCGGCCGCATCACCTACGCCCTCACCCTCGTGCTCGCCGCCTTCATCGGTGTCATCGCCTTCAAGGTCGCCCGCCGCAAGCAGTTTGAGGAGCAGGCCGCCAAGCTCCGCCTCTCCACCGGCCAGGCGGCCGGCTCAAGCACCGAGTCCGTCGCCACCGCCGCCAACGTCACGCTCGCGCCCGCCGCCGCCCAAGGCCAGCTCCCCGCTGCCACCCCCAGCATGGTGACCGATGGCGTCTCCTCCGCCAGCGCAGTCGCCCCGCCCGGCGGCGTCTGACGCCGCGTCCCGCTCCCGCCGCGTCCCGCTCCTACCCAATCCTCATCATCACCTTCCGCGTTGCCGCCGGCATCACCGCGCTCAGCTGTCCCAAAAACCGCTTCGAGTCCTCCCAGTATCCCGCAGTCGGCTTCACCTCCACCGCCGCGGAAGCCACGGCCGCCTTCGGCGCCGCGGCAGCCGCCGCAATCCAGTGCCGGTTCAGCCGCTCCATCGCCAGTTCCCGGCTCAGCTTCGCCACCATCGATGCCATCGCAATCGGCAGATGCCGCGAGTCTCCCGCTGACTGAAAGCTGATCAGCAGCTCCCGCTTCAGCGACCCATCACCACCGCTCACGCGGTACCGGCTGGCAACCTCCGATTCCTCCAGCACCGCAATTTCCCGCGCCTCCGCCTTCACCAGGTCCAGGAACCGCCCCAGCAACTCACCATAGCGGATCCGCCCCGACTGCGCATCGCACACCACCCGCGTCGTCGCCCGCCCGCCATCCTGCTCCCCGCCGGTCTGCCCGTCACCCGCCAGCCCCCAGTGCAGCCACGCATGTCGCAGGTGGCTCAGCAGCCCCAGCTCATTGGTCGCCGTCTTGCCCGAGCGTGCGAAAATCTGGTTGTACTTCCCCTCGCACACCGCCACGCACCGCAGGTCCAGGCACGTCACGCCCGCCGCGGCCATCGTCGCCGCCAGCGCATTGGCCTGCATGTTCACCGTCGCGTTCGTCGGCTCCAGCGGCAGGCTGATCGCCGGCCCGCCGTACCACGCGTGCTCCTCCAGCACGGTCGACAGTGCCGCCCGCACCTCCTCATCATTCCTGCACGGCCGCCCCATCGCCGCCAGCATCGCCAGCACGCCCCGCTCCAGGTGCGTCAGCGGGTGCCGCGTCCCCTCTTTGGCCAGCTTCAGCGTCTTGGAGTCATCAATCGCCACCCGCTTGCGTTTGTCGCTCGGCCGCCGGCACACCGCCGCATCCAGCATCTCCCACAGGTCCGGCGCCGCATCCCCCTCGTTCCACCCCGCGATCTCAAAGGCCGACATGCCAATGCACAGCGGCCCCAGCATGGGGCCGTAGCCGGCTTCATCAATGCCCACGATCACCACGCTCATGCACCGTATTGAACGCCGCCGCCCACGCCCCCGCCGCGCTCTAGTGCTCCAGTTTCCCGCAAATCCACGTTGCCGCCTGCTCAGGCGACAGCTCGTCCACCTCAAGTGACAGTTCCGCCAGCGTCCGGTACAGCCCATCCCGCTGCCCGTGCAGGATCGCAATCTCATCCACCGGTGACCGCCCCGTCAGCGACGGCCGCGTCGACAGCACCGTCCGCGCCATCCGCGCCTGCAGCGTCTCCACGCTCGCACGCAGGTACACCACAAACCAGTCCTTCGCCGCGGCAGATTTCAGTATCGCCTCCGCCCCCGGCGCCGTCGGTGTCCCCCCGCCCAGTGCCAGAATCATCGTCGCCGGCGTCCCGCTCCGGATGCTCCCGCGCCGCGCCGTGTCCCCCGTCAGCACCCGCCACAGCGCCTGCACCTCACCATCACGAAACGTCTCCAGCCCGCACGCCCGGATTGCATCCGCCGCACTCGGCTGGCCCATCACCTCCGCGGTCAGCACATCCAAGTCCGCAAACTCCACGCCCAGCCGCTCGGCCACCAGCGGCCCGATCGTCGACTTGCCGCTGCAGCGCAGCCCCAGCAAAATAACAGAGCGTGACGCCATGAAAGTTGTGCCGCAGCACCGGGCAAGGCAAACACAACGCCGCCAGCGAGTTCGCAACCAGGTCTCAAACCGCCGGCCGCACAATGCCCGAGAGAGGATTCGAACCTCTGACCTGTGCTTTAGGAAAGCACTGCTCTATCCAGCTGAGCTACTCGGGCCAAACCGTGAAAACGCCGCCCAAAACGGCCGCCGAAACGATAGGAGCGGGGGGCCAGCCCCGCCTCTGCCCTGCACACCCGCCCCGCCAATGACAAGGCCCCCGCCACATGGGCAGGGGCCTTGGAGTTTTTTGCAGCCGTCCCTCACGGGACCGCCCTCAGTCTTACTTCGCGCTGCCCTTGGACGCCAGCATGGCCTTGTCCGCATCGCTGGCCTTGTCAAACTTGGACTTGCAGCCGGCGCAGCAGAAGGCAACCTTCTGGCCCTTGTACTCGCTGGCAACGTCGCCGTTCGCCGGCTGGCCCGAGAACGGGCACTTGGTGTTCATGGCCATCGCCTTGCTGTCAACAGCCTTGTCATCGCTGGCCTTCTTGTCGTTGTTGCAGCCGCCAAGGACCATCGCCGAAACAGCCAGACCGAGCAGGATTGCATTCTTCATAGTTCAAACTCCGTTATTAAGAAACTGTGCTCTGCGGCCCAGGCGCATCAGCGCCAAGGCCTCGTTCAAAACCAGTCCCAATCACCGCAGACCGCGGCAAGCAAGTGTACCGCCCCCGCTCGCCACGGCTGCGTCTCTCCCCGCCCAGCCCCAGCACGGCCCCCGCCAAATAGGGCATTCGGCCACCGGTCCGCACGCCCCGCCTAATTTTGATCCCATGGCAACCCCTTCCGGCCCCACACCCGGCCCCTCCGCCTCGCCCCGCCGCCGGACGGTCCTGCCCGATGCCCGCATCAGTCCCCGCTTCGCGGGACTCGCCACGTTCGGCCGCTATCCGAGGCTGGATGATGTCGCCCCCGAGAACCGCCCCCTGGACTGGGCCATCTACGGCGTGCCCTACGACACCGGCGTCACCTTCCGCCCCGGTGCCCGGTTCGGCCCCCGCGCCATCCGCGATGCCTCCCAGTACCTCAAACGCTACCACATCGAGCACGCCGTCGATGTCTGCGACACCCTGAGCATGGCCGACTGCGGCGATGCCCCCGTCCTGCCGTTTGATCCCCGCAAAACCCTCGACGCCGTCGCCGAGTTCGCCACCGACCTGGCCGATGAGTCCACCCGCCTGCTGGCCATCGGCGGCGATCACTCCATCGCCTACGCCAACCTCCGCGCCACCTTCACCCGGCTCGCCGAGCACGGCCGCGAGCCCAAAGGCGGCCTGGCCGTCGTCCACTTCGACTCCCACCTCGACACCGTCGATGCCGTCTGGGGCGAGCGCTGGTCCCACGCCTCACCCTTCCGTCGCGCCATCGAAGAGGGTCTCATCAACCCCAAGCGCATGCTCACCATCGGGATCAAGGGCCCCCTCAACGGTGCGGCAGATCTCGACTACGCCCGCCAGGCTGGCGTCACCGTCGTCCTGCGTGAGGACCTCCGCCGCGCTGGCGCACCCGGAATCGCGGTCATCCGTGAGTTCCTCGGCAAACTCGGCGACACGCCCACCTACATCACCTTCGATATCGATGTCGTCGACCCCGCCTTCGCTCCCGGCACCGGCACCCCCTCCGTCGGCGGCCTCTCTTCCATCGAGGCCCTCGAACTCCTCCGCATGTGCCGCGGCATCAACATCGCCGGCGGCGATGTCGTCGAGGTCCTGCCCGATCGCGACGTCTCCCAGATCACCGCCTTCCTGGCCGCCCACATCGCCTTCGAGATCCTCGCCCTCGATGCCGCGCGGCAGTAAGTCCCTCCCCTCACCTCTATCTCTCACCTCACAGCCCGCTCACGCTTCGCGCCGGCTCGTTCATCCGCTTGACTTCCTTGATCAGGAAGTCCATATCCGTAAACGGATCGCCGCCCGTCCGCTTCCAGTGCACCCGCCCCTTGGCATCAATCAGGATCGTCGAGTGCAGCTCGATTTCCTCAAAGTCGTCGTACGAGGTAAACCGCCGCGCGTTGTCGTGGTTTGAGTCCGACAGCAGCCGCATCGCCAGCCCGCCAAGCTTCTGTGACTCCTTGTTCTTCTCCGGCGGCGTGCTGCTCACCGCCAGCACCACCGTGTTGGCCTCCGCCCACTCCGATGCACGCTTGTTGATCGCAACCAGCTGCTCAACGCAGTGCACGCACCCTTCGTTGAGATAAAACACAAGCAGCACGTTCTTGCCGCGGTAGTCCTCCAGCCGCACCGTCTTGCCGTCAGCATCCCGGCACTCCAGCCCCGGTGCTGCAAACGGCTCCCAGTCCAGCGGGCCCAGCTTGGCCAGCAGGTCCAGGCGGTACGGCCGCTCCGGCGCCGGCGTCTCGGCCACGGGTTCAGCCTTGTTCCCGGCGTCATCAACCAGCTTCCGCCACTTCAGCCCCGCATCCGCGCCCGACCACACATACGCCAGCCGCCCGGCAAAGCGGGCCGCCTGCTCTTTCTCGCCCAGCGCCCCATGCGCCCGCGCCAGGCCCGACAGACTAAACGCGTCATTGGCCTCCACCTTCAGTGCGCGGCCGTACGCGTCAATCGCCAGCCGGTTCTCGCCCCGCGCCAGATACACATCTCCCAGCACGCGATACACCGGCCACGGATACGGCGGCGGGTCATTGCGGTACGAGCCGTTCTCCCGCTTCTTCTGCTCGGCCGATGCCGCCTGCAGCAGCAGCCGCGTTGCTTCCAGTGTGTCCCCTTCCGCCGCACGCAGCAAGCCCTCGGCCGCGTCCGCCGCAAATCCCAGGTCCACGCCCCAGGCCTTGTCCTTCTCGCTCTGGGCCTTGGCCAGTGCCCGCAGTTCGTTCAGCGTGGCCCGCGCCTCAATCAGGTTGCCCAGGCCGATGTGCGCCAGCGAATCAGCGAACGCCTTGGCCGCCTTGTCCGTCGGCAGATCGCGCCACGGAATCACCCCGGGCTTGAGCACCTCGTCCCAACGCTCAAACTTGATCAGGCACCGCGTCAGCGCCTGCAGGCCCTGGCCGTACGCGCCCAGGTCGTCCTCCTTGTTGCGCAGCTGGTCGCGCGGTGCGGCAATCAGAGCCCGTGATCCCGCCAGCGAGGCCCGCTCCATCCCCAGCTGCTCGTGAATGTAACTCAGGTAGTTGCGGTTGTGCGCAAAGTTCCACGTCTCAAACGGCAGCGCCAGCCGCTCGCTCATGTACTTCACCTCCACCCGCGTCGCGCTGTCCATCGAGATCGCCGCTTCATGCCACATCCCCAGCTTGCTGTAGTTGTGCCCCGGCATGTGGTTCGAGTGGCCGATGTTGGGCGCAATCCCGCCGTACTTCCTGCAGCTCTCCAGCGCCTGCTCGGTGGAGACATAATCCCAGTTATGAATGCGGTAGTGGTGCGCCCCGGGGTGCTCGGGCTCCTTGTCCAGCACCTGGCGAATCACCAGCTCCGTCTGGTACGCGTACCCGCCGTTGATGCCGTACAGCGCATACAGCGCCTTGGCCTCCACATCATCAGGGTGCGCCAGCAGGATCTTCTGCAGCTCCGCGGCAAGCACACGCGAGCGATCCATGTTCTCACCGGTAAACGCGGTGTCCCATGCTTCAATGTACATCCGCTCCCTGGCCGAGACACTCGCCTTCCGCCGCACCGCACCCTTGAGAAACTCAAGCCCCCGCTTGGCCTCTGGTGAGTCCAGTGCCGGCTCACTGAACCAGTTCAAACTGCACGCCGCCAGGCCCCAGTACGCCATCGCGTTCTCCGGCTCCAGCTTCAGGCACCAGCGAAACGACCGCTCCGCCTCCTCAAACCAGAACGAGTGCAGCAGGGTGTTGCCCTGATCAAACCACTCCTGCACCTCCGGGTTCTTCGCCGTAATGGCAAAGTGGCTCCGCCCGATTCCCTCCATCTTCCACGGCCGCTGCCGCAGCCCTGAGTCAAACGCCGACCCATGCGCCGAGTGCCCCGGCCTGTCGTCGGCCACCGCCCCGGCAAGGCAGACAAGTGCAAGCGAAACACCGAGCAGGCGAGGTATCAGCATTGTTTAAAGCATAGCCGATTCCCCTGTCTCCCCCTCCGCCAACCCCTACCCCCTCTCCTTCCCCGCCCGTTCACCGCCGGTCGATGCCCGGGTTCAGCCGGAACCGCGAAACCAGCGACCGAAGCTGCTCCGCCCTGGCCGAGAGCTCGATCGCCGCGGCAGTCGCCCGTTCCGCGCCCGCAGTCGTCTCGCTCGTCACCCGCCGCACCGTTTCCAGCGCCGTGCTGATCTCCTGTGCCGCCGAGTCCTGCTCGACCGACGCAGCACTCATCGTCCTGACCATCTCGGTCACCTGCGAGGTGCTCTCCAGAATCTGCCGCAGGCTCTCGCCCGCCTTGCCGGCCCGCTCAGACCCGGTGCGGACCTGGTTGCTGCCCGAGGTGATCTGCTCCACCGCCGAGCTCGTCCGCTCCCGGATGCCAGTGATCGATCGCGAGATCTCCGCCGTCGCCTGCGTCGTCCGATCCGCCAGTTTCCTGACCTCGTCGGCAACCACCGCAAAACCGCGCCCGTGCTCTCCGGCCCGTGCGGCCTCAATCGCAGCATTCAGCGCCAGCAGATTCGTCTGCTCGGCAATCTCGTCGATCACCGCGATGAACTGCCCGATCTGGTCGCCCTGTCGGCCAAGCTCGGTGACCGTCGCCGATGTGCCGGCCACGATCTCGTGAATCCGCTTGATGTCCGACACTGTCGCCGCCACGGTCTCATCACCGCGCGCCGCCGCCCGGCCGGCGCTCGAGGCCGTCTCCATCGCATCACTGCAGTGCTGCACCACGTTTTTGGCCGAAGCAGACATCTCCGTCACCGCACTGGCGATCCGGTTGATCTGCTCGCTCTGTGACTTCATCCCCGCCGACATCTGCTCGCTGCTGCCGGAGATCTGCGCCGAGGCCGTCGCCACCGAGTTCGCCGAGCCCGATACCGACGCGATGATGTCATGAATCGAGCCCACAAACCTGTCAAAGTCATCCGCCAGCCGTCCAAGCTCGTCACCACGGTTCATGTGCAGCCGCTGCGTCAGGTCGCCCTGACCGTCCGTCGCTATGCCGTGCATCTTCCGGGCAATCGTCCCCAGCGGCACCAGCACTGATCGGGTCGTCAGCACCGCGATCGCCGCCCCCAGCAGCAGCGCGCCCGCCATCAGCCCGGCCATCAGCGTCTTCTGCATCGAAAGCCCGCCAAGTACCGTCTCCTTGGCCCGTGCAATGTCCCCGCCCGCAACGCTCGAGACCTCCTCCAGCCCCCGACGCAGTCCGAGCGCGGCCGCTTCCAGCGACGCACGCTTCGCCGCCAGTTCCGCATCCGTCGCCGCCAGCTCCGTCAGGGCTTTGCGGTAGTTCGCCCACTGCTCCATCGCCGTCCCCTGCGCCGCCGCAGGGATGCCGAACTGCTCCATCTGCGACTTGAACTCGCCGATCCGCTTGTCGATCTGCTCCAGCTGCCCACGGTCGCCGGTGGTCGTGTACACCGCCTCGTGCCGCCGCACCTGCAGCAGCAGCACCGTCAGCTCCGCCAGCCCGTGGTCGGCCACCGACTTCTCAATCGATCCGGCAATCCGACGCAGATTGCCCAGTGCACCGTCCTCTGGGGTGTAGCCCCGTGCCTTCATCGCCGTCGCCACCTCACGTGAAACCGTGCCGTATCGCGACAGCTCGTTGCCGACGCCCTCAAGCGTCTTCCGCGTCGCCTCCGGTACAGTCTCTCCCCCGGCCGCCGCCGCCGCGGCAAGCAGCTTGCTCACTTCCTCCAGCGATACGCCCAGCTGCGCAAACTTCCCGTCGTCCGGTTGACTGAACGCCAGCACCGTGTCCCGCTCGGTGCGGTTCATCGCCGCCACCGCCCGCTCCACCGCGATCTGCTCGGCAACGTTGTGACCGATCATCCGGCTCGTCGTGTCGCTCGTCGCTGTCGCGCCGGTCCATCCGATGAACGTCGCACCAACGGAAACCGCAATCATCATCCCGAAGCCGGCCCACAAACGCGTACGGATCGTCCACTTCATGTTGCTCACCTGCTGCAGAATCTGACTCATATGCAGCGTCGATCATCCCGGATCGCCGCTTCCCATCCCGCCTCTCGTTCTCCCTCCCGCCCATCGTTCCCGGCCCGACACATCAACTCGGTGCGGTTCATCGCCGCCACCGCCCGCACCCGCCCCCCCCCGACCCCTCCCCCCTGGCAGTACGCATCACTTCGAATCACCGGCGCCGGCAACCGCGGTGCCCTTCAGCGGGATCAGATTGTGCTCGGCCAACACACGCTGGCCCTTCTCACTCTTGGCGTAGTCAATGAACGCCTGGGCCTCGCCCGTCGCCTCGCCCTTGGTCACAAAGTACAGCGTCCTTGTCAGTAGATAGCGCTTGTTCCGCACCGTCTCGGCGCTCGGCAGCACGCCGGCAATCTTGACCACCTTCACCGTATCGTTGAGTTCCCCCGCCGAGGTGAACGCGATCGCCGTCGGCACCTTGGCCACCGTCGACAGCAGCACGCCGTCGTGTTTCACCACCGCCTTGTCGGTGAACTTGCCTTCCTTCCCCAACACCGCCTCCTTGAACATTTCATACGTCCCCGAGTCCGCGTTGCGGTTGAACGCCGTCACCGGCTTGCCGTCGGTCCACGTCTCGGTCTTGCCGGTGAAGATGTCTCGCAGTTGCTCAAGCGTCAACTCCTCGATCGGGTTTGACTTGTGCACGATGATCGCCACCGCGTCGTACCCGTACTCCGTCGCCACCAGCCCGGCCTTCTTCTCCTCATCCTTCAGGCCACGCGACGAGAATGCCAGCGGCACCTGACCGTCCTGGCACGCCTTGATCCCCTTGCCAGAACCGCCACCCTCCGTCTGCACCGTCGCGCCGCCTTGGGCGGCGTACGCGGTCGCTAGGTCCTTGACAACCTTCAGCGTCGAGTCCGATCCCTGTGCCTTCAGTTCCGTTTTCGTCGGTGCAACACCCGAGGTGCTGGCGCCGCGCTCAAAGCTGCTCGTGCTGCTGCTGATGCCGACGGAAAAAGCAAGTCCGGCGGCAACAATCATGGCAATAGGCATTCGATTCTCCAATCTGCAAGTGCGAGTCGTTCCAGCCGCCCGGCAGCTCTGCCGGACGACAGATCACCGATCCCCACGCGGGAACCGGCCGGGTCTTGTCTCGGCTTGGGCAAAGCCCCAGTTCACCCCCAGTCTCTTGTTGAACATTTGTTGTGACTCCCGGACGCACACAAAACTCCGACTGCTGGTCACCCCTTGCTCAAGCATCCGGCCACACACCACGGATGCCTAGCGTGCTAGTGGGTTTCCAGTAAGTCGTTGCTCCGTGTTCATTCCGCCCTGCTTCTGCCCTTGAGCGTCTCCTGGTCCTTTCCCGTGGCCCCCCGCCACGCACAGCGCGCCACCACGCTCTCTCCGCGCCACAACTCTCGCCAGTTCCTCTGGCCAGGCAGCGGCGGGTTGTGCAGCGCGATCCAATGCCACCCGACACGCCTCACTGAAACCCGCCGCGCCCCATTGGAGCCCGAAGCGGAAGCGCCCGGGCCGGTGAAACAAAGGCCCCTTCCCGAAACTTCACGCTTGCACAAAGGTGCTTGTGCTCTCCGAGCACAACCACCCCCGTGCCCACCATCAATTCCGCCCCTGCCTCTTCCTTTTCTCTTTGCTCTTCTCTCTTTGACCTCTCCCATCTCCCCGCCTTCTTCCTGTCCATCCTGTCCATCCTGCCCATCCATGTTCCCTCCTCCTGCCTTCCCCTCGCAACTCACCACTCGCGACTCCTCCCCTCCTGCCTCTCTCCGGTCCTCCGGTCCTCTGCGTGACCCCCTTCCCCCGCCTTCCTCCGCGTCCTCCTCTTCCTCCGTTTCCTCCGCGTTAAACCACCGAACCCTCCGTCCAGATGTGGTGCAGGCAAAAACGCGATCAAACACCAGTTTCACCCGAGAATCCTCGATCCAAATCGTCTCTTCCAATCACCCCGCAAACCCCGCCCCACACTAAAATGCCCACCGCGCACAAGAGCGACACGCCGATCCGCAAAATCCCAGATTTTTCATCCCCGTTTTCACGCCAAAAACCCGGATTCTCACAGGTTCCTCCCCGAGTATGGCGCAGGCAGGTGCGCACAAGAAGAGCGCGCTGCGCCACCTTGTAGAGGCACCATGCACGACCAAGCCACCCAACTCACCCCCGAGCAGCACTGGAACCTCCAGTGCCACGGTGTCCACCACGCCAACGAGGGCATCACGCGCACCCGCAACTCCGGC
>CAILKP010000012.1 GCA_903834785.1 uncultured bacterium
CGTTGGCGGGGGGTTGCACGCGCTGCCCGCATGGGTCCGTCACATGCACCGAGTACGAACTTGGGTCGGTGCCAAACTCGTCCTTTTCACCGCCAGATCCGACGCCAGACGATCGGTTGCTGCATAATCCACCGCTGGGGCCGGTTGATCGGGTTCGCGCTAGCCATGAGTCTCGCTGCGCCCGCGAGGGGGGCGGGGGCGGGTGATTCAGCCGCTGCGACGTCGGCGTGTTGTTGTCGTCAGGCGTTCTCGGGTTGGAGCTGGGCGATGACGTCGGGGCAGAGCGTTGCGGCGGACTCGGCGAGGGAGGAGGAGGACCATTGCTCGTGCCGCGAGATGGTGTATGGCTCGAGTTCGATGTTGCCGGAGAAGTCGTGAACCCAGATGGCGGCGGGGCCGTGGGCCGTGACGATGGTCCGGAGGAGGTCGAGGATGACGTGGTGCAGCCCTTCATCCTGGCGGGGAGTGCGCTCCATGGCGTCCATGGCGCGATCGATCTTGGCGGCGCTCCAGCCGAGCTTTTCGTACTTGGCGCGGGCACGGGCGAGCTTGGCCTGGGCATCGGCGGCGGCGGGCGGCTGGTACCACGCGCAGGAGCAGCCCCCGCCGGTGACGAGCAGGGGGAGGCGGCCAGCGCCTGCTGCCGCGAGCGCAGAGGGATTGGTGGTCGCTGAGATGGTGAGCTGGCGCGTTGAGTGCTGCTGGCAAATGAGCTCGGCCGAGTGAGCGGGCACCGCGATGGTGATGAAGAAGCACATCCGGCGGATTGTTGGCGCAGGGTGTGTGTGCGGTCGCGGGAGGCTGGCGGCAAGTGGGAGCGGGAGGTGGCGTGCTTTTGTTTGCGGTGTTCGCGGCGGGCCCGGTGTCTGTGTGCGGTGTTTGCGGTGGGGGTGGACGGGTGAGCCGTGCGCTACCCTCGGGGCGGCGGGCGGCTGCCTTCCGGTACTGAGTCTTCAAGGAGCCATGTGATGAGCGATCGGTGGCGCAACATCCTGGGAGTGGTGCTTCTGGCGATCGCGGGGGTGTTGTTCGCGCTGTCGGTACTTTGTGCGTTCGGCGGCGTGCTGGCGATGCTTGGTGTGCTTGCAGATGTGGGGCCGGCGGAGAATCAGAAGATGGGGCAGGAGGCCTTTGTGCTGGCGCTGTATCCGCTTGGGGTTGGTGTGCTGATTCTGGTGGCGGGCGTGTTGGTTCGGCGGGCGCGGGCGAAGGAGTGACCGGGGCCGGGGCTGTGGGACGGTCGCGGGGGAGCGGGGGGTTGCGGGGGCGTGATTGTTTTGTTCGCAGTGTCCGCAGTCGCTGTAGGTGGGTGCGGTGCGGACGATTCCTCCGCCCCCTCCGCCCCTGCCGGGGCGGGATGAACAGTGCGTGGGTACCACGGGTTTCGCTCGCTCGAGTACTCGCTCGCTTCACCCGTGGCTACATGCCGCGGCCCCGCTGGGGCCGGAAGGCGGGGGAGCGCGGAGCTGGAGGTATGGCGGGACCGGTCGTGAGTGAAAACCGCTGCGAAGGCGGCGGGTCGGAGGTGTCCGGCCTGCCGCGGGGTTGGGTGGGTGGAGTGGGGGGGTGGGGGCTGGGCGGATTGGTTCAGCCGGGCTGGAAGCTGAATTTCTGGCCGCCGATGGAGGCCTCGTACATGAGGCCGGCTTCATCCATGGTGAAGACGGCGACACCGTCGGCGAACTTGGCGTTGGCGCCCGCGCCGGATTTGACGGCGACGGCGGTGGCCTGGGCATCGAAGGCGAAGCGGCCGGCTTTGAACCTGGCGACGGCATCGGCGGTGGAGAAGGCGATGACCTCGGTGTAGGCCTGGCCGCCGAGGGCGAAGCCGATGGAGGCCTGGCTGAGGTCGCAGTAGCCGGAGAAGGTGCCGCCCTCGTAGAGGACGCCCTTGCCGTAGGCGCCGCCGACGCCGATGGCGCCCTTGCCGATGCTGGGGAAGACGGCGTAGGCGCGGGACTGGCGGAGGGCGCTGTCGAAGGTGCTGTCGCTGGCGCGGGCCTTAGCCAGGGCGGTGGCGGCATCGGCGCGGATGTCGGCCTTGCCGGACTCCGTCGGTGGTGCGGTGGCGCAGCCGGCGAGCAGGAGCGTGGCTGAGAGGCAGGCGGAAAGGATGGTGGATGCGGAGGTGAGGCGGAGAGCTGCGTTCATGGGGACCTTTAACGTTGTGGCCGCGGCGGTGGGGTGAGCACGTGGCGTGAGCCTGGCGTGCGCTGCCGCGGACCGAGGGAGATGATGCGGGGAAGGAGACGTGTTGGGCGATGCGGGGCGGGTGCCGCGGCTGGGAGGGGGGTTGGGGATGAGGCGGTCAGATGGTGGTGTGGCTGGAGGCACGTTTGGGGGCGGGGAGGTTGCTGTAGAAGTCGCGTGCTTTGGCCAGAAGTTGGGGCTCGGTGAGGTGGTGTTCATCGACGGCGGTGGAGCCGACGACGCGGGCGGAGATGGCGGGGTGGTGCCTGGCCAGGTCGCCGACGAGATGTTCCATGGCGCTGGCGGTGCCGGTGCCGCTGCCGAAGATGAGGATGCGGTCGGCGTGTGAGAGTGCGGCGGCGATGGCGTGGTAGTAGCTCTTGAGTTCGGGCTTGTTCTGGCCGGTGATGTTGTCGTGGATGAAGTGGATGCTTTTGCCGGAGGCGTCTGGGTCGTAGGGGCTGATGCGCTCGGGCGTGCCGCCGCGGAGGTGGGCCTGGTAGATGCGGGCCTGGCGGTGATCGATGACGACGAGGAGATCGAGCCCGGCGGCGGGTGTGGTGGCGGGGAGGATGGGGGCGGAGGAGGCGCTCGAGGGTGAGGCGTGGAGGAGGAAGGTGCGGAGGTCGGCGAGCTGGTCGCTGGTGCATTCGCCGGCGTGGGTGCCGGGGTGGATGGTCAGGGAGTGGCCGGCGAGTGTGACTTTGGAGCCGCCGTGCTTGTCGGGCTCAACGGTGGCGAGGGCGGAGAGCATGGTCAGGACATCACGCCAGTGGATGTTGTGGCGCGTGGGGCGGCTCATGATCGCGTCGAAGGTGTTTTGGTGGGCGTGGGTGAGGTGGGGGATGGCGGTGACGGTCATGGGTTGTGCCTTGAGCGAGGTGGTGGTGGGAGTGCCGCGGGGGATGGGGGACTAGGCGCGTGGTGGCGGCGGGGCGGGTGCTGCGGGTGCGGGCGGCGGCTGGGTGTGATGTTGCCAGAGGCGGAGCGCGTGGGGGAACGCCCAGATGCCGACGCGGGCGGCGGAGGTCCAGTTGATGCCGCGGGCGGGGGAGGGAGGCGGGGAGGGCGGGGCGCCTTGTGCGGAAGTGGAGCGGTGGATGGCGGGCTTGGGGCGGCCGGGCCGGAGTGCGCGGAAGAGTTTGAAGGCCAGGAGAGTGCCGAGGCTGGCGATGATGCCGCGGGCTGCGGTGCGTGCGACGGTGGCGCGTGCGGCGCGGGTGCCTGCATCGGTGGCATCGGCCCAAGAGAGCAGGCCGAGCTTGGAGTGTGCCAATGCGGCGCGGGCCTGGGCGAGGGAGAGCTGGCCGGGTGAGATTTCCGGCGGGGTGCTCATGGGCGGCGGCTCCGGGTGAGGGAGGTGAAGGACCAGAGGGCGGCGCCGGCGAGGATGAGCAGGATGAGGCCGGTTGCGGCGGCGGCGAAGGGGCGGCCCCACTGGGCATCAAGCGCGAGAATGAGGCCGGTGGCCAGCAGGCCGATGCCGGCGAGGGCGAGTGCCGCGGCGACGATGAGGAACGCCAGGCCAAGGGCCAGGCCGGCCACCGCGCGGTGGAGGGCCTGGGCCTCGGTCCGGCCGATGGCCAGAAGGGTGGCGCCTTCGGCTTCGAGGAGCTCGGCGATGTGGACGACGAACTGGGAGATGACCTTCACGGCTCAGCTCCTGGGGCGGAAGATGATGAGGCCGGCGATGAGGCCGATGCCGGCGGCGATGGTGACGCTGGCGATGGGGTGGCGTGTGACGATGCCGCGGACGGAGTCGGTGGCCTCACCGGCTTTGGCCTTGGCCTCGGCGAGCTGCTCGGCCATGGTGTCGCGGACGGTGCCGAGCTTGTCCTTGGCGGCATCGACGGCGTGGCGAGCGCCATGGCGGAGTTCGGAGGCACCGGAGCGAGCGGCATCGGCGGTTTCGGTGGCGAGGTGACCGAGGGACTCGCCGATACGGTGGATGTCGTTCTTGAAGGCGGTGGAAGCGGGGGAGGTCGGGTTGGTGGCGGGGGACTGTGTGTTTTCCATGGGTGGCCCTTGTGGTTGTGCCGCGGCGGCGAGGGGCCGGCGCGGCGGGGTGAGTGGGAGGTGTGGGAGGTGAGGAGAAGGTGGGTTCAGGGGATGCGGTTGTGCTGGACGATGGAGACGGCATCGCGGCGTGCGGTGCGTTCTTCGCCGCCGCGGAGGAGGCCGGAGGCCCAGACGGGAATGGCGGCGGCGGCGAGGGTGATGCCGAGCATGGCGCCCATGGCCAGGGTCGGCAGTGAGACGCCGCTGAAGATGGCGATGGCGGTGCCGATGGCCGCGAGGGTGAGTGCGCCAGCGGTGAACCACTTCCACTCGATGCGGCGGAGCTGGCGGTGCGGCGGGCGGCCATCGGGCGAGATGCGGGTCATCTCGGCTTCCTGGATGCGGTCGATCTCAGGGGTGGCGCGGGCGGTGCTGCTGGGGGGCTCGATCTCGCTGGGGCGGGCGAGGCGGGTGGTGGTGGGCTCCGATGCGGCATCGGTATCAGTGGGATCGGGCAGGCGCACCACGACGACTTCCTGCGGCAGTGGGAGGCCGGTGGGAGGTGAAGGAATCGGTGTCGTGTCTGCGGGGGTTGGCATGTTGGGCCTCGGGTGGGAAATGCCCACCGAGGGCCGCGGCCCGGGGCGGAGGGGGGAGGGGGGGAATCCGCCCGGGTCGCGGTGAGTCAGGTGCGGCGGCGAAGCATCAGAACGTGCGCGGGATGGTGCCCATGAGCACGAGCACGAGCAGGATGACGAGCACCACGCCGAGCCCGCCGCTGGGGCCGTAGCCCCACTTGCGGCTGTAGCCCCATGTGGGCAGGCCACCGATGAGCAGGAGGAGGACGACGATGAGGAGAAGGAAACCCATAAAGACTCACTTTCAATGTGTGTGGTTGCGGCAGGGGGACTGCCGCTGCGAGGAGAATCAGGCGATGCGGCGGCGGCGTGTGCCGCAGAGGGCGAGGGCGGCCGAGCCGAGCAGGACGGAGGCACCTGGGGTGGGGATGGTGGGGAGACTGACGGAGTTGGAGTCAAGCGTGACGGCGCCGGTGAGGGCGATGGCGCGGCCGTCGAGAATGGAGGCACCGGTGGTGAGGGTGATGCTGGCCTGGGCGATGATGGTGCCCTGGAAAGCGGTGGCGGTGCCGAGGGTGGCGGAGCTGCCGACTTGCCAGAAGACGTTACCGCCGAAGGCACCGTTGATGGCGATGATGGTGGCGTTGCTGGCGGTGGTGAGCGTGGAACCGATCTGGAAGATGAAGACGGCGTTTGGGTTGCCCAGGGCGTTGAGCGTGAGGGTGCTGGTGAGCTGGGCGGAGGAGGCGAAGAAGTAGGTGCCGGGGGTGAGGACCAGGCCGCCGAGATCGGTACCGGTGAGTTCGGCGGTGCGTGCCATCCCGGCCAGGGAGGTGAATGCGGTGGTGGCATCGGCATGGGCCTGCTGGGCGACGGCGTTGCCGAGATGGAGCGTGCCGGTGAGTGATGCGGGCGGGAAGCCGGTTGCCGCGGAGCCGGGCCAGACGCCCGCGTTGCCGGTGATGACGGTGGGGCCGGTGCTGGTGACGGTGGAGCCGCCGAGGACGGCGAAGTCCGCGGCGGTGCCGAGGAGCTGGGCGCGTGCGAGGGCGCTGGTGAGAAGGACGGTGGCCAGGGAGGTCAGGAGGATCTGCGCGGATCTCATCTCTGCACTGCTTTCTGATGGAGGAGTGAAAACGCGGACCTGCCGCGGGTCGGAGGCGACACGCGGCCCAATGCACGGGCCCGGCGGCGGGACGGCTGACCTTTGGGCCAGCATGTGCGCGTTGTGCCCGGGACCCGGGCGGTAGAGAGAAGCCGTCTCGAACCGCCGGGGCGACCCCGGCGGCTCGTTGGAACACGGCACCAACCCCTCCGTCCCCTCCTTGCACTCACCCCTTGCACTCATCCCCTTGCGATGGGTCCTTGCGATCAGGGCCCTGCGCGACCTCCACCCTGTTCCCCCACGCGACCTTCGCCTGGTCGCAGGCGTCCCTGTCCCGACTGAACGGTGAGACTGACCTGTGAGGTCAGTGGTTGGCGGCGACGGGCTTGGTGGGGGTGATGATGGGGGCCGGTCCGTTCTTGGCGGTGTTCGGCATCATCGCGGGCTTGCCATCGGCGGAGGTGTTGGAGCCAGCGGGGCTGGTGTGCTTGGAGTCTTTGGAGTTGTTGTTGTAGGAGTTGCCGCTGTGGTTGGAGGTGTCCTTGTGGTCGGACGAGCCGGAGTTCTCGGCGCGGGCCTTGAAGCCGGCGGTGCGGATTGAGGCGCAGGCGGCGTTGCAGCCGTTCTGGTCGGACTCGATGGTGGCGCTGCCGACGGTGACGGACTTGGTCGTCACGTTGTGCACGCTCTTGAGGGCCTCGGTGACCTTCTTGACGCAAGCGTCACCGGACATGCCGTCGATGGTGATGGTGCGGGTGGTCGGGTTCGTCGGGGTCGCGGAGGAGTCCGCGGCGGACGACGGGGCTGAGGTGGCAGCGGGGTTCGCGGTTGCGGAGGGGTTGGAGGGGTTGGAGGTCGTAGAAGGGGTCGTGGATGAGTCCATGGTGGAGGCCTTTCAGATCCGGGCGGTTGCAGATGGGCTGCTCTGGTGCTCGGTCTGAAAGACTCTACACGATTGCGCGGTTGCCGTTCGCTGCTTTGGGCTGCGCGGGACGTGATCAGGGAAAGGTGCTGCGGGGGAAAGTTCCAGAGGCGCAGAGGAGCGAACATGGAAGGCAACGAGCGATGTTTCTTTACGGCCAGCAGTGCCAGAGCGTGATTTGCACGTTTTGTGCGCGGGCTCGCAGGGGTGGGTGGAGACGCGAGCGTGCCTGCGGAGAAAACGAGTTGTGATGCTGTGCACAAGTCGGGGCGGGCTTGGCGGCGGGCGCGGGTATGCTGCTGCATGCGACATATGGAAACACATCGGTCACATCGGATCGGATGGCTTCGCGCGGCGGTGCTGGGGGCCAATGACGGGATCGTCTCGACTGCGAGTCTGATTGTCGGTGTGGCTGCGGCCGACACGCCGCGGAGCGGGATCCTGGTCGCGGGCATTGCGGGGCTGGTGGCGGGGGCGATGTCGATGGCGGCGGGTGAGTATGTCTCGGTGAGTTCGCAGGCCGATACGGAGGCGGCGGACATGCTCAGAGAGAAGGGGGAACTGGCGAAGCAGCCGGCCGCAGAGCACGCGGAGCTGACGGCGATTTATGTCAAGCGAGGGCTTGACGAGGGGCTTGCCGCGCAGGTTGCCACGCAACTGATGGCCGGGGATGCGGTTGGTGCGCATGCGCGCGATGAGTTGGGGATCACCGAGGAGCTCAGTACGCGGCCGGTGCAGGCGGCGTTTGCCTCGGCGGGCACGTTTACCGTCGGTGCCGCGCTGCCACTGCTGGCGGTGCTGCTGCTGCCGCAGGTGTGGCTGGTCTGGGGCGTTTCGGCGGCATCGCTGGCGTTTCTGGCGCTGCTTGGTGCGCTGGCGGCGAGGGCGGGGGGCTCGCCGGTGCTGCGCTCGGCCGGGCGCGTGACGTTCTGGGGCGCGCTGGCGATGGGTCTGACGGCGGGGGTGGGGGCGCTCTTCGGGGCGCGGGTGTGAGGTGCGAGCGCGGCGCGATGAGAGAGGGGCTATGACGAGTGATGGCGGCGGTGGTGGCGGGCCCAGGCTTCGTGGGCGGAGAGGAGGGCGAGGGAGCGGGTGTGTGCGGTGCGCCATTTCAGTTCCGGGTGGCTGTCACCTTCCATAGGCAGGTGTGCTGAGAACTGGTCTACGAACTGGCGAATTCGCGGGAGGACTTCGGCCAGGTAGTCGTCGCGCGTGTGCGGGAGTGCGGGGTTGCCGAGGTCGAGTGTTTCGAGCCCCAGGCAGAAGGACTTGTAGCGGTTGATGTTGCCGGGGGGTTCGCAGAAGACGTTCTCGACGAGGTAGGCCAGAGGCGGGAAGCCGGATGGATCGGTCGCCAGGGGGTCGGCGCCGGCGGTGAGGAGTGCATTCACGCTGATGTCGGGCTTGCCCCAGTTTCGATCGCAAATGTGAAACAGCAAGGGCAGTTTCAACCGCTGATATGGTGGCTTTTGGAATCGTGTCATTGCTGCTGAGACGTTCGGATCAGCCCCCAACTGGCAGAGGACCTCGACGAGCGGACCGCTGGCACACTTGACGGCCTGGGTGAGGGGGGTGTCGTCATACTCGTCGCGGAGTTCTACGTCGACGCCGATTTGTTTGAGATAATGGAAGATGGAGGCGTCGTAGACGCGTCCCTCCCGCTCGTAGACGGATACAGCTTCGTGGAAGGCGTTGCCGCCGCGCTTGGTGAGGGCGTGTGGATCAGCGCCCGCCTCCACAAGGAACCGGAGCAGTTCCACATCAATCCATTTCCAGAGTGAGGCGTGGAACAAGCTCCCGCCGTATTTGTCGCGTTCATTGAGATCAGCCCCGGCTGCGAGAAATGCTTGAACGCCAGCAAGCCCGATGCCGCCATCGCTGACCGCTGCAAATAGTGGGGTATGGTCGAAGATATCTCGATCCTGCAACGACAGGCCAGCTTGCATGAACAGTCGGACAATCGGAAGTGTGGTGGCGTAGAACAGTGCTGTCGCTCCGCACTTGTCGCGGGCGAAGCGGTCGGCTCCGGCGTCCAGGAGCAGTTGCACGCATTCGGCACTGCGCGTCTTGGTCGCACAGAACAGGGGGATGTGCCGGTTCCAGGGGCCGGTGACTTCCCCCTTGAATTCCATGTCGGCGATCATTTTTTGAGCGCCGGTTACGTGGAGGCCATGGGATTCTCTCGTCGGAGGCTTGTCATCTGGATGCGGTGTTCGGCGAAATGATCTCTCCAGTGTTTCTTGGACGGACTGGAACGCCGACTGGACTGCCTTGTCGACATCCCAGAAGCCGTTTGCCGGAGCGCCGTGGTTCAGGAGGATCGCCAGACGCTCGGCATCGCCGCGGGTGGCGACGGCGCAGGTGAGGGCGCTTGCCTGTTCGGGATCGGCTGGTAGCGGAGAGCCGCAGTCCAGCACGAACTGGAGCCGGTCGACGTGGCCTGCGGGGTTGTGGTAGTCGGCTATTCCGGTAGCGGCGTAGGTCGCGGCGGAACGACCGGCGAGCTGGAATGCGGGATCGGCACCGAGTTCCAGCAGGAGCCGCAGCGTCTCGACGGTGGCACCGTTGCTGGACCCAGCGGCGACCATAAATGGTGTGGCGTAGCGGGGATCGCAATACGGATAGAACTCGGAGTTGGCCAGCGCGTTGATCGGATGACCGGCGGCGACGAGGCGCCGGATTTCGTCGTGGTCACCGAGCCGTGCGGCACGGTGGAGCGGGGGTTCGCCCTCGATATCAAGAGGAACGTCGATGCTGCTGAGATCGGGGAAGTCCATAGGGAGAGAGATCGTGCGTGTGGCGGCACCGGAATGCGGTGCGGCGAGGCTGGCGTTCTGTACGGGACAGCGGTGGTTGAGTTGACCAGGCGGGCCGCCGAGATTTCGACGGAGGATTGAACTTCGGTTTGTTGGAGATGTTCAGCAGGTACCAGTTGGCGATCCGGCCTGATGAGGCGGAGCGGGCTTTGGTGGGCTGGCAGCGGTTGGCGCTGCCGGCGAACACTTGACTGGCGATGGGAACGGGGCCGACGGTTGTAAGGGTGAGGCGGCCGTACTGCTTCAAACTTGTTCCGGCGACGTGTGGGTTTGCCGGAGTCGTTCGTCTTGGGGACTGGACAAGTGTACGTCGAGTTGGCCGGGGGCGACGGGAGCGCGATAACCGGGAGCTGGCGGCGGGTTCGGGGGGCTAGTGGCTGGTGGGATGGGTTCTATTGTTGAGGAACGTGCCGCACAGACCTTTTAGCTCGATTCTGGTGGTTGGCTCCTTTGACGGAGTGCATCTCGGGCATCAGGCGCTGGTGGCGGAGGCGGTGCGGCTGCGCGACAAGCTGGGAGCCAAGCGGGTGGTTGCGCTGGCGTTTGATCCCTCGCCGCGGATGGTGCTGCGGCCGGGGAGCGAGCCGGCGCGGCTGACGACGTTTGACCGGCGGGCGGGGTACTTGAAAGCGTGCGGGGCCGATGAGGTGGTGAAGCTGGTTCCGACGCCGGAGCTGCTGGGGATGGAGCCGGAGGCGTTTATCACCGAGCTGCACGAGCGGTACACGGCGGCAGGGATGATTGAGGGTGAGGATTTCCGGTTTGGCAAGGGGCGGCGGGGCGATTTGACGATGCTGCGGGCACTTGGCGTGGCCAAGGGGATTGCGGTGCTGACGGTGCCGCCGGTGGAGACCGCGGGGCTGGATCAGCAGATTGTGACGGTGTCATCGACGCGGATCCGGGCGCTGCTGGGTGCGGGGCGGGTGGGTGATGCCGCGGTGCTGCTGGGGCGGCGGTACGAGCTTGGCGGGACGGTGGTGCGCGGGCAGCAGCGGGGGCGGACGATCGGGTTCCCGACGGCGAATGTGGAGCCGGAGGCGGCGGACCAGTGCCTGCCAGCAGATGGCGTATATGCAGCGGAGGCGGTTTTGGCGGATGGGCGGGTGTTTCCGGCCGCGCTGAACATCGGGACGCGGCCGACAGTGGGGGGGACGAGCCGGACGATTGAGCCGCACCTGATTGGTGCGCCGCGCGAGGCAGGCGGCGGGCCGGCGATCCAGGGGCTGCCGGAGTATGGGTGGACGGTAACGCT
This sequence comes from uncultured bacterium, assembly GCA_903834785.1. Lineage (GTDB taxonomy): Bacteria > Planctomycetota > Phycisphaerae > Phycisphaerales > UBA1924 > CAILKP01. Next base: position 10,862 of record CAILKP010000012.1, read on the forward strand.
GCGGTTTGCGGCGTTCTTGCGTGAGCAGGTGCGGTTTGCGGGGCTCGATGCGCTCAAGGAACAGTTGGGGCGGGATGTGAAGCGGGCTGGGGAAATGCTGTCGGTCGGGGCCGGAGGGGCGGGCGGGGCGGGGCTGGGAGAGGCGAAGGTGCGTTCGGCGGGGGGCGTTGGGGCTGGGGCGAACCTATAAAGCGGCATGTCCAGCCGCAGCATCCGGTTTGAAGTTACTCCCAAGGCAGGCCAGCTCGATCCGATCGGTCAGGCGGTGCTGCGCGAGGCGCAGGCGCTGGGGATTCCGGCCAAGGCGGTGAAGGCGACGCACGTGTACTTTGTGAGCGGGGAGATGGGTGAGGATGCGGGCGGGCGGATTGCCGGTGCGCTGCTGGCGGACCCGGTGGCGGAGCAGGCGGTGCAGGGCGTGAGTGCGGCGGAGGCGGGGGTGCAGGTGGTGGAAGTGCACCCGCTGCCTGGCGTGATGGACCCGGTGGCGCAGTCGGTGGAGATGGCCATTGGCGACCTGGTTGGGGCCAAGACGGCGGTCACGACGGGGTGGCGGTACGACATTGCGGGAATCAGCAGTGAGCAGGCCGATGCGCTGACGCGGCGTGCGCTGGCGAACCCGGTGATTCAGCGGGTGTACCGCGAGCCGGTGGCCAGCAAGCCGCAGCCCAAGACGCAGAGCCACGAGCACGCGGTGGCGCATGTGAACCTGACGATGCTGGGCGATGAGCAGCTGACGAAGCTGTCGCGTGAGGCGCACCTGTTCCTGTCGCTGGAGGAGATGAAGGCGATTCAGGCGGAGTACAAGAAGATCGGCCGGGAGCCGACGGATGTGGAGCTGGAGACGCTGGCGCAGACGTGGAGCGAGCACTGCGTGCACAAGACGCTCAAGGCGCGGGTGCGGTACGTGGAGAAGGCGGGGGGGACCGGCGGGCTCAAGTTCCAGGGGCGTGCGGGGCACACGGTGGGGGCGGATGGCGCGGTGACGATTGACAACCTGCTGAAGTACACGGTGGCGGCGGCGACGTTTGACCTGATCAAGCAGGGTGTGGACTGGACGCTGTCGGTGTTTAAGGACAACTCGGGCGTGATCGCGTTTGATGACACGTACGGCGTGTGCATTAAGGTGGAGACGCACAACCGGCCGTCGGCCATTGAGCCGTACGGCGGAGCGGCGACGGGCATCGGCGGGTGCATTCGCGATGTGATGGGCACGGGGCTGGGTGCGCGGCCGATCGCGGGGACGGATGTGTTCTGCGTGGCGGTGCCGACGGATTTTGCGGAGACGACGGCGCAGATTGGGACGGGGCAGCGTGCGCTGCCCAAGGGCGTGCTGCATCCGGAGCGGACGCTCAAGCAGGTGGTGGCGGGCGTCCGGGACTACGGCAACCGGATGGGGATTCCGACGGTCAGCGGCGGCGTGTTCTTTGACAACCGGTACATCGGCAACCCGCTGGTGTTTGCCGGGTGCATCGGGCTGATTCCGCGGAAGCACGTGCACGGTGCGGCCAAGCCGGGTGACCGGATCATCGCGATGGGCGGGCGGACGGGGCGCGACGGCGTGCACGGGGCGACGTTCAGCTCGGACGCCAAGGGCATTGAGAACACGGCGGCCGATGAGTTTGCCCACGCGGTGCAGATCGGTAACGCGATTGAAGAGAAGCGGGTGCTCGATGCCCTGATGCGGGCGCGGGATGAGGACCCGGCGGGGCCGCTGTACAACGGGATGACGGACTGCGGTGCCGGCGGGTTCAGCTCGGCCATTGGTGAGATGGGCGGAAAGCTGGGGGCGGAGGTGCACCTGGAGCGTGCGCCGCTGAAGTACGACGGGCTGTCGTACACGGAGATCTGGATCAGCGAGGCGCAGGAGCGGATGGTGCTGGCGGTGCCGCCGGAGAAGGTTGAGCGGCTGCGGAAGCTGTGCCAGGAAGAGTCGGTGGAGATCGCGGACCTTGGGCACTTCGGCACACCGAACGCGGAACTGCTGCTGAACTATCGCGGCACGCAGGTGGGCCGGATGTCGATGCACTTCATGCACGAGGGCATCCCGACCCCGGTGCGCGAGGCGGTGTGGGAGCAGCCGGCGGCGAAGGCGGTGGCTGGTGCGGGCGCGGTGCGGCCGCACATTAAGGATGCGCTGATGACGCTGCTGGGGCACCCGAACATTGCCAGCAAGCACTGGATCATCCGGCAGTATGACCATGAGGTGCGCGGTGGGACGGTGGTCAAGCCGCTGGTGGGGCCGAAGCTGCGCGGGCCATCGGATGCGTCGGTGATTGCGCCGGTGGCCGGGAGCAATCGCGGGTTTGCCGTTAGCTGCGGCTTGCAGACGTGGGCGGGTGACCCGACGGTGGGGGGCGACCCGTACCAGCTTGCGCTGCACGGCATTGATGAGGCGGTTCGCAACCTGGTGTGCACGGGCACGGACCCTGAGCGGATTGCGATTCTGGACAACTTCAGCTGGCCGAGCTGCGGCAAGCCGCAGAACCTGGGTGCGCTGGTGCGTGCGTGCGAGGGCTGCTACGACGGTGCGGTGGCGTACCGGACGCCGTTTGTCAGCGGCAAGGACTCACTGAACAACCAGTTCACGACCGAGACGGGTGAACTCATTGAGATTCCGTATACGCTGCTGATCACGGGCATGGGCATTGTGGGTGATGTGAACCAGTGCGTGACGAGCGATGCGAAGGCGGCGGGCAACGTGCTGCTGCACGTGGGCACGGTGCCGGCGGGCATCGGTGGCAGCCATGCCCAGCGCGTGCTGGGGACGTTTGGCGCTGATGCGAGCTGCCCCGGCGTGGACCTGAAGGCCGGGCCGGCGACGGCGCGGGCGGTGGCGGGGCTGATCAGCGCGGGGCATGTGGCCAGTGCGCACGATGTCTCTGACGGCGGCGTGCTGCTGGCGGTGGCGGAGATGCTCATCGGCGGGAGCTCGAACCTGCCGGCGGGCAAGCCGATTGGAGCGGAGCTGACGCTGGGTGCGCTGCATGGGGATGTGCTGCATGCGGCGCTGAGCGAGGGTGCCTCGCGGTATGTGCTGGAGGTGCCGGCCGCGGCTGCCGCGGCGGTGACGGCGGAGCTGAAGGCCAAGGGCATCGCGTGCGTGCAGATCGGCACGCTGAATGACTCGGGCGTGCTGACGGATACGGCGGCCGGGTTGTCGGCGATTGTCGGCGATTTGACGGCGGCGTGGCGGAAGCCGCTGGACTGGTGATCGCTGCGGGTTCAGGATGTGGTGTGTTTTCTGTAAGTCCTCTGTGGGATGTGGTTTGTGACGGATATCGCAGCGCAGATCGCAGCGCAGATCGCGGCGCGGAACCGGGTGCAGTGGGTGGCGTGCTGCGCCGGGGGTTTTACTAGATCGGGGTAATGGAACGAATTGGCCGTCGGGGCGTGCCGCGGGCGGAGGCGATGGCGCGGGAGTTGCAACGCGGAGAATTTCCGGCATACTGGCGGCATGATCAAGTCTCTTATCTCGCGGGTGCTGGTTCTGGTGATGCTGCTGCCGCTGCTGGGAATGAGCGCGGGGTGTGACAACCGTGCCAAGGAGGTGACGGCGGCGGATGACGCGTAAGACGCTGCGCTGGACTCGATGAACGGGCCGGCCGCCGCGGCGTGGTTGTCCAAGGAGTCGGTGGCCAGGCTCGAATCGATGCTGGAGATTGCCCGCAAGGGCAAGAAGACGGAGGTGCAGGCGCTGGGGATGAGCGACCGGCTGGAGGTGCTGCGGATGCGGCTGCTGCTGAAGGGGGACATCAACAAGCCGCTGGACGGGCGCGGGTACTACGCCAAGCTTGTCAGCTCGGGCTGGGTGACGAGCACCTCGGACATGAAGCGGGTGAAGGTGCAGGTGGAGCCGTCCAAGACGCGGGCGACGGTGATGTACAAGTCGCCGTATCAGGTGGAGGGTGTGATGGGCTACTGGGTGTTTGAGGATGGGGCGTGGAAGGAGGACCAGGTGCTGGACCGGCAGATGCAGGATGCCTCGCTGCGGGCGGCCGCGCAGGAGGAGCGGAAGTCAGAGAATGACTATCTGTTGTGGGTGCTGGGTGAGCAGCTGGAGATGAAGATCCCGGCGACGGTGTGGGACCCGCCGCGGTGAGCGGGACCTGCCGCTGCGGACCCCCGGGGCGAGTTCCCCAAATTGGCTGATCTGGCAGTGGAAAGCGGGTATTTCAGAGGCCTGTCCGCCGGATTCGGGGGGCGGTTGGATCCTAACATGCGGCATGGCACACGACCCCATTTCTGACTCGGTGATTGACCTGCTTCGTTCGGCTGATCCGGAGATCGGGAACCTGATCGGCAAAGAGCGGGACCGGCAGGAAAGCACCATCGAACTGATCGCCAGCGAGAACCATGTTTCGCCGGCGGTGATGCACGCGATGGGCACGTGCCTGACCAACAAGTACGCCGAGGGCTATCCCGGTGCGCGGTACTACGGCGGGTGCGAGTTCCACGATGCGATCGAGACGATTGCCAGGGATCGGGCCAAGGCGTTGTTTGGGGCGAAGTTCGCCAATGTGCAGCCGCACTCGGGGGCGCAGGCCAACACGGCCGTGTTCATGGCGCTGATGCAGCCGGGCGACCTGTTCGCGTCGCTGGTGCTCAAGGACGGCGGGCACCTGAGCCACGGCATGTCGCTGAACTTCTCGGGGCGGTATCACAAGCCGGTGCACTATCCGCTGCACTACGAGCCGACGCACCCGGAGTTTGAGCGCATTGATTACGATGCGGTGCGGAAGGTGTGCCTGGAGCACAAGCCCAAGGTGCTGATGTGCGGCTACTCGGCGTATCCGCGGACGATTGACTTCGCGAAGTTCCGGGCGATTGCTGATGAGGTCGGGGCGATCCTGGTGGCGGACATCGCGCACATCGCGGGGTTGTGCACGCACGGCGGGTGTGCGCACCCGGCGCCGTTCCCCCACGCCCATGTGGTGACGACGACGACGCACAAGACGCTGCGCGGCCCGCGCGGCGGCCTGATCATGACCAACGATGAGGAACTGGCCAAGAAGATCGACAAGTCGGTCTTCCCCGGCGTGCAGGGCGGCCCGCTGATGCACGTGATTGCGGCCAAGGCGGTGGCCTTCGGCGAGGACCTGCGTCCGGAGTTCAAGACGTACTGCAAGCAGGTGGTGGCCAATGCCTCGGCCCTGGCCAAGGCGCTGGTGGAGCGCGGCTACCGCATTACCACCGGCGGCACGGACAACCACCTGATGCTGGTGGACCTGCGTCGCAAGAGTGAGACGCTGACGGGCGCTGATGCCGAGAAGTGGCTGGAAGCGGCCGGGCTGATCTGCAACAAGAACGGCATTCCGAGTGACCCGAAGCCGCCGAAGTTCACCAGCGGCATCCGCCTGGGCACGCCGGCGGTGACGACGCGCGGGATGACCGAGGCCGACATGCCGGTGATCGCGGATCTGATTGATCGTGTGCTGGCGAGCAACGGCGATGCGGCGGTGACGGCCAAGGTCCGCGGCGAGGTTCGCGAGGTGTGCGAGAAGTTTGAGATGCCCGGCGTCGGCGGCTTTGCCCGCGCTGGGGCGAAGTAAGCGGAGAAGTAAACGGCCAAGTGCGCGGTCCGGCGGAGCGCCGGAGAATCCTGACGACCCTTTCTGACGTAAGCCCAGCCCATGCATCCATCGCTCGCCCACGAACCGTCCAATCTTGTCGGCGGGATCTGGCATCCCATCGCCGGCTCCGCCGTGGTGTCACGCAGCCCGGATGATCCGGAGCGGGTGGTGTTCTCATGTGCTGCGGTGCCGGAGCATGTGGATGCGGCGGTTGCCGCGGCACGCAAGGCACTGCCGGCGTGGAGCGCGATGGGCCGCGAGGCGCGGTTCGCGGTGCTGCGGACGTACGCGGAGATGGCCAAGGCCCACGCGGGCAAGATGGCCGAGCTGCTGTGCGATGAGGTGGGCAAGGTGATGTGGGAGTGCAAGGCCGAGGCGGGGCTGCTGGCCACGAAGGTGGACATCACGCTGGATCCGGCACCAGAGGGCGGGATGCGGCGGGTGACGGACTTCAACCTGGGCATCAGTGCGACGCGCACCGGACGGTGCCACTTCAAGCCGCACGGGGTGATGGCGGTGCTGGGGCCGTTTAACTTCCCGGCGCACTTGCCGAATGGGCACATCATTCCGGCACTGGCGATGGGCAACACGGTGGTGTTCAAGCCGTCGGACAAGGCGCCGGGCGTGGGGCAGCTGCTGGCGGAGCTCTTTGATGCCGCGCTGAAGCAGCATGGTGCGCCGGCGGGCGTAGTGAACCTGGTGCAGGGCGGGGCCGAGGTGGCGGGCAAGCTGGCCGGGCACGCGGATGTGGATGCTGTTGCGTTTACGGGCTCGTGGGCGGTGGGCAAGCGGATCCTGCAGGCGAATCTGGAGTATCCGGGGCGGATCATCGCGCTGGAGCTGGGTGGCAACAACCCGGCGGTGGTGATGCCCGATGCCGACTTGAAGCTGGCGGCGATCGAGATCGCGCGGTCGGCGTTCAACACGACCGGGCAGCGGTGCACGTGCACGCGGCGGGCGATTGTGCACGAGAAGGTGGCGGGCAAGCTGATCCCGCTGATTGCCAAGATTGCCAGCAACCTGATTGTGGGCCGGCCGCGGAGCAAGCACCCGGTGTTCATGGGGCCGATCGTTTCAGATGCGCAGAAGCGCGGCGTGCTGCAGTTTCAGCAGCGTGCGGTGGCGGCGGGGGCCGAGGTGCTGGTGGAGTCCACCGGGCTGGAGCTGCCCGACGGCGGGCCCAAGGGGCACTATCTGACGCCGGGCATGCTGAAGGTGGAGCGGTTTGTGATTGATGCTGACCCGGGCGTGCAGAGCGGCAAGGCGATGCATCCTGGGTGCGATGAGGAAGTGTTCGGCCCGCTGCTGCGTGTGAGCACGACCGACTCGCTGGACGATGCGATTGCGCAGGCCAACGCGACGCGGTACGGGCTGGCGGCGGCGATCTTTACGGCGGATGCTGCTGCCGCGGCGCGGTTCACGGCGGAGGTGCGTGCCGGGTGCATCAACACCAACGCGGGCACGGCGGGAGCATCGAGCAAGCTGCCGTTCGGCGGGCTGGGGCTGTCAGGCAACCACCGGCCGGCGGGGAGCTTTGCCCTGGACTACTGCGCGTATCCGGTGGCGAGCATGCACGAGACCAGCACGGCGATTGCGCCTAGTGAGGGGATGCGGTTTGAGGATGGATGGTTGAAGTAAAGTGGGGCGGGTGTGCCGCGGCCCGGGCCGGTGGTGATCCGCGAGGATTCATCGTCGGCGGACTTGCCAATCCGGACATGGCGGTCAACTATTGGCCGCAGGGCTGGTGGTGCCCTGAGGTTCCCTGACGCTCCTGGAGTTCTGCAGCATGCTCTCGACCCAACTTGCCCTTGCTTCTGACGCACTGGCCATCTTCATCATTCTTGGTGTTGTGGGTCTGGTGGGCTCTCTGGCGCTGCTGCTGCCCTCAACGCGGCGGAACAATGCGATGCTGGCACCGTGCATCGTGATTGTGACGATCGCGGTTTCGGTGTTCGGCGTCGGGCTGCTGACGGCGGTGGCGTACCGGCTGATGGGGTACTGATTCAGGGCTTTGAGGTGCCCTGGGGCTTGGGGCGGGGAGGTGTGGCGCGGTTGAGGGCGCGGGTGGCACTGCGGATGAGCCGCCAGCCGCCGCCGCCGATGCCGAAGAGGACGCCGACGAGGACGCCGTAGGGTTTGGTGCCGAGCCAGTTGTCGGCCAGCCAGCCCAGGCCGACGCCGGCGAGGACGAACATGACAAACTCGGTGCCCATGGCTGAGAGCTCCCAGAGGGGCTGCTGGGCCTGGCGGCTGCGTGCCGCGGCGGAGGTGGGGGGGGCACCGCCGGGGAGGTTGGGCGGGGGTGCGATGGGCTTCCAGGCGGGTGGTGGGGGGGCACGCGAGAGGTCGGGTTCGATGGTGACCAGCGGCTCGGGTTCCGCGGCAGGATCGGGGTGGCTGCCGGGTCCGGGCGGCTGGGGCGGCGGATTGTCGGACCTGCTGGGCATGAATGGAGCGTACGGGCCCGGCCGACGGCGCGGAGGAGGCGACCTATCCTGCATTTCCATGACGATCCGTGACCAAGACATCGTGCAGATCCGTACCGCCAAGGCCGACCGGCTGGAGAGCATTTACCTTCCCGAGGTGATCAAGGGCTTCGGGACGACGATGCGGCACTTCTTCACGTCTTTCGGGGCGGGCAAGACGAGCAAGACGATGCAGTACCCCGAGGTCCGGCGTGAGGACCTGAAGCTGGAGGACGGCGGGATGGAAGTGAAGAACTTCCGCGGCTTCCACCGGCTCAACCGCGACGAGCAGGGACGCGTCAAGTGCGTGGCGTGCATGATGTGCCCGACGATCTGCCCGGCCAAGTGCATTCATATTGAGGCCGCGGCCAGCCCGTGGGATGACCGCGAGAAGTACCCGGCGAAGTTCGAGATCGATGAGCTGCGGTGCATCTACTGCGGCATGTGCGAGGAGGCCTGCCCGGTGGACGCTATTGAGCTGACCCAGGCGTACGACATTGTGGGCCTGTCGCGCAGCGAGATGGTGTTTGACAAAGAGAAGCTGCTGCGGATCTATGACGAGACGGTGGCCAAGAAGCCGATGTGAGCGGCGGGGCGTGGTCAGAGGGTCGCGGGCGTTTTAACTCGGGGCCTTCGCCTGTTATGATGCATGACCGATGTCGCGCGTTCCCTCAATCACGATCGGCTCGTTGATTCGGGCACGCAGCGGCTGAGGTCATTTCGATGCCCGTCTCAGGGTGCCGGGGGCATCGTGCCGGAGGCGTCACGACAGTCACATCACGCCAGACGAACCGGGGGACGCCGAGCCATGCCCAAGAAGCCGCCGAGCAACGTGTGGATCATGGTCCGAAGCGCGAGCCTGGGGCTCCTTGTGGCGGCGACGGGCGTTGGGGGATCTGACGTTTCGCTCGCGGCGTTGACGGGCAGCCGCTTCGGCGTGATGCTGATGTGGGCGATCGTGGCTGGTGCGTTCGTGAAGTACGTGCTGAACGAGGGCCTGGTCCGCTGGCAGGTCGCAACCGGGCAGACGTTCCTGGAAGGCGCGTGTCACCGACTGGGGCCGGCGGCGCGGGTCGTGTTCCTGGTCTACCTTCTGATCTGGACATTCGCTGTCGGCGCGTCGGTGATGAGCGCGTGCGCCGGCGTGGCGAGTGCGATGATCACACCCGCGGGGGAGTGGGCGGGTGGTGCACCTGCTGAGACCTCGCAGTGGGTCAAGGTGCTGCTGGGCCTTGGACACAGCATCTTGGCGGCGACCCTGGTGCTGAGCGGCGGCTATGGCGAGTTCAAACGCGTCATGGGCGTGCTCACGGTCGTGATGGTCGTACTTGTGGTCGTCGCGGCGGGTTTGACGCGCCCCGATCTGGGCGTCCTGGCGGGTGCGTTGTTTGTGCCGCGGATCCCGCTGGACGATGCGCAGGGCGTCCAATGGACGATTGCGTTGTTCGGCGGGGTTGGCGGAACAGTGACCATGCTCGCGTACGGATACTGGATGCGAGAGGAAGGCCGTTCAGCGCGGGAGAACGTGAGCCCGCCCGGCACGCGGTCGTACCGGACGGACCTTGCGGTTGCGTACATCGTCACGGCGGCGTTCGGCATCGCGCTGAAGATCGTCTCGGCGAATGTTCCTGTGAGTGCGAGCGGAGCGAATCTGTTTCAGGCGGTCGCTGCGCGTCTGCAGGAGACGATCGGCCCCGCAGCGGGCTGGGTGTATCTCGCTGGTGCGTGGTGCGCCGTCTGGGCGTGCATGCTTGGAGTGTGGCAGTTCGTGCCGATGCTCTTTGCGGAGTTGATCGCGCTCGGACGCGACCAATCCGCCCAGGGCGTGACGCAACGCGAGCCTACACGACCAGCCGGATCGACCAGTCTCTCACGGTCCGGTGTGTATCGGGCGGCGCTCGTGGCGCTGGCGACGCTGCCGGCGGTGGGCGTGTGGTTCGACTTCGCCCTCGTCCAACGTGCGTTTGGCATCTTGGGCTCGATGGTGATCCCGATGATGGCCCTGGCGCTGTTGCTGATGAACAGCCGACGCGCGTGGGTCGGTCAGTACGCCAACCACGTGGTGACCAACGTCTTCCTGATCATCGTGTTCTTGCTTTCGATCGCGGGCGTCGTGGTTGAGTTCGCCCGGCTGCTGGCGCGCTGACACGCTGCGGACACACACGCTCGGGGCGCGCACGCCTTTGTCGCCTGGGGCGGTGGATGACCCGGTGGCCGGCCATGATGGCGCGTCAGGACTTCCTTCTGCGGAACGCCGCGATCACCAGCAGCGGCAGAACAACCCCGGCACCCAGGCCGGCGGCCTGGGTCCTCGTCATGCCACTTTGAGTCACGGCACTTTGAGTCACGGTATTCTCCAGCGCGACGATGCGGGCCTTGAGGGCATCATTGTCTGCCTTCAACTCCTGGATTGCGCCGATGGCGACGACGGAGAGCTGGCTGTAGTTGAGTGTGAGCGAGTCTTTGGATTCGTCGCCGGTCACGAGCTTGGGCAGGACAGCGCGGACTTCCTGGGCGATGAGGCCGAAGTCTGCCGAGCCGTCGGACTTCCAGCGGAAGTTGACGGGGCGGAG
>CAILKP010000013.1 GCA_903834785.1 uncultured bacterium
CACAGATCCGTGCGGCGACGCTCACTTCCCCCGCCCCTCCCGCCCCTCCCGCCCAGCCCTCCCCGCCCCAACCCCCCATTGCCCGCCCTCGTGCCCCGGCACCCCGTCTCCGCTCTCCTGCCCACCCCTTCCCGCCTCCACTTCTCCCTTGGTCGGGGCGCCGCCTGCGATAGATCGGGGCCCGGACCTGTGGGCCGAAGGTCCCGCGCATCGTTCTGCAATCGCTTACACGAGGCCTTCTTCAACTAGTATGCCACCAGTTGATGACCTGTGCGTCATGATTACAACAAAACTACCCACATTGACAGCTGCTTGATGCAAACACCCCAGCCCGCGGCCTGCCGCGACGGGACTCGCCGTTCCGGTTTGCGGCGGGCGTGCGACATTCATGCACGGCTCACTCACGCGATGACCCACTTTGTGGGCAATCCGGTGGAAAACACTTCGTTTGGCTGAACCAACGACTACCCTGCCACGAAAGCCCAGTGGGTGGTATGGTTGATCTCGCCTTCCATCGGCCCAGGCAAGTCCATCGGCCGTCCCCGCCGCCGCCAATGGTGGCACAGAAACGGAGTTCCCATGTTTGGTCTTGGCGTTCCTGAGCTCTTAGTCATCGGCGTCCTGATGCTGCTTCTCTTCGGCCGCCGGCTTCCTGAGGTGGGCAAGTCGTTGGGCAAGGGCATTGTGGAGTTCAAGAAGGGCATCAGCGGGGTCGAGGATGAGGTGAACCGGGCGTCTCAGCAGACCCCGCCGCCGGCGACTCAGTACCCAGGGGCCTCCCAGCAGCAGTACGGCCAGCAGCCGCAGCAGCCGTATCCCCAGCAGTACCAGCAGCTGCCCCCCCAGCAGCCGCCGGTTCAGGCTGCACCCGGCCCGGTGGGCACCGTGAGCCGAGCTGATCAGGTCCACTAACCATTGACATCAAGGGCCGGAAGCGACCTTTGGTCGGTTCCGGTGGAAAACCAGGGGCTCTACGCGGCGTGAAGTCCGTGTCCAGCCGGACCACGTGAAGACTGAGCGAAGCATGGCCGCTACACTGACTTGAGCGCAGTGTGCGGCCAGCTTGTTTATTCGGACCATGGATGGCCCGATGCCCCCGCCCGCTTCGACTCCTCCTTGCCTCGTCCGGCGTGTGCACTGATGCCCGCCGGAGCCCATCACAAGGACTCTTGTATGACCAAGGTCGTCGCCCGCACCTGGACGGAAGTAAAGGTTCAACGCCGCTCGGCTATTCCCGAGGGCCTGTGGCTGCGCTGCCCTTCGTGTGAGCAGATGATCTACCGCAAGCAGATGGAGTCCAACCTCCACTGCTGCCCCGAGTGCCAGCACCACTTCCGCATCAGTGCGGCCGAGCGCATCAGCCAGCTGTGCGACACGGACTCGTTTGAGACCATGTTCACCGGGCTGTCGAGCACCGACCCGCTGAAGTTTGTGGACGTGAAGAGTTACAAGGACCGGCTCAAGGCCGAGCAGGCCAAGGCCGGCACGCTGGACGCCTGCCTGGCTGGCCAGGGCTTCATCAAGGGCCGCGCCACCATGGTGGCGGTGCTGGACCTGTCGTTTATGATGGGCTCCATGGGCTCGGTCACCGGCGAGATGGTGACCCGCTCGATCGAGCACGCCACGGCCAACGACCTGCCGCTGATCATCGTTTCCGGCTCGGGCGGTGCCCGCATGCAGGAGTCGGGCCTGTCGCTGATGCAGATGGCCAAGACCTCCGCCGCTCTGGCACGGTTCTCTGACGCTGGCGGGCTGTTCATCAGCGTGCTGACGGACCCAACGACCGGCGGCGTGACGGCCAGCTTTGCGATGCTGGGCGATGTGATCGTTGCCGAGCCCAAGGCGCTGATCGGCTTTGCCGGCCCGCGCGTGATCAAGCAGACCATTCGCCAGGACCTGCCCGAGGGCTTCCAGACCAGCGAGTACCTCAAGCAGACTGGCTTCGTTGACCGTGTTGTGGCCCGCGCCCAGCTGCGGAACGAACTGGCCCGCATCATCGACTACTGCGGCAAGTAAGCCGTGGTCGCTGCGATCATTTCGTCGGTCATCCTCATCTGTGAAGCCTCCCCCGAGCCGCGCTGAGCCGCTGCCGGTGGTTCTACGCTCTGGCCATGCTCACCTCCGTAGCGCTGGCTTGGGCCGTCTGTCTCCCCTCGACCTCGCTGACTGTGCAGGTCGGCCAGCCCCCCACTGCGACGCCTCCGCCGCCGCGGCCGGCCGAGGTGCTCCCCAGCTCACCCGTGCCGCCGCGGCCGAAGCCGGTGCTGCCGGAGAGCTCGCCGGCGGGAACGTACACCACGCAGCATGTGTTCCTGCTGATGTGTGATGGCTTGCGGTGGCAGGAGGTGTTCTCCGGCGCTGATGCGAAGCTGGTGACCAAGGACCAGGGCGTGAGCGACCCGGCGGCACTGAACGCCGCGTTCATGCGTGAGACGCCCCAGCAGCGCAGGGAGGCTCTGCTGCCGTTCATCTGGTCAGTCGTGCCGAAGGAGGGCGTGGCGTACGGCAACCGGGCCCGCGGTTCGGTCTCGTCGGTCACCAACGCGTACCGGGTCAGCTATCCCGGGTACAGCGAGACCCTCTGCGGGTTTGCCGCCCCGTATCTGAAAGACAACCGCAAGGTCCAGAACCCCGGGGTAACGGTGTTTGAGCGGCTTCACGGCCAGCCGGCGTTTGCGGGCAAGGTTGCTGCGTTTGCCACGTGGGATGTGTTCCCGTTTATCTTCAACACCGAGCGGTGCGGGTTTCCGGTCTTCGGCGGGACGGGGCCGATCAACTTCGGCAAGGTCAACGATGCCATCCGGCTGTGGGACACGGCGCGTGAGGAGATCCCCTCGCCGTGGAAGGGCTCGTGCCACGATGCGGTCATGTTCCGCCCCGCGCTGGAGTGGACCAAGCTCAACTCGCCGCGGCTGGTGTTCATGGGCTTTGGCGAGACTGACGAGTTCGCCCACTCTGGCAAGTACCACGACTATCTGATCAGCGCCAACCGTTTTGACGGGTACGTGGGCGAGTTGTGGACCACCCTGCAAGCCAGTGAGCAGTACAAGGGCAAGACGACGCTGATCCTGACGTGTGACCACGGACGCGGCCGGGAGGCCAATGCTGCGGCGGAGGGGGCCGGGACGGGACCGGATGGCAAACCCACGGCAGCGGTGGGTTCGTGGCGCGACCACAACAAGGATGTGCCGGGGGCCGAGGAGACGTGGATCATCATCCTGGGTCCGGACACGCCGGCGATGGGGGAACGCGATGGCGGGCCGGCGGTGACCAACGGCCAAATCCCCGCGACGATTGCCGCCCTGCTTGGCACGAGCCCGACGCGGTTTGCGGAACTGGAGCCCAAGGCGGCGCCGCCGCTGAATGAAGCGTTGAAGCCGGGCATTCGCCGGTGAAGATGCGTCATCTGTAAACGTTTATATGAAGAGCACTTACAGCTTACTGGTTTGCGACTGATTGGCGGCCGATTCTGGCCGCGGATTCGCCCTTTGGCACCCCTGTGATCTATCCTGTCTGCCTGTCTTTCCTTGCCGCCACCAGCACCGGACCCTGCCATGTCAAGCACCGCCCTGAGCTCCGTGAACACCAAGACGCACACCATTCTCCCGGCTGATACGAATCAGGCCCTGGGCATCGGCCAGTACGCCGTGGCATTCATGCACGGCAAGAAGGCCGACCGCGGCGAGCCGGGCAAGGCCGTGATCGAGAAGACCAACCTGTTCCACGTGGATGCCGTGATCTGCGGCATCTCGGCCCTGGCACTGGGCACGAATGCCCCGACCGTGCTGCGGCAGGAGGCCCTGCGGTACCGCACGGGCACCGGCGGGTACGGCACGCTGGGCGGGCCCGGCGGCAGCAGCCGCCTTGGTGTTCCGGTCTTCGGCTCCAAGGTCGACGTGTTCCCGGAAAAGGCAATTCTGGCCAACGCCGCCGCCGTGCGCGAGTGGGACAGCAACGGAACGAACTTCGGCTACAACCCGGCACTGGGGCACACGGCCGGCGAGTTCGGCCACAATGACTTTTACCCGGTGGCGGTTGCCGCGGCACAGCTGGCCGGACGGGATGGCGAGTTCGCCCTGCGCGGCATGATCCTGCTCGATGAGATCCGCGGTCGCCTGGCAGAGGTGTTCTCGCTGAAGACGTACAAGATCGACCACGTGCTGCACGGGGCGATCGGCTCGGCGGCAACGTACGGTGCGATGCTGGGCGCCACGCCGGAGCAGATCGAGCATGCCATCGGCATGGTCGTTGCCCACCACGTGCCGTTCCGGGCGATTCGCGCGGGCAAGCAGCTGTCGGACTCCAAGGGCTCATCGGCGGCGATCAGCACGGAGGCGGCGATTGTGTGCATGCAGCGGGCGATGAACGGGTTCATCGGTCCCAAGGACATCTTCCGCAACCCCGAGGCTGTGTTCTGCCTGTTTAAGAAGCCCGCGGACAAGGGCCGCTCGCCGTTTGATCTGGTCCTGGGCCGCAGCGGCAACGAGTTTGCGGTCATGAGCATGCACTTTAAGCTGGGCCTGTACGAGCACCAGTCGGCCGGGGCCATTCAGGCCCTGCTGGACCTGCTGCACAAGAACCCGGGCCTGATGGAGAAGTCCGACGGCTCGCGGATCAAGAGCATCAAGATCGTGGCGTACGAGCCGGCCTACGGCATCATCGGCGATCCGGCCAAGCGCGACCCGCGGACGCGGCAGTCGGCCGACCACTCGATGGTGTACATCATCGCCACGCTGCTGCGCAAGGCCCTCGAGCACAAGACCTGCGACTGGGCCAAGCTCATGCTCAGCCCGTACGACTACAACAACGACGCGATCTTTGACACGCTGACGCGCAAGCTGATGGACAAGTTCAGCTTCGAGCACGGCGGCAAGGACTACGACGACAAGTACCCCGAGGGCATCCCGACGTCGATGGTCATCACCGACGATGTCGGGGCGAAGCATGACTCGGGCCTGGTGATGTTCCCGACCGGCCACGCGCTGAACACGACGGCGGACCTCAAGGCCCTGCTGCGCCACAAGTTCAACCTGCTGGGATCGCTGGCTGTGTCGGAGCCGGGTGAACTGGTCAAGCGTTTTGAGAACCTCGAGCGCAAGAGTGCTGAGGAGATCGGCAGCCTGCACGACTTTGAGATCCTCTCCCGCGGCAAGTTTGAGTAAGCCGTGCGGCGGCGGCATCGGTGCATTGGGGCCTTGCGGACGTGCGGCCCGCTTGTCATTGGCACGCAGAACGGGTGAAGAACAAAGCGGGCCGCTGCACCGGTGTGCAGCGGCCCGCTTTGGAAAGGGAGTCGGGCAAGCTGGCTTGCCGGCCCGGCTTGCTTGAGAAATCCGCGATCAGTTTCCGATCGTGACCGGCCCGCCGCAGGGCGTGATGGTCATGACCTTGCTGATGGTGCCGGTCCAGTTGCTGGAACCTTGCTTGATGTAGAGGTTCGGATACTCGCTGGCACCGGTGACGTAGTTGTCAAGAACCGCGACACCCTCGGTCACCGAGTTGAAGGGCCAGCTGAATGTACCGAGCTCAATGACCGGGATCGCGGCAAAATCAACCCAGATATCCCAGCGGGTGAGCTCAAAGCCCTCGCAGGTGCCTTTGCGGTCCTCGATCGTGCGCTCGTTGTCCCGTGTCGCGGTACCCGTAGCGACGCCCTGAAACGTCTGCGACGGGTTGGAGAAGTACGGGATGCGGGTGCCGGGGGCGTAGGACATCACGGTGCGATACTGGACACCGTCGTTGCCGTTGAAGCGGTGGCCGAAGGAGTACGAAGACGCTGCACAGCCGCTGCCAGAGTTGGCCGGGTCGTGGTCGCAGCCCTGGTTGTGCCCGATCTCGTGGGGCTGGCTGAGGTTGCCCGCGGCGCAGCTCCAGGTCACCACTGAGTAGCCGCGATCGGCGGCGGAAGTGCACCACGCGAGTCCGCAGAACTCACCATCGTCAACCCAGAGCGTGCAGAAGTCGGCGTTGTTGGCGTCGCGGTTGGAGCGAGCGGTGGTCCACGGGGCGCCACCGCCCTGGCCGTTGACTCCGGTCAGACGATCGAGATGGTTGTCGTAGATGCCGACCTCGTCGTAGGTCACTTCGTAGCGAGCCACCAGACGGGCCCGGGCGGAGATGGGGCTGTTCTGGTAGGACTCGTTGGTGCGGTCGATGGCCAACTGGCACTCGGCCTGGATGGCGGAGGTGCCACCGGCCGCCTCGCGGGCCACGTTGCTGTAGATGATCATCTGGTCAAAGACGACACCGACGTTGGCGCAGGCCCCCTCGGGCTGAGGCTGCGGTGCACGCGGGTCGATGCCTTGCTCCTCGCCGGCTTCGGGGAAGAAGTCCTCGGCGATACCGACACCTGCGGCTGCGGGCTTGCCGCCGCCGCAGGGGGCGTAGAGATCATCGTTCATCTCACTGATGTAGTGGACGCCGTTGGCGGCGTACTTGGTCTTGTAGTGCAGGCCGATGGGCGGGGCGGTGATCTCGCTGGCCAGGGCATCATCCTGGACGACCATGGCCACTGAGGAGTGGACGACACCATCGAGCAGGCCGGTGATCGAGGTGCTCTCGCTACCATGGTGCTCGACCCGGGTGACGACCATGACAAACTCGACACCGGGGCCGAGGTTGAGCACGATCCGCTTGCCGGGCGTGGCCGACTGAAGCAGCGGCAGGTTGGGCAGCACGGGCAGTGAGGTCTTGGCCTGCCGGAGCTTGGTCGCCCCGGCGGGTTCGGCTGCCGGAGCAAAGAGCTTGGCCAGCGTGCGCGGGGCCGCCGGGGCGGCACCGGCTTGCTGACCGGGATCGCCCGGCTGGGCCAGTGCGGCTCCCGCCGACAGCAGGACCGCGAGCGGCGTGAGCGTGAGCATGAGTGTTCGTGTGGTTTTCTTCATTGGTGTTGCTCCTTGAGGATCACCGAACACTTACTGCAGGTTGACGAGCACCAGGACCATGCCCTTTTCGCCCTTGGCCAGGCGGCTCATCGCCTTGCCGATGGTCGCGCCGTGCGAGCGGCTCGAATCAGAGGCCGCCATGGCGTGGCCGGGCGTGTTCGAGGTCGTCAGCAGGTCGCCGGGTTCGACCGCGGTCTCGGTGGCATCGACCATCGTCCACACGCGGCCCGAGAGGGCGACGGGCTTGCCGTTAATCTGGCCCTCGAACTGGCCCATCACCATGGCGGCGCTGAGGCCGTTGGCTCCTGAGATCACACCGGCGACGCACTTGTTGTACGCGCCGGAGGCGAGCTTGATGCCGCCGGCGTGGTCGGGGTCGATCATCACGACCATGCCGGGGGTGAGTTCCTCGGGCTTGGTCACCGCCTCGAAGTCCTCGGCCAGGTCGGCGCCGCCGCGGATGGTGATGACACCGACCGATGCGGTGCCGTTGACGTACAAGGCCGTGCCGCCGGAAACGCCGGTGTCGAAGTAGCCGCCGTAGGTGCTGGAGCTAAAGCCGTAGACGCCGTAGCCGTTGACACTCTGGCCCCAGACACCGCGGCCGGTATCGGATGCAAAGCCGTACACGGCGCGGCCGTCGACCGATGTGCCGTACACGCCGTAGCCGGACCCGGCGTGGGAACCCCACACGCCGACGCCACCGCCGCCGGTGCTCTGGCTCTCACCACGGACGGCCGTGGAGAATGATCCGGCGGTAGCAGCGGTCATGACACCGTGAATGCCGAGGGCGTTGGCCGATGTCGAGTCGCTGCGGCCATAGACCGCCGGCCCGGTGCCGGTTGACGCATCGTGCAGGGCGAAGAGGCCGTAGCCGTCGGCGCTGTTGTTCTCGCAGTACAGGCCGTAGGTCACACCGGTCGTCGCCGTGTTGTTGAAGTAACCGCCGTAGCCAGCCGGATTGTTGTTCGAGATGTACACGCCGTACGTCGTCCCGGTGCCGGTCATGTTGGCGTGGTAGCCGCGGCCGCCGGGTGTGGAATTGTTCTGCAAAACGCCGTACCCGATACCGGTGGCCCCGGTGATGTCCATCAATACGCCGTACTTAAACGACGTGCCGTCAAGGTTGAGATTCAAGCCGTAGCCGATCGCCGCGCCGGCGGAGTTATTTACCAGAATTG
Organism: uncultured bacterium; assembly: GCA_903834785.1. Taxonomy (GTDB): domain Bacteria; phylum Planctomycetota; class Phycisphaerae; order Phycisphaerales; family UBA1924; genus CAILKP01. The sequence continues at coordinate 8,066 of CAILKP010000013.1, forward strand.
ACGAACCGCCGGAGTTGGTGATGTCCAGCGCGATGCCACCAAGGCCGGCGGTCGCGATCGATACCGGCGTCCCGGCGAGCGGGGCGAAGGTCTTTGCCGCGGTGAACGTCTGGGCCGTGTTCAGCAGCGCGACGTTGGTCGAGAGCCGCAGGTCCGACAGCGTGCCGCTGGTGATGTTGGCCGCGCTGAGGTTGGACAGACCCGCACCGGACCCCGTGAACGTGCCGGTAAACGAGTTGGCGGCGTTGTTGAGCGTCAGAGAGTTGGCGTAGACACCCGAGAGGCGGGCGCTGTTGAGCGTGCCGCTGTTGATGTTCGTGGCGTTCTGGTAAAACGCGGAGTTCTGGCCGTTGAAGTTGACCGAGTTGGCCGCCGTCGAGGAGTACACGGCGTACGGCGTGGCGGTCAGGCTGCGGCGGGGGCCAAGGGTGGTGAAGCCGGTGGAATCACCGCAGCCCAGGCCTGCATCCTGACGCACATCGATCTCGATCCACCGCTGCGAGCCGGCGAAGACCGCGCCGAAGTCGAGTTCCACCGTGAACTGGCCGTCGGTGACGGCGACGTTGTCGCGGCAGACCGTCGAACCGACCTGCACGACGCCCAGAGCCGCGTCGTAGAGGCGGAACCGGATGTCGTACGTGCCGGTGGCCGGCGTGCCGGCGCTCTTGAGCTCGCCCTGATAGGTAAAGCCGGTCGTCACCGGCTGGGCGACGGCCTGCACCGAAATACCCGTCATGGCCGCCGCGATCAGTGCAACAACCGACACGTTCCGAATGGAAGCGAGCATCTGTATCTCCTGAAATATGTGGGCAACTTCAAACCACCCGCGACTCACCGCCGCCCGGAGTGGGCACCCTGGGAGGCATCGCGCGACATCATTATCTTGCCACGGTTACGCCAAGACGCAAGCAAAATCTCAATCAAGTATCTCTTCCTGTCGTGCTAGATTGTGGCTCACGCGCAGATGCCTAGGCCAAACCCCAGAACCCGCTGTGACTTATTACAGCACCAATGAAAAACCCCCCTTTTCAGGGGAGTTCCTTGGCTACTCGAGTGCGGTTGATTCGAGGCTGGCTGGTCCAGCCCGACACCTTCGATGCTCAGCGCTGAGGAGCGTTGCGGGTGATCTCGGCGATGCCGTTGTCGACAGGCTTCTCGAACTCCAAGCCGACGTGCGGCTTGCCGTTCTTGTCCGCGGCCCACCTCTGCTTGGCGCGGACGGTGACTGATCGGCTGCCGGACCTGATCGTGAGATTGGTGCCTGCCGGGCTGATAGACGCTCCCGTTCGCAACTGGATCTGCGCACCGCTCTCGGACAGATCGGTGACGGGACCGAGGTCGGAATCCACGCCCGGGATGGCCCGGCGTGCCGCGGCCTTGCGTCGGTTGGTGTTGAACTGGCCTACAAGGTGGCGGAGCGATTCGGCCTTTTTGCTGAGCAGGAGGCAAGCCGAGGCGGTTTCCTCGGTGCTCTTGCCGAAGCTCTCGGTCACAGTGGCGATACCCGACACGGCCGCGGCAATCTCCTCGGTCGCCTTGCTTTGCTCCTGGCTGGTGGCGGCGATGGACTTGACCATGCCGGCGACCTCGCTGGCCGAGGAGACGATGCGATCGAGCGATGCACCGGCCCGGCGGGCCTGCTCCACACCACCGCGAACCTGCGCGCTGCCGCGCTGCATCCGCGAGACGGCCTCGTTGGCCTCGGTCTGGATGGAGCGGATGGAACTTGCGATCTCGCCCGTCGCATGGGCGGTGCGCTCGGCCAGTTTGCGGACCTCATCGGCCACGACTGCGAAGCCGCGGCCGTGCTCGCCTGCCCGAGCCGCCTCGATGGCGGCATTGAGTGCCAGCAGATTGGTCTGATCGGCGATGTCGTTGATGACCGTGGCGATGCGGCCGATCTCCTCGGATCGCTTGCCAAGTGACTCGATGCTCTGGGCGGTGCCCTCGACCTCAACGGCGATCTGCTCGATCACGCCGACGGTACCCTGGACTTCCTTGCCACCGTCGGCGGCGGCCGCACCGGCCTGCTCAGCGGCGGTATTGGCCGCGTTGCTGCTCTCGGCGACCTGAGCGATGCTGGCGGTGGCTTCTTCCACAGCTGCGGCGACCTGAGTCGACTTGCCGTGCTGATCGCGGACACCTGCGAGAAGCGTGTCGGTGCCGGCGGAGATCTCCACCGCGGCCGCGGCAACCTCGTCGGCCGAGCGCATCACCTCCGCCACGACGCCGCGCATCTTCTCGCAGAAGAGATTGAACTGCTTTGCAACCTCGCCCATCTCGTCGGTACGGCTTTCGTCGAGCTTCTGGGTCAGGTCACCCTCGCCGCCGGCAACATCGGTCAGGCGGGCGATGAGACCGCGAACAGGACGCAGCAGCCAGCCGACGACCACCAGGCCGCCGATGGCACACACGACGTTGGCGATGACCAGCCCGCCGATGACAGTACCGACAACCTTGTGTTGCAGCGCCAGTGCCTGGCTGCGCGGGGCACGGGCCAGCACGGCCCAGTCCATTCCGGGGAAACCCATCGCTTCCATGCGGGGGGCGTAGCCGACTGCATAGGACTCGTTCTTACGCTCGTGCTTGGTGTCGAGGTTGAAGCCAAGCTCACCTTTGAGCGCCTTGGAGGCCGGGCTGTCAGACGTACTGGCGATGTTGAGCTTGCCGAGCACGTCCAGGTCGCGTTTGACATCTTCGGTGCCGGCTGCCGTCGGGTCATAGTCCATCCAAACGGTGCCCTTGGCATCGACGATCAGCAACTCAAGAGCCGTACCGGTGGACTTCATGACCTTGTAACTGGCGGCAACGGTCTCTTCAATGAACTTGAAGTCCGCGACGTTTCGCCATACACCGATGATCTTGCCGTCGGCATCCTGGACCGGGGCGGAGAACGCCAGGCCGAGGCCGTCACCACCTGTCACCGCTTTGATGATCGGATCGAAGCCGACATCATCGACGACCGTGCCCGTTGCCGACATGCCGGGGGCGGTGAAGAACTTGCCTGCGATCGCATCCTTGAACCACTGCTCGCCGCCGTAGTTCTTGCCGTGCAGCGACTCGGTGTTGGCCGGCTTGCCGCTGGCATCGAGCGTGTTGACGGCAACCACGTCACCCTTGAGGTCGACGAGCACCGTGGCGGTGTACATGCCGTACAACCGGACATAGTCGTTCATCGTGGCGATCAGCGGGTTGCTGGCCTCCCACTTCTTCCAGTTCTCGGTGTCGATTGCCGCCCGGTTGGTGGCAAAGGCCTGCACGTCGCCGTAGCGCTCGTAGAGCGTGCGCGAGATACGGTCCATCGTGGTGTTGGCGGTACCGGCGAGCATCTCACCGGAAGCAGTTGCGGTCGCATCGGATGACTTCCAGACCGCAAAGCCAACGACCGCGCTGCTGGCAAGCAGCAACGCATTGACGGCGAGCACGAGCTTGGTACGAATGCTGAGTTTCATATTCACGGTGGTACGACTCCTCGAGAGAACTTGGCTCGAATAAGGCTGCGAACAAATAGAGCAAAAGCTCAGTGTCTAGAATCGGGCGTTCGCCCGCCCTGATTGAGTGTGGCACCGACAAAGCTGGTTCTCCGGGGGATCTCCCACATCCGAGAACGCCAGCGTTTCCGGAAAATACGCAAGATGCCTGATCGAGGTGATCGCTCGGCATGCCGACCTGCGCCAGCTCTGAGGCCCAGACCAGCGGCGTAGTTCTCTATTTGGCCTTCCCAGTCCTCACAGCCCGCACAGCCCGCCCGTCACCCACCGGCGGGCTTGGCCGGATAGCCCAGCGCGATCAGCTCAGTGACCATGCGATCTCGATGGTCACCCTGCAGTTCGATGGCCCCGTTGCTGACGGTCCCTCCCGAGCCAATCTGCGTCTTGAACTTCTTGAGCATCGCGGGCAGGTCGGTCGCCGCCGGATCCAGGCCGGTGATGACGGTAACAAACTTGCCGCGGCGCTGCTCGCGCCGGACGCGGGCTGGCTGGTCCTTGGGGAGCTTGACCGCACCATCGGCCCCGCGGGGGCAGGCGCAGCGGGCAAGGACCTGCTCGCACCGCTCGCAGGTGACCGGCCGCTCCAGCGATGTTCCGGCAAAGAGTCCGCCCATTGCGCAGCCCGCCGCGGCTTTCCTGTGGTTCAGTTCACCCGGGGTACGACAACTCAGTGGTGATGGTGATCGTCGAGCTTGCCCAACTTGGCATCGCTGATCAGCTGCAGGATGCTCGAGGGGGTGAGGTTCTCGTGCAGCGTGTGGCCGATGAGCGCGACCGGGGCCGTATCACAACTGCCCAGGCACTCCAGCTCCATGAGGGTGAACTGGCCGTCATCGGTGGTCTCGCCGACCTCAATGCCCAGCTTGTCGCGGCAGGCATCGGTGATCTTGGAGTGGTCGCACACCTCGCAGGCGACGCTGCGGCAGATGGCAATCACGTGCTTGCCCTTGGACATAGCGCCCTGAGCGCCCGGCTGCTCCAGCCAGTACTCCTCGTAGAACGAGGCCGTGTCCCACACGTCGGCGGGCTTGAGGGAGAGAAAGGCGGCGATCTCGGTGAGCGCCTGCCAGGGCAGCCAGCCCCACTGGTCCTGCACGGCCCGCAGCAGCGGCAGCAGCGCGCCCTGCTTTTTCTCGTACCGCGGCAAAATCTCGCGCGTGAACCGCTCGGCAATCGCCGGGGTCAGGTACGGCTCGTCGCGGCGAGCAATCTTCATCGAACCGGAGGGCTTGGTGATCCAGGCCATTGAGCTTCCTTGAGTCTGCAGAACGTGCGAACAACCCGACGAGCCTCCCCGCTGCCGCGAGTTTAGCGGCCACAGGCGGATCCGCGTGGATGCGCCCGTCTGATGCCGCGCTGCGGACCACCAACCATAGCCCGAACCAGCTTGGATTGCCACCGGTACGGACTGGTGTTGGACGCAGGGCGATGTACACTGAAATCTGCGTAGGACGACCTTTCGGGCGGACGGGCTGGAGCCCCCGATGACACACGCACCATTCCGCCAGCGGCTGATTCTCGTTCTGGCGATGCTGATCACACCGGCGGCAAGCTTGCCCGCGTGGGCGCAGATCCCGGCGAATCACAACCGGTCCATTCGGCCCGCGGCGCTGCGCATCGCGGAGAACCCTGCCGATGGCGGACTGGTTCTGTCGGGGATCGTGGGCGTGGCCATCCGTGACGATGTGCAGCGGGACCTGAGCACGGGCGTCACCGTCAGCTGGGGCACCGGCTCCACCGGGGGCAGCACGTCGGGTGGCACGGCGCGGATCATCATCGGACCGGGGCAGGACGGCGGCGCACCCGGCTTGCTGATCTGCGTGGCGTTCTGCCAACTCAACTGCCCGCCGCAGCAGGGCGGAATCTGCCCCTCGCTAAGCCAGAGTTACTGCATCTGCGTCTTGCCGGATCGTCCTCTCTACGGACCGGGCTTCCGCATCATCGCGCCGCTACCTCCGCTGCCGCCCGATGCACTGATCACTGTTTCGGCGTTCGCGATGCCCGGCTCCGTCCCTGAGATTCTGGGCATCGACGACACCTTCACATTCACGCTGGCCCAGCTCCGCTGCTTCCAGGCCGATCTGGCCGGCGGAGGTGTCGATGCGCTGACGCCCGACGGCACCGTTGACGGCACCGACTTCATCAGCTTTATCAACAGCTTCATGGTGGGCGAGGCCATCATCGACCCGACGGCGGACATCGCAGGCACTGGCGAGGACGGCTCATGGCCCGACGGGACCATCGACGGGAGCGACTTCATCGCCTTCATCAACGCGTTTGCGGCCGGATGCTGAAACAGCGGATCAGAGGATGCGCAGCCTCACCTTCAGCACGCGCGTCGGGGCGGCCTCGGAGACCTCAAGCTCGCAGCGGCCGAGCCGGACCTTCTCGCCCTTGGCCGGGATGTGGCCCAGGTGCGTGATGATCAGACCGCCGACGGTTTCGTAGTCCTCGCTCTCGGGCAGTTGAATCGCTGTCGGGATCGGGGCCTGCGAGTCCATCGGATTGACCGAGACTTCCACGGGGGGCACCGCCATCGCCACGGCCGTGCCGCCCATGGCCCGCTGTGCCGCCGCAGAAGTCCCTGAACCGGCCATCGCGCTGCCCTGAACGGACTTCAAGCCCGTCAGCATCACGCGCACGCCGATACCGAGCTTCTCGAGCTGGTTGTTGACATCACTGACACGGGCCGCCGCGTTGATCTCCGCGGTGCCGGTCTTGGTGCTGATGACCACGTCCGGCACATCGGGATTGGTCGACTCGTACTCGTCGCGGATGTCACCGACGATCTGTTCGACGATGTCCTCAAAGGTCACAACACCGGCGGTGTTGCCGTGCTCATCGACCGCCACGGCGATGTGAACCTTCTGCTCCATCAACTGGCGGAGCAGTTCGCTGATGGTCTTGGTCTCCGGCACCGACAGGGCGGGACGGAGGATGTCACGCAGGTCAAAGCCCTTGTGCTTGGCGGGCACCGGCGGCCCCCCTGCGGCCGCACCGGCGGCGGCTGCCGCACGACCCATCGGCCCTTCACCGGCAAGCCAGTGCATGAGGTCCTTGACGTAGAACATGCCGACGATCTGATCCAGCGAGCCCTCATAGACCGGGATGCGCGAGTGGCCGATGCTCCGCACCGTGCGGATGACCTCGCCCAGGTCGCTGGTCAGCTCCATGGCCTCGATCTCAGTCCGCGGCGTCATGACCTGCTGCACCGTCAGGTCACCGAAGGTCACCACGGCCTCGATCATCTTCTGCTCGTGCTCATCGATGGCGCCCGCCGTCACATTCTCCTGAACCACGGACAGGATCTCGTCCTGAGCGACTTCCTGCTCATCCTTGCCCGTTGTCCCGGCCATCTTGAGCATGAGCTTGTCGGTCAGCACGCCCAGCGGCCGCAGCGGGAAGAGCACCATATCAGCGGCACGCAGAATGCGCGACCAGCCGTAGAGCACCCGCGGCCCCGCGTACGAGGCCACGCCAAACGGAATCAGCACGGCGAAGATCCAGAGGATCACCACACCCCCGCCCAGGGCGATGAGTGCGTCCCACTCGTTTGGCTGATTCTCACGGCGCAGGTCCGCGGACTTGAACATCAGGCCCAGGACCACGCCGGCGCAGCACACCAGCTTGAGCAGCCCGACCGAACGGGCGTGGCTGGCCACATCATCGAAGATCCGCGCGATCCGCTTCTGCCGGCGCTTGTTGTTGCTGTTCCGCGCCAGCTCCTCGACGGCCGAGCGGGCCACAGTCGACAGCGCAAGGTACAGACTCGAGAGCCCGCAGGCCGCCAAGGTGCACAGGACAACGATTAGCAGGGAAAGGCCGCTCACGGCTCACCCCCCTGCTGCCGCGGCAGGACCGCAAACGTCGCCCCGATGCCAATGGCCCGCAGGACGGCGTCCTCACGCTCGTGCATCGCCGCAAACGCCTGATCGTCGTGATCGTCGTACCCAAGGCAGTGCAGCATGCCGTGCACGCCGTAGAGCAGCAGCTCGCGCCGGGCCTCGTGCCCCCGCATTGCCGCCTGCCGCCGCGCCTCATCCAGGCACACCACGATGTCCACATTCAGTTCCGCCACCCCTCCAGCCGCCGCCTGAGCCGCCGCGGCACCTTCTGCCAGGTCAAAGGTCAGCACGTCGGTCGTCGTCGGGTCATTGCAGTACCGGGCATGCAGGCCCTGCATCTCGGCATCACCCACCACCCGAACCCGCACCTCGCCGCCGACCCGCAGTTCGTCCCCGCCGGCGGCGAGCTTCTCAGCCAGCCAGCGCAGGTCGGCCGCGGGCAGGTGCCCGGTGGCGTCAATGCAGTCGACCTGGATCCTGCCGCCCGGGGCGGAAGGCCCGGTCCTGCTTGCGTTGTTTGAATGACTGGAAGGCGTATCGATGATGAAGTCTGCCCGAAGGAACGAACGGCCCGGCGGACACCCCGCCGGGCTCAAGAAAGGACGCATGTCATCGGTACCAGCGGCAAGGCGGCTGGCGAATCCGTTGACCCATCCCGAAAAAGAGGGTATCTCGCCCCGGCATGCTGCGCACCAGCCAGTGTTATCCGGACCTTTATGTCCCTGCGGCCAGAGCCGCCACCTATCGCACGGGGGCGATCTCGACCCCGGCCAAGTCAGCCATCCGTTCGGCGATGACCTGAACCAGCAGGCCAGCCCGGTCGGGGTTCATGCCTGCCGCCCCGCTGAGCGTGGCTCGGAGGGTGATCCGGTGGCTGCCGCCGGAGGTCGGTTTGGGTTCGATTGGCTCGGCCCAGAACGTGAGGTAGCCAGACTCACCGGCGATCGATTCGATCGCAAATGTCCGCTGCAGTTCCGGTGCCCCCGGAAACAGCGGCGGAACTGGCCTGGCTGGCTTGGGTGCCCAATCCGGCCGGACGGGCGGGGTAAGTTCCCGCACCACCACGCACTCTGACTCGGTTCGGGCGATGTCATCAACCGCGCCGTCAAGGTCGTTGGGGTCGGCGGTCAGGTGTACCACGGCCCAACTGGTCGTCTCATTGCCGCGGCGGTCGGACATTGCCGGCAGCGGAGCGATGACGAAGTCAGGCTTCGGCCGGAGTCCGGTTCGCACGACCTGATCCACAACGGTGCAGCCAGAGAGTCCCATAACCAATGTGATGGCGATGATGAAGGCACCCCGCCTGGCAAGACCGGTAACTTCATGTACCCCCCCGCTTTGGTCGATGTCCCTAGCGTTGTCTGTTCGCCTTGCCGGGGAACCCCACGATCTGGAGCATTCCCGATCACCCACGGCGCGGAGCTGTTCTCGCGTGGACGTTGTCATAAAAGTTCCCTTCGGCATCGACCAGGTCAGTGTACTTGGGTCGGCGGATCGTAACGTCAAAATGGTGCGTGAGACCCTCGGGGTCGCAATCACTTACCGGCAAGGGGCGATCAAGCTTTCCGGTGAGCGCAGGGCCGTCGTCGCCGCCCGCTTTGTTTTGGAGCGGCTGATTGAGGCTGCCGACCAAGGTGAGCCGCTGGACCGCCAGCAGGTGCTGCAACTGATCTCCCGCTCGGCGGAAACGGCTGGCGACCGGGAGACTGCCTCGGAGATCTTCGGCCAGTGGGAGGATGCCCCCACGACCGCCGCCCGGCCGGTGGCCTTTGGTGATCAGCTCGATGTCTACGTCGCCGGCCAGGCGATCACGGCCAAGACGGCCAACCAGCGGGCATACCTCGAGGCGATCCGCGACAACGACCTGGTCTTCGGCATCGGCCCGGCTGGTACCGGCAAGACCTATCTGGCGGTGGCCGCCGCTGTGCACATGCTCAAGCACGGGCAGATCAAGAAGCTGATTCTGGCCCGTCCGGCGGTGGAGGCCGGCGAGAAGCTGGGCTTCCTGCCCGGTGACTTGCAGGCGAAGGTCAACCCCTATCTGCGTCCGTTGTTCGATGCCCTCAGCGAGATGATGGACTTTGACACCATGAAGCGGTTCATGGTCAGCGATGTTGTTGAGGTCGTCCCGCTGGCGTACATGCGGGGACGCACGCTCAACCGGGCTTGCATCATCCTTGATGAGGCCCAGAACACCACCCGCGGCCAGATGATGATGTTCCTGACCCGTATGGGACACGGCAGCAAGGTCATTGTCACCGGTGATGCAACGCAGATCGACCTGCCCGATCCTTCCATGAGCGGCCTGATCGATGCGGCGCGGATCCTCAAGCGGACCCGCGGCGTCGCCTTCGTGCCCCTGCACGAGCAGGACATTGTGCGCCACCCGATGGTCGCCCGAATCGTCGAGGCGTACGGCCGATACGAGAGCCCCGCGGAGAAGGCCAAGCGAGCCGGGATGCTCGCTATGACGCGGCAGGCGATGGGTCTGGCCGATGGCTTTGTGAGCGAACCGCCGACGCCCGTGACTGACGACGAGGCTTCGCAGGCCGATGAGCCCGCCGACGGACCGGGGCTTCCCGATCAGATTGACTGACCCATGGCCGACGTGCGGATCCAACCCGATAGTTTCAGCACCCGTGGCCTCCGAGGCCGCGCTGAAGGACTGCTGCTGCGGTTCCCCTCGCTGGTGCTGAGCTTCGCAGTGCTCTCCGTCGCCGCTCTGGTGCTGGGCACGGTCTTTGCCACGCTTCACGGGCGAACCCCGGTGGCAGTGGGCCAACTGGCTCCGGAAGCACGCCTGGTCCGCGTTCCGCTGGCCGTGGAAGATGAGCTGGCCACCGACGCCTATCGAGCGGCCGCACGCGAGCGTGCTGCCCGCGTGTACATCATGGATCCGCGGGTCCTGCCGGAACTGCGGGTTGCACTGGAGAACCTTCCCCGGGCTGTGGCCGCGGCACAATCACTGGAGGCCGTGGCCGTCCGGATCCGCGATCAGTTCGCGCTTTCTGATGCTGCTTTGGCGGCCCTGCGGCCCCTGGCCAGCGGCGATGCCGCGACGGACTGGAGCCAGCGCATCGACGTGCTGGACCAGATGCTCCGCGAGAATCCGCTGATCGACCAGCAGGCCTATCAGATCGAGGCCGTCACGATCAACGAGCATGCCGAACTGCGTGACCCCGCAGCAACGACCGCCGCGACGCAGAGCCGCAAGGTGCCCACCAAGGCCATGCTGCCACTGGGCTCGGAGGTTGCATCACGTGCACTTCGTGCCTGCGTAGCTACCGCCGGTTTCTCCGGGATCGTCGGGGACACCATCTTCGCCCGGCTGATCCGGATCAACCAGCCCACCCATCTGTTCGATCAGGCTGCGACGCTGTCGAATCAGGCCGCCGCCGCTGAAGCCGTTGAACCCCGCACCGTCAGCAAGCAGGTCGGCCAGGTCATCTTCGCCGAAGGTGAGCGTCTCACGCCGGAGAAGGTCGCGCTCTACGGCATGGAACGGCGGGCGTTCACAGCATCGCAGACTGCCTATCAGCGACTGGTAGGCATCCTCGCTCCCGCGGGCTCCGGCGTGCTCATCGTCGCGGCCATGGTCGCGTTCATTCGCACCTATGCCGCGGGGCTGCTCGTCCTTCCCGGCCGGCTGGCGGTGTATGTCGCGATCGTCGTCGGCTGCATGGTGGCGGGCGTGACGCTGGCGGTAAACAACCCGTGGCTGCTCAGCGCGGCGGTTGCCGGTGCGGCTGCGCTGGTGACCATTGTCTCGGCGGCGATGTACGACCGGCGTCTGGCCTTTGGCATGGGCACCATGGCCTGTCTGGGGCTGTGCATCGCCATGCACCTGCCGGTGTCCATGGTTGCCATCGCGCTGTGCGGTGTTGGCGTGGTCGCCTGGACGCTCCGCGAGCTTCGTCAGCGCAACACACTCATCAAGACGTCTGCGATGGCAGCCAGTGCCGCCGCGGCTGCGGCCCTGCTCTTTGGCTTGCTTGACCGTCCGCTCAGCCGTGTTGCGATCGACCAGGCCGTCTGGGAGGCCGGCACCACCGGTGCCGCGGTGCTGCTGACGGGCTTCCTGGTCCTGGGCGTGCTCCCTTGGCTGGAGCGTCTGCTCGGCGTGACCACAGGCCTGACCCTCGTTGACCTTCGCGACCCGCAGCACCCGTTGCTCCGCGAGCTTCAGCAGCGGGCCCCCGGCACGTACAACCACTCGCTGAACGTCGCCTCACTGGCCGAAGCCGCGGCGGGCGCCATCGGTGCCGATACGCTGCTGGCCTATGTCGGCTCGCTGTACCACGACGTGGGCAAGATGAACAAGCCCGAGTACTTCGTGGAGAATCAGACGGCCGGCATCAACCGCCACGACCGGCTGACCCCCGCGATGTCGCTGCTGGTCATCGTCAGCCACGTTCGCGACGGTATTGAACTCGCCCGCGAGCACCGGCTTCCCGTCTCGCTGCACCATTTCATTGAAGCGCACCACGGCACCACACTGGTTGAGTACTTCTTTGCCCGCGCCCGCAAGCAGGCCGAAAAGGCCGAGCAAAGCGGGGAGGATGTGGCGATGCCTCTGGAAGTCGAGTACCGCTACCCAGGCCCACGCCCGCGCACCAAGGAAGTCGCGATCATCATGGTGTGCGATGCCGCCGAAAGCGCGACGCGCAGCCTGGCAGATCCATCGGCCGCCAAGATCGAGTCCATGGTCCGAGCGATCGCCCACAAGCGGCTGATGGACGGCCAGTTCGACGAGTGCGCCCTGACGCTGGGCGAGCTCAACACCGTCGTCGAGGCGATCAGCCGCACCCTGGTGGCGATGAACCACCAGCGGATCGCATACCCCGAGGCACGGACACGTGATGTCGCTCGAGCGGCAGCCGCGGCCGCTGAGCCCGCCAAGGGCAACGAGGCCCGCAGCAGTGTCATACCGCCCGCGACGGCGGCAGCCCGGGGCTGAGGTCCCCACCGATGCCGGCCAGGCGGATCCAACCACCCGGAGGCGAGGCGGCCTGCGTTTCCAGAAACGAAGAATTCGGCAACCCTTCGCGTTGCCACCCCTAGAACCCAATGTTTCCGGGGGATCTCCTAGTTCCAAATTCCGTTCTTCTTCGGCATATGCCACAGAATTCCGGGGAACTCCTACCGATACCACTTAGGCCCTAGGAATGATCGTGGGGATCACCAGGACAAAGGCCAGATTGTGTTATCACCTGACGCCTTCATCCCGTTGCTGGCACCCGGCATGTCCCTCGGCTCCGAGTGGCCCGATCCCCTCACGGTGGGGCTGGTTGGTGCTGCGGCTGCAACGCTGGCCGCGGCCGGCTGGTGGGCATCCCGAAAGGCCCGAAGACGATCGGGTGCAAACTCGGGAAGTACCGACCAACCGGCCTCGTCGATCCGGCTCCCTGAGCTCATGGATGGCCTGCCCAGTGGAGCCGCCATCATCGATGGCCAGCGGATTCGCCTGAACAAAGCCGCTCGTGCGATGCTGGGCATGACGGACAATCCGCCGACCACACTCGCCGACTGGTTCACCCAAGCGTTCGGCAGCCGCGCCGGTCAGGTCTGGACGCTCTACGAGCAAGCCCGCAGGGCAGGATTTCCCCGCCCGGATGTGGTCCCCGCCCTGCACCGAGACGGCCACCAGGTGTTCATTGAGTTCAGCGCGAGCATCGACGGCCAGACTGAGATCTGGCTGATGAATGATGTGACCGCTCGCGTGACGGCCGAGCGTGCGGTGGAGGATCAGGCCATTCGCCTGCTGGACATCATGGCCGCCTCGCCGGGGGCGGTGCACGTGCTGCGGCTGGACCGCACGGGACGGCTGAGCGTCGAGTTTGTCTCTGACGCCGCGGCAGAGCTCTATGGCATACCAGCACCAGAGCTTCAGCGAGGCACCGCGCTGTTTGATGCCATCATCGCCGAGGACCGCGTCGAGGTGATGTCTTCACTGCACCAGTCGGCACGAACTCGAACGGCCTGGCGGAACCACCACCGCATCATCGCCCGTGACGGCACGGTCAAATGGGTACTCGCCCACTCGATGCCCCGCACCGTGGCCGACGGTTCGACGGAGTGGTGCGGGACGCTGACCGACGAAACCGCCCGCGTCAGCGCTCAGGACGAGGCAAGAGAGACCAGCAACCGGCTGGCCGACGTGCTGGCGGCCATTCCATCGGCGGTCGTCCGCTTCCGATTCTCATCGATAACAGGAACTCTCGAGTTCCTGTTTGCCACCGAACGGCTTCACGAACTGCTGGGGATCACACCCCAAGAGGCGATGGCCGACAGCCGCGCCGTACTTGATCTCGTCGATCCGCAGGACGCCCCGTCACTGATGGCCGAGATCCGGAGCCGAGCCGAGGATCTGATGCTCGGCATGCTCACCTTCCGCATGCAGCGGAAGGACGGCTCCCGCCTGTGGATGCGTCTGTACGCCAGGCCGGATCATGGCCTGGAGGGTGCGGCGATCTTCACCGCCACGCTGACCGACGTGACCTCGCAGGTCGAACTCTCTCACCGAGCCGACGAGGCATCGGCCGTCTTCCGCGAACTGGCGGCATCAGCACCTGTGGTGGTCTGGCAGGCCGACGTTCATCAGAATGTCATTTATCTCAGCCCGGGCTGGCAGCGGCTGACCGGCCATGCCGAGGCCGAGGCACTCGGTACCGGCTGGGCACGGTTTGTCCACGCCGACGACCTGTTTGAGGTTGCACGAAGCTGGAACGCCGCCTTCGCTGCCCGGCGGCCGCTGAAGGTCGAGTACCGCGTCGGAGCGGCGGAGATCGGCTGGACCTGGATGCTCTCACAGTCGGTCCCGGTATTCCGCTCGGCGGGCGAGTTTGCCGGCTATGTCGGCACGCTCACGGATATCTCCCAGCAGCGAGCGATGATCTCCGCCATGGAGCACGCCCGCGCTGCAGCTGAGGAAGCAAGCCGGGCAAAGAGCGACTTCCTGGCCAACATGAGCCACGAAATCCGCACTCCCATGACCGCCATCCTCGGCTACACCGAGCTGCTGAGTGATCACACGCTCCCGCCGCAGCAGCAGGCGGAGCACATCGAGACGATCCGCCGCAACGGCAGGCACCTGCTGACGGTAATCAATGACATTCTGGATATTTCCCGGATTGAAGCCGGGGAGCTGAGGATCGAGCTTGGTGCAGTCGACCCGCGAGCACTGATCACGGAGGTTGTCGACCTGCTCCGCGTCCGCGCCGACGAGAAGCGGCTGCAGCTGATCGTCGATCTGGACGCTCAGCTGCCCGCGCTGTTTCGCGGCGATGCCTCGCGGCTGCGGCAGGTGCTCATAAACCTCGTCGGCAACGCCGTCAAGTTCACCGAGCAGGGCTCGGTCCGCGTCTCGGCACACCTGGCCGCCGACCGCGGCCCGGCCGCCATCGAGTTTGCCGTCACCGACACCGGCATCGGGATGGATGGAGCCGCAATCGCTCGGCTCTTCAGGCCGTTCAGCCAGGCCGATGCCTCGATGTCAAGGCGGTTCGGCGGAACCGGGCTGGGGCTGTCCATTTCCAGGGGCCTGGCCGAGCTGATGGGCGGCACCATCGCGGTAGCGAGCACCGAAGGGGTGGGAAGCTGCTTTACGCTGTCGATCCCCTTTCAGCTCGCCGAAGCCGAGATCGCCGCCGCGGTCGCCCCGGCTGCTGTGCCGCGGCTGCCCGAGCCCGCCCCGCTGGCGGGCCTGAGCATTCTGCTGGCCGAGGATGGTCCGGACAATCAGCGGCTGCTCTCGCTGCATCTCCGCCGCGCTGGCGCACGCGTTACCGTTGTGGAGAACGGCCGGCTTGCGATAGAGTCCATCGCGGCGGGAACATCGGGCACCGATCCGGCAACCCCGCAGTTCCACGTCGTACTCATGGACATGCAGATGCCGGAGGTTGACGGCTACACCGCCGCGGCGATACTCCGCCAGCGCGGCTACCCCGGTCCGATCGTGGCCCTGACGGCTCACGCGATGGCGGGCGACCGCGAACGCTGCATCGCCGCGGGATGCGATGAGTACCTCAGCAAGCCAGTTGAACGGCACAAGCTCATCGACACCGTCCGCCAGGTGGCTGGTGCACGCGCGGCATTGGCCCCCTCCACGCCCTCCTCCCCCAAGGTCAACCCCGCCGCTCACCCGACTCCGGCTCACCCCGGCAGGCCAGAAGACGGCAACCCACAGGGATAACTCCTTGCCCGTCCCCGGGTACCCTGCGGCATGATCAACTCCCGCCTGGCGCTGCTCACTGCTCTGATCGCTGGTTCCTGTGCCTCCGTCGCCTCGGCCCTTCAGCCGGGGAGCCCGGCGGCCACACCTCCGGTCGGGTATTACCGCCAGCCGGCCATTGCAAGCGACCGACTCGTGCTCGTCGCCGAGGGCGACTTGTGGAAAGTGCCGCTGTCAGGCGGCGTGGCCACACGCCTGACCAGCCACCCGGGTGAGGAAACGCTGCCATCCGTTTCGCCCGACGGCAAGCTCGTCGCCTTCACGGCTGAGTACGAGGGCGGGCAGGAGGCGTACGTCATGCCGCTGGCTGGCGGAAAGCCCACGCGGCTGACCTACGACGGCCGCGGACTGGTCGCCGGCTGGACGGCAGCCGGTGAGGTGCTCATCACCAGCGACCGCACCTCCACGCTGCCCAACCCGCAGCTCATTACGATCGATCCTGCCTCCGGTGCACGCAATCAGATTCCGCTGTGGCAGGCCAGCGACGGCGCGTTTGATGCCCAGTCGGGCAAGCTCGCGTTCGTTCGGCTGCCGTTCCAGGGAAGCGCGACGAAGCGTTACCGCGGCGGTTTCATCCAGCAGTTGTGGATCTGGGACCCGGCCGCCGAGGGCGGCAAGCAGGAGGCGGTGGCCATCTCGACTGATTTCACCGGCACCAGCAAGCGGCCGATGTGGTGGCAGGGCCGCATTTATTTCGTTTCCGACCGCGATGGGCACATGAACATCTGGTCCATGCTGCCAGACGGCAAGGACGCAAAGCAGCACACCACCCACAGCGGGCTGGATGTGCTCGGCGGCACGCTGGCCAATGGCAAGATCGCCTATCAGCTCGGCGCCGATGTCTGGGTTCTGGACATCGCCAGCGGCAAGACCGCGGCGGTCTCGATCACACTCGATAGCGACATGGACCAGCTCCGCGAGCGCTGGGTGGACAAGCCGGCGGAGTTCATCACCTCAGTGGCCCCCAGCCCCGATGGCGACCGCGTCGTGATCACCTCGCGCGGTCGGGTGTTTGTTGCCCCGGCACGCTCCGGCCCCGGCTCCCGCGTGGTTGATGTCGTCCGCGACGATGCCGCCCGGTACCGCAACGCCCGATTTATGCCCGATGGCAAGACCGTGGTGACACTCTCAGATCGCACCGGTGAGCTGGAGATCTTCACCGCCCCGGCCAGCGGGACTGCCGCTGCGGGTGCCGGCCCGGCCCAACTCGAGCAGCTCAGCACCGACGGCAGTGTCCTTCGCTGGGAAGCTGTTCCCTCGCCAGATGGCAAGCTCATCGCCCACACCGACAAGAACAACCGCCTGTGGGTGCTGGATGTGGCCACCAAGACCAGCACGCAGATTGACGAGAACCCCTATGAGGAGATCAGCGAGCTTCGCTGGTCGGCCGACAGCCGGCATCTGGCGTACGTCAATCAGGCCGCGAACGTCTTCCGCATCATCCGCATCTACAGCGTTGAGAGCAAGACGGCCACCACGGTGACCACCGACCGCTACGACAGCTACAGCCCGACATGGAGCGGTGACGGCAAGTATCTGTACTTGCTGAGCGACCGCAACCTGCGCACACTGGCCGGCAGCCCGTGGGGCCCCAATGCCCCGGATCCCTTCCTGACCGAGACCACCAGGGTCATGGCGCTGGCACTGCAGCCGCTCAAGGCCGGCGAGCGCTTCCCGTTTGCGCCAAAGGACGAACTGGCAGGCGACAAGCCCAAGGAAAAGGAGAAGGACAAGAAGCCCGAGGAGACCAAGCCCAAGCCCGCCGCCGACGGCGCGACGGCCAAGGCGGAACCCGCCAAGGACGAGAAGCCCAAGGCCGACGAGAAGAAGCCCGACGAAAAGAAGGAGGAGAAGAAAGACGCCAAGGAAGTCAAGAAGATCGAGATCAACTTCGACGGCATCCTCCAGCGTCAGTTTGAAGTTCCCGTGCCCAGCGGCAACTACGCCTCGCTGTCAGCCTCGGAGAAGACCCTTTTCCTGCTGGTCTCCCCCACTTCCTTTGACCGCAAGAACGACCTGCGGGCCCTGGAAATCAAGAACCAGGACATCGAGCTGAAGACCGTATCCGCCGATGTGGACTCCTACGAGCTCTCAGCCGACGGCAAGAAGCTGCTGATCCGCAAGAAGGACGCGCTGATCATGGCTGATGCTGCCGCGGCGCCGGCCGATGAGGCCAAGGGCCGCGTCAACCTGGGCGGCTGGACCTTCGCCTTCCAGCCCCGCACCCAGTGGCGGCAGATGTACACCGACGCCTGGCGGCTGATGCGCGACTACTTCTACGACACCAACATGCACGGGGTCGACTGGGTCGCGATGAAGGCCAAGTACGCTCCGCTGGCCGAGCGTGTTGCCACTCGGGCCGAGCTCAACGATGTGCTTGCCCAGATGGTCGGCGAGCTGTCCGCGCTGCACCACTTCGTCCGCGGCGGGGACGGCCGCACGACACCGGCCGTTGACCGTGCCCCGGTCGGTTCACTCGGCGCCTTCATCTCACGCGATGAGGCCGCCGGCGGCCACCGCATCGTCACGATCTACCGCAACGACCCTGATGAGCCCGGCCGCGCCGCCCCGCTGGCCCGCCCCGAAGTTGCAGCACGCGAGGGGGACATCATCGAGCTTGTCGATGGCGTACCTGCTCTCAGCGTGCGCGACCTGGGCGAGTTGCTCCGCCACAAGATCGGCAAGCAGGTCCTGCTGCGTCTGAAGCCCGCCGCCGGCCCCGCAGGTGAATCACGCGACGTCATCGTCACACCTGTCAGCCTCGAGGCCGAGAACGACCTTCGGTACCACCAGTGGCAGATCTCACGCCGCAACGCCGTCGAGGCCGCATCGGGCGGCAAGTTCGGCTACGTCCACCTTCGCGCCATGGGCGGAGACAACTACACCGAGTGGGCCAAGGGGTACTTCCCGGCCTTCAACCGCGACGGGCTGATCATCGATGTCCGCCACAACCGCGGCGGCAACATTGACTCGTGGATCCTGACCGAACTGCTCCGCAAGCAGTGGTTCACCTGGTCCGGCCGCGTCGGCCAGCCCTACTGGAACATGCAGTACGCCTTCCGCGGCCACATCGTCGTGCTCTGCAACGAGCGCACCGCATCAGACGGTGAGGCCTTTGCCGAAGGCATCCGGCGCCTGGGCATCGGCAAGGTCATCGGCATGCGCACCTGGGGCGGCGAGATCTGGCTCTCGAGCTCCAACGTTCTCGTGGACAAGGGCATCGCCTCGGCAGCGGAAAACGGCGTGTTCGGACCCGAGGGCACCTGGCTGATCGAGGGCCATGGTGTGGACCCCGACATCGTCGTGGACAACCTGCCCCGCGCAACCTTCGACGGTGCCGATGCCCAGCTCGATGCGGCGATTGCGCACCTCAAGAAGCTGTGCGCTGAGAAGCCGATCCAGCCGATCGTGGTGCCGGCCAAGCCGGACAAGTCCAGCCCGGACAACAAGAAGAAGTGATCGAGTTGTTACCTTGGGGGGGAGGGGAAACGCCGGAAGCAAGAGAGCGACTCGAGAAACGCTCCGCCGGCAGCGGATCAGCCTTTCTGTCGGGCACCAAGGCTCAGCGGACGGTGAACTTGACGTTGCGCCACGCGAGTTGCTGACTTCCGTTGCGGCTGCCGGACATCACCACAATCACCTGGCTGTACTGCGCCGCATCAGCGGCGGAGACAGTAAAAGTGTTGGTGTACGCGTACCACGAGCCGTTGGATTTCGCCGGCGGGGCCCAGTCCTGGGCCAGCAGCTTGGCACCCGGCAGGCTGCCCCAGTTGAACTTGCCCGACAGACTCAGGTTCGCGGTGCTTGACACGGCGAACACCTGCCAGTAGTTCCACTGCGTGTAGTAGTCCGTCAGCATCGTCTCCAGTTCAAGGGTGTAGTTGCCCGCAGTGATGGCCTGGCCGGTAACGGCGGTGCGGCAAGCCGCCTCGTTGAACGCCGAAGTCGAGTCCGTCAGCGTGATCTCGTTGCCTGCGAGCGTGTACCCCGAGGCAACGACCGTGCCGGTCGTGAGTGTGGAGCCCGAGGCCGACCAGTTCGAGGCGGTCGTGATGGTGACCGCCGGAGTACTCGGCGTCGACGAACCGCCGCCACCACCGCCGGCGAGCGCAGTGCCAGTGCCGGAGAACCGGCCGGTCGACGGGTCGTACACGTACACATTTGAAGCCGGACCGATGTACGTGTTGGCGTCTGCACCCTTCTGCCAGCCATCGGTTATGGCGGTGGAAAGCACGCTGCCGAAGAACGGCGCCGTTGACGATGAAGTGACCCCGGCGGCGGCATCGTCCAGTGCCGTCGGTACCGTGACACCTCCCGCAAGCTCCGCGTTCAGCCGGTGCTGCTGGATCGCCGACCGCACCGCGCCCACCGTGGCCGCCTCGCTTGAAGCCGCGGCGTTGTCGCGGAGGTTGAAGTAACGCCCCACGACCACCACGCCAAGCACTGCAAGAATTACCGTCACGGCAACGACCTCAACCAGCGTGAACGCCGTTGGGCGCATCCACCCGCGGCCAGCTGACCGATTCGTGTTGGAAGCGTTCTTGGGCATGGGCATGTCTCCTCTAAAAGCCAGCATCGGATACCTTCCGCTCGCACGCCAATGGCAAGCCCCGCTGCAGTGCCTCAGGCGAGCACCCCCCCGCCAACAGTCTTGCACAGGCCGCACAAACCGCAGAGCAGCGGCCGTACGGCTCCGATAAGCTGCGATAAACTCTCCCTGATGGCAGCCATCCTCCTTGATGGTTTTCTCTACTATGTCGCCGGCGCGAGCGTGCTTATCGGCATCGCTGGTGGCATGCACTACGCCCGCCAGGACATGTACCGCATCTCGGCCATGCTGCGGCTGCTGTTCTGGGCACTGCTCCTGGGCTTAGTCGCCGCACTCTGGCGAGATCCCACGCTCACCACCACCGGTGCCTCACGCCCGGACGGCCTGCATCGCATCTGGATTACCCAGGACTGGCTCGCCGCCACACCGGGAACTCGCATGGTCGTCCGTACCATCACCGGGTTGACAGGTGCCACCCTCTTTGCCACAGCAGGCTCCACGGCACTGCTCCTCCGCCGCCGCACGCTGCTGCGCCGCGGCACGGAACTGGAGCCGCGGATTCATGGAGGGACGGGGCCGGATAGCAGTGAGTGATTGAGCGGTCCGCAATGAAGCTCGCACGCTCGCTCACCCGCACCCTCAGTCCAAAAACGAAAACCGGCCCCACGATCGGGACCGGTTCCGCAATGCCGGAGGAGGGACTTGAACCCACATGCCTTTAGAGGGCGACGGATTTTGAATCCGTTGCGTCTGCCAGTTCCGCCACTCCGGCTCGGAGATTCAGCATACCACCCACGACCGCCCGCGACAAGTTGACCACCGAACATTCGCCACGTTCCCAAAACGTCCCAAAGGGGAAAGTGCACTGAACTTGCACGGCCATGCAGGGGGAAGCAAGGCAGGGCACATCTTCGGACAAATCCGGTCAGGTCGCGACCCAAACAGAGGCTACACAAAAACCTACCTTTCAACAACTCGCCAAAGCGAGGGCGACACACCGTCGGTCTAGCGGACCAGATGCCGAATGACCGGAGTAGCAAGTGCATGCCGGGTGCGGCGAGACGCGGAGATCTCGCTCAAGCATCGCTCCACCGTCCGTCCGTCACAGCACAGCCCGTCGATCGCAGCCGCACGGCTCCTCCGGCACCCGGGGCCGCACCGGACAGGCGGGCCAAGCAACTGATCGCTCCCGCATCACATCCGCCGAGCACCGCGGCGTTGCTGAGAGCACCATTGGGTAGAGCACGCCCCGACCGACGGCCGATCGGTGCTGCCTCGCTCACATCCTGCACCGCTTCTCGATCGCGACTGCCAGCCCCTTGATTGCCGACTTCATCACCACACGCCCCTCAAAATCCGGGTTGACTTTGTGGAGCCGAATCTCGGCTGGCTTGCCGCGGATCGGCCACCATTGTGCCAGCGTGTAGCTCGCGTCACCTCCCATTCCGCCGTCGAGCAGGGCGAATACAACCTGACCGGCCTTCACAACGCTGTCGGGGTCGGCGGCCCGAACCGGTCTCAACACCACCGTATCACCCTCTTCTAGCTTGGGGCACATCGACTGTCCCAGCACGACTACGGCGAACAGATCGGGGCCTTTCGTCGCCGCAGACCGATCCAAATATTCATACCAGTGCCCACCGTCTATTCCGTACTCTTCATAGTCAATCAACTCCCCGGCAGGTGCCCGATTAAGTACCGGGATTCCCGTGGATTCTTCTCGGCGGGCCGAGGCGGCGAGCTGCCCGTTGATGTCGTCCACCGTCACACCTAGGACGCTCGCGGCCTGCTTGATATCAAACGGGGTCCACTTGTAAAGGCCGGACTCTCGGCGCGACACGACCGACGGCGAGATGCCCAGTTTCTCGGCCATCTCCGTCTGGGACCACCCACGATCCTCCCGCATGGCCTTTAGAATCTCATGAATCCGCTGCAACATCGGTCAATCATACATTGCCAAACACTCAAGAAGCTACCCAGTCCAGCAGACGCAGCGAATCACCGGTCTTCGCGGCTGAACCCGCTAGCACCATCTCGTCAACACTCCTGGTACCTCGTTGCTTCTGGAGCGGCCTGAGACTTCCAGCACCAAAGTTCGCACCGTGCTTTCGAGCCCACTTACGTACTCGGATTGGCTCAAGAACTGCGTGCAGCTCACGCTGCCCCTGCCAAACTTCAGAGGAAGTGCTCATATCTTGCTCCGCTTCTGGATCGCCAACCAAAGCCAAGTGACATGACTCTTGGGGACAATCCTGCCCGGATACTCGGGGTTGACCTTGTGCAGCCTCACCATGCTCGGCTGCTCCTTCACCGGCCACCACTGGGCCAACATGCAGCCCTCGTCCGCGTACTCCGAAGTCCCGAGCCGGACGAACACAATCTTGCCCGGAGATACGACGCTCTCTGGATCTTCCATCGGCACCGGTCGGAGGATGATGGTGTCCCCCTCCTCAAGTAGCGGAGACATCGACCGGCCGACCACAACCACGGCAAGCAGCCCTTGACAAAGCGTGGCTGCTTCGCGATCTAGGTACTCAAACCTTTGCCCAGCAAGCACCCCATACTCCTCATAGTCGATGGCGTGCCCGGCGGGTGCCCGGTTTATGACGGGGATACCAACCGAATCGGCAGGTTGAGCCGCGGCGGACATGCGGCGGCTTATTGCCTCGAGCGAGGTGTCCAGCACATCGGCCGCCCGTTTGATCTCGAAAGGGGTCCACCGCTGTTGCCCGCTCTCGCGCCGGGAGATGACCGATTGCGAGATACCGAGCCGCCTCGCGAGTTCAGACGCGGTGATCCCTACCTCCTCTCGCAACTCCTTAAGAACCTGGTGAACCTGTCGGGGTGCCATGATCGCATGATATCATAACTTAGTCAATAAACAGGATGCAACAGTACACGGCCATACAGCATGTCACCTGCCGGTTGAAATCTCTCCACCTTGTGTGGTCTCCTTGCCGATCCCCGCACGACTCAAACGGTGGGCAGTCCTGACGGTCGAGCCACGTCCTCGTCGACTTTCTATCCAGGTTTTGGAAAATCCGGTGGGCTTCCGCAAATTACGGGCTTCTCACCGGGCGGCCCGCCTCTCCGATGAGGCACGCCTTGCGGCGATTGATTCAACAACGCCGGCACCGGGCCGTCACTACCCTCGGAACGCCCTCCCCCACTACAACCCATTCCGCTCCATCGCGTACGCCCCGGCCACTGCCGCGGCACAGGCCAGCGGCACGATGTACCAGAGCCGCGCCGGGCAGCACAGATCCGTCAGCCCGGCCGGCAGCGCCCACACGATCAGGTGGTAACCCATTCCGGCAAGCGAGAAGCCCACCGCCGTCTGCGTCAGTGGGTAGCCGCGGAGCGGCGAGTTGCCGCTCGCGCCTTGTGATGGCTCTTCCCCCTTTGCTTCCTCGACCTGATCGGCCATCCGACGCACCCGTGCCAGTGCGACCACGCCGGTGATCACCAGCACCGCGCCTACGGCCAGCATCACCCGGCCGGTCACCGAGACCTGCGAAAGAAAGTTCAGGATGCTGCTGAGCATGGCACTCCGGCCGTTACGCTGTCGCTACGCCGTCCTCAGGCCGATCACATCATCGCAATCGAGCAACTCGACACCATCGTCGTGCCCTGCGGGTCAATCGCCGCGGCGTAGTTCAGCAGCTTGGTCTCCGCCGGCTCGGTGATCAGCATCGCCGCGGCCATGTTGCCGATGGAGCACCAGCGGTTGGCGTTGCCCTGCCACGCCACCGATGCGATGAGGTTGCTTGCCCGCTGCTGCGAGTTCTGACCGGCGGAGTTCTCATCCATGCCCGCGTAGCCCTTGAGCAGGTCGATATCCGTCTCGATGACCTTCTGGCGGAACTCGGCGCCCGGGCCTTCCTGCTCGGCCACCTGGGCCTGGTCACCAAACGCCGGGCCCACGTGGGCCAGATCAGCCGACGAGACCACCAGCGTCTTGCCCGGCAGCGAGGCAATCGCCTTCTTGGCCGCGGCAACAAACGCCTCCAGCCCCACACCGTTGCCGTCGTAGCTCTCGCCGTTGGCCACGGTCGGGTCGTGGATCAGCACACCCAGCACCGCCGGGAACTTGCCGCTCTCGCTGGCCCCGAACACGTGCTGGATCCAGGGAATCTGCAGCTCAATGGAGTGCTCGCGTTCGTGGTCAAAGCGGTGCTCGGTCAGCTTGCCGGCCAGGTCCGGGCCGATGTTGCTCTTGATCGCCGCCAGCAGGTCCTTGGCCAAGTCACTGATGCCCAGCGGCGAGATGTACCCCTTGTCCGAAACGCATACGCCGGTGCAGCGGCCGAAGTGGTTCGTTCCCAGCACCAGCACGCGCTCCGGCCGCTCGGCCTCGCGCAGGCGGCCCCAGATCGACGCGTAGTTCATCCAGCCGCGTCCGTAATCCAGGTGCGGCGCCACAATCGCCTTGGGCAGCGTCTGCAGCGACGCGTCGGGGGCATCCTTAATGGACTGCTTGATGAACTCGTCAAACGTGGTCCGCAGCCGCTCGGCCGCCAGCTTGGCGATCTCGCCGGCATCCAGCTTCTGCTCCTCCTCATTGAGCAGCGACTCAGCGAACTGAATCGTGCTCGCCGGGGGCAGGTGTTCCGCGGCATCAAACTGCCGACGCATCTCCGCCAGCATCGCGTCGAAGCTCGGCCCCTCGATCAGGCCCGCATCGTCGAGCTGGGCCACCAGGTTCTCAAGCACCTCGCGCGTCAGGCCGCGGCCCACTTCTGTCACCAGCTGGTCAATCGTCCGAGAACCGTCCATCAGCGGCAGCAGCTGCACCGCCGCCGGCTGGGTGAAGACCACCTTGTCAGAGATCTGCTCGCGATCGGCCAGGCCGACCATGGGCATTTCCTGGCCATCAGGCGAGGTTGCCTGAGCCGCAAACCCGCGTACTGGCCGCAAACGAGGCTTATTCATATGCACTGAGTTTGCATCAAACTTCGGCTGACGGGCGGGCTGACCTTGCGCTGGTGTGGAGTCGGACATTGCCAGAGTCTAGCGGCGAGAAACGGCGGGTACTTTCGCCGCGGGCAGGATTTCCGACCGGTCAAGGTCTATCCTTGCGGCCCTACTTTTCGCGCCGTTCCCTTGGCGGCTGGATTGTGGGCACGACTTTTGGAGTATTGACCATGACCTCGTTCAAGCCCGGCCAGACCATCAAGTGCACCGTCACCAGCAAGCCCAAGAGCGACAACCGCGCTCAGACCATCGAGCGACTGATGCGTCTGGACCCCGCTTCCCGCCGCTCCCTGAAGAAGGCTCACCGCGTTCGTCAGCAGCGTCTGAACGTGTACAACCGCGGTAACCGCGATTGGACCAGCCGCGAGATCTGCGCCCGCATCGTTCGCTGCGAGGTCGGCAACACCTGGACCATGCGGTTCGACCACAACATCGCTACCGATCTGGCCGCTGTCGCGACCTACCTGAAGATCGAGGCCGCCTGATCACCCAGCGGTCGCCCGCTTCCCTCGGGAACGCTGAAGATTTGAACTTACAAGGCCTCGGTCGCTGCTCGATCGAGGCCTTTTGTATTGGTTCACTCGGCTGCACCCGGCCAATCCGTTTCCCGGCAGCGGAGGCAGAAAAAAAAACCCGGCATCCAGCACAATGCCAGATACCGGGTCTCGTGGGGGTCAAACTGTCACTCAGGCCAAGTACAACGCCGCCAATGCCGAAGCCGGGCACGAAGAAATGGTCGGATATGGGTTAGCGGCCGAGAACGAATGCCGCAGCAAAGTTGCATCAGGCCCGAATCATGGGGCGTCGGTCGGACGGGAATCGATACGGCACTTCGCCCGACGCGGATCCAAGAGACCCCCACAAGTTTTTCGATTTTCTTTTTTCTAGCTTCCGCCGCCGCCAAGCTCTCTGATTCAATCGTCCGCTTGAACCCGCTGGCAATCGCTTAAAGGCACCCGCCATGTCCAAGAAGGCCCCCTCAACCCGCCGCACCGCCGTACCCGCCCAGTCCAAGACGAAGTCCAAGGCCAGGTCCGCCGCCCGGCCGCCGCACGTGGCCATCATCGTTTCCCGCTACAACCACTCGGTGACTGACGCCCTGCTGGCTGGTTCATTGGCCGAGGCGGACCGTCTCGGTGCCGAGGCGAGCGTGTACGACGCCGCGGGGGCCTTCGAGATCCTCGGCACTGCCGCAGCCGCGGCAGAGTCCGGCCGTTTCGATGGCATCCTCTCCCTTGGCTGCATCATCAAGGGTGAGACCAAGCACGACGACTACCTCGCCCACGCGGTCACCTCAGGCCTGGGCAACCTCTCGATGGCCACCGGCATCCCGGTTTCGCTCGGCGTGCTCACCGTCAACACCCAGCAGCAGGCCCTTGATCGCGCCGGCGGCAAGCACGGCAACAAGGGTGCCGAGGCCATGACCGCCCTGCTGGACATGATCGGCATCTGCCGCGCCATCCGGGCGGGCACATCCGCACCCCAGCTCAGCGGCAAGCCCGACAAACTCAAACGCTGAGCCTGCCCCGGCCGCCGAATCGCCGCTGACTCCCGCCCGCTTACCCTTTCGCTCCACTCCCCGGCCTCGCCACCACGCACTCCACCCCTCATGGCTTCGAACCGAGACAAACGCCGCTACGCCTTCCAGGCCCTCTACCAGTTTGATGCCCACGGCCCCACCGCCGGCGAGCAGGTTTCCGCATGGCTCGGAGAAACGGCCGGCCTGACGCCCGAGGAACGCACCGAGATCTACAAGCTCGCCGTCGACGCCTTCGCCGCCCGCGACAAGGCCGATCACGAGTTCCGGGAGCTCGCGCCCACCTGGCCGGCCCACCGCCAGCCCGCCGTCGACCGGGCGATCCTCCGCCTGGCCCACTTCGAGCTCGCCCGCCCCGGCGGCATGGAGAAGGGCCGGCTGATCATCAACGACGCCATCGAGCTGACCAAGGAATACAGCACCGATCGCTCCCCCAGCTTCGTCAACGGCCTGCTTGACAAGGTCTACAAGCGCCTCGGCGGCGGGGCAACTGCAACAACCGCAATCGACGCCCCTGCCCCCGGCGAGACCCCGGCCGCCAAGTAAACCCGGCGTCATCATTCCCGCCCCCGCGTTCTGCGATCCCGCCCGCCTCAGGCACTCCATCAAACCATACCATCCGCCCCATGCTCACCCCCGCCTTCAGCTCTGTTGCCTGCCCGGAGTGGACCCTCGACCGGATCGCCAAGGCCGCCGCCGAATACGGCTACCCGGCCGTCGAGCTCCGCACCTTCGGTGACGGCTCGCTGAAGTTCGCTCATGAGCCCGCCCTGACCGGTTCTGAAAAGATCCGCGCCATGTTCAGCGATGCCGGTGTCTCGATCGTCTCGCTGGCGACCTCCATCAGCTTCCACCACGCTGTTGACCCACCGGTCCTCGGCCACGCCATCTGCGACAACGAGGACACGATCCGCGCCGCCCGCCGGGCCATCGATCTGGCCAGCACCATCGAGTGCCCGCTCGTCCGCGTCTTTGGTTACCAGCTCGCCGGGTTCGGCGGCCGCAGCGCCACCGTCGGCCGTATCGCCGACCGCCTCACGCGCGTCATCGACCACGCCCACCACACCGGCGTGAAGGTGATGATCGAAAACGCCGGCGACTTCTCGACCGCCGCAGAGATCATGGAGATCGTTGATGCCGTGACCGGCCGCGCCCGCACCATCGGCCACAGCCCGCTCATCGGCGTGTGCTACAACGCCGCCGTCGGCCAGCTCGCCGGTGATGATCCCGTCGCTGCCGTGAACGTCCTCGGCGAGAAGCTCTTTGCCCTCCGCCTCAAGAACGTCGATGCCGCAGGCCGCCCGGTAAGCATCCTCCAGCCCGGTGCAGTCAACGCCCGCGCCGCGTTCGATGCAGCTCGCATGGCCGGCCTGAACGTCCCGGTCATCTTCGAGTGGGACCGCGCCTGGGTCAGCGATCTCGCCTCAGCCGAGTCTGTTCTGCCCGCCGTCGCCCCCGCCATGTTCGGCTGGATGACCGGTGCTCCCAACTCGGCCGATGCCCGCAACCACCGCACCAATCCGCAGATCCACGCCTGAACTGAGCCGCTGCTTGCACAGCAGCCCCGCGGTCCGTCACAATCCCTGCACACGCAAGGCCAGTGAGCACGGTCTATGAGCAGCGGACTCAACCAGCCGATGCTCCCCCCCGCCTCGCTGCCGGGTGACCCTGCCGGCCTCGCCCGGACAGTTCTCGAACTCACCCGCACACTTGGGTTCGCCACCGCCGGCATCGCTGCAGCGGCTCCCTCCACGGAGGAGTCCCGCTACCGCCAGTGGATCGCCGCGGGCAAGCACGGCGAAATGGACTATCTGGCCACCCAAGCCGATGCACGCGTAGACGTCTCCCGCGAACTCCCCGGCTGCCGCAGCGTGCTGCTCGTCGCCGAGCAGTACGCACCCCGCGGCAGCCCACCCGTCCCAGCCCCGCCCGGCCACGGCAAGGTCGCCCGTTACGCCCGGGGGCGTGACTACCACCTGACCATCAAGCAGCGGCTCCACCGTCTGGCCGACACACTCCGGTCCCGCTGGCCCGAGCATCAGTTCCGTTCCTTTGCCGACACCGCTCCCATCCTGGAGCGCGAACAGGCCGTCCGCTGCGGCATCGGGTGGATCGGCAAGCACACCCTGGTCATCAACCCGCGGCTGGGCAGCTACTTCCTCCTGGGTGGCATGCTCACGACCATGGACTGGCAACCCACACGCCCCGCCGCCGAGCAGCCCGATGGCCTGCCCCCGCTGATCACCGATTCCACCGATCGCTGCGGCAGTTGCACCCGCTGCATTGATGCGTGCCCCACGGGTGCCATCACACCGTACAGCGTCGATGCTCGCCGCTGCGTGAGCTACCTGACCATCGAACACCGCTCCCCCACGCTGCCCATGCCCTTGCCGCACGATGACCGCTGGATCTACGGCTGCGACATCTGCCAGGAGGTCTGCCCGCACAACACCGCCCGCGGCTGGGAGACGCCGATCGGCAGCGACTTTGCCACCTCTCGCGCCGCCGCACTCGCCTCGCTGGATCTCGCGGCCATCATGGCCTGGGACCAGCCGGCCAAGGCCGCCGCCGTTGAGGGCACGCCAATGAGGCGCACCAAGCTAGAGCAGTTCCAGCGCAACGCCCGCATGCTCCAATCCCGCCAGAGCCCGCCTATACCACCGTCCATATGAGCACATCCCCCTCATCAAACTCCGCCGCCCCCGGCCACATCGAGGCCCGCCTTGCCGAACTCGGGCTAACGCTTCCTGCACCGATGAAGCCGGCCGGTGCCTACATCCCCACCCGCCGTGTCGGTGATCTGGTCTTCGTCGCCGGGCAGATTCCCGTTCGTGATGGCCGCGTGATCACCCAGGGCCATGTTCCCGAAACCGTGACGCTGGATGTCGCCCGCTCTTGTGCCGAGCAGTGCGTCCTCAACGGCCTTGCCGCGGTCAAAGGCGAGATCGGCAACCTGGACCTCATCGAGTGCGTCGTCCGCGTCGGTGTCTTCGTCGCCTGCGACCCGCAGTTTGAGGATCACCCCAAGGTCGCGGACGGTGCCAGCGAACTGCTCGCCCGTATCTTCGGCGATGCAGGCCGGCACGTCCGTGCGGCAGTCGGTGCACCCTCCCTGCCCCGCGGTGTGCCTGTCGAAGTCGAGTTTACCTTCAAGCTCCGTGCAGGAGCCTGATCCGGATCCCCCGCTCCGCTGCAGCTTCGGCCGTCCGCCCGCTGCCAGTGCCCCCACTACCCTTGACCACGGACCTCCTGCGTTGCCAGCAGGTCGGCCCTCATCACCATGCTGCGCCGTGTTTCGCTCGCAAACAAGTGCCTCCTGCTCTTCGGCATCGCCGTGGTGGGCATCATCGGCGCTTCGCTGCTCGTCGCGCTGTTCCGCATGAACGCGATGATCGATGAGGGCGAACTGGCCGCCGCACGTCAGGCAGCCCTCGTCTGGCAGGGCCAACTCCGCCGCCTGCCCGCCTCCAGCAGTGAAACGCTCCCCTCCTCGCCCGAACGCCTCTCCGCCGGCGATGTCGAACTGCTGCACTTCCGGCCCGACCAGATCGATCCGTACAAGGGCCGCGACGAGATCAAGGCCATCGTCCAATCCGCCTGGCGCCAAGCCATGGGTGATCCCGGCTTCGAGCAGATGGGCTCGGTCGACTGGGGCTGGTCGGCCCGCCGCTACATCATTGCCGTGCCCCTGCGGGCCGCCGCCGGCGAATCCACGCCCGGTACCGTACCCACCGGGGACACCGCCGACAGCGACTCCGCGGCAGCCGACCCAAGTACCGCACCCGCGCCCAACCCCGACCCCGCGGCGGCCGCCTCCGCGAGCCCGTCATCCGCTCTGCCCGCGCCCGGCGCACGCCGACCAACCGGGCTGGTGCTGGCGGTCAAGACCAGCAACGCCGCCGCATCGTCGCTCTGGCTGTCGCTGGTCTTCCTGGTTTCCGTAGGCATCTTCGCCCTCGGCCTGGCCGTGCTGGTCTTCTATCTCATCACCAACAAGATCATCCTCCAGCCCGTCCGCCAGCTCCGCGCTACGGCCGAGGATGTGCGCTCGGGCAACCTCGACACCCGCTCGGACATCCAGACCGGCGACGAGCTTGAGGAACTTGCCGAAGCCTTCAACGAAATGCTCG
>CAILKP010000014.1 GCA_903834785.1 uncultured bacterium
ATTGACCAGCAGCAGACCACTTCGGTGACAACGGCGCTGAACGGTAACATCTGGCAGTCCTTCACCGCAGGAATCACCGGCAACCTCACCAGCGTTGCCATCCGCAACGGCGTCGGACAGGGCTATAGCGCCACCCTGTCGATCTATGCCGGAACAGGTACCGGTGGCACACTGCTGGCGTCCCAGCCCGTTGTCGTCCCCAACGGGAACTTCCCGCCCGCCATCACCATCAACAACCCGCCCATGCTGACGGCCGGTCAGGTCTACACCTTCAGCTTCTCCAACGCCACGGGTGCCAACCCCATCCGCTGCGATGCAGGCACCAACATCTACGCTGGCGGCGTCTGCAGCCTCTCGAACATCTTTGACCTGTGGTTCCAGACCTACGTGTCCCGCCCCGGCTCGATCCTCTACACCGGCAGCAACGGCCGCATCGGCATCAACACCGCAGCACCCACCCAG
This sequence comes from uncultured bacterium, assembly GCA_903834785.1. Classification (GTDB taxonomy): domain Bacteria; phylum Planctomycetota; class Phycisphaerae; order Phycisphaerales; family UBA1924; genus CAILKP01. The sequence goes on from CAILKP010000014.1 coordinate 463, forward strand.
GCCCTCGAGGTCGCCGGCAACATCCTGGCCAACAACGTCGCCGTGCCCTCGTCCATTCGCTTTAAGGACCGCGTCTACCCGCTCGATGATGCCCTCACCAACCTCATGAAGCTCAGCGGCGTGCGCTTCGACTGGAAGCCCGAGCACGCCGCCCAGCGCGGCTTCACCCACGACCTGGGCTTCGTGGCCGAGGATGTTGAGAAGGTCTTCCCCGAAGTGGTCATGCACGATGCCGCCGGCAACGTCACCGGCATGGACTACTCACGCCTCACCGCCGTGGCCGTCCAGGCCATCAAGCAGCAGCAGGCCGTGATCGACTCGCTCAAGGCCGAGTCCGCCCGCCGCGATGCCGAGAATGCAAACCTCAAGGCCCGCCTCGACCGCCTCGAGAGAGCCCTGACACGCGACGGCCGCTGAGTCGGCGCAGCCTCACCGTCGGTCAACACAACGGCCCCCGGGCACCAGGCCCGGGGGCCGCTTCATTGTCTCATTCGCCTTACCCGCTGAGCGGCGAAATCCCACAGCCCATCACGGCAGTTCAACCCGATCAAACCTCCTCAACCCCCCCCAAACCACTTCAATCCCAGCGGGTTCCATGCCGTTCGCCGCCCTCCACTCGCTGGAAGCCTTTCCATTCCGGCTGGTCGGTGTACATTGGTGAACACCCGTATCCACGGGCCAAACCACCCAGCTTAACACCAGCCGCACCGGATCTCGCCGCGGCACCTCCTAACACCCCACTCGGTTCGATCCATCAACGGTGACTCGCCACACGACCCGCATCACAGCATTTACGTTCGCCCCTCTGTTCCAGAGTCCCCCATGCCCACCTTCGCCCCGTTCCGATCCCTTGCCGTAACTTTCTGTGCCGTCGCTCTGGCCTTGGTCGCCGCACCCGCAGTTCACGCCCAGGTCTTCAGCAACAACGCTTCGATCACGATCAACAGTTTCGGCCCCGCCACGCCCTATCCGAGTTCAATCAACGTCGCGGGCTTTGTGGGTACGCCCAACGGCCTCCGCGTGCGGCTGAAGAACTTCTCGCACGTGTTCCCACGCGATGTGGCCGTGCTGCTCGTGGCCCCGAACGGCGAGGGCATTGAGTTGCTCTCGAGGAGTGGCGGCACCATGCCCGTCGCCAATCTGATGCTCACGTTTGCTGCCGATCCCGCCCCGCAGCTGCCAACCACGGTGGTCACAGGCACCTTCGCGGCCGCCGGCGGCAACAGGGCCTTTGCGGTTCCGGCGAACGCGATCCCCCGCGTCGCATCGCTGGGGGCGCTGATCGCCGGAAACCCCAACGGCCAGTGGCGTCTGTATGTCGAGGACTTCGATAGTCTGGACGGGGGTGCCATCGCCAGCGGCTGGGAGCTCGAGTTCGGCGAGTTTGGTCTGCCGCCCACGGGGCTCTCGCCATCCACCTTCACGTACCAGGGCCGCCTGGATGGCGGCGTGACTACCGGCACCATCGACGCCCGCTTCAGCCTCTGGAGCCATCCTTCGACGAATGCCCTTGCCAACCGTCTGGCCTCGCCAGTCACGCTCGGCGGCATCTCCGTCACCAACGGTCTGTTTACCGCGCCGCTGAACCTGGGCGTGCCGGCACCGACCGACATCCAGACGTGGCTGCAGGTGGAGATCTCCAGTCCCGCCGGCGCGCCTTTCGTCACACTCACACCGCGGCAACCGATCACGGCCATGCCGCTGGCCGATGCCGCGCAGCGGGCCGTGTTCGCCAACACGGCCACAACTGCTACCAGCGCCACCACTGCGGTCAGCGCAGTCAACGCAATTAACGCAACCAATGCAACCAATGCAACGAATGCCGCCAGCGTGCCGTGGTCGGGCCTGACCGGTCAGGCCGCCGTCGCCACGGGCTTGATCGGCGCCCAGTGGCAGATGCTCTTCACCAACACCACCAACACCACCTTCCGTGGCGGAATGCGCCTCGCCGACAACGGCTTTTTCGAAGTAACCAACAACGCCAACAACGTCAACCCCAACTTTGCCCGCCTCAGCAGCACCGGCTCATGGACCGCCGTCAGCGACGCACGCCTCAAAGCCGACATCACCACCGCCGACGGCAACCTCGCAGCCGCACTCAAACTCCGCCCCGTCAACTTCCGCTGGAAGTCCGACGGCTCGGCAGACTTCGGCCTCATCGCCCAGGAAGTCCGCGCTGTCCTGCCCAAGCTCGTGACCGGCGACGAATCCAAAGACTCGCTCACACTCAACTACAGCCAGCTC
>CAILKP010000015.1 GCA_903834785.1 uncultured bacterium
CGGCTCGGCCTCGCCCAGGTTCGGGGCAACACCGATGAACGTGTCCATGTCGGCAAAGAACTTGTACGCCCCCGCGTTGTCGCGGTACTTGCGGATGCGGTGGCTCAGCATCGCCGCCCGGATCGTCTCGGTCTGATCCGCGGTGATGTCCTTGAGCTCCTGGCCGGGGGCCAGCGTCGCCTGCAGCGCTTCCTGCTTCTTGAGCTCAAGCTCCTGGGCCATGACCTCGTTGTCCACGCCGGGACCGGCGCGGTACTTCGTCAGCAGGTCCTGGTGGGCCTTGGTCGCGTATGCGCGGGCCATCGCCAGCCGCAGAACCTGCGACTGTGCACCAGGATCCGGGAACAGCGCGGGAATCAGCAGCGTGGCCTTGGCCGCCGCGGCATCATCCGGCCCGTTGCGCGGGCCGCGGTTGAAGGCCACGGCCTCGCCGAAGACCTTCTTGCTCGACTGCGCCATGACCTCGCGGATCTTCTTGGTCTGGGCGATCAGCGCCGAGTTCGGCGCCTCGGAGTATTCCTTGGCCGTCGCGCCGGCGCCCATCGGCTCCAGCTTGTACGCCAGCCGCGCACTGGTCAGATCCTTGTTCGCATCGTCCACCTTCTTCTGCTGCTCGGTCCGCAGGGCGGCCAGGGCTTCAGACGAAAAATACCACGACGCGGGAACACCCGCGACAGCAATCAGGCCCGCGCCAGCGAGCACGCCATACTTCTTGATATAGGGGAGTGCCTGTTTCACTGGCCGCCCTCCTTCTTCTCGGTGCCTGTCTTGATGTTGACGTACCAGGTGATGGTGTAACGGATGATCTTGCTGCCCGGAGCCGCGATCGGCGGCTGAGGCGGAAGCGGAGCGAGCTTGTCAGCATCGCCCGGCCCGGCGCCCACAGCTGCCGGACCCAGGAACCCGCCCGGCCCGGTGGCCGGCGGTGGTGTCGGTGCACCGAACGGGACCGTTCCGCCCGCCCCGGTACCCGGCGTCGGCCGGCCCACCGGCCCCCCGCGGCCGCCCTGACCACCAAAGTTCGGCATGCCCGGATTGCTGTCCGGCGTGCCGGACGCCGAGACGGTCTCGGTGGCCTTCACGAACTTGGGCTCGATCTGCTTATCAGTCTTCTCGACGGTGTAGGGCAGGCTCGCACGCTCGGGCTTGCTGTTGAGATCACCCAGCCACTTGGTGCCGGCATCAAACACCATGTTGTCCGCTTCACCCGGCTCCTTGGTCGTGCGGTACTCCAGCACCAGCCGCACCCGCGGGGGCTGCTCACCCGCCGCCGGATCGACCGCTGCCGCACCACGGTTGGCCTGCGGGCCAGCCGACAGCGCATCAGTGCTGCCGGAGACCACGGTCTGCCCGGTGCCCGAGTAGTCGGTCGTCACGCGGTCGATGATCACCTTGGCGTCACGCTGACGCAGGTTCTCAATCAGCTGGCCGACATCATCCATCAGATACCCGTACAGCTCACGGTGCTCCATCAGGCTCTGCACGCCCGTGGCACGCAGGTCGGGCTTGTCCTGCGACTCAACCTGACTCCACTCGCCCTTGAACCGCTGCGCCGTGTTCTTGGCATCAGTCACCGCGTCAGGAAACTTCGGCAGCGACGCCTTCTGCGACACCGGGCCGATCCACATCGCACCCGCCGCGGCAGCAGCGAGCACGCCCGCGCCGATGAACCACTTGGTCTTTTCCTTCCACACCGCCTCGCGGACCACCGACACCGGCATCAGGTCCGCTGTCAGCGTCTGCAGGCCAAGGCCCTGCAGCGCCAGGCCGTACGCGACAGCGAACTGGCCGGCGTGCGCCTGCAGTTCGGCGTTCTTCTCGCCATCGGCCTTGAGCCGCTTGAACGAGTCGAGGGCCTCAACTTCCAGCTTCAGTTGCTGGCTGAGGTACTTCTTCAGTCCCGGCAGCTGGAACGTCGCACCAAGACCGATGATGCGCGTCAGCTTGGCGTCCTTGTACAGCGATTCGTAGTACGTGATCGACCGCTGAACGTCCTGCTCCAGGTCGCTGAACACCGAACGCATCGCCTGCAGAATCTTGCGGGCGTGCTCGCTGCTCTCGGCTTCCTTCTTCAGCCGCTCGGCCTTGCTGTACGACAGGTTGAAC
>CAILKP010000016.1 GCA_903834785.1 uncultured bacterium
GCTGACGGCGCACACCGAGCGGTACTACAGCGAGTACATCAAGAAGGCGGCGACTGCGCTGCGGCGGACGGCGGAGCTGGAGGGCAAGCCGATTCCGGCGGACTTTGACTACACGGTGTGCGAGCACCTGCGGACGGAGGCCCGTAGCGCGCTGGCACGCTTCCGGCCGGCGACACTGGGGCAGGCGATGCGGCTGGAGGCGGTGACACCGGCGGATGTGACGGTGCTGACGGTGATGATCCGGCGGCACTTGAATCGGGATTCGGGTCAGGCATCGGGGCGGTGAAGCGCGGCCGCGGGGGCCTGCGACCGGCGGCTTAGGTGAAGCGCCAGACCACGAACAGGTACGTGAAGATGAGGTCGGCGATGACGATGCAGACGACCGACTGGACGACGGTGTTGGTCGTGGCGCGGCCGACACCCTCGGCACCGCCGGTGACGCGGAGGCCGTTGGTGCAGGCGATCAGACCGATGAGCAGGCCGAAGACGCCGGCTTTGATGAACCCGGTGTAGAAGTCCAGCGGCTTGCTCTGCTCGAGCATGTTGTCGATGAACTGCTGGGGGGGAATCTGAAACTGCAGCCAGCCGGCGAGCAGGCCGCTGGTGATGGCGATGAGGTCGCTAAAGACGCCGAGCACGAGCATGGCCACGACGGTGGCGATGACGCGGGGCAGGACCAGGAAGCGGATGGGGTTGATGGCCGAGGCCTCGAGGGCCTCGATTTCCTCACCGACGACCATGGTGCCGAGTTCGGCGGCGATCGATGCGCCGGCGAAGCCGGTGAGCACGATGGCGGCGATGAGCGGGCCGAGCTCTCGCAGTACGGCGACGGCGATGATGTTGGCCACCAGGTCCTTGCGGCCGAAGTCATCGAGCGGCGGGACCATCTGCAGCACGAGGATGAAGCCGACGCAGCCGGAGACCAGGCAGACGATGAAGGTGGAGCGGACGCCGACGCGGACGACCTGCTCCATGCTTGCCGAGAGTGCGGTGCGGCGGAGCTTGCCGGTCAGGCAGCGGCGGAGCCAGCCTGAGAGCTCGGCGACCATCACCGAGACGGCGCCGATCTGCAGGAGCATGTTCAGCACCCATTTGCCGAAGTTGGTACCCAGGCCGAAGAACCAGTCGCGGAGGCCCGGCTGACCGGCGGAAGGAGCCGGTTGGGCTGGGGGCTGCGGCGGGGTTGGACCGGAGAGCGTTGACACGGCGGAGGAAGGTAGGTGTCAACCGGGGCGGACGCCGACGCGGTGATCAGACGCTCTTGGCGGATTCCAGATCGCCGACGATGCGGAAGACGCTGTCGAGGCGGGCGATCTGCAGGATGGTCAGGACGCGCTGCTGCGGGGCGGCCAGAACGAGCTTGGTGTTGCGCTTGCGGGCGGTCTGCAGGGCCTGGACCAGCGTGGCGACGCCGGAGGAATCCATGTAGGAGACGCCGGTAAGGTCGATGACCAGACGGATGATGCCGTTTTCGGTCTGGCGCTGCTTGATGGCGGCGGCCAGAACGGGCTGGGTGTTGATGTCGATGTCGCCGACGGGGGTGAGGATCGCCGTGTCGCCGGCGATGGCGGTCTGGACATCAAGCTTGCCGTTGGTGCTCATCTTCCCTGGTCCTTGGGTTGGGAGGCTGCATCGCTGCAGGCGGAACCGGCTGAGGCCTTTCCGCTGGCATCTTCTGCCTGGTCGTCGGTTTCCGCGGGTCCGGAGTGTTCGTGTGGGCCGCGGACTTTGGTCATTGTCAGGCGCATCCCAAGGCCGTTGTGGTCGCTGCGGTGTTCGTATTTGACGTCATCCATGACCTGCTGGATGATGTGGACGCCCAGGCCGCCGGGGCGGATCTCGTCGAGGTCGCGGCTCTTGATGGTGGCGATGTCGACCTGGCGGGCCTCATCTTCGATGACGATGCGCAGGGCGGTGGTGGGGCTGGTGCCGTGGGTGTCGGGGGTGGCGATGCCGCCGTCGCAGTGCAGGGAGATCCAGATGGGGCGATCGGGGGCGCGGCCGTAGCCGTGGCGGATGACGTTGCAGATGGCCTCATCGACGGCCAGGGCCATCTGGCCGCAGTGCTCATCACAGAAGCCCACGCGGGAGGCGACGTGGTAGACCAGTTCCCGAACGCCGCTGAGGAACAGGGTGTTGGACTGAATCTGGAGCCGGATGTTGGGTTGGCCGTCCATGGTCAGCGTGGTCGCGGGGTCTGGGGGGCTCCGGTGGGTGCTGAAGCGGGAGTGGCGGGAGGGGGACTGGGGTCGGATGGGGACGGGGTCCCAGAAGGGTTGTCGGCGGAAGTGTTGGCGGGCTGTTGGCTTGGGGAAAGTTTTTTCCGCCAGCGGTCCACAGCCACCCGGCGGGCGGCCGGTGGGTCGGTGTAGTCGTAACCCAGCCGCTCGCCGTAGATTCGGTCGAGGGCGGTGATGGCGAGCATGCGCTCGGCGGCATCATCGCTGGCCAGACCGGCTAGGAGGACCCGGACATCACCCTGATCGGGATCGGCACTTGTCCTGACGATCCAGGCGGAACGGGCGGCGGGATCACCGGAGGTGATGGCCTCGGCGAGGCGTTCGGGCGAGTCGGGATCCGGCGGGGCGGAGCAGCCAGCGAGGGCGGCGGCGAGCACCGAGATGAGGGCGGCAGAAGTTGCGGCCGGGCGGACCATGGGTCAGGATAAGCGGCCCGGCGGGGTGGGGAGGGCTGGGGGTGAGGGCGTGCTGGCGGCGTGTGGTGGATTGGAAGTTCGCCCGGCGTTATCCTGCCTTGCATGGCCAGAACTCTCATCACCGGCGGCAAGGTTATCGATCCGGCAACGAACACCGTCGTGGATGCGGACATCGCGATCATCGGTGACCTGATCGCCGAGATCGGGCCCAAGCTGTCGAAGCTGCCGGCGGAGAAGGTGATTGATGCGGGCGGCTGCCTGGTGACGCCGGGGCTGATTGACCCGCACGTGCACCTGCGCGAGCCGGGCAATGAGCGGGCCGAGACGATTGCCAGCGGCACGGCGGCGGCGGCGGCGGGCGGCTTTACCAGCGTGTGCTGCATGCCCAACACGACGCCCGCGCTGGACACCGACACGATGGTGCACTTTGTGCTGGCGCGGGCGGAGCAGACGGCATCCTGCCGCGTGTTTCCGGTGGCGGCGGTGAGCAAGGGGCGGCATGGTCAGGAACTGGCGGAGCTGTTCCTGATGGCCAAGGCGGGTGCGGTGGGCTTTACCGATGATGGGGACTGCATCGCCTCGGCCGGGCTGATGGCCCGTGCGCTGGCGGCGGTGAAGGCGACGGGCAAGGTGCTGATGCAGCACTGCCAGGAGCCGACGATGACGCGCGGCGGGGTGATGCACGCCGGGGAGATCTCGGCCCGGCTGGACCTGGGCGGCTGGCCGCGGGCGGCGGAGGAACTGATCATCGAGCGCGACGTGCGGCTGAACCGGTCGGTCGGGTGTGCGTACCACGCGCAGCACATCAGTTCGGGCGGGAGCATTGACATCATCCGCCAGGCGCGGAAGGCGGGCATGCCGGTGACGGGCGAGGCGACGCCGCACCATCTGCTGCTGACGTGCGATCTGATTGAGACGAGCCGCTACGACACGCGGTACAAGATGAACCCGCCGCTGCGGGAGGCATCGGACATTGCCGCGCTGAAGGAGGGCATCGCTGATGGGACGATCACGGTGCTGGGCACGGACCATGCGCCGCACACGCACGAGAGCAAGGATGTGCCGTTTGACTCGGCAAGCTTCGGGATCATCGGCTTTGAGACGGCGCTGGCGCTGTACGCCAAGGCGCTGGTGGATGACAACGTGATCGGCTGGAGCCGGATGATTGACATGATGACCTGGCAGCCGGCCAAGCTGTGCGGGCTGGACCGCAAGGGCCTGGGGCGGCTGGGCGTGGGCGGGCCGGCGGATATCACGATCATCGACCCGACGGAGAAGTGGACGATTACGGAGGAGTGCCTGGTGGGGCAGTCACGCAACACGCCGTTTATGGGCACGGCGGTGCAGGGCCGGGCGGTGGGCGTGGTGGTGGGCGGGAAGGTGAAGTTGAACCGGCGGGGGTAGGGGCGGGGGAGTTGCGAGTTGCGAGTCGCGAGGGATGAGGTGCCTTCCGGCGCGATTCCGGGGCTTGCGGATGCGTTTTTGGCCGACCAACTTGACAGTTCGGGCTGCCGCACCCACAGTGGGGCATGGCTGAGAACGCGACTGCATCCGGACGGACCGACCTGCTTGACGAGCTGACCTGGCGCGGGATGCTGCATCAGGTAACTGATGAGAAGGGGCTGCGGGCCCATCTGGCGGGTGGCGTGCGGAAGGCGTACATCGGCTTTGACCCGACGGCGGACTCGCTGACGGTGGGCAACCTGGTGCAGATCATGATGCTGCGGCACTGCCAGGAGGCGGGGCTGAAGCCGATCGTGCTGTGCGGCGGCGGCACGGGCTTGATCGGTGACCCGTCGGGCAAGTCGGCCGAGCGCGAGCTGCAGACCGAGGAGCGGGTGCGGCACAATGTTGAGAGCCAGAAGCGGATCTTCGGGCGGCTGCTGGATTTCTCTGACCGGCCGAACGGGGCGGTGATGGTCAACAACCTGGACTGGCTCGGCAAGATCGGGTACATCGAGATGCTGCGCGATGTGGGCAAGTTTTTCTCGATCAACCAGATGCTGCAGCGCGACAGCGTCAAGAACCGGCTGGAGAACCGCGAGCAGGGCATCAGCTACACCGAGTTCAGCTACGTGCTGCTGCAGGCGTACGACTACCTGCACCTGCACCGCACCGCGGGCGTGACGCTGCAGATGGGCGGCAGCGACCAGTGGGGCAACATCGTGTCGGGCATCGATCTGATCCGGCGTGAGGCGGTGCAGCGGGCGGGCGGGGCCGGGGCGGAGGATGTGCGGGTGGATGCCTTCGGGCTGACGACGCCGCTGATTACCAAGGCCGATGGCGGGAAGTTCGGCAAGTCGGAATCGGGCGCGGTGTGGCTGACGGCCGACCGCACGAGCCCGTACGCGTACTACCAGTTCTGGCTCAATGCCAGTGATGCGGATGTGGGCAAGTTCCTGCGCACGTTCACGCTGCTGGGGCGCGAGCAGATTGAGGACCTGGAGAAGCAGCAGGCGACCAGCCCGGGTGCGCGGCCGGCCCAGCGCGGGCTGGCGATTGCGGCGACGGACCTGCTGCACGGTGCGGCGGAGCGGCAGAAGGCCGAGGCCGCGGCGGCGGCGCTGTTCAGCGGCGATGTTCGCTCACTGGATGCGGCGATGCTGGGTGAGGTGCTGGCGGGCGTGCAGACCGGCACGCTGGCGCGGGCCGCACTGGAGGCGGCTGATGGTGTGGCGATTCTGGACCTGATTGTGCAAGTCGGGCTGGTTCCCAGCCGCGGCGAGGGCAAGACGCAGCTGCAGGCCGGTGCGATCAGCATCAACGGGCAGAAGGTGGCGATGGAGCACAAGGTCACGGCGGCGGATGTGCTGCACGGGACGATGATCCTGCTGCGCAAGGGCAAGAAGAACTGGCTGCGGGTGAATGTGGGGTGAGGGGTCGGGGGGAAACGGACTTACCTGCGGCTGGCGTCGACGGGTGTCGGCGGCAGTTGGAAGCGGCGCAGGATGAGGATTGGGACGCCGACGATGTGAAACAGGGCAATCGGGCCGAAAAACCCCAGTACCATGGACCCTACACCGACCATGGGATCCGACTGGAGGAGTTGGCGTCCACCAAGTAAGAAACCGAGTAGCATGCAGTTGATCAGCGCGGCGGGGCCGAGCACGGCCGCGATGATGAGTGCGACACCGAACCGGTGCATGCCGCGTGTGCTGGTTCTGAGCACAAAGACGGCGATGCTTGCGGCGATCGGAATCGCGGCAAGGCACGTGAAGACGAGCGGCCAGCGGTCGGGTCCGCCGAGCAAGAGGCTGAAGCACAGGAACGGTGCGTACGCCGTCACCGTGAGCCAGAGAGCGCTACGGCCAAGCCACGCCGGCGTCTTGGGGAGTTCCTGTCCCGGCAGCAGTAGGGTGCCGCACTCGGGGCAGGGCGTGCTCAGCGGCAGCCCGCTGCGGTTGTAGCCGCAGTCGGTGCAGATTTGGTGCTGCTTCTCGAGGCGGGCGCGGAGCTGGCGGGCCTCATCAAGGAGCCAGGCAAGCGGCACCATGAGCAAGCTGAAGAGGGCGAGCATGCCGACTCCGAGCATGCTTCCAAAGACAGAGAAGACTTCTTCGAACGACACGAACGCGGTCCTTTGCGGGTTCGGCGGCGGAGGGGCCAGGTTGGGCGCTGGATGCTCGAAAAGCAGGGTATGGATGGCCGTGGGGCTGAATGATCGTGGACATTGCATCCGGGCTGAACCCGCTGGCCGGGAATCCGTACCATCTGGGCATGAGCGGCGGAACTTCCACCGTGGTTTTGGCAGTGGGCCGGGCGGTCCGGCGGCTGACCGTGCGCCGGGTGCTGCGGCAGGGTGCGGTTGGTTTTGGTATTGGGGCGGGGCTGGGGCTGCTGGCCGCGGCGGTGGATTCGGCGTTTGGCCTGCTGCCGGCGGGTGTGGCGTGGGGTGGCGGGTTGCTGGCGGGGCTGGGTTTGGCCGGTGCGGTGGTGGGTGGTGTGGCGGCGTGGCTGCGGAAGCCGAGTGAACTTGCTGCGGCGGGGGAGCTGGATGGGGCTGTTCCTGGCGGCGGGCGGGATGTGGTTGCCTCGGCCTTTGAGTTTGTGAGTCGGGGCAATGCGGGGGCGTTTGAGGCGGCGACGGTGGCGGACGCGGAGCGGCTGCTGGCGGGTGTGGATGTGTCGCGGGCGGTGCCGCTAAGTGTGCGGGGTGCTGGCCACGGCATGCGGGCGTGGACGACGCCGCAGTGGGCGGGCGCGGGTGCGGTGATGCTGGCGGCGGCGATGGCGGTTGGGCTGTTTGTTCCCAAGCCATGGGTGCCGGTGGACCGGGTGCTGGGCCGCGGCGTGGTGCCCAAGGCCAACCCGAAGCAGATTGCCGAGCAGCTGCAGATTGCCAAGGCGCTTGCCGAGGCGGCGGCCAAGCAGGGCGTGGCGGCGGGCAGCGAGCAGCCCAAGAGCGGGGCCGAGGGCGAGCAGGGCAAGCCCGGCGGCACAGCGCGGGATGGTGCCAGCGATGCGGTGTCGCGGCAGATCGCGGCGATTGACCAGTTGCAGCGCGAGCTGGAAGGCAAGGACGGCAAGAACGGTGCGGCGCCGAGCGGTGGCAAGGCGGGCAAGGCCGGGGCGGCGAGCACGGAGCAGGCGGGTGCGGCGGAGCTGCCGCCAGTGCAGCGTGCGGCCAAGGCGCTGGACGAGGTTGCTGCGGCCGTGCAGGAGCGAGCGGAGGCGGCGGCGAAGGCGGAGGAGAAGCTGCGCGAGAACATGCGAGAGGCGGGCCGGGATGCGGAGGCGCAGGGTGGGCCGCAGCAGGGACCGGGCGGCGAGCTGCTGCGCTCGCTGCAGCAGGGTGATGTGGATGCGGCGCGGGAGAAGCTGGATGAGCTGGAGCGCAACTGGGCGAACATGAATGACCAGCAGCGGGCGGAGGTGGCCCGCAAGCTGGGTGAACTGGGTGAGAAGCTGGAGCGTGCGGCGGAGAAGCCGGCTGCGCCGCAGAATGGGGCTGGGCAGCAGAGCGGGGCCAAGCCGCCGACGAACGAGCAGGAGGCACGCCAGCAGACTGAGCAGCAGCTGCGCGACCTGGGTGTGCCCCAGGACAAGGCACGCGAGCTGGCCGAGGCGGCGCAGCGCGGCGATGCGGCGGCGATTCGGCGTGAACTGGAGAAGCAGGGGCGGCAGAGTGATGAAGCGGCACGGGCGGCGCAGGATGCGGTGCAGCGCCAGAAGGATGCCGAGCAGCAGCAGCAGACTGAAGAGAAGGCCAAGACCAAGACGCGGACGCTGGCGGAGCGGCTCAAGGAACTCTCCGACCAGATGAAGCAGAAGAAGGAGCAGGATGCGGCGGAGCGTGAGCGCGAGCGGGAGACGCAGCGGGACGGCGCCACGCCGCCGGAGCAGAAGCAGGGGCAGCCGGGGGAGCAGAAGCCGGCGGATGGGAAGGCGGGGGAGCGGAAGGCAGGAGAGCAGAAGACAGGCGAGCAAAGCCAGACGGGTCAGCGGCCGGAGTCTGGGCAGCAGAACCAGCAGGGCCAGCAGAACCAGCAGGGCCAACAGAACCAGCAGGGCCAGCAGAACCAGCAGGGCCAACAGAACCAGCAGGGCCAACAGGGCCAGAAGCCCGATGCCAAGGCGGAGCCGAAGCCGACGGGTGGTGAGCCGGACAAGCGGCCGAGCGGCGTGCGAGAAGGTGAGCAGTCGCGGCCAGATCCGAACGCCAAGCCCGACGCCGATGCCAAGCCACAGGGCAAGCCAGATGCGAATGGCAAGCCGGACCCGAATGGTGTGCCGCAGGCGAAGCCGGATGCGAATGGCAAGCCGGACGCGAATGGTGCGCCGCAGCCGAAGCCGGATGCGATTGGCAAGCCGGACCCGAACGGTGCGCCGCAGGCGAAGCCGGATGCGAATGGCAAGCCGGACGCGAATGGTGTGCCCCAGCCGAAGCCAGATGCTAGCGGCAAGCCGGACCCGAATGGTGCGCCGCAGCCGAAGCCTGATGCGAACGGCAAGCCTGACCCGAACGCTGCGCCGCAGCCGAAGCCAGATGCCAATGGCAAGCCGGACCCGAACGGTGCGCCCCAGGCGAAGCCAGATGCGAACGGTGCGCCACAGCCGAAGCCTGATGCGAATGGCAAGCCCGACTCGAACGGTGCGCCCCAGCCGAGGCCAGATGCGAATGGCAAACCGGACCCGAGTGGTGCGCCGCAGCCGAAGCCAGATGCGAACAGCAAGCCGGACCCGAATGGTGTGCCGCAGCCGAGGCCAGATGCGAATGGCAAACCGGACCCGAATGGTGCGCCACAGCCGAAGCCAGATGCGAATGGCAAGCCGGACCCGAATGGTGTGCCGCAGCCGAGGCCAGATGCGAATGGCAAACCGGACCCGAGTGGTGCGCCGCAGTCACAGCCGCAGCAGCAGGGTCAGCCGCAGTCACAGCCCAAGCCGGATGGCGGGGCCAGCAAGCCGTCGGGGTTCCAGAAGCTGCGGGAGCAGTTGGAGCAGGCGTCGCGCGATCGGGCGGCGCCGCAGCAGGCGGCGAAGGACTCTGCCGCATTGCGGGAGCAGGCCCGCAAGATGCTTGAGGGGATGACGCCGCAGGAGCGCGAGCAGGCGATGAAGCTGGCCCGTGAGCTAGCCCAGGGCAAGCAGACGCCGCCGACGCGTGAGCCGCGGGATGGGACGGCGGAGGATCGGCGGCAGTTCGGCACGGAGCCGGCCGGGCCCAAGGGCAATGTTCCGCCATCGGAACTGGCGGCCAAGCCGTCGGGTGCGCTCGATGCGCGGCCGGGGCAGAATCAGATCGGCCGCGGCGGGCCGCAGCGCACGCTGGCGGAGTGGCAGGGCCAGGGCGGCAAGGTTGCCGCTTCGGACCAGCCCGCTCTGCAGGAGACGGTGCGGCAGGCGGCGGATGCGGCGCAGCAGGCCATTGAGCGGCAGCAGGTGCCGCGGCGGCTGGAGGACGTGGTTGCACGCTGGTACAAGCGGCTGCCTGATGCGCTGGGTGTGCCCGCGCCGGCGGCGCCTGTGACGCCCGCGGCACCCGCGACGCCAGGTGCGACAGCGCCCGCGGCCACGCCGAGCACGCCGCCGGGTGGCGCACCAGCAGGAGCGGGTAACCCCAAGTGACGCTGCGGTTTGAGAACATGCATTGGCTGTGGATCATCGCCCTGCTGGTGCCGATGGCGATTGTCGCGCTGCGGATGTTCCGCACGGTGGCACCGACGCGGACGTGGCTGGCGATTGTGCTGCGCGGGCTGGTGCTGGTGTGCGTGGGGTTGCTGCTGGCGGGGGCGACGATCATCCGCACGACCGACAAGCTGGCGGTGGTGGCGGTGGTGGATGTGTCGGACTCCGTCCGCAAACTGGGCCCGGCGGGCGGGGCTGGCGATGTTGAGGCCCGCGTGCGGCAGTATCTGCAGGTGGCCAGCAGCGGCCGGGCCCGGAGCGACCTGCTGGGCGTGGTGCTGTTTGATGGTGCGGTGGTGCCGCTGGGTGTGCCGAGCGGGCCGGTGGCGAGGGTGGGGGCGGGAGGGGCGGGAGTGGTTGGGAGCGTGGATGGTGCGGAGAGGCCGATCGCGGCACGCGGCGATGTGGTGGCGGCGGAAGATGCGTTGACGCGGCCGTTTGACCCGGCGATGGCGGGCGAGACGGACCTGGCCGGTGCGATTGAGGCGGCGGCGATGCTGATTCCGCCGGATGCGGCGGGGCGGATTGTGCTGCTCAGTGACGGTGTGCCGACGCGTGGCGACACGCTGGCTGCTGCGGCGGCGGTGGGGGGTGTGAGAGAGCGCGGGGCGGGTGCATCGCAGGCTGGTGCTGCGGGCGGGGCAGGTGCGGCATCGGCGGCACGCGGGATCCCGATTGATGTGGTGCCGATTCGCTGGTCGCTGTCGCAGCGGGTGGTGGTTGAGTCGCTGGAGGCACCATCTGCCGCACCGGCGGGCAGTGTGGTGCCGCTGCGTGTGGTGGTGGACAGCACGGTGGCGACAACGGGGCGGGTCTCGCTGGTGATTGAAGGTGAGCAGGTTGATCTGACGCCGGGTGCGGCGGGGATGGATCAGGCCGTGACGCTGCGGCCGGGGCGGAATGTGCTGGTGCTGAGTGCCAAGCTACCGGCGGGTCGCGTGCACCGGATGGAGGCGCGGCTGGCGCTGGATGATGCGGCGGTGGTGGTGCAGGATTCCAACTTGCGGGCGGAGGCCGTGACGGTGACGCCGGGGACGGGATCGGTGTTGCTGGTACGGGGTGAGGCCAGCGGGCCGGCGGTGGGCGAGGCGGCGGGAAGGGGTGGTCGGGGCAACGCGGCGGATGCGCCGCCGGGGCCGCTGGAGCAGTTGCTGCGGCAGGAGGCGGTGAACGTTGAATCCATCGTGCCGCAGGCGCTGCCGCTGGACCTGGTGGGGCTGGAGAAGCACGACCTGGTGATTCTGGAAAATGTGCCGGCCGATGCGGTGCAGGCGACCCAGCAGGAGGCGCTGGTGCAGTTTGTCACGCGGCTGGGCGGCGGGCTGATCATGGTCGGCGGGCGCGACAGCTTCGGCCCGGGCGGGTGGCGCGGCTCGCAGATCGAGCCGATTCTGCCGGTGAAGCTGCAGTTGCCCGAGCGGCTGGTGATGCCGGCGGCGGCGGTGATCATTGTGATGGACTCGTCGGGGTCGATGAGCTTTCGAGTCGGCGGCAGCACGCGGAGCCAGCAGGACGTTGCCAACGAGGGTGCTGCGCTGGCGGTGCGGACGCTGGACCGCGACGACATGATCGGCGTGATCGAGTTTAACAGCAGTGCGCGGACGATCGTGCCGCTGGGGCCGAACCAGTCGCCCGACAGTGTGGTGCAGTCGATCCGTGCGATCTATCCGGGCGGCGGCACCAACATGCCGCCTGCGCTGGAGCTGGCGTACGCGCAGCTCAAGGCGGCGCGGGCGAACGTGAAGCACTGCATCGTGCTGACCGACGGCGTGTCGCAGGGCCGCAACCGGCTGGAGCCGATGGCCAAGGCGATGGCGGCTGATGGGATCAAGCTCTCGACGATTTGTGTGGGTGATGAGGCCGATACGGAGACGCTGGAGAAGATGGCGCGGCTGGGCGGCGGGTCGTTCTATCGCGTGGAGAACCCGACGACGCTGCCGCGGGTGTTTTTGAAGGCGATGAAGGTCGTGCGCTCGCCGGAGATTCGCGAGCAGCCGTTTGTGCCGGTGCTGACGCCGGGGGTGTTTCCGGCGACGGCGGGCATTGAAGGTGACGGGCCGATGCCGCCGCTGGGCGGGCTGGTGCTGACGACGCCGCGGCAGGTGGAGACGGCGCGGACCGATGCTGCGCCGCAGCGTGGGGTGACTGAGGCAGTGATGACCGGCGGCGTGAGCTATCCGCTGCTGACGCCGACGGGTGAGCCGGTGCTGGCGACGTGGCAGGCGGGGCTGGGCCGGGTCGGAGCGTTCACCTCCGACGCGTCGCGCTGGGCCGGCGAGTGGATGAACTGGCCGGGCTATCGCCGCTTCTGGCTGCAGCTGGCGCGGCAGACGGCGCGCGACAGCAGCGGGCGAGCCGGTGAACTGATGACGCGGCTGGAAGGTGACCGGCTGACGGTGCGGTACGAGGCGATTGATTCCTCGGGCACGCCGATTGATGCGCTGGTGGTGCCGGCGACGATCTTCCGGCCCGATGGCACGCGGCAGCAGTTGCAGCTGGCGCAGGTGGGGCCCGGGACGTACGAGGCCGCCGGGGAGATGAGTGTGCCGGGGACGGGTGTGGTGGTGGTCTCGCCGCGGCGGATCGGCGGCGGCGAGAGTCAGGCGGTGGTAGGTGGATTGCCGCCGCGGGTGGTGGGCGTGGTGCGGCCGCGCGGCGCGGAGCTGCGTGCGGCGGCCAGTGATGATCGGCTGCTGACGGAACTGGCGACGCGCACGGGCGGACGGGTGCTGTCGATCGATGATCCGGCGGCGGCGAAGCTGTGGGACCGCGCGGGGATTGCCCCGCGGCAGACGCGGCTGCCGCTGTGGCCGTTTGTGGCCCCGGTGCTTGCAGTGCTGGTGTACTTGGACCTGGCGAACCGGCGGATTGCCTGGGACCGGCTGGTGTCGCGGCAGTTTGGTGCGGAGTTGCTGGCCGAGGCCGCGGCGGCGACGGCCTCGCGCGGGCAGCAGGCGGCGGCGACGCTGTCGGGGCTGTCGCGGCGGAGCGAGAGCAGGGTGGAGACTGGGCCGGGCTCGGGCGCGGCACTGTCGGGCAATGAGGCGGCGGATCTGGTGGCCGAGGCGCGGCAGCGGCGGGTGGCGGCGCGAGCCGCGGCGAGAATGGGCGGCGTGCCGCAGGCGGAGTTACCGGAGCAGAGCATGCAGGGGCAACGTGCGGCGCCGGCACCGTCCGCAGCCAAGGTGCAGCCGGAGGAGACCGGGCTTGCAGCGGCCAAGCGGCGGGCGCGGGAGCGGATGGAGTGAGATGGTGCGGGGGATGTGCGGGCGGGAGCTGGCGCGGCGTGTCGGTGCGCGTTTACTCGCGTGGCATGGCGCTGACGACAAGTGTGATGACGGCGCGGGATGCTTCGGGGGTCTCGGTGGCGACGGCGGCATCCGGCTCATCGCGATTGAGCAGGCCGACGCGGCGGGCGGTGCGCAGGGCGGCGACGGAGGAGCGGACGACGGCATCGGCCGGGAGGACGCGGCAGACGATGCGGCAGGTGGCGGCGGTGACGCGGATGCCGCGGTCGTCATCGCGGTCGAGCATGCCGCCGATGACGTCCTCAAAGGCCTGGGCGTAGACGGCTCCGGCTTCGCGGATGCGGCGCTGCTGGGCTTGCACGGTCGCTGCGGTGGAGGGCTCTGCCGCGGCGGAGGCGGTTTCGCTGATAGCCTGGCGCAGGGGTGAGAGTTCGGGCTCCAGGTCGGCACGCAGATCCTCAAGCGTGCGGCCGGAGGCCGAGGCCAGGACGGGCAGGGCGAGGGTAAAGACGGTGCGGCCGAGCATTTCCTCTGCCCGCTGAACGAGTGAGGCGGTGCCGCCGGAGGCTGCGCTGACGGACTTTCCGCTGGAGGCATCGCGGCCGGAGCGCGTGACCAGCAGGCCGTGGCGTGCGGCGAAGCGATCCATCGCGCCGGCGACTGGGACGCAGAAGCCGGGATCGGGCCCGCCCTTGAGCAGGTCGGCGCAGAGGTGGTCGAGGAGCTCATCGGGCCGCGTGAGCATCTCCTTGTGCAGGAAGGGGTGCAGCGGCTTGCAGGCGGGGTCGCTGGCCATGGTGGTCATCGCGCCGCGAACATCGGCCATGGCATCATCACCCTGGTGCAGGCTGGTGACGGCACCGCATCGCCAGAGTGGGCTGGCCCAGCGCCAGGACTCCAGCAGGCGCGTGTAGCGCGGGCAGGTGACCATGGCACGCTGCACATCCTCGCGGGTGTCGCCGCCGGGCGGGGTGGGCAGGGCGGTGACGGCCTTGTCGGCCAGGAGCAGGCTCGCCATCGCCGGCAGCTCGCGCAGCGTGAGGTGGTACGGATTGACGGCGATGGTCAGCACCGGGGCCAAGTCTAGTAAACGCCGGGTGCGGAAGCGGGTGATGATGTGTTGCGGCGGTGCAAAATCACGCTGAACCGGGCACAATCCGGATGGAGCGGCCGGCGATTACTTTGCCGCGGGCCTGGCGGCCTGCGCGGTGGCGTTGTCAATCCAGCCGATGAGTTTGCCAAATGAGCCGGGCAGGAACAGGAAGAGCGTCTCGTGTCCGCCGCTGACGTTGAAGCGATCGGGCTTGCCGGCGGTTTCCCAGAGCTGCACGCCGCGGGCGTAGGGCACGGCCTTGTCGCCCTCGGCCAGCATGAACAGCGAGTGCACCTGGCGCAGGGCGGTGCCGGTGCTGACGCTGTCGAGCGGCGCGGCCTGGTGGTAGAGCTCCACGAAGCGGGAGAGCATCTCGGGCGAGGGCTTCTCGTCGGCCCGCATCATGCCCGCGCTGGGCGGGGTGCGGCCGTCGGAGCGGGGCTTGGGCTCGGGCCGTGCCGGGCGTGTGGGGAACCACACGAAGTGCAGGGCGTCGATCATGTCCTTGTAGTTGCTCTCGAGGGCGACTTGCAGGAAATCGCTGCCACCGGCGATGAGCACGGCGGCGTGGACCGAGCCGGGGTTGCGGGCGATGACCGTTGGTGCGACCATGGCCCCGCCGGACATGCCGACGAGCGTGACGGGCACCTCGCGCAGGGCGGGGTTGGTGTCGCGCGTGTGCAGCAGGGCGGCCTGCACGGCGTAGGCGCACTCGGCGGCGCGGTCGGTGAGTGTGCGGGCGACGAGCTCGGCCTGGGGCTTGAGGTCAGCGGACTCGACGATGCCGAAGGTGACCTGCTCGGTGAAGCGCGAGGGATGGGCCAGAGCGCGGAGCACGGCGTAGCCGTTGGCTCGCAGCTCACCGACGAACTGCTGGACGATCGGCTGGGGCGTGCCGAACATGCCCGGGAGCAGGACGATGAGGCCTTTGGCCGGTCCGGTGCGCGGGGTGTAGAGGGCAAACCAGGTGCGCTCCAGCAGCAGGCGGCGGCTGTCGGCCGGGGTGGCGGGTGCTGCGGCGGTGGCCGAGTCATCGGTGAAGACAACCTCGCGGCCCACAGCGCCCGCGGCCTCGGCCGGGCGGGCGGACATGAACTTGAAGTAGCTGACGGGCTTGCCGGCCGGGCCGTCCCAGACATCGGTGGCGTACGGATCGTCGCTGGTGACAAAGAGGTACGAGCCGGGGCCCTCGCCGACGACGGTGTAGTCTCGCCATGCACTGCCACCGGTGCGGCGGCGCATCATGGATTGCACATCGGCGTAGAGCTCGCGCTCGACTTTCTCCTGTGCCGGGCGCGAGGCGCCGGCGGCCTGCAGCGGGCCGACGGCGGGCACGATCATGCCCATGATGGGGCGGGCGGGATCAACCTGTGCGCGGGCCCAGCTGCTCAGGCCGGTGCGCACTGCCAGTCGCTTGGGCCACACGGCAGGGTCGGCCCAGCGGTTGACCAGCGGAGAGGATGGTGCTGCGTCGTTTGCGGCGAGTCCGGCGGCAGGAGCTGCGGGGATGAACTCGGCCTGACCGCAGCCGCTGAGCATCGCGGCGGCGGCGAGTGCGACGGGCAGCAGAAGTCGGGTTGGCAGGGTTGAGTTTTTCACGGCAGATCGGCCACGACCACGCGGTGGTTGATGGCATCGACAATGTACACCAGGCCGCCGAGCCGTGCAAGGCCCCAGGGCTCTGCAAGCTGGCCGTCGCCCCGGCCGCCGGTGCCCCAGAGACCCAGACACTCGCCGGTGGCGATGTTGATGTGCTGGACGCGGTTGTTGCCGAACTCGACGATCAGGGCGGTGCCGTCGGGCATCATGGTGATGCCGCGGGGATGATTGAAGTGCCCGGGGGCCTTGTCGGCGGTGGTTGGGGAGCCGATCCACTTCTGGAGCTTGCCGTCGAGATCGAAGACGCCGAGGCGGTGATTGACCGAGTCGGTGACCAGCAGGCCGGAAGGGCGGCCGTCCTTGTTCTTTCTTTCCGGGGCCAGGAACGCGATGGACTGCGGGCGATTGAACTCGATGATCTCGGGCTTCTGGCCATCGCCGGGCTGGCCGAAGGCAAACAGCGGTTTGCCGGTGGCATCGAAGGCCTGCACGCGGTCATTGCCGCCGTACTCGCTGACGTAGATGCGCTCGACGGTCTTGCCATCGGCCGCGGTGAGCACGGCGATGTCGGTGGGGTAGACCATCTGGCCGGGGGCATCGCCGTAACTGCCGAAGCGGAGGACCTCGCGCGGGACCACGCGCTGGGGGCGTGAGGTGACATCGCCGGGTTTCCAGGTTGCAGGCAGGGCGGGCACCGCGTAGGCGACG
The DNA here is from genome assembly GCA_903834785.1 of uncultured bacterium. GTDB lineage: Bacteria > Planctomycetota > Phycisphaerae > Phycisphaerales > UBA1924 > CAILKP01. Next base: position 16,433 of record CAILKP010000016.1, read on the forward strand.
ACGCGGTGGTAGTGCGTGTCGGCCAGGTAGATGCACAGCGAGCCGTCGCCCTCGGGCGATGGGCCGACGGTGATCCCGGTGGGCTTGCCGAGTTCGGAGTCGGGCATGACGAACCACTGGATGCACAGGCCGGTCTCGGCATCGAAGCGCTGGACCTTGGCGGCGCGGTCGACGACCCACAGGGTCTTGCCGTCGCTGTCGATGCAGCGGGGCTTGGCGAAGCGGCCGGGCTCCATGCCGGGTGAGCCGATGACGGCCTTCTGCGGGATCGGGCGGCCGGGCTCCGTGGGCCGGGTGCAACCGGTGGCCAGGCAGCACGCCGCTGCCGCGGCGAGGGTGCCCAGCGGGCGAAAGCCGGTGCGGAACAGACGAGCGGGTTGAATCACAGGCCCTGCCACGTCGGGAGCGTAGAGCGGCCGGGGCGGTGGGGGGTGGAGGTTGCCGGAGAACGGCCGGTTGAAACGTGTCGGAGTGCGATGAGCCGGGCAGTTGCGGCCTCAGCCCGCGCGGCGGTCCAGGCCGGGGCTGCTGATGGCGGGGCCGACGCTCCAGACCACGGGGCGGTCGGCCTCGGGCAGGTGCTTGGCGGCGTGACTGTCCAGCACGGTCAGCAGGTCGTCGACGTTGCGCGGCTCGTGCCGCGGGATGATGTAGGCCTGAACGCGGGAGTTGGGGTTGCCCGAGAGGTCACGGGCCGGGCGAACGGCAACATCAAGGACCGAGGGGTGCGCACGCAGCACCGCGGCGACCATGGCGCAGCGGGCGGCGGTGCCGCGGGGATTGTTGCCGGTGCTGCCGGAGGGTGCGAAGCGGCGGCCGTCGAGCCAGAGCGCGGACATCGCCAGGTCGAAGCGTTCTCCATCGCTGTCGCGGATGACCGCACCGGCGTGGAGACGGAGCCAGCTTTCAAGCAGGAAGAAGGGCTGGTCGGAGCCGTCGCGCCAGGCGATGGGGCCGGCCTCGGTGGTGCCGTAGAGCTCGATGGTGTCCTGGATGCCGCGGCATTTGAGTTCGAGCCAGGTTTCAGGGTCCAGCGGCGAGTCGATGACCAGCAGGCAGGCGGGCTGGAACTGCTCGCAGGCGTAGAGCAGGCCGGCGACCTGATCGCCGCGGGCGATGACGAGGTCACCGCAGCGGATGGTCGGCACGAGTTCTGACGGCGGCATGAGCCGGTCGTCGGTGCAGTCGGCATCGAGCTTCTGGCCCAGCAGGCAGGTGGCGATGAGTGAGGCCGGCGAGTCGGGGGGTGCCAGCGAGACCACGCGGCTGATCAGTGCGCGGCTGGAGATGAGCCGGGCCAGTGAGTGGGCCTGACGGTCCAGGTGCACCGCGCTGTGGGTGCAGGGGATCGGGTCGCCGGTGGTGCGGTCGATGAAGGTCAGGTGGCCGTGGTGGGCCGGCATGGAGCGGGCGGCCTGTGCCAGGATGGCCCAGCGGTCGATCCAGGGGCTGGCGATGAGTTCGGCGGCACTGAGCAGGCCGTCAAGGTGCAGGCACTGGTTGATGCGGCCGGCCAGACGGGTGAGTTCCTGCGGCGAGGTGGCGACGGGGTGAGCATCGAGCCGTCCGCCGGCGACGCTGAGCTGGTCGTGCGTTCGTCCCGGTCGCATCGCGTCGAGTTCGCTGCACGTCAGCGAGGCGATGAGCCGTGTGAGATCGTCGCGTGTCAGGTGCATGGCGTGGGCGAACTCCGGGGAAGCGGCGCGGACTCGTCGGACGGGCTAGCTGCTCCTCTGACAACCAGCCCGCCCGGCGATGTCCGCGGCTGGGGCATCGGTCCGAGGCGGGGCCACTGCCACCATCTGAAGGCCGGGCGCGGGTTGATGCCGGTCAAACTGTTCGGTCTGGGGTGGTCAGCGGGGGTTCTGGCCCGTCAGAGGGTCCGATGTCCGGTCTCCGGGCGCGTTATCATCCGGGCCATGACCTCCCCGACCACCCTGCCACGCCACGCTTCTGAGGCCGTCACCGGCGGTATCCGCGTTACCGCGCTCCCGCGGTTCGAGCCGGCGCAGTCCGCTGTGGAGCGCGGCACGTGGGTCTTCCGGTATCACATCCGCATCGGCAACGAGTCCGAGAACGCCGTGACGCTGCAGAGCCGGTACTGGATGATCGTGGATTCTTCGGGCCACACGCACGAGGTGCGTGGTGACGGGGTGATCGGGCGCACGCCGCGGATTGAGCCCGGTGGGTACTTTGAGTACGAGTCGTACTGCCCGCTCAACACGGCGTGGGGCACGATGGAAGGCAGCTACACGTTCAGCCGGGCGACGCCCGGTGACACGTTTGAGGCGACGGTGGCGAGGTTTTACCTGGTGAGCTGAGCGGTGCGCGGCGGAGGGCGGGCGCGGGAGGGGTTGCAATGGGACGGGCGGGAGCACGCAGGGATCAGTTGCAGCGACGCAAGACCAGCACGGTGATGTCATCGGCAAGTACGCCGCTCTGCCAGGTGGTGGCGGCGGTGCTGACAGCCTTGCAGGTTTCGGCGGCATCGCCGGCGTTGATGCCGCTGAGCACGGTGGTGAGCCGGTCCATACCGAACAGGACGTGCCCGGGCGCGGTGGCCTCGGTCACGCCGTCGGTGTAGACCATGACGCCGCAGCCGCTGGGAATGGTCAGCGTGTCGGAGCGGAAGCTGCCGGCGATTTCCTCGGTGAGCACGCCGAGCATCGGCGCGTTGGAGTCTTCCAGCGGTTCCGGGCCATTGGGGCGAAGCAGGATCGGCGGCGGGTGACCGGCGGTGATGTACTCCAGCTGGCCGGAGGTGGGGCAATACGAGCCGATGAACATGGTGACGAACATGCCCTCATCGCTGTCATGCCGAAGGCCGTCGTTGACGCGCCGGACGATTTCGGCCACGCCCAAGCCCTCTGCCGCGGCGGCGCGGATGAGCGTGCGTGTGACGGCCATGAGCATGGCGGCGGCGACACCCTTGCCCGAGACATCACCGATGACCAGGATGAGCCGCTCGCCGCTGAAGAAGAAGTCGTAGAAGTCGCCGGCGACGTATTTGGCGGGCGTGTTGAGTGCAAAGAGGTCGAAGCGCTGCTCGCCAAGAAACGGCGGGAAGGTGCGGGGCAGCAGATCAACCTGGATGTTGCGGGCGGCTTTGAGCTCACCTTCGATGCGTTCACGGGCGGCGGTCTCGGTACGCACCTGCTGCATCTGTGCGGCAAGTCGGGCGACGGTGGTGTTGAAGCCGCGGGCGAGGCGGGCGAGTTCATCCTTGCCTTTGGCACCTTCCAGCCGCACGGAGAGGTCGCCTGAGCCCAGTCGATCGACGGCCTCGGCCATCTGTTCGATGGGGCGGGTGAGCTTGCCGGAAACCAGGAACACGACCAGCACGACCGCCACGAGGCCGAGTACCAGCAGTGCGGCGGTGGTCAGCAGCCACTGGTTGACGGGCTTCATGACCTCGGCCTTGCTCAGCGCGGAGGTGAAGGTCCAGCCGGCGGCGGGGATGGGGCTGTAGGCCAGGATGTGCATGTCGTCATCGGTCAGCTGGGGCAGGAGTTTGTCCATGCCCTCGAGTTCGACGACACCGGCTTGTCCGGAGAAGACCTCATCGGCAGCGCTGGCGATGCTCTTCATGCCCTTGGCCGCGGCAAGGGCGAAGATGGACTCCTTGCCGGTCAGGATCGGGTTGGAGTGCATGACCACGAGCCGGTCGGAGTCGATGACGACGAAGCCGTCGGGGCCGACGAGCGACTGGGCGATGCGAAGAGAAGGAGCGGGTTCGGCCTCGGCGATTTCGGGCAGTTCGGGCAGCGGCGAGCCGGTGATGGCCGGCGCCGCGGCTGTGGTGGGGCCGGTCGTCGGGGGTGAGATCAGGGCCTGCACATCGCTGCCGCGGAGAATGAGGGCCAGCACGCCCCGGACTTCGCCATTTTCCACGACGGGGACGCTGTAGGCGTAGAGCGGACCGGGCGCCAGCGACGGATCGGTGAACTGCCCGGTCCACATGGGCTGCTTGCGGGCCCGTGCGGCCATCCAGGGCAGGTTGCTCTCGGTGCTGCCCTGGCGCGGCATGGTGGGGCGGAACTGCACGCCGTCGCGTCCGCCGTCGCGCACGCGACGTGCCGCAAGGGAGATCGGCCTGCCGGATGGCATGTCAAGCACGAACGCCGCGGCGAAGATCGCCGGCTCGAAGCGCATCGGCGCGATGACGGCCTGGCGGAAGTTGTTCTCGCTGAGGTTCTGTCCGCGTGGCGGCAGGACGGCCGCGGTTTCGGCGGCCCGCATGATCGAGCGCAGGCGCGTGTCGATCTGCGAGGCCACGGCGGTGGAGCGCTCGGTGATGATGGTGTGTGCGGCGGCGAGCACCGCGCGGCGGTTGCGACTCCAGTCGCTGTACAGCACGATGCTCAGAACCGCGAGCAGCGGAACGAGCAGCCACAAAATGAGTTTGGTGCGCAGCGACACGGCTGGCAACGCTACGGCCACTGATCGCCGGGGTTGCGGGATCGTCGCCAGATTGTGATCAATGCCGCCGGTTGGGACCGGCGATCACTTGGGCTGGTTCGCCGGGGCCGGTGTGGCGGGGGCGGCCGGTGCCGGAGCCGTTGCCGGGGCTGCGGCCGGGGTGGGCGCTGGCGCGGGTGCCGGTGCGGTCACTGGGGCGCTGCGCTCGTCGATGGGGGCAGGAGCGGTGGTCTTCGGCGGGGTCGGGCCGGACTGGCCGAAGAAGTTCTCAACAAACGGCCCCAGGAACGCGCCGGCGATGAGGCCGACTGCCAGACCGATGACCAGCATGGCGATGCCTTTGGTTCCGCTCGCGGCAGCCTTGGCGGCAGTGGGGGCGGAGGTGCTGGGGGTGGGGTTGGTCGCGTCGCTCATGGGCGAGCGTATCCGGCCTGAGTGCAAAAAGACCACCGCCGGGGCAGAGCGTGCCCCGGCGGAGTGGGTTGAACTGTCGGGGTTTACAATTGCTGCCGCGGGGAGCGGTTAGCGCTCCGTCGCGTCGGAGATCTGCGTGGACCGCTCATCGGGCGTGGTCGGGCCGACTGCCGCCAGCGGCATCGAGTCGGAGCTCAGCCCTGAGAGCGAGAGCGACGTGCGGGACATGCGCTCGGCCACCGGGCCCATGACGGCGCCGATGACCAGACCCAGGGCCAGGCCCAGGACCAGCTTGAACGGGGCGGAACGCGTGATGCAGCACAGACCGGCGGAGCTTTCAGATGACATGATCGCTCCATCGGCTGCTGATCTTCCGCGGTTCACTCTTCATGGGCCTGCAAGGCCGCTGGGCGCACAGTTGGGGGGGATGCCCGATCAAGTCGGGCTGAACTTAGCGTGGTGGCGACCGGGTTGGGCCGCTGTGGCGGAGTGGGGAAAGGGATGTTCCTGATGCCGCTGGTGGGGAGAGCGTGACGCCCCATGAGCAGCGCGGAGCTCGGCGCGGAGGCGGTCCGCGGCGGAGTCAGAGGGTGAGGATCGATGCGGGTGCGGGGGCCAGGCGAGTAGGGCCGGGTCAGCGGAGGCGGCGCATCTGGTAGACCCAGCGGGCGTATTCGAGCATGCTCATCGTCAGCTCGGGCTTGCCGGGGACGCCGCGGCCGAAGGCGGTGTGCCACCGCCAAGACCAGTATGGTCCGGATAACTTAAAGCCGGATCGGGCGGCGAGCATCAGCACCCCGAGCAGGCCGAGTCCGGTCTCCAGACTCCATCGCAGACTTCGACGGATCATCCCTGCACTCCACTCTTCAGGGCGTCGACCGCCTCGAGCAAGGCGGTTTCGAGGGTGGCGATCGGTGCATATCCAAGCAACTGCTTGGCCAGCGAGATGTCGGCCAGCGAGTGGCGGACATCGCCGATGCGGGCGGTCTGGAACTGCGGGGGGAGGTTGGTGCCCAGGTGCTTTTGAATCATGTCCAAAACGGCGAGGACTTCGGTGCGCTCGCCGGTACCAATATTGATAGGTTGGCCGCGGAGCTCGCCCGGGGCGACGCCCGCCAGCAGGGTGCCCAGCACGGCGCAGGAGACGGGGGTGAAATCGCGGGACTGGTGGCCATCCCCGTGAATCAGGGGGGATTGGCCGGCCAGGAGCTTGGAGGTCAAGATCGGGATGAGAGCCGCGTAGGGCGTGTCAGAAGCCTGACGCGGACCGAATACGTTGAAGTATCTCAGGCAGACGCCCGATAACCCGAAGGAGCGACACCATGCAGCGATGGCGACCTCTGCCGCGGCTTTGGAGGCGGCGTAGGGGGAGATGGGGTTGACGGGCATGACCTCGGACTTGGGGGAGGGCTGGTCACCCCCGACATTGCCGTAGACCGAGGAGGAGGAGGCGAGGACGACCCGTCCGGCACCCAAACGGCGGGCGGCCTCGAGGACGCGGACGGTGCCGGTGGTGTTCACTGACCAGGTGCGCTGGGGGTCCTTGAGGGAGGCCTGGACCGAGCCGACCGCGGCGAGATGAAAGACGACGCTGGAATCCTCAATGGCTTCGTGGACGGCATCATCATCGAGAATGGAGCCGTGGACGAAGCGAACCCGCTGCGGCTCAAGCTCCATGAGGCCAGAAAGGTGGTCCAGATTAGAGTTGGACAGGTCGTCTAAGACGGTGATCTGGCGGACCTGGGGGGCCATGGAGATGAGGGCATCAACCAGGTGGCTGCCGATGAAGCCGCTGCCGCCGGTGACGCATACGGCCTTGTTGGCGTAAGCGACGGACAAGCGACCGAAGAGTTCAGAAGGCAGTTTCATGGGTGCTTCGGAACGGTAGGGGTCGATGTCGCCAAGAAAAGCGACCTTGATGTGCCCCGGTGCCTGGGACAGAACGGACGGGAGTCGGACGACGGCCGAGGTGATCCCGGCAACAGGTCCGCACGGATGTGCGTACAGGATGCATCCGACTTGTGGATTGGGGCGGAGCCAATGACAAGCGGGTGAGGCGTGCCGGCGGAGCGGGCGGCGTGAGGGGTGGGAGCACGACTTTCGAGACGGGTGGTGGTAGGGGGACGGAGGGCAAGAGGGCGGGACAGACTGTCGGGGCCGGTTCGTCGAATAACGAACGGGCCTACAACTAGCCCCTCGATTTTCGCGCCGTGGGCAGCGTGCCAACGGCGGCAGCAGCGGCCGGGACGAAGACCGGCCAACTTCGGGCGAAGAACCAGGAACTCATTCATGGCGTCCAACGCATGCTGGGGAGTCGAAGTCGGTGCCGGAGCGCTCAAGGCGATCAAGCTTGTGCGCGACGGTGACTCGGTTTCGGTCGCGGATTATCTGATCATCCCGCACAAGCGCCCCCTTTCGGCCCCGGAGACTGACGAGCGTGAGGCACGCCGCCTGGCGGTGGGCACGCTGGTCTCGCAGCGCGACCTGAGCAAGGCCTCGCTGGCGATCTCGATTCCCGGCAACGCCGGCTTCGCTCGCTTCGCCAAGCTGCCGCCGGTGGACCCCAAGAAGATCCCCGAGATCGTCAAGTTCGAGGCGGTTCAGCAGATCCCGTTCCCGATTGACGATGTGCAGTGGGACTACCAGACCTTCTCGCAGCCGGACAGCCCGGATGTCGAGGTCGGCATCTTTGCGGTGACCACCGACAGAGTGAACGACAAGCTGGCCAAGTGGCAGGACGTGGGCTTCACGCCGTCGTCGCTGACGCTGTCGCCTCTGGCGGTGTTCAACGCCCTGTCGTACGACCAGCAGTTCCGGGCGGAGATGCCGGGGACCATTCTGCTGGACATCGGCACGATGTCCACGGACCTGATTGTGGTGCAGGGCGGCCGCGTGTGGATTCGCACGTTCCCCATCGGCGGCCACCACTTCACTGAGGCGCTGGTCGCGGGGTTCAACCTGTCGTACAGCAAGGCCGAGCGGCTGAAGAAGGAAGCCGAGAGCAGCGAGCACGCCCGCAAGATTCTGCAGGCGATGCGTTCGGTGTTCAGCGACCTGGAGCAGGACGTTCAGCGGTCGATCACGTACTACGA
>CAILKP010000017.1 GCA_903834785.1 uncultured bacterium
CACGTCGGAGCTTGCCCGGAGCGTCTTGAGCACGGCGTTTCCCACATGAAACCGGCGGCAGATGGCGGGCGGTAGGGCCGTCGCTCGCTGCGCGGGCGATGGGCCTACCGACCACACCGACAACGACCGACCACGCGGGGCGAAGCCCGCCCCATGGGCTGACCATCGCCGCACGGCGTGACGCCGCGCCGCAGGAGCGCAGCGACGAGCACGGTGGCGCGACGGGTGGCCATGATCTGCCGGGGACTTGAGAATGCGCCCAAACGGGCAGGAAATGGCCGCAGTACCAGCAATCGGCAAGGCCGTCTGGCCGCGCAGGGCCGCACCGGCCCGGAGGCCGACACCCAGCGCCGCCCCCAGCCGAAAGCGCAGCGAAGGCGCGGGGGCGGCCCGTCGGCGGCAGGACGCCGCCGACGGGTCGGGGTGGGGGACAAACAGCGGGCGCGGCAGGACGCCGCGCCCACCTTGTTGAGACTGAATGGAGAGGAGACGGGGGCGAACCGGAAACACTCACGGCGGGGCTGCCGCAACATCAGGCCGGGGCGCATCGCAGCAGGAACGCCACGACGTGAAGAGCTGGGCCGGAGCGGCGGCGTAGCATCGGCGCGACTCGCGCAGGCCGCAGGCCGTCAGCGCGAGGCGTGACGATGCGGGCGCATGGCCGGATGCTCCCGTGCCCGCTGCCGCTCCTGGCGGACAGCGGCGCACCGCATCACGACGACGATGGAGCGGACGCGGCGGGCTCGTGGCCCGCCGCTGCGGGTCACATCAAGCGAAAAATTCGGATACAGCGCAGGAAAAGCCCGGCAAAACCACACCGCCATCTAAACGGTCAGCCTTACCACATTCGCTGACATGCCGACCATCCATGAACACATCGACGGTCTGAGACACGGGATCAACCGTCCAAACCAAACGAGCACCATTCGCCATCCAGCCATGTGCCTTGGCCTTCACTTCCGACCATTCATCCGTGGGCGAAATCACTTCAACCGCCAATACAGGCGGAAACGACAAATAGCCACGACGCGGCGCACTGGCTGACTGTTCTTCAGTGATGACGGCCACATCGGGCGCACGAACCTGTCCACCCGACCAATGAAAGCCAACATCACCCACGAGAACTCGGAATGCCTTTCCACGCGCCCAAGCACGCAGGACGCTATACACGTCCCCCGCCGACATCCCGTGATCGTGACCGACTGGTGACATCTCGACAATCTCCCCGTTGATAAGTTCGCAGCGACCCGGATGGCGCTCCAGGTCGGCAATCGTGGCAAGCGTTGTCTGCGTGCTCATGGCGTCACCTCCCCCGCATTCTGCCCACCCGCGCCCGCCAGGGAATCGCCAGCTTGCCCGCTGCCTGATTCCTTCGCCGCCGGATGAAACGCCGCATGCGCCTGCACCAGCGCCCGCACCCCGACATGGGTATAGATCGCCGTCGAGCTGAGGTCGTCATGCCCCAGCATGCTGCCGATCAGGCGGATATCACAGCCGTTTTCCAGTAAATGCGTGGCAAAGGCATGGCGGAAGAGGTGGCAGGCACCGCGCTTGCGGATGTGCGCCTGCCGCATCAGCCGATGCACCCGCGAGCCCATCAGCTCGCCCATGCGGGCCGCGGGCCGCTGGTCGAGGAATAGCCGTTGCTGGTGTGTCTCTTGGCACCACTGGGAGCGCACTGCGGTCACGTAACGGCTGACCCAGGCCAGGGCGCGAGCCCCAATGGGGCAATAGCGGTCTTTGCGGCCCTTGCCGGAGACCACCCGCACGATGCCGCGCACCGTGTCCAGATCATCGAGTTCCAGCCCCAGGGCTTCGCTTTTGCGCAAGCCCGTCGAGTACAGGACTTCCAGAAAAGCCCGGTCACGCACCCCCGCTGGGGTCGTCACATCACAGCATCCCAAAACCGCCGCCACGTCTTCCGGCGTCAGCGTCTCAGGAAGGGTCCGCGCCTTGCGCGGGTATTCCAGGTCACTCGCTGGATTCGCCGGAAGATGCCCCCGCCGCACCGCCCACGAGCAGAACCGCGCCACCGCCGTCAGGCTGCTGCGCTGGGTCTTGCCACTGAGTGGCAGACCACCGCTGGCAGCGGCAGCCGCGTGCGTGCCGCTGGGGCCACGGCCATAGCCACTGCGGGCGGTGAACAGGAAGCGCTGATACGCCGCCACCACTGCCCGCGTCAGGTGCGTGACCTGGGTCAGCTCGCGTTGCGCGCACCACTGCGCGAAGCGGCCCATAGCCCGCCCGTACGTGTCACAGGTCGCCTGGGTGTACTGCTGCATCGCCAGATCCGCCAGCCACAGCGGCACCAGATGAGCGAAGGAACCCCCGGGCGCGTCAGCGGGTGCGACCGCCGACCACTGCACCCCCTGCGGCTTCCTGCCGCGTTTCGCACCCATGGTCTAGTCCGGCTCCACCGGCTGGGCAGCCGTGCCGGTGGGGTCATCTGTGCCTACGTACGATGCATCCGGCTGCATACCCCCCGTCGTGAAAACGGGATTCATGGGCAAGCCCCCTGTTCTCGTATCGTTTTCAGAGATCG
>CAILKP010000018.1 GCA_903834785.1 uncultured bacterium
CTCTACCCCCCTCCCCTGTGGCGTGCAACGTGCAGCTGCAGGGGCTGGTACCATCAACAGACTCTCATAGCGGCTGGTACAGGAAATGGGGGCAGGTCAACCCCTCTACCCCCCTCCCCTGTGGCGTGCAACGTGCAGCTGCAGGGGCTGGTACCATCAACAGACTCTCATAGCGGCTGGTACAGGAAATGGGGGCAGGTCAGATCCTGCGTCGCCCTTTGATTGAAACACAACCCACCGCCCAGAAGGGCGGTGCCACGCGGGGCGGCGGGGCAGTGGATACTGTTTGATGCAGTTGGAAGTGGTGATTGAACAGGGAACGCGATGCGGAGGAACTCGATGAAACGTGCTCTCGGAACGCTGCTTGTGGCATGCTCACTGGCTGGCGGCTGCATCACAATCCCCGGCCTTCCTGGCCCGCCACGCGCTCGCCCACCGCGGCCGACATGGACAGGCCAGGTCGAAGCGGCTGCCGATCAGCGGAGGCCATTCACTCTCGTAGGTTGGGACCGATCGGCGCTCGACCGCCGGGTTGAGGACACGAGTTTCGGCATCGCGACGAAGACCATTGAGGCTCACGTTTACCTTGGGGTCATCAGTGATGTTTGGGATGTTAAGGTGGACGTCAGACAGCTTGATCGGTTACGTGCAGTGGCGCCCTATGCGCTGCGTGACACGCCGAGCCAAGGTGTGCAGTTCTGGAAACTCAACCTGCTGACCGGTGAGAACGACCTGATTTCGCGTGAGCAGTGGCATGCCGCCGGTGAGCTCATGTCATTCACAACCAGTTCGCTCGGGGTTTCATGGAACACGGAGACACCGTGGATGTTCACCCTCGGGTCCGGCTACGACCAAGTTTCAAAGACGTACACCCCACCTTGGGAGTGGCCGGAGGGGCAGAGTCGGCGGTTCATTCCCTCCCGAATCCTGTCTAGCTTTCTCGCGCAGACCGCCGGATACGCGCAGGTTGCCGCGTTTTGCGGCACGCTTCGCCAACCCTACTCGCGGAATGATGATCTGTGCATCGAGTTCATGACCAAGCAGAACGGCCAGTGGCATTCGCTCGGTGTCACCCAGTTGGTCGGCACCGCAGGCCTGCGGGAATACGATGCCGAGTGGGGTGATCTCATGGGCTTCGTCGCGCAAGGCCGGTACTGGGTCTACCTCTTTGAGGACAGGCTCTGGGTCGTTCCCACGCCGGAGAATCCGTACCTGCCGCCGTCTGCCAAGTGACCGGGCCGCCTTGTGCAGTGACGTTGCCCCACCTCCGTGGCACCGGGCTTCCGCCCGGTGTGCCTTTGCTTTCCACGGCCCACGTCAATCACGCGTCGCCCTGCGATTGAAGTACAACCCACCGCCCAGAAGGGCGGTGTCACGCGAGGCACCTGTTTCCCGTGGCACCGGGCTTCTGCCCGGTGTGCCTTTGCTCTCCGCGGCCCGCGTCAATCACGCGTCGCGGTGCGATTGAAGCACAACCCACCGTCCAGAAGGGCGGTGCCACGCGGTAGGCATCCGCACCCCGTGGCACCGGGCTTCCGCCCGGTGTGCCTTCGCTTTCCACGGCCCGCGTCAAGCACGCGTCGCCGTGCGATTGAAACGCAACCCACCGCCCAGAAGGGCGGTGCCACGCGAGGTGGCGGGGCAGTGGATACTGTACGATGTGGTTGGAAGTGGTGATCGAACAGGGAACGCGATGCGGAGGAACTCGATGAAACGTGCTCTCGGAACGCTGCTCGTGGCATGCTCACTGGCTGGCGGCTGCATCACAATCCCCGGCCTTCCTGGCCCGCCACGCGCTCGCCCGCCCCGACCAACTTGGACCGGTCCGGTCGAGGTAGATGCGCGGCAATGTCAGCCCTTCACTTTGGCGGGCTGGGATCGGGGGGCACTTGACAAACGAGTAGGAGGCTTTCCATTCGGAATTGCATCGAAGTGCGTAGGAATCCAGCTTTACTTCGGCGTCATGGACGATGGTAATGATGTGTTGTTCGACGCCGCAAACGTTGATCGTTTGAGAGCCGAAGCACCGTATAGACGGGGTGACCGGCCGAACCCCGAGGTTCAGTTCTGGAAACTCAACATGCTGACCGGTGAGAACGAACTGATCTCGCGTGACCAGTGGCACGCCGCCGGGGAGCGCATGTCGTTCACCGTTGGTTCGCTACGATATCCATCGAACAAGTTGGCACCATGGCTTTCCACGCTTGAGGCCGGCTACGACCAGGTCTCAAAGACCTACACACCACCTCGGGAGTGGCCGCAAGGGCAGAGTCGACGAACAATTCCCTCGCGAATTCAGAATAGTCTCATCTATGATGTGAGTGCTACCGCACAAGTTGCTGCGTTCTGCGGCACGCTTCGCCAACCCTACTCGCGTAAGGATGATCTGTGCATCGAGTTCATGACCAAGCACAACGACCAGTGGCATTCGCTGGGTGTCACGCAACTGGTTGGCACCGCGGGCCTGTGGGACTACGACGCCGAGTGGAGTTCGCTCATTGGCTTCGTCGCGCAAGGCCGGTACTGGGTCTACCTCTTTGAGGACAGACTCTGGGTCGTTCCCACGCCGGAGAATCCGTACCTGCCGCCGTCTGCCAAGTGACCGGGCCGCCTTGAGGCGTTGTGTCGCAGCACACCGTGGCACCGGTTTTCCGCCGGGTGTGCCTTTGCCTTCCGCGGCCCACGTCAACCACGCGTCGCCGTGGGATTGAAACGCAACCCACCGCCCAGAAGGGCGGTGCCACGCAGGAGGCGGCGGCACTACTTCACCGCCACCGCTCGCCGCACGATCTCCACCAGCATCACATCGGCCACCTGCTCGACAAAGGTCGCAAAGCTTGCCGGGGCGTGCGCATCGGCACTGTCGCTGATGACCCGCACCGCCGCCAGCGGCACGCCCTCATCAGCACATACCTGGGCCACGGCCGCACCTTCCATCTCCACCGCCAGCGCACCGGGGATTCGCCGCTTGATGGCCGCTCGGGTGCCGGCATCGCACACAAACTGGTCACCGGTGGCGATGCCGCCCCGCCACACCCGCGGCGGCGATGCATCCAGCCCCACGCTGGCCAGGGCACTCGGGGTGATTATCCCCGCCAGGCCATCGGCCAGCAGCCCGCGGCCGGCGGCCTCCAGCCGGGCCGACCACGCCTCATCGGCCCGCAAGCTCGTCTTGTCCGTCAGCGGGATCTGCATCGGGGCAAACAGTGGTGAGGCATCCAGATCGTGCTGCCAGAGTTCATCGGCCACCACAATGTCGCCCACCGCCAGCCGGTCATCCAGTGCGCCGGCCACACCAACGAACAGCAGCGCCTCCGGCCCGTGCCCCCAGACCGTGCGGCAGGCCTGCACCAGCCGCACCGTGTTGCTCGCGCTGGCCACCTTGCCCCAGCCCGAGAAGCCCACGGCAATCGCTCGCCCCGCCAGCCGCCCGGTCTCGACGCGCATCGGCCCGGCCTGCACACTCCGCCCCCCCTCCCCACCCTCCCCGCCCTCCACCGCCGCGGCAATGGCCCGCACTTCTTCCTGCATCGCACCGAGGATGGCAATCATGCCACAACCGTAGTGGCCGCGGCACGTTCACACCGGCACGGGCCGCATGCCAGCTTGGGGCGGATCTGTCGGGTTGGCACTTAGTGATTGCCGCGGAGCTCGCGACGCTGATCGGCCAGAATCTTGGCACAGCGCATCACGTAGGGCACGCCGGAGACCACGGTGACCAGCAGCGTCAGCCACACCACACCGTTGATGGCCCAGTATCCCCACGGCAGCGTGCCGGCCAGCGGCTCACCATCGCCGCCGCGGGGCACGACGGGTGCGATGGCGATCAGCGCCAGCACCAGCGGCACGATGATGGACTGCAGGATCATCTTGCCCTTGCCCCACCAGTCACTGGAGAAGCTCACGCCCTGCGACTCCATCACGCCGCGGATGCTGGTCACCAGCAGCTCGCGGGCGAGCATGACCACGACCATCCACGGGTAGATCCCGCTGACCTGAATGCCATGACCGGCGAGGTTGGGCGTGCCGGGAAGCTGGACCCAGAAGTCGGGGCTGGCCAGATACACAAATGCGCCCATGACCAGGATCTTGTCGGCAAACGGATCCATGATGCGGCCGAAGGCGGACTCAACCTTCCAGCGGCGGGCGAGGTAGCCGTCGAAGGCATCGGTGATCACCGCCACGATGAACAGCAGGGCGGCCCCGAGCATGAGCCAGTCGATCTTGCCAGCCTCAGCGGCCGAGCCGTCCCACCGCCAGGCGGTCAGCACGCCGAAGAAGATGGCGGCCATGATCACGCGCGAGGCCGTCAGCCAGTTGGGGATGGCCCGCAGGATCGCCCCCGGCTCACGGACGGGAGCTGAGGCTGCCGCCGGAACCGTAATACCCGGTTTCGGGGTCACCTCCACGCCGCCCCGTGCCGGGTTGGTCACGATGCCGGACATGCGCGATGGTACGGAGCAAACCATCCCACGTTGGGCAGCTCAGGCAGCAAAATGGCGTGACAAACCGGGCACGGGCCAGTACGCTTGGCCATGCCCAAGCTCTTCAAGCGGCCCAAGCGGCTTCCGCTCATCGCCCCATCGATTCTCTCGGCTGACTTTGCGAAGATGGGCGAAGATGCCGGCGGCACGCTCACCGCCGGGGCCGACCTGCTGCATCTGGACGTGATGGACGGCCACTTTGTGCCGAACCTGACGATGGGGCCCGACCTGTGCCGCTGCCTGCGCCGCGCCCTGCCCGATGCCTTCCTGGATGTGCACCTGATGGTGACCGACCCGGCGAAGTTCGTCGATGCGTTCTTTGATGCGGGGGCGGATCACCTGACGTTCCACGTTGAGGTGCTGCCGCCCGAGGGCATCGCCCCGCTGGCCGAACGCATCCGCACGCTGGGCATGACCGCGGGGCTGGCGATCAACCCGCCGACACCGGTCGAGCGCATCCTGCCTCACCTGGGGGCGGTGGACCTGGCGCTGGTGATGAGCGTGAACCCCGGCTTCTCCGGCCAGAGCTTCATCGAGAGCGTGCTGGACAAGACGCGGGCCATCGCTGATGAACTTCAGCCCGATCAGCGGCTGCAGATGGACGGGGGCATCAAGCCGTCGAACGCGCCGGCCGTGCGCGAGGCCGGGTGCGATGTGCTGGTGGCGGCCTCGGCGATTTACGGTTTGCCGGTGGCCAAGCGTGCGGCCGCGATTGCCGAGCTGCGCGGGTGAGTGGACGTTGAACGCAAGGCGAAGAAAAACACCCGCGATTGCGGGTGTTTTCGTTGATTGGTTCGGGGATGTATGCAGCGGCTTACTCGCCGTCGACGCCATCGTCGCCGGAGTCCTGCTGGTCCTGCCGCTCGGGCCGTTCTTCCGGATGTTCGGCGCGGTACTGGGCCAGCACGCCGCGGGCGAAGGCGGCCATCTCGGTCATGGATGTCGCGACGACCACGCCGGGCAGATCGGCCGGGGCGATCTCGTTGACGGCGCGGCCGCCGGCGACCACGGCTGTGCCCAGTTCCTTGAGCTCGGTGGCGATGCGGGTCAGGTCTGCGGCGACTTTGCGGCTGTCCTGTCCGGCCGATGCGCTGACCCAGACCAGCTTGGCCTGATAGTGCTTGGCGGCGTTGATCAGCACCGCGGGCGGGGTGATCGTGCCGAGGTTGACATCGAGGAACCCGCACTCGCCGACGACGGTCGCGGCCATGAGTGAAGGCAGCATGTACGGGTCATGCTCCGCGGCGGAGCCGACGGCGACGGCGACGGTGGCCGGACGAGCCGGCGTCAGGAAGCGGAGCTGGTTGATGGCCTGCACGCAGATGTCGGTGGCGCGGTGCTCTACAACGATGCCCCACTCGGCGTGAAGCCAGAGCTTGCCGACCTCGACCATGGCAAAGCGGATCGGGCCATCGAAGATGGCGGCGGGGGACCAGCCACCGAGATACAGGGACTGCACCATCGCCCGCACTTCCGCGGCGTGGCCGTTTTCCAGGGCCTCGTGCATGGCCTTGTTGATGTCCGATCGCTGTGCCCAGTCGGGGCCAATCGCGGCGAGATCGGTCAAACCGAGCAGGTCGGGACGGACCACTGTGGCGCCGATGGCGCGGACGAATCGGACGGCTTCCTGCAGTGTGATGCGACGATGACCACCCGCGGTGCGAGCTGCAGTCAGCAGGCCGTCATCGGACCAGCGCTTCAGGGAGGACTCACTGACACCGATCGCACGGGCCAAGACTCTGGGGGACAGGCTGCGGGACACGGTGGCTCCTTTGTTTAGGACATGTCATGGTAGTCGGACAATTACGTAGGTCGGGTCGGTAAATGCCTAAGGCAGACGGAAAGGTCAGATAACTCGGGAACGGGGAACTTTGACTGAGACCAGACGAGAGTGAACAGACACTTGCCCCTGATCGTAGCTCGTTCTAGGCTTCTTGAACGGTTTGAACGATTTTCGGTTTCGTTTTCCGATTTTGACCGTTCCACCACACTCCGGCCGGAGCTTCTGTTCCATGCTCATCGATCCACTGCCCCCCAGCGTTGTCAATGGTTCGTGCTCGTGTCACGGGCATGAGGACTCCACGCTTACGGCTGCTCGCGAGCATGCGGCGATTGGCCGCAGCGGCAAGGGAGTTGATACGGCCCGCATCGAGCGGGCGGTTCGCGAGATCCTCATCGCAATCGGAGAAGACCCGACGAGGGACGGGCTGCTGGATACGCCGCGGCGGGTGGCCAAGGCGTACGGGCAAATCTTTGCGGGTCTGCATGAGGACCCGGCGGTGCACTTGGGGCGGGTGTTCCAGGAGCAGACCGATGAGACGGTGATCTGCCGCGGGATTGAGTTCTACACGGTGTGCGAGCATCACCTGCTGCCGTTCTTTGGCCGGGTGCACATTGCGTATCGGCCCGATGGGCGGCAGGTGGTTGGGCTGTCGAAGCTGGCGCGGACGGTGGAGGTGTTTGCCCGCCGGCCGCAGGTGCAGGAGCGGCTGACGAGCCAGATTGCCGATGCGCTGGTGGAGCATGTGGGGCCGCAGGGTGTGATTGTGATTGTGGAGTCCGAGCACCTGTGCATGAAGATGCGCGGGGTGAGCAAGCAGCACGCGGATATGGTGACGACGGCGTACCGCGGGTGCTTTGCCGAGGCGAGTGCGGCGCGGTCGGATGTGATCAACATGATGCTGCAGCCGGGCCGCGGCGCGGGGCGGTGAGAGAGGGCTGGCTGCTGCTGTACCCTTGAATCGCATGGCTACACGCTCACTTGTCTGGTTCCGATCGGACCTTCGCACGGTTGACAACGCGTCGCTTGCTGCCGCGGCGGCGGAGCGGTGCGCGGGTGGAGTCGTCGGGCTGTATGTGATTTCGCCGGGGGATTGGAAGCGGCACGAGGTGTCGCCCAATCGCGTGGCGTACATCCTGGGTTCGCTGGCGGAGCTGTCGGGGCATTTGGCGAAGCTGAACATACCGCTGCTGATCCGCACGGCGGCGACGCCAGCGAAGGTGGCGGGTGTGGTGGCGCAGGTTGCCAAAGAGGTGGAGGCGGAGAATGTGCACGCGGGGATTGAGTACGAGATCAACGAAGCGGCCCGTGATGCGGCAACGGCGACGGCGCTGGGGAAGCAGGGGGGCAAGCTGCAGTTGCATCACGATCAGGTCATTTTGACTCCCGGGACGGTGCTGACGGGCTCGGACAAGCCGTACACGGTGTTCACGCCGTTTAAGAACAACTGGTTCAAGGTGCTGGCGGCCTCGGGCGGGGTGCGGACGCTGCCGGCGGTGAAGGCCCAGCCGCAGACTGGCTTGGTATCCGACGCGGTGCCGGAGAAGGTTGCGGGCTTTGAGCCGCTGTGTGACGGATCGTTCTTTGCACCGGGGCAGACGGCGGCGCACAAGCGGCTGACGGAGTTTGTGCAGTCGCGGCTGAGCGGGTACAAGGCCAATCGCGACACGCCGAGTGTGCCGGGGACCAGCAGACTGAGCGCGGCGCTGGCCAGCGGCGTGATCTCACCGCGGGTGTGCCTGCAGATGGCCGCGGAGGCCAACGGCGGGAAGCTCGATGGTGGCGATCTGGGGGCGCAGACGTGGATCAGCGAGCTGGTGTGGCGGGAGTTTTACAAGCATGTGCTGGAGGCGTTTCCGCGGGTGTGCATGAACCGGGCGTTCAAGCCGGGGTGGGACCGGGTGAAGTGGATCGACAACGCCGAGTGGCTGGAGGCGTGGAAGCGGGGGCGGACGGGCTACCCGATTGTGGATGCGGCCCAGCGGCAGCTGCTGGCGACGGGGTGGATGCACAACCGGCTGCGGATGATCACGGCGATGTTCTTTACCAAGGACTTGCTGGCCGACTGGCGGCTGGGTGAGTCGCACTTCATGCGGCACCTGGTGGATGGGGACTTGTCGGCCAACAACGGCGGCTGGCAGTGGAGCGCGGGCGTGGGGACGGATGCCGCGCCGTATTTCAGGATCTTTAACCCCACGACGCAGAGCGAGAAGTTTGATCCGCAGGGGACGTTCATCCGCAAGTACGTGCCGGAGCTGGCGGAGCTGGACGCCAAGACGATTCACGACCCGCCGCCGCTGGTGCGGATGCGGCTGAACTACCCGATGCCGATCGTGGACCACGGCGAGGCGCGTGAGCGGACGCTGAAGGCGTACAAGGCCGCGGCGGTGAGCTGAGCGGGCGGGCTGGCTGGGGCGTTGCGATCGCGCGGGCCGGTGTGGCCCGGCGATCAGAGTTCGGGGGCGAAGCCGCGGCGCATGGTGTTTTCGCAGATGGCGCGGGGCTCGACAAACTGCAGGAGGTAGTCGGTGCCGCCGGCCTTGGAGCCGACACCGGACATGCCGAAGCCGCCGAAGGGGTGGCGGGCGACGAGTGCGCCGGTGATGCCGCGGTTGAGGTAGAGGTTGCCGACGCGGAACTCGCGCTTGGCACGCTCGAGGTGGAGCGGGCGGCGGGAGAAGATGCCGCCGGTGAGCTTGTAGGCGCAGTTGTTGGCGATGCGGAGGGCATCATCAAACGTGCGGGCGTGGACGACGGCCAGCACGGGGCCGAAGATCTCCTGCTGGACGAGTTCGTGGTCCTCGGGCACCAGGGTGAAGATGGCGGGGCCGACGTAGCTGCGGCCGGTGGCCTGCTCGAGGCCTTCGGGCACAGTGAGCTGCGCACAGTTCAGGCCGCTGGCCTTGGCGCGGGAGATGAAGCCCTCGATCTTGGCCTTGGCCTCGGCATCGATGACGGGGCCGACATCGGTCCCGGGCCTGGTCGGGTCACCGATGACCAGGGCGCGGGTGGCCTCGACCAAGCGCTGGACGAAGTGGGTGATGGCGGGGCCCTGCGGGCCCGCGGGATCGACGATGATGAGGCGGCTGAGGGCCGAGCACTTCTGGCCCTGGAAGGCGAAGGCGGAGTGGCGGACGGCCAGCACGGCTTCATCGAGGTCGGCGGAGGTGTCGATGATGCAGGCGTTCTTGCCGCCCATTTCGCAGACGACCTTCTTGACGTGGTGGAGGCCGTCGGACGCGGAGCGACCGGCGGGGCCGAAGGGTGATGGCGGGGCGGCGGCGGCGAGGATGTCGAGGCCGACATCGCGGGAGCCGGTGAAGGCGATGAGGGCGACGCGCGGGTCGCGGACGAGGGCGGCGCCGGTGGTCTCACCGGGGGCGGGGCAGAGCTGGACGACGAAGCCGGCGAGCTCGGCATCGTTTGTGACCTGGGTGATGGCGGCGACGAGCATGTCGCAGAGGATCTTGGCGATGCCGGGGGTCTGCTCGGCGGGCTTGACGATGACGGGGTTGCCGGTGATGAGTGCGGCGACGGTCATGCCGCAGCAGATGGCCAGCGGGAAGTTCCACGGGGCGATGACGACGGCGATGCCGCGGGGCTGGTAGGTCTGCTCATCGAGCTCACCGATGAAGCGGCCGATGCGGGCGCGGTCGAACATGGGGACGGCCAGGCGGGCGTAGAACTCGCAGAAGTCGATGGCCTCGCAGGTGTCGGCATCGGCCTCGCGCCAGGTCTTGCCGGCTTCCTTGATCATGACGGCCGAGAGTTCATCGCGGCGGAGGCGCATGAGCTCGGCGACGCGGGTGAGGACGGCGGCGCGCTTGTGGACGCCGAGGTTGTCCCAGGCGGCGGCAGCGCGGGCGGCGTTGTCGACCATGCGCTTGGCCTGGTCGGGCTTGCGGTCGTTGGCGACTTTGGGCACCTGGGCGCTGGCGATGCTGGCGGCGAAGCTCTTGCGGGTGGCGGCGTTTGAGAAGTCGCGGAAGCTCTCGTTAAAGAACGGGCGGCCGTTGCCGATGCCGGCGATGGCGGGCGAGAGCATGTGGCGCTCGGGGGCCACGGCCATGAGGTTGGACTTGTCGATGGTGCCGGGGGCATCGATGGGTGCGGCCAGCAGCACGCGGCTGTCGGCGTTGTCCATGAAGCCGGCCTTGAGCCAGCTTTCGTTGCTGGTGTTCTCCAGCAGGCGGCGGACGAGGTAGGCCATGCCGGGGATCATCTGCCCGACGGGGACGTACTCGCGGATGCGCAGGCCCATCTCGCTGGCGGCGTACTTGAGCTGGTCGGCCATGCCGTGGAGCATCTGCAGCTCGACAGCGCTGGGGGGCAGGCCGCGGGCCTCGGCGGCGGCCAGCACGCTGGCGATGGAGCGGACGTTGTGGGAGCCCAGCGCGAGTTTAACTCCACCTTGCCCCGCGGCCTTCGGTGTGGAGTCCAGGAAGATGCGGGCCATGCGCTCGAAGCAGGCATCGGTCTGCTTCTTGGTGCCCCAGACGGGGCAGGGCCAGCCGCGCTGCTCGGCGTTGATGACCTCGTAGTCCCAGTACGCGCCCTTGACCAGCCGCACGGTGACGGTGCGGCCGGTGCGCTTGGCCCAGTCGGCGATGCGGCGGGCATCATCGGGCCCGCTGCGGAGGTAGGCCTGCATGGCCAGACCGGCCTGGAAATCGACGGTCTCGCAGCAGCGCATGAACAGCTCAAGGGTGAGGTCCTTGAGGGAGAACTGCTCCATGTCGAAGTTGACGAAGACGCCCTTGGCCTTGGCGGCCTGGAGGATGGGCACCAGCCGCTTCATGAGCGAGGCGATGGAGCCCTCGGTGTCGATGGGATCGACGGTGGCCGAGAGCGAGCTGATCTTGACGCTGACGTTGGTGCGCGGGATGGGGCCGAGGTGGTCGGACTCCAAGCGCGGGTTGGCCTTGAAGCCGGCGACCTTCTCGGGCAGGTTGTTGATGAGGTCGAGGTACTTGGCCTGATACTCGGCGGATTCGGCCTCGCTGACGCAGGCCTCACCGAGCAGGTCGACGGAGAAGGCGATGCCGTCGTTCCACAAGTCCTTGAGGTTGCCCACCGCGCTGGCGGCATCGGTGCCGGCGATGAACTTCTCGGCCATGGAGTTGATCTGGCCGCCGATGGTCTTGACGGCCAGACCCTTGGCCAGCGTGCCGACTTTCATGGCCGCGGCGATGGGGGTGGGCACGGTGACGCCGGGCTGACCGAGGTAGTCCTGGAGGTGGTCGTAGATGTCGTCGGTTTCCTTGAGCACGGGGAAGGCATCGACGAAGCGGAACATCTGGACCTTAAACAGCGGGTCCTTCATGGACCATTCCATGAGGGCATCGCTGTAGAACTGGGCCGAGAGCAGGCCGGACTTGTGGGCCCGCGAGCGGCTGAGCATGTCGGCGCCGATGGCCTGCAGCTGCGATTCCTCGGCGGGTGTGGCGCCGGTGGCGGCGAGGATCATCTCGGGTGTGATGGGGACGGGGCGGGGGGCGGGGGAGGGGGCGGCTGAGTGCGGAGAGCCGTTGTGGCCGTTGGTTCCTGAGGTGGCGGAGTGGGAGGGGTGGTTGCCGCGGTCGGGGCCGGAGGAGAAGTCACCGGAGGGGACGACCTGAACCTGAGCGGGAACCGAGGACTTTTTGCCGAACCACGCCATGGCGAAGACCTTTGCGGAGGAGAGGGGAGTGGGGATGCTAGCGGCGGGGTGTGATGCGGTGGAGGAGTGGGCGGGGGGCGGCAAATGGCCAAATTGCCAAAGGGCCAAATGGCCAAATTTGGAAATGGTCAAATGGTCAAATGAAGGCAGAAAGGCAGTGCCGCTTGGTGGAGGGTTGCCGGTGGACTTCTACGGCAAGCGACAGATTCAAAATGGCGCTCGGTGTAAATTTGGGGCGTAGGGGTTGCACGCGTCCGGGTTTGTGGTAAGCTTCTCTTGCACGTCAACACCGTCGTGCATGTTCGCGGGCAGGTACCTTCATATCCGATTCAGCCGTCCGGGCCGACCAGCGGCAACGGCACGTGAGCAGTTTACAGCGGCTACACACCTGCCACTTTACATCTGACCCCTCCCCCCTGGCTCCCGCGACGGCTTCTGGCTGTTGCGGGAGCTTTTTTAGATTTCCGCGTTTTTGCCCCGCCAGCGAGCCTTGTGTCTCATCCGTGCCCCGCGGCTGGCGCGGCTCGCCACGCGACGGCTCACCTGTCGCACGCTCCGGCTCACCTGTCGCGTTCTCCGGCTCACCCGGC
>CAILKP010000019.1 GCA_903834785.1 uncultured bacterium
CGGCCGCTTCGCAACATCTGACCTCAACAGAACAACCCCGGCTCTCGCCGGGGTTGTTTCTTTCTCACCGCTCCTGGCGGCGGCTCTCTCCCGCTCTCTCCTCTGCTCAGTTCGCCGGGAACAGCCCCTCGATCGAGAGGTACCGCTCACCGGTGTCGTAGTTAAAGCCCAGCACCCGCTGCCCCTTGGCCTGCGTCGTCAGCCACTGCGCGACCGCCGCCAGCGTCGCACCGCTGGAAATGCCCACAAACACCCCCTCGCTGCTGGCCGACCTTCTCGCAAAGTCCTTGGCCGCCTCGTCGGTGACCTGGATGATCCCGTCCAGCACCGCCCGATCCAGGATCGACGGCACAAAGCCTGCACCAATCCCCTGGATCCCGTGCGGCGTGTGCGTCCCGCCGCTCAGCACCGGCGACTTGACCGGCTCCACCGCAATCACCTTCAGCTTCGGCCACTGCAGCTTCAGCACCCGCCCCACACCGGTGATGTGCCCGCCCGTGCCCACACCCGTAATGATCGCATCCAGCCCCTGCGGGAAGTCACGCAGAATCTCCTGCGCCGTCGTCCGCTCGTGCACCAGCACGTTCGCCGTGTTGTCAAACTGCATCGGCATCCACGCCGGCGGCCGCTGCTCCACCAGCTCGCGCGCCTTGGCAATCGCCCCCTTCATCCCCAGCTCCCGCGGCGTCAGCACCAGCTCCGCCCCGTACGCCCGCATGATCGCCCGCCGCTCCACGCTCATCGATTCGGGCATCACCAGCACCAGCTTGTACCCGCGCACCGCCGCCACCATCGCCAGCCCCACACCCGTATTGCCCGAGGTCGGTTCAATGATCGTCGTTCCAGGCTTGAGCACCCCGCGCTCCTCGGCATCCTGCACCATCGCCAGCGCAATGCGGTCCTTGATGCTCCCGCCCGGGTTGGCCTTCTCCAGCTTGATCCACACCTCATGGTCCGTGCCGAACAGCCGGTTCACCTTCACGTGCGGCGTGTTGCCGATGGTCTCGAGAATGTTGCTTGCTTTCATATCATGTCTCCTGTGCTCTCTTTGGCCTGTGATTCTGTTGATCTCGCGCAGCTCCCTGCATCACGATCAGATCGTGTACTCATCCCCCGCATCCGCCGGAAGTGCCGTGTCGCTCTTGCGCACAATCACCGACCCCGCCGGCACGCTCCGCGTCACCCACACGTTCCCGCCCACCACGCTCCCGCGGCCGATCACCGTGTCCCCGCCCAGGATCGTCGCGTTGGCATAAATCGTCACATCATCCTCAATCGTCGGATGCCGCTTCGACCGCGCCGCCGCCCGGTTCACCCGCAGCGCACCCAGCGTCACGCCCTGGTACACCGTCACACGCTTGCCGATCACGCTCGTCTCGCCGATCACCACGCCCGTCCCGTGATCAATGCACAGCGGCCCGCCGATCGTCGCCCCCGGATGAATGTCCACCCCCGTCCGGCTGTGCGAGTATTCCGCCAGAAACCGCGGCAGCAGCGGCACGCCGAAGTTCCATAGCCTGTTCGCCACCCGGTGCAGCACCGTGGCGGCAAAGCCCGGGTACGCGATGATCACCTCATCAACATGCCGCGCCGCCGGGTCCCGCTCCAGCGTGAACCGCGCATCGTCATACAACGCATCAGCCAGCTCCGGCAACGCCGCCACCAGCCGCCCCGTCCACTCCAGTTCCTTCGGTATCTGCAGCGCACCCGAGAGCCTCTCCGCCTCCGCGTGCAGCGAAGCAAGCTCCGGCCCGCCCAGCGCAATGCCGCCGCGGAAGTGGGGGAACAGCACCGCCCGCACCGCCCGTACAAACGTGCCCGGATGCGGCGCCGTCACGCCCGACCATCCCGCCTGATCATGCCGCTGCCGCAGCGCCGCCGCAACCTGTTCAAACGCATGCTGACTCAACGCAATGCTCCCATCTCCCGGCAAGCACCGCCGCACGCCGCCACAAACGGGCAGGACGCAGCAAAGCCGCAGCCGGGAAAAAAACTTCAAACTTGCTCGGAGGATGACCGGTTCACCGGACAGTCAGACTCGGGACCTTTTCAGCAGCCCGCATGCTTCACGCACGCGAACCGCTCGGGTCCGGCGACCATCAACAGCAACAGGATCGACAACAACGGGTCATTGCATGTATCTTCCCGCCCCGCGACGCGAAGTCAAGTGAGCCCGTTTCCCGGATCTTTCCCGCATCACCGCTTCAGATAATAATGAAAAACGCCGCCCCGATCATCTCGGGGCGGCGTCTGGATTCGTTTGAAATGTCAGTCAGGTCATCCGCGGCGGCCGGCCCAACTCTCGCCGGTCAGCTGCCAAAGCTCCGCAGCAGCTTCCGCAGGTTGGGGTCATCATCCTCGATGTCATCAAGGTCCTGACTCTTGCGGAAGAACTGGCTCGGCCGGTCGCTGTTGAGCTGGCCGTTGAGTTTCCGCAGAGCCTCGTCAGCAATCTGCCGCACCCGCTCGCGCGAGATGCCGATTTCCGTGGCGATCTGCTTGAGCGTCAGCGGCTCCTGGCCGTCAAAGCCGAAGCGCATCCGCAGGATCCGTGCCTCGCGCTCATCGATGGCGTCCAGCAAGCGCCGGATTGTCGACAGCTCATCGTCCTTGACGATGAAGTCCGCCGGCTCGCCCAGCCGCGTGTCGGGCAGCATCTCCTCGAAGCTCATCGAGTCGCCCTTGTCATCCAGCGGCGCCTGCGGCGGTGCCTTCACCGCCTTGATCGCCCGCTTGATGATCCGCAGCTTGCGCATCGGCAGCTGCAGTTCGTCGGCCAGCTCCTGCAGGCTCGGTGCACGCCCAAGGGCCGCTTCCAGCTTGCGGCTGGCCTGCTTCCACTTGGCGATCAGTTCGACCATGTACGCCGGAACGTGAATCGGCTGCACCGCGTTGATCAGCGCCCGCTTGATCGCCTGCTTGATCCACCAGCTGGCGTACGTGCTAAAACGTGCCCCCTGCGCCGGGTCAAAGCCCTCAACAGCGCGGAGCAGGCCCACGTTGCCCTCTTCAATCAGGTCCTGAAGCGTCAGGCCCCGGTTCATGTAGTTCTTGGCGATCGACACGACAAGCCGCAGGTTCGCGCGCACCATCCGCTCGCGCGATGCCGGGCAGTTGTCATTGATGATCGACCACCCCAGCAGCTTCTCCTCGTCAGAGGACAAAAGCTGCATCTCATTGATCTGCTTGAGGTAGAGCTGCAGGCCCGTCTGCAGATCCGCCGCGGCCGAGATGCGGAAGGACTTGGTCACTGACACTCGAGAAAACCTTTCCGCGAAAAGAAGTTCGCGAGCACGCCCGGGCTGCGGAGCCGCAGATCCCGGCGTGCGTGGTGGGCAGTCACGTAACGTTACGCCGCCGCGGCACTCGGGATTCAACAGATCATCCGGATCTGCTGACGTCCCGTCATCGGCAGTTCCTGCCCGAGGTCCAACGAAAGCCCCTCTCATTGCATTGCCAGGGGCGGGCGCAGGTCGGCGATCTGACACAAACTCACATCCGTCCCCACCAAAGCCCGGTTCTTGGCCGTCAGATTCTCGGACCACCACCCGCTGGAACCCGCTTTTCGCCCCGCCGCGTTGGATATTCACGCGAACATTGCCCGCCAGCCGGGGGTATATTTCACGTAGACTGGCTCAAACACATGGCTGACCTCGATCTCTCCCAGATACTGGATCAATGGCCGCACGAACCCGGCAAGGTACAAGTCCGCCTTATTGAAGGTCAGGACGGGGAATCCCGGATCCAGGTCCGTCTGGACCTGGGCATTATCCAGATGCAAACCGAGGGTCGGCCCGACGGCCAGCGTCCCCGCGGCTTCGACTCGCTCCTGGAGTTCCATGAAGCCCGCCTCGATGAGCACACCGCCGAGCAGGGCTCCAGCCAGGGCTTCGTCCTGAGCCCCGAGGAATGCCGCGACCTGAAAGAAGAAGCCGCCCAGTTCTACCGGCGCTACACCGCGCTGTGGGTGCTGGAGGATTACGACGGCGTCGTCCGCGACACCACGCGCAACCTGCGTGCCCTGGACCTGCTCTCCAAGTTCGCCAGCACCGAGTCCGACCGCCACGAGATGGACCTGTTCCGCCCCTTCATCACCATGATGCGGGCCCGCGCCCTGGCCAGCCAGGCCCTGCGCGACAACGAGGCCAAGGCCGCGCTCCATGCCATTGATGATGGCCTCGAGCAGCTCCGCCAGCACTACTCCAGCACCGGGCAGGAGCCCGGGTTCGATCGTTCCAGCGAGGCGGCCACCCTCCGCTCCATGCGCGATGCACTGGTGCCCAAGCTGCCTGTCAGCCAGAAGTCCGATCTCCGCCGCCGGCTCGATGAAGCTCTCAAGAACGAGAACTACGAGCTGGCCGCCATCCTCCGCGACGAGCTGCGTCTGCTGGAAAGCTAACCCGCCGCACCCGCCGCTGCGTGCTTTCAGCACCCGGCGCTGAAGGCGTTGATGAACTCGATAAAGTCCGTGCCGTCGATGGTCCCGTCGGCGATCACATCCGCCGCGGCATCCACGCTGGCATCACCGATGGCAAACGAGTTGATGAAGGCGATGAAGTCGTCACCATCAACGGTGCCATCGGCGGTGATGTCCGCCAGACACGCCGGCGGCGGTGGGGGAGGGGCCGTCCGCACCGTGATGAACACATCGTGCACACCGTTGGTGTCGCCGGCTACCAGATTGGTCGCCAGTGAATCAAACGCGGTAACCAGCCCGTCGAACGAAAGCGAGGGATGGGCCGAGCTGTTGTCGCACCACGGCGCATCATCGGGCAGTGCGCCCGGGCCGGGGGCCGGCCCGGTGCCGCCGAGGCCGAAGCTCAGCCGCAGGGGCACAGCAGGGGCCGACTGCAGGTCGTACAGCAGCACATCGGCCGCACCGTTGTCATCACCCGGGTACAGCGTGTTGTCGGTCGTTGACACGGCGATGAATCGGCCGTTGCCGCTGAACGCCGGCCGCGCTGCACCGCCCACGACCGCACCGCCTCCCGCGCCGGGCAGCGGCTGGGTCAGCCGAACGGTGCTCTCGGCCGTCAGGTCCCGCACGTACACATTGGCCAGCGCTGTGGCCTGCCCCGTGACATCCGCAAAGCTCGTAAACGCAACCAGTGTGCCCGCACGGTTGATCGTCGCGTTGGAACTCGAGCCGGTGATCTGCCCGCCGGCCGCAGTCAGCGAGACACGCGTCGTCGCCCCCGCGCTGACCCGCCGCAGGAAGATATCGCTGACCAGGTTGGTATCGCCCGGCACCAGGTTGCGCGAGGCGGAACGGAACGCCACCGTATCGCCGTCGCCGCTGATGTCCGGCCCGCTGGAGACGCGGTCGCCGGTCAGTCCTTCGGTGCTGGTGCTGATGCGGATGGTGGTGCCGGTCTGACGGTCGTGGCGGTAGATCTGCGTGGTGCCGGCCATCCCGCCCGGCGCCAGATCGCCGGCGTTGGAGGCGAAGGCAACATACCGGCCATCAGCCGAGATCACCGGTCCCAGTACATCAGCACTCGCCGCACCAGCCTGCGTGCCCGCGCTGCTCACGCTCACGCGCGTGATAGCTCCGGTCTGCCGCTCCCAGACAAACACATCCGCCGCGGCATTGGTGTCGCCCGCGACCAGGTTCGTCGCCAGGGACTCAAAGACAACCGCCGAGCCATCCCCGCTGATGCGGGCCGGGCCGCTGGCATCATCACCGGGCGTCCCGGCGACGCCGGAGACCAGCACGGTGGTGTCCAGCACCCGGTCGCGCAGATACACCTGCCGGCCGGTGATCGTCCGACCCTCAATGAGGTTCGGTGCCACCGAGCAGAAGACGATGTAGCGACCATCATCGCTGATGCCCTGACACGTGCTGCCGTCATCGATGCCGCCATCGGTCGGCTGTGCCTGGGTGCCTGCGGAGCTCACGCTCACACGATCAACCGTCTGTGCCGCGGTGGTGGAGGCGGTCAGAGCCGCCGCGGTCGCCATGCCCGCCAGAAGCAGCCACTCGCGGGCGGTGGCGGTCGGGTTGGCACGAGGGCTGTGAATCATCTCGGGGCTGAACTCCTGCAACTCCTGGGCGCCACGACAAGGTGGTCCGCTAACTCGCTCGATCACTGCCCCATCCACCCGTGGCCTCCGCCGTCCCGACTCCTGCGGGTCGGGTGCGAGAGATTACCCCACGTCACGTCCGCGGCAAGCGAACGAGGCATCAAGTCTGCAATAACCATCAAACAGACGCCGCGGGCGGACCCTCGGCACGTCCGATGGTCCGCCCGCGGCGGTGATAATCACGCCCGGTCAGGAGTTCTCCCGGCGGCGAAGCCGCGATCAGCACCCAGCCGAGAAGGCGTTGATGAACTCGATGAAGTCCGTGCCGTCGATCGTCCCATCGACGACGACATCGGCCGCCGGATCGATGGTCGCATCACCGATGGCGAAGCTGTTGATGAAGGCGATGAAGTCGCCACCATCAACCGAGCCGTCGGCCACCACATCGGCCAGGCACGTCGGGTTGGCGGGCGTGGCGTCGTAGCTGAAAATGTCGCTGAGGCCGTTGAAGTCCGTGGTGATGAAGTTGGCCGCATCGGACTCAAAGACCACCAGCGAGCCGTTGAAGTTCGATGCGGGGCTGGTGCAGGCGCCCAGTGCCGGCGATCCGTTGATGAGCGTGAGCTGGCTCAGCGTGCCGGCTGCGCGGTCGTAGGCGATCACATCCTCCAGACCGTTGGTGTCACCGGCCACGAGGTTGTCGGTGAACGTCGAGAAGATGACCCGTGAGCCGTCACCGGAGAACACGGCCGTGCCCTCGCCGCCGCTGCCGGTGGTGATGCGGGTGGTCGTGCCCGCGGCAAGGTCGCGCAGGTACAGCTGTGTCAGCGTGCTGGCCGAACCGGTGACGTTGCCGGTGTGGAAGAACAGCACCACGCTGCCGTCGCGGCTGATGGCCGGAACGGTGGGAGCACCCGAGGTGATCTGGCCGCCGGTGCTGGTCAGCGAGACGCGGGTGATCGACTGCGTGCTGACGGTGCGGATGAAGATGTCATTGATCGCGTTGGTGTCACCCGGCACCAGGTCGCTGGCCGCCGAGCGGAACGCGATGCGATCACCATTGCCGCTGATGGTGGGCGTGGTCGAAAGCGAGCCAGCCGCCGTTCCGGCCGGGGTCACGCTCACGCGCATGGTGCTGCCGGTCTGGCGGTCGTGCCGGTAGATGTGCGAGCGGTTGGTGCCGCCGGGCGTGGTGACCAGGTTGCTGGCGGTGCTGCTGAAGGCGACGTAGCGGCCATCGGCGGAGATGGCCGGACCGAAGGCGTCGCTGGCGGGCCGATCGGCCTGCGCACCGGTGCTCGAGACGCTGACGCGGGTGATGTTGCCGCTGGCGCGATCCCAGACGAACACATCGATGGATCCGTTCGTATCGCCGGTCACCAGGTCGCTGGCGGCGGACTGGAACACAACCGTCGATCCGTCGCCGCTGATCTTGGGCAGCTCGCTGGCGCCGTTGCCGCCGATGCCGGCCGTGCCGCGGCTGACGAGCGTGGTGGTGCCGAGCTGACGATCGCGGAGGTAGATCTGCGTGCCGGTGGTGAACTCAAAGTCGACGAGGTTGTTGGCGTTTGACTGAAAGACCACGAAGCGGCCATCGTCGGAGACGGAAGGGTTGAACGCCCCGTTAAAGAAGCCGCCACCGGTGGTGGTGCTTTCAACCCCGGAACTGCTGACGCTCTCGCGGGCGAAAATCTGGCCGCGGGCTGCGGCATTGGAAAGAGACATTGCCGGCAGCCCGGACAGGGTGGCGAGGAGGACGGCGCGGTTGGTCGGGGACATCGATCGTTCCTTACTGGATAAAGCTGGTGCCGGCGACCCACTCTGGCCGAACTACCATTACTTCTAGAATACTCGCATGGGCTCAGATCTGCTGGCTGGCAAGCCGAAACCACCGGCCAGCAGCGATGAGATCAAGAGATCTTTGCATATCCTGTGTCCCATAACATCTTCGCCCGCTTGATGAACCTGCAGGACGCATCCATGTTCGCACCGACCGCCAATCCCCGTTCTGAGTATTCGTCTGACCGCCGTTCCGCCGCCCGGCGTGCAGCGATGTTGATGCTGGCCGCCGGTCTGGGGCTGGTGGGACCGATGGGTGGCTGCGCCGGCACGGGCAAGTCGGGCTCGGGCGTCTCCGGCACGCCGGTGAAGGCCGATCCGAGTCTGGCGGCGGCACAGGCCGCGCTGGACCGCAACGACCGCACCGGTGCGAGGCTGGAGCTGCTCAAGGTCATCGAGACCAACCCGACCATGAGCGAGGCCCAGATCGTGCTCGGCGAGATGCTCTTTGATGAGGGCAACTACGAGGCGGCCGAGCCGCGCTTTCGCCGCGCTGCCGAGCTGGAGCCGCAGAGCTTCCGGGCCCAGTTCATGCACGGTCTGACACTGCACGCACTCAACCGGCTTCAGGATGCCGTCAGTGCGTACCTGCGTGCGCTGAAAATCAACCCCAACGACTTTGATGCCAACGTCAACGTGGCCAGCGCGTACTTCGCCATTGGTGAGGCTCCGCAGGCACTGCCCTTTGCCCAGCAGAGCGTGCGGCTGAATCCGCGGCACGGTCAGGCGCGGTACAACCTGGGTGCGATCCTGGCCGCACTGGACCGCCACGAAGAGGCGATCGTTGAGTATCAGCAGGCCACGGAGCTGGTGGCGATCACGCCGCAGCTGCTGGTCTCGCTGAGTGAAAGCCTGATGCGCACCAAGCGGTACGAGGAAGCGCGGGCTGCGTTGGAACGCTCGATCAAGATGCAACCGAGCCCGCTGGCCTATGAGCGACTTGGCTCGTGCCAGTTCCGTCTTGGCGGCCCGGCCGAGGCACTGACGGCTTTTGAGGCGGCGGTGAAGCTGGACCCGGATTACTTCCCCGCGCTCAACGGCGTCGGCGTGTGCGAACTGAACCGCTGGATCGACTCCAACCGCACCGATGAAGCGGCCCGCCAGCGCGGTCTGGGCGCACTGCGCCGCTCACTGCAGCTCAAGCGTGCCCAGCCCAAGGTTGAGGACCTGCTGAGCCGGTACCGCTAAAAAAAGAGAGGCAACGCTGCTCTGACGCGTCAGTCTCCAAAGGCAGGAATGTTCGGCTGATTTTGGTGCCTTGGCATCGATATCGGCTTGCGCGCTGGCGGCGGTCAGGCGGCGGAGCATCTCGCGGCGAGCTGCCTCACCCGGTGGGACGTGCTCATCTGCCGCGGCTTGCGACGGCGCGTGCGTCGAGAACTCACTGTCAACCACGGCCCGCGGCGTCTGCGCGAGTGAACCGCTGCCCGCTCGCTGTTTGCGGAACCGGAACTGTCCCCAGCGGGTGCGCCACCAGAAGAAGATCGACAGATGCACGCACAGGGCGGCGGTGATGGTGACCGCGATGGCGATGCTCTGCCCGCTCACCGGGTTGCACCCGCGCTGACGACGGGACGTTCCATCGCCGGGACCGGCCGCGTGGCCACTGCGCTGTCGGCCAATGCGGCTTCCAGGGCATCGGCCAGTGTGCGGGGGCAGAGGCCGCGGACATCGGCCGTGGCGCGGGCGGTGACGCCGGCGCTGATGCGCCAGGAGGGATCCGCGGCGGTGGTCAGGGCGCGGTGCCAGGCGGCGACTTCACCTGAGGGGACGATGATGCCCGCAGCACGTTCCTGAACTTGTCCGACCAGTTCGGCCTCGGGCGTGCCCTGGCGGCAGAGGATGGGGCGGGAGCGGCGGAGCAAGTCTGCCGCGGCGCGGTGGGCGGAGCCGGCAAAGAACGGCTGCGGGTGGGGCGGGCTTGCCAGAATGCCAAGGTCGCACGCCAGCAGCAGCGACTCAAACCTGCGGCTCGGTGCGGCAACAACCACGCGGTCGGCGGCACCGGTCATTTCCGCGGCTTGCCGCACCGCGTAGGGATCGGGGCAGACCACCAGCAGCGTCACCGGGCCGACGGGGGCACGCAGCTTGGCGGCAGCCTCGAACACCGGCAGCACGTGGCTGCTGATGCGGTCGATCCGCGGCAGCAGCGCGACGGTGTCGGACTGGCCGATGCCCAGCATCTCGCGCGTGATGCGCCGGAGCATGGTGGAGGTCTGGCCCATCGGTCGCTCGCTGGCACCGCAGGGGCAGGTCGTCAGCACGCGCGGACGGCGGCGGGATGGATCCCACGCGCTGCTGGCGGTGCGCACGAAATCCTCGGCCTGCCGTGCGGCGGCGGGGCTGTGCACCATGATGGAGTGTGTGCGAGCCAGCCGGTCGGCGTGCGTGCGGGCCAGACGCTCGACCAGCGTGCGGGCCAGCAGCGAGGGGATCGAGCGTGTATCGGCGTAGACCGCATCGGAGCAGAGCATCCGCGGCATTCCGGAGCGGCGGACGAAGCGACTGGTCGCGCTGGTCAGGCGAGTTGCCGCCGCCGGGCCGACGGGCATCCACACACCGCCGGTGGCCAGCCAGGTCAGTGAGAGCACGGCATCGTGGCGCGGTGCCAGCACGGTGTCGGCCCGCTCCAGCCAGGCACGCAGTCGGGCGGGTTTGCTCCACTTGCGGTAGCAGAAGCTGGACTTCTGGTGCAGGACGATGCCCAGCTCGGTGATCGCCGCCGGTTCCTCGGCCGAGTCGCACGCGAGCGTGACGAGGTGGCCGCGGCTGACGAGCTCGCGCAGGATCTCCGTGGCCAGGCCTGCCTGGGGCCATGGGTCGGCGACGATGCGATCGGCAAGGACGAGAATCCGCACGGAGGTGAGGGTACCCGTGCCGGGGTGGGTGGTGCGCTGCGGGACCTGTGCCGCTGCAGGGCGGCTCAGCCCTCGGCGATGACCGAGGCCATGGCCCACTGGTCGGTATCGGTCAGCGAGATGTGCCAGCGGGTGATGCCCAGGCGGCGGGCGGTCTCTGCCGCACCGCCGGTGACGGCCAGGACGGGCTGACCGCTGGACAGACTCAGCACGGCGGCATCATGCCAGGTCATGCCCTGGACCAGGCCGGTGCCCAGGGCCTTGAAGGTGGCTTCCTTGGCGGCAAAGCGCGAGGCCAAGCGGCGGATGGAACGGTCGCTCAGGCCGGCGAGTGCCGCGGCGGCATCGGGCGAGTCGGCGGCATCGGTGCCGAGCAGCAGACTGGCGAGTTCTTCGCTGAGGCACGTGCGGAGTTCCTCGGGCGTGTAGGTTTTGAGCACGAAGCGGGCCGCGTGCTCGCGGACCATGCGGCCGATGCGGGTGACATCGATCAGATCGATGCCGTGGCCGCGGATGACGGCGGCGGTGCGGCTGCCGGGCGGGATGGAGTCTGGGGTGGTCACTTGGCGGCCTTCTTGACTGAGACGCTGCCGCTCTTGCCGGATTCCATCTTGATGGTCAGCTCCGAGCCTTCCTCGGGCACATCGGCCCAGGTGAGCAGCTGAGACTTGTCGTTGATGGTGGTGGCCAGCACGCTGGATGGGCAGCCGATGCGGGCGAAGAGCGTGGGCATGTCAAGGCCGCTGAGCAGGCCGTCGAGGTCGCTGGGTTTGCGGCCGGTGAGGAGCTTGGCGACGGCCTGGCGTGATGCCGCGGCATCGAAGTCGGCTTCGCAGGCCTTCTTGTACATGACCATGACGTTGCTGACGACGCGTTTGTCCATGAAGATATAGGTGATGTCGCCTTCCTTGGGCTGGTCGGTGAACATGAGGATGTCCTTGCCGTCCTTGTCGAAGGTGATGGGCGTGGCGGGCTGGCCGAGCTGACCGACGAGTTCATCAACGCCCATGCCGATGGTGATTTTGCCGGCGATCGCGGCGGAGATGATCATGTCGTTGCGGGGGCCGCGGGCAACTGGGCCCTCAACGGCGACGGGCTGGAGGTTGGGCTGCGGGGCGAGCTGGAGCTGATCCCACAGCGAGCAGGTGGCCAGCACGGGGTTGAGGGCGCGCGGGTCGACCACCGTGCGGGTGGGGTTCTGACGGTGGCCGGGGCGGATGCGAGAGGCCAGTGTCGGCACGTCCTCATCGAGGTAGTAGAGCAGCTCATCGAGCTCGATCTTGCCGTCCTTGACGCGGTCGGCGCGGCACTCGGCGAGGCCCTCGATGAGCACCTTGGTAAAGACGCTCATGTCACCATCGATGGACAGTGAGGATTCATCGGGCCGGCAGGAGAGCACGGTGTGGATGTCACGGAACTCGCTGGTCTCGGTCGGGAAGCCCTTCTGGTCGCGGCAGGCATCTAGGAGGATCAGGCGGACCAGGGCCTTGCTGCCGGCCAGGGCCTTCTTGATCTCCTTGAGCTTGATGAAGTTGTCCTTCAGGGCGATGCTGGGATCACCGTTGATCACGCCGCCGTGGCTCGAGGCGTAGATGAGGATCTGGTCATCGGCCGTGGCATCGCGGCAGACGCGGTTGACCGCGCCGAGCACATTGAGGTAGGTGGGGGCGGTGGCCTCCTCGCTGAGCAGCGTGACGGTGTAGCCGCTGCCGCGGAGGCGGCCGGCCAGTTCACGCGAGTCCTTGAGGCACTCGATCAGCGGCGTGAGGTCGTAGCCCTTGATCTTGGCTTCGCCGACACCGATCAGGACGGCGAAGCGGCGGCCGAGGGCGACGACCTTCTTGTCCTTGCCGGTGCCCACGGTCAGGCGGCGCGAGGCATCATCCGGAGCGGGGGCGGGCGGCTCCGGGCTCAGGCGAAGGGAGTCGAGGATGGGCGTTTTGCTTGGGGCGGGGGTGGCAACTGGAGCGGTGCCGGGCTGCTGGGCGGCGGCGGGGAGGGCTGCGGAGAGCAGGGAGGCCGCCGCGATGAGGGTGGCCAGCATGGTTTGAAGCGGAGCGAGCATGCGCATCGGTCAGGGTACGAACGCCGGCGCCGTCAGGCGACCGTTCGGGACGGCGGCCATTCCAGGCCCAGCAGGCGGGTGGTGAAAGCGGACGTGGGGTTCTGCAAAGTTGTAAAGGTCGGGTCAAGGACGTGCAAGAAGTTGATGAGGTCGACTTACGACGCTGGGTTTGTGGATCGTTGGTGGAATGATCAGACCGAGGAAACTCGCACCGCGGCCTGACAGGGGGACGGCCGCGGTGCGATGAGAGAGGGTGCGTTGCGAGACGGTGTAATGAGAGAGGGGCCGTTTCGCCGGTCGGCCGGTACCGGTCAGCCAGTGGTCAGCAGTCCTGTTCTGACGCCCTTTGCCCCAGGAAACGCATCATGCGCACCAGCTTCCGGACCGTGTTCATCAGCGATACGCACCTTGGCTTCCGCGGCGTGCGGGCTGAGGAACTTTCTGCGTTCCTCAAGCACATCGAGTGCGAGCGGCTGTACCTGGTTGGTGACATCCTGGACTTCTGGGCCATCAAGCAGCGCTGGCACTGGCCGGCCACTCACAACCAGGTGGTGCGGCGGATCCTCAAGCAGGCCAAGCGCGGCACGCAGGTGATCTACATCCCCGGCAACCACGATGACTCGCTGCGGCAGTATGTCGGGCTGGATCTTGGCGGCGTGCGGATCGCCCATCAGGCGGCGCACCGTACGGCCGATGGCCGTGTGCTGCTGATCACGCACGGTGATGAGTACGACCTGGTGGTGCAGCACAGCCGCCTGCTGAGCGTGCTGGGCACCAAGGCTTACGACCAACTGATTGCGCTCAACCGCGTCGTCAACACCGTCCGCGGCGTGTTCGGCTTCGGACCGTGGAGCTTTGCCACGGCCATCAAGATGAAGGTCAAAGGTGCGTGCAAGTACATGAGCGACTTTGAGACCTCGCTGCTGGCCGAGGCCAAGCGCCGCGGCATGGATGGTGTGGTGTGCGGGCACGTGCACCAGCCGCTGCTGCGTGAGGCGAGCGTGAACGACAAGGGCGAGACCACGCCGCTGTACGCCAACTGCGGCGACTGGATTGAGCGGGCCACCGCGCTGGTGGAGCACGCCGATGGCCGGCTGGAGGTGATCAACGTGCTGGACTTCCTGGCCGAGCGAGGGATCGAGGTCAAGGCCGCCAGCAGCGAAGAAGTGCCGCTGGAGCCGCCGGTGGACTTCGCCGGTGAGTTCCTGGCACCGTTTGCCGCCAAGGGCGACGCGGCGGAGAAGACGCAGGGCGGGCAGGTTGTCACGGAGAAGCAGTGATGCAGGCAACTGATGCGGAGCGGACGGAACTGAAGCCGGCGGGCACGAAGCTGCCGGTGCGGATTGTCATCTGCACGGCCGATGTGGGCTGCGGGCACACGCGGGCGGCGCTGGCGCTGCGGACTGCCCTGCAGACCGCGGCCCCGCAGGCCGAGGTGACGCTGATCGAGGCGCTGGATGCCGCGCCGGGGTGGTTCAACACGGTGTACCGCGACGGGTACCTGAGGCTGATTCACCACGCGCCGCGGATTGCCGGCTGGATGTACGACGCGACGGATGGCAAGGCCAGCACCGGCGGCGGGCTGGCCCCCGCGCTGGAGCGGCGGGCGATGCGGAACCTGGTGAGCCACCCGGCGGTGCGCGGGGCGGATGTGGTGGTGTGCACGCACTTTCTGTGTGCCCGGGTGCTGGCCAAGTGCCGCATGGCCGGCACGCTGACGGCCCCGCTGGTGGTGGCGGTGACGGACCAGCACCCGCACGCGGTGTGGCTGAACAAGGGGGCGGACCGGCTGCTGGTGGCCTCACCGGCAGCGCAGGCGGTGGCGATTGCGGCGGGCATCCTGCCGCTGCGGGTGGTGCCGACGGGGATCCCGATTGACTCACGCTTTGCCGCGGCACCGGACCGCCAGACCGCGCGGCGAGAGCTGGGCCTGCCGGGGGACCGGCCGGTGGTCCTGTTCAGTGGCGGCGGGCTGGGGCTGGGCGGTATTGAGCCGGCGGTGCAGGCGCTGATGGCCAGCGGCCGGCGCGTGCACGCGGTGGCGGTGACGGCCCGCAACGCGGAGCTGCGCGGACGGCTGCAGCGGTTGGTGCGTGCCGCCGACCCGCAGCGGACGGAAGATGGCCCTTCGTGCGAGGTGCTGGGGTTTACCAACCGCATGCCGGAGTACCTGGCGGCGGCGGACCTGCTGGTGGGCAAGCCGGGCGGGCTGACGACGGCGGAAGCCGCGGCGGCGGGCGTGCCGATGGTGCTGGTGCGGCCGATCCCCGGTCAGGAAGAACGCAATGCCGCACTGCTGGCGGCCCAGGGCGGCAGCGTGCTGGAGCGTGACCCGGCGCGGGCGGGTCAGCTTGCGGCGGAGCTGGTGACCGATGCGGCGAAACTGCAGGCGATGCGGATGTGCGTGCGTGGGATGGGGCGTGCGGACTCTGCCGCGGTGGCGGCCGCTGCGGTGCTAAGCATGCTGCCACCGGCCAAGGAGGAGCAGGCGCGGGGCAAGGGCGGGAGCGGGGGTGCTGGGGGTAGTGGGGGCGTGCTGCCGCTGGAGCAGGACCCGCATGTGAAGGACTTGCCGTGTGTGTGCGGGGAGGGGTGAGGGGGCGGGGAGGGTCAGGGCGGCGGCTCACCCGCACGCAGATGCAAGCTCGATCTCACCGTACTTATCGCGGGAGATCCAGATGCAGCCCGCATCGCCGATGCCGAGGGTTAAGCCGGGGATGGACCCTGTGTCGTGCGCGGTGCCGTCGCGCGAGACCTTAACGAGCGAGCTGGGTACATCACACAGAGGCCAGCGGCCTCTGAAATACAACGAACTCAGCGTTGCGATGAGGGTGAAGTTGGAGTCACTCCCGCAGGGTCCGCACTGGGGGAGATGGGCGAAGCTGCCGATGCTGGTGGCCTGCACGCTCGCGAAGTTGTAGGCCCCGTGCGTGGAGCCAGCGGCCGTGAAGGCGGCGTCTGCCTGCTCCTGATCGATGTACTGCACCGATCGATGAATGACACCCTGGTAGCAGAACGGAAGTTCCGTGGTCCAGCCGTTGTGAAACTGCAGCGGTTCTGCAAGCTTCAGCGATGACCACTCCAGGAAGCCGTCATCGTCGGGGAGAGATGTCCAGCCAGGCTGCCAACGACCAAAGATGAGGGCGACGTCACCTGGAAGTTCGAACGGCAGGATGTCCTTTGAGTCGGCAAAGCAGATCTGGCCGAGGAAGTGCATGGGGATGCCATCGCTGTCCGTGGGCCAGGGTTTGTCTGCCTCGCGCCAGGGAGTGCCGCCAAGCCGAGTAAGCCACGGCCTGTCCGTGTCGATACCCAGCGACCAGGTGAAGAAGTCAACCGGAACAGACGGGCCAAGCTCGCCGTGCCTCGCGGCTTCGCGTCGTGATTGTTCGAGGAGCGCGACGTCTTCCGGACTTTGAACCCATGAGTTTCCTGTGCGAACGCCGTCCTTGCCGAGCGGAAACTGGGCCTCCCAGTACGCGAGGTCGAGCACCGGGTGGACGCGTTTGGGGTCGTGCCGCGTGCCGTGAGGTGTCTCGGGTGGTGGCGGAGTCTCGGCGGCGTTCGGGTTGGGGTTCGGCGGCTGTGGCATGGGGGTGTGTTGCGGTTGTGGAGATTCCGAAGCAGGTGCGGGAGCGGCTTACTCCTCCGAATCATCGCCCTCGAAGAAGCGGGCGGGGCGGGCGCGGCGTTTCCAGTCCAGGTTGATGCAGATCTTTCGGTCGAGGCTTCCGTTCCAGTCGGTCTTGAGGCCGTGTGCGGTCAGGACGCGCACGACGGTGTGGCCGATCTCGACGGAGCGGGCTTCGTACATCGCCTCGGCATCGTCGGCAATGGTCGAGCCGTAGCCAAGGCAGATTCCGTCACCCTCGACGGCCGACTCGGTGTTCTGTATGTGGTAGAAGGTGTAGCCGATGATGGGCGTGCCGCGCCAGTGGCCATCGAGGCGTTCGAACTCGTCGGGCATGGCGGCACTGCCGCAGGTGCCGCAGCAGGTCCAGTGGTGCCGGGCCATGATGCCCATGCTGTTGAGCTCATCAAAGGCCGCATCGAGGCGGTCGCAGTCGGTGGTGGCTGGCCATGACTGCTGCTCGGCCTGCCGCTGGCGCAGTGCGACGGGGAGTTCGGCGGTGGCGATGGCCCGGACGGTGTCGGCATCGGCCTCATCGAAGAACTCGCAGACGCGATCGAGCACTTCGTCGGGTGTATCGAAGCCCTCAGCAAGGCGGGAGCGAAAGGCGTCGGCGATTTGCTGCTTGAGTTCGGGTTCCATCCAAATCCTCCTGAGAATGTTGGGAGGAGGGTTGGCGGGTGGCCGCTGGTGGTCAAGCGGCGGTGGGGGGGCGAGCCGCGGAACGAGAGCGCCAGTTGCCGCGGCGGCCGCGTCGGTCGAAGTGGACGGGTGTCGTGGCACGGCGAAGCCGTCGCAGCTTCGTAGCGTCGGGTCGCCACGAAGTGGCACCCGACGTGAACACGAGATTCTTCGGCACCACGACGTGGTGCAGGCGGGAGTGTCCCCAGCCCCTCCTCTCGCCAAAAAGAAAACCTGCACCACTTCGTGGTGCAGGTTTCTGTGATGGCCTTTCGTCGGGTGCCGCTGCGCGGCGACCGGACGCTATTGACCGGTACCGCTTTGCGGTACTTGCGGGTCCTGTTGTACTTGCTCAACTCGCTGTTCGAAAGCCGGTGCCCGGGCCGGGCTCACACCAGCCGGTCTTCCTTGGCAATCCCCAGCGCCGGGCGGAGGTCGAGCTGGACCACAACCGCGCCCTTCTCCAGTTGGAGCTTCTTGGCGGTTTCGGGGTCGACGTAGTCGCTGTGGCAGCTGGCCTTGTCGCCGGCGTGCTCGGCACCGACGGCTTTCTTGGTCTTGCTGGCGAGCTTGTGGATCTCGTCGGGGCTCAGGACGCCGCGTTTGGCGAGGATTTCCTGCTGCTCGGGGCTCAGGGCGGCGGACTTCTTCGGTGCGCCGGGCTTGGAGCCGTCGGCCCCGCCCATGCGTTCGAAGCCGTCGGCCTTGCCGCTGGCGAACTCCTGGATCTCCTTGCTGATGCGGACGCTGCACCAGTCGTGGCCGCACATGGCGCAGAAGTCGGTGTCGACATCGAGGTCCTCATCGTGGTAGGCGCGGGCGGTGTCGGGGTCGAAGGAGAGCTCGAAGTGCTTCTCCCAGTTCAGCGCGGCGCGGGCCTTGGTCAGCTCATCGTCGCGGTCGCGAGAGCCCGGGATGCCCAGGGCCACATCGGCGGCGTGGGCGGCGATCTTGTAAGCGATGCAGCCCTGCTTGACGTCGTCCTTCTTGGGCAGGCCCAGGTGCTCCTTGGGCGTGACGTAGCAGAGCATGGCGGCACCGTGGTAGGCCATGGAGGTGGCGCCGATGCAGCTGGTGATGTGGTCGTAGCCGGGGAACATGTCCGTCACCAGCGGGCCCAGGACGTAGAACGGTGCGCCGTGGCAGAGCTTGCGCTGGATCTTGGCGTTGTACTCGATCTGGTCGAAGGGGACGTGGCCGGGGCCTTCGATCATGACCTGCACGCCGCGGCGCCAGGCGCGTTCGGTCAGCTCGCCGAGGGTTTCCAGCTCGCTGAGCTGGGCATCGTCGGTGGCATCGGCCATGCCGCCGGGGCGGAGGCCGTCACCGATGGAGAAGGTCACATCGCTGGTGCGGAGGATGTCGCAGATCTCCTCCCAGCGGGTGTACATGATGTTCTCCTGACCGTGGACGAGCATCCACTTGGCCAGCAGCGAGCCGCCGCGGCTGACGATGCCGATGAGGCGGTTCTTGACGTACTTGAGGTGTCCGCGGCGGACGCCGGCGTGGATGGTGAAGTAGTCAACACCCTGGGCGGACTGGTGCTTGAGGGAGGCCTCGATGGTCGGCCAGTCCAGGTCCTCGATCTTCTTGCCGATGATCATGGAGTAGATCGGCACGGTGCCGATGGGCACGCAGGCGTTCTGGATGATCGCGGCGCGGCACTCATCGAGGTTGCCGCCGGTGGAGAGGTCCATGACGGTGTCGGCGCCCCATTTCTCGGCCCACTTGAGCTTCTCGACTTCCTCGTGGGTGCCGCTGGAGATGGGCGAGGCGCCCATGTTGGCGTTGACCTTGGTCTTGGTGGCGCGGCCGATGGCCATCGCGTCGAGCTGGTGGGCGAGGTGGTTGATGTTGGCGGGGATGACCAGACGACCCGCGGCGATTTCATCGCGGACCTGGGCGGGCGAGAGGTGGCTCTCGCGCTGGGCGATGCGCTGCATCTGCGGGGTGATGATGCCCAGGCGGGCGTGCTCAAGCTGGGTCAGCGGGCGGAAGCCCTTGGGGTAGATGACGCGCAGGCGCTCGCCGCGGGCGGTGGTGAACTCGACAAACTCGTGGCTGTCGCCCAGGCAGTTGGTGCAGCCGGGGGCGGCCGCGGCACCGGCGGCGGTGATGACCTTGGGCACGAAGGGATGGTCGGAGTGGACCTGGCCGGACCAGTCGGCGGTGACACAACCGGGCAGGTAGGGCTTGAACGCACCGGGCTCGGCGAGCTTGCCGCCGTTAAAGGCGGTGTTCATGGCCGAGTCGAAGGGGTTGGTTACGCGGTCGAAGCCGGGGCCGGAGGGAGGGGCAGGAGGGGTGGTGGCGAGCGTGATGCAGGACCAGCCCTGGGGCAGGAAGTCCCAGGCGGTCTTGTCGCTGATGCCGGGCATGCCGGGGGCATCGGGGCTGGCGAACATGCGCGGGCCGCCGATGTCGGCCTTGAGGGCGAAGGAGCCGGGGGTGGTGACGCTGGCATCGTGCCCCGGGTTGGCGGCGCCGACGAGGGGGATGCGGTGCTTGACAGTGGGGCGGGTGTCGTGCGAGCCGTTGCCGTTGAGGAGGGCGTGGGCGCCGTTGCTGTAGGTGGTCATGGGTTTGCGGATCCGTGGATTAAGTGAGGCGGGGAACGAAGTCGGGTTGGATTGGTTTGGACGATTACTGGTGTGCGGCCGGGGTGCGGCTGGAGTGACTACTTGCGGGTGAACTTGCGGCCGAAGTGAATCACGCCGCCGATGATGCCGCCGATGAGCCCGGCGGTCAGCAGGCGTGTGATGGCGGAGTTGCCGCCTGCTGAGGGCGGGACGAAGCCGGCGCCGGAGTCGAAGGTAAAGCCGTCGAAGATGGCATCGAAGTCCGGCTTCATGGTGTCAAAGAGGTCGGGCGGTGCGTAGCAGTGGATGTTGACGACTACTGACTTGCCGATGTAGCTTGCGGTGATTGCCTTGAGCTTCTGGCCGCCGGGCGCCGGCACGTCGAAGGTCCGCAGCAGGCGGGCGCGGGGTGCATCCAGCGTGGCGGGGGGCATGTCGGAACTGCGGAGGAGCTTGCGGAGCTCCGGGTTGCCGAGTTTGGCGGCCTCGGCCTCCATGTTGTTTGAACTGGCGAGGATCTGCTCGAGCGTGTAGCCGGGGGGCGGGGCGCCCTCCAACTGCACGAGCGCGTAGGAACCGTTCGGCGGGACTCGTCCCATTCCGGCGACATACTGAACGCTCACGCCACCATACTGCTCGGCGGCGGCGTTGACCTGGCGGAGCATGGCGTCGGGGACGGGACGCCAGCCAGCCGGGAGCGTGAGTTGCCAGGGCTGGCCGATCGGGCGAATGACCTCGGGCTCTGCCGCGGCAGCAGCGGCGGGGGCGGGGGAGAGCGCGGACCAGTTGCCCGTG
This sequence comes from uncultured bacterium, assembly GCA_903834785.1. Lineage (GTDB taxonomy): Bacteria > Planctomycetota > Phycisphaerae > Phycisphaerales > UBA1924 > CAILKP01. Next base: position 20,473 of record CAILKP010000019.1, read on the forward strand.
GGGCCGATGACCAGACTGCCCAGGCTAATGCAGACCGCGGCGGTCAACGCCACAGTGCGGCCAGCGCGGCAGGCGCGGGCCATGCCGGGTGGGCGGAAACGGCGGCGGGTTGGCAGGTCGGTCATCGGATCGCTTCCCTACGCCGGTATGAGCCGGATCAGGTTCAACGGGTGCATCTCAGCGGCACACACAGTGCCGCGCCCCGAGCGGAAAGAGATGTTAGGGCGGGGGGGCGTGACTGGTCCGGGCTCACGGTGCCCGCCCGGTGGTTCCCGCGGTTTGCCTAGCTTGACGGAACCTCGTTTGCCGGGGCTGCGGATGGGATGCCGCCAGACGAAGTAGGATTCAGTGGTGGAGCAGCGGCGTGGAAGGAGTTGTTATGCGGGATCGACTCACAGCGGGCACCTTGCGGAAACTTGCTGGTTTGGGGGCAGCCGCGATGTTGCTTGCGGCGGCAGTGGGTGCCACCGCCAAGCCGATCCTGCCGCCGCCGGAGGGCCAGCCGGTGCCCAGGCCGAATGCCGTGCCGGCGGGCTTGCCCCCGGCACCGACGGCCAAGGACCTGGCACCCGGGGCGGAGGACCAGCCCAAGGACACGACGTACAGGCTGCCGCGGGCCAATGTGTTTTACACCGGCACGGTCAAGCAGGCGGACTTATACGCCAAGGCGACGAACAAACTGCTGGTGGTGGACCTGCGGGCGGCGTGTCAGCCGAACTACGAGTTCACGGGCACTCGAACGCTGCCGTTTGATCATCGCACGACGTCGGCGTGGGTGCTGCAGCACGCGATTCTGGTGAAGGCCTCGGCCGGTGACGCGAGCGCGATCCTAAGGGAGCTTCGCGCGCGCGAACTGAGCACGCTCGGTTTGTGCATGGTCGTGTTCTGCCGCAACGAGATTGTCTGGCCGACGCCAGTGGGGCAGGGCAAGCTGTCCGGCGGCGCGCGGGTCAAGCTGATGTACACGCCGCTGACAGTGCTCGGCATCCTTGAACTGGCCAGGGAGCGGACCGCGGCGCGGGATCCGGTGTGGGCAGCGCAGCACGAGCGTGACAATCCGCCGGTGCCGGCGCCCGATCCCGGGCCGCCGCTGCATCGGCGCGAGGGGGAGTACGCGAAGTCGATCGAGCCGCTGGCACCGCTTGATGTGGACTCCGTGGCAACGACGATCGTGAGGTATGATGTTCTGGAGCGCATCCTGCGGGCCGGTGATTCCAGAACGCGGCTGATGGAAGCGGCGGGGTTGTGGACGTGGGCCGTGGAAGCCGCGGCGATTCACGACCCGGATGTGGAGCCGGGGCTTTGGAGTGCGGGGGTTGCGAACATGACCAAGGTGGCCGGGGAGAGCGGTATGGTGCGTTCGCAGCTGCGGCTGCTGCGCAACGCGACGAGCCCGATGCTGCCGTGGGCGGACTTTCTGGGCGTGTTTCGGTGGGCGTCGGTGTGTGCGGCGATCGGTGAACGCTCGGCGACAGTGCTGGAGCTTGATGAGCGGTACGGCGATATTGATGAGCAGACCATGCTGCCGCGGACGTGGAACCGCGCGTATGAACTGATGATCGCGCGGCTGGATGCGGTGACGCTGGCCGAGCCGCCGGAGAAGGGGCTGCGGTGGCTGGCTTCGCAGGCGGAGAAGATCCGAGCGGGTGAGCCGAAGGTCAACGGGGCCAAGGACCTTGCCGCGCTGCGGGTGTGGCTGTTTGAAGTGGAGGCGTGCCGCGTGATGACCGCGGCCCTGCGGGCGGGTGATGAGGGCAGGGCGATGGAGGTTGTGCAACTGGCGGTTGCCTGCCGCGGCGAGGGGATGAAGCGCCGGCTCGCGATGGCGGCGGTGATCGCGGGGACGACCAGGCCGATGATGGCCGGCTGGCTGGCCGAGGGTGACCCGGTGCGCAAGTACATCGCTGCGGAGCAGCCGGGGGCAGGGAAGTGAGCGGGCTTATTCGGCCGGCTCGCCGCGGGCCTGCCACTGCATGACTGCCGAGGGCGGGAGCTTGCCGGCGACGGCGGGATCACCGATGTGGCGGAGCATGTTGAGGCACTGGGCGCGGTGGTGCATGCCGTGGGTGGTGACGTGGACCAGTGCGCCGGCTTTGGTGAACCGATAGGTGGTGCCATCGACCATGGTGGTGGTGAACTCCGTGGCCAGGCCGCCGGTGGTGCTGCTGCCGCTGGCGCGGGCCTGGGCGGCGACGTCCTGCAGGGCCTTGGTGGCCAGGCGGAGCAGGGTGCCGAGCTGCTGCGGCGTGTACCGGGGTTTGCCCTCGGGGCTCAGCACGGGCGGGGTGTGCAGGGCATCGGCCGGCCAGGTGGCCTCGATCGAGGGTTTGAGCTCGCGCTCGGCGATGCGGTCGGCCCAGCGGAGCATGGCCCCGACGGTGTGGGTGAGGTTGTCGTGGAGTGAGCCCAGCCCCATCTCAAAGCGCTTGTGGAACTGCTCGCTGGAGAGTGCGGCGCAGTTGCCGATGAGCTGGGCGGTGCTCCAGTGGTTGTGCTTGAGCAGGATCTCGAGCGGATCGGCTGAGAGTGCGGGGGTGGTGGTCATGGGCGTGCTTTTACGGGAGGCGATGTGTCAACGGCTGAGGGGGTGCGGCTGCGATCAACCCCGGCCGGAGCGGGTGCGCTTGGCCGCGGGATTGGAATCGCTGGCTTTAGCGGCGGGCTTGGCATCGGCCTTGGCGGGGGCCTTGGACTCAGCCTGTTTGCCCTTGGACTCGGACTTTGTCTCGGCCTTGGTTTCGGGCTTGCCGTCAGACTTCGAGTCCGACTTGGTGTCGGTCTTGGTGTCGGCTTTGGAATCGGCCTTGGTGTCGGCGGCGGTCTCGCCCTTGGCGGCCTTGCTGTCGGCCTCGGCGGCCTTCTTGTAGTCTTCGGAGCGGTAATCGGTCTCGTAGAAGCCGGAGCCCTTGAAGATGATGGCGGCGCCGGTGCCGAACTGGCGTTCGGCGGTGTTCTTGCCGCAGGCGGGGCACTTGCGGATGTGCTTGGCGGTCATGGACTGGAAGAGGTCCCATTTGTTGCCGCAGGATTTGCACTTGTACTCGTAGGTGGGCATGGTTTCTCAGGTTGCTCCGGGACGGGGTCTCGCCGCGGCGGCGCATGGACGAACGCGCGGCAGCTGCGGGAAGGATACCGGCGGCAGCGGTGCGGTGGGGCGGAGTCTGATCTGGTTGGAGTTGAGAGAAGGGGTCGGGCACGTCCGCCGGGTCAGACGCGGTGTTCGCCCAGCCACTGAACGGCTTCGAGCCACGGGACGCGGTGGCGGGCGACGATGGTGCCGCCGACTTCATCACCGGCTTCGGTGAGCAGGTCCAGAGAGGTGAGATAGGAAGTGATGCGGGCGATGCGGTCGTCGGCCACTTCATGGTTATAGACGCTGACAGTCTCGAAGCTCTGAGCGGGAGTGGTCGCGGTGGCCTGGAGGTGCTGGCGACTCTTGACGACCATGAGGAAACTGTTGGCTCCGACGACGGGCTCTTCGAAGACGATCCGGATGACCTCTGCCCGGCGAAGTGCGCTGGCGAGCCACGCGGTGCAGGTGCCGACTCCGGCGTACTCGCGGCCGTCGCTTCTGACCAAGACGATGGCGTCGTGCCAGCACGCCTCGGTGGCGTTGCCGTATTCCATGCCGGAGATCAGCCGGTGGTAGCGCGTTGCCAGATTGAACGTCGCACTGAGGTGTGATTCGGCGGTGGGGATTGCCTGATTGGTCACGGAGACGGAGCCGTTGGAGCCGATCGTGTCGATGGAGCCGGGACGTTGCGGGGGCTTGGCCATGGAAGCGTTTCGAATCTGCGCAGAACGGCTGCGCACCGGGCAAGGATGCCCTTCGATTCCTGGCGACACGGCCAGGAAGGAAGACTGAATCGGGATATCGATGCCGGGTGACAGGTCGACCGCTGTTGCGCTGCGCGTGGGTGATGCCGATTCAGGCGGGGGCCCGCGTGGCCATGGCGACCGGGCGGTCACTCAGCTGGCGTAGCAGAACTCTTCACGGACGACCTTGCCGTCCTGGACCGTGTAGATGGCGACTTCCTCCATGACCTCGCGCCGGCCGGTGCTGTTGTCCGTCTTGTCGATGCGGAACTTGACGGCAAAGCAGGTGGACCCGGCGTAGGGACCTTCGCAGGAGCAGCCGTGGATCGTGTTGGCCGCCAGCCACTCGTCGCACTTGGCGGTGACTGCGTCGCGGCCGTGGAAGGCGACGTTTGCGCCGTGCCCCTCGACAGAGGTGAACTCCTTGGCAAAGAGCTTGTTCCAGATCTCCTGATCTGGGGTGCGGGCGTTGAACAGGGCGACGAAGTCGCCGCCGACTTCAGCGGCGGAGGGGCCCTTGCCGGTGGAGACGGGGACGATGCCCTTTGGCATCTTCGCGCTGGCTGCCTTGGGGGCAGATTTCACGGGCTTGGTTGCCTTGGCGGGCTTGCGGGCGGCCTTGGCTGCGCCAGCCCGGGCCGGAGCGGACTTGATCTTGGCTGTCTTCTTGGATGTTTTGGCAGTCTGCTTCTTGGCCATCGGTGTATTCTCCGTGCCGCACTGTGTTTACCCGGGCGGCGATACCGACAGTGTACCGTCCCGGGGACGGTCCGCTGAGGGGGATTCCCCGGCAATCCGCCAGCTTTACGAAGGAGAAAGCGAGAAGCGTGGCGAGATCCCTACAAAAAAAGTGAGTCCAAAACGAAAAACTCCCCAGTTCGTGGGGAGTTTGGGTCTGGGGTATGGCGAGGCGAGGGGAGTCGGGTCAGGCCGGGAGGTTGACGGGCATGACGACGTAGAGGAAGTCGGTGCCGACCTTGAACACGCCGGGGCGGTTAGGCTGCTTGAGTTCCAGGAGGACCTCGGATTCATCGAGGGTGCGAAGGGCCTCGGCGATGAACTGGGGGTTGAAGCTGATTTCGATGTCATCGCCGATGAAGTCGGCCAGGGAGCACTCGATCTCGCTTTCGCCCATTTCCGGGGCGCGGCTGGAGAGCTTGAGGGTCTTGGAGCGAGCGCCGAAGGCCATGCGGACGCCGCGGGACTCCTCGTTGGTCAGCACGGATGCCTGGCGGACGGCGCGGGCGAGTTCCTCGGTCAGGATGGTGATCTTGCGGTCGCCATCCTTGGGGATGACGTCCTCGTAGGGAGGGAAGGAGCCCTCAACAAGGAGGCTGGAGAGCACAGCGCGGGGCTGGGGGGCGGTCTTGCCGGGCTTGAAGTCCTCAGCGGGGACATCGAGCATGGCGAAGAAAGCGCGGTTGTCGGTGATGGCGACCTGGACGGTGGACAGGGGGTCCTTGACCAGCTTGCCGAAAAGGCTCAGGGCTTTTTTGGGCACGATGCACTGAGTGGGGCCTTCCTCCTTATCGCCGGCCTTGACCGAACTGCGGCACAGGGCCAGACGGCGGCCGTCGGTGGCGACCATCTCCAGCTTCTTGCCGTCACGCTTAAACAGGACGCCGTTGATGGCGTAACGGGAGGTCTCGCGGGCGGAGGCGAACTCGGTGCGCTCGATGACGCGCTTGAGGGCGCCGGCCTGGTGGGCGAACACGGCCCGGGCGGGCTGCGGGGCGGCACCGGAGACGGTGGCGGCGAAGTCGGGCAGGGGGGGGAAGTCCGCCGCGGGGAAGGTATAGATGGTGAACCGGGACCGGGCACCCTTGATGCGGCAGGTCTCGCCGTCGAGTTCGAGGGTGACGGTGGGGTCGGACTGGTCGACGGCGGAGAGAATCTGGGCAAGCTTGTGTGCCGGCACGACGGCGACGCCGGGCTCGCCGATGTCGACTTGCATGATGGTCAGTTGCAGGGAGGTCTCGGCATCGCTGCCGGAGATAACCAACTGGCCGTAGTTGCCCTGGCGGCTGGCCGCCAGTTTCAGGCAGGACAGCGCGGGGCTGGGGCTTCGCTGGGGAACGACCGCCGCCACCTGATTGACCGCATCCAACAACGCCGCACGTTCGCAGATCACCTTCATTCGTCAACACTCCAGACCCGGCCTTTTTTAAGACTGGGGCGAGAGTGTATCAACGAGCGGACGTTCAGCAAGGTTTTGGAGGTGGGAAGGGGTTGAGGAGCCGGGTTTGGGGGCGGGGTGGAGGGGGAGGCGGCGGGGTGGCACGGATGCTGGGGAAGGTCCGTGGATTGCCCAGAACGCCATAGCGATGGGGGCCGATTGCTGGGGATCGGCGGGCCGGGCTGTGTGGTGAGGGGCTGGTGCTCCGGCGGCGCGGTGGGAGCCCCGGAAGTGGGGCGGAAGGCGGCGAAATCTCTTGAAAGATCGCTGGTGCGGTGTACTCTGACAGAAGATGCAGAAGGCACTGATGAGTTATTCGGCCGGTCGTGGATCGTGGCGTCCTTGCTCAACGCTGGGCGTGGCGGGTGTGCTTGCGCTGGCCGGGACGGCCTGGGCGCAGGGCGGCGCGACGCCGGTGCCCAGCATTGCGCCCGTGGCGGAGCGGTTCATCCCGATGACGCTGGACTCCGGCCCGGTGGCGGCACCGGCGGGGCTGGTGACCGATGAGGCGTCGGTGGTCTACAGCACCGAGGTGTACCAGCCCGGGGCGGCGTTTACGCGGCTGAAGTTCGGACGCGTGGAGTTGGCTGGGGATACGACGCTGGAGAGCGGAGTCGTGCTGAGGCTGACGGCGCTGGCCAGCGGGGCGGTGCAGTACCTCAAGGCGGACTCAGCGGCGCACTGGCGGAACACCTCGGCGTACTTCGCGGGGCCGGCGGTGCGGATTGAAGTGCTGGCGCGTCCTGGCGCGGGGGCATCGCGGGTGACGGTGGAGGGCGTGTGGACGGATGCCAACCTGGAAGGGCCGCAGGACCTGTGTGCCGGGGCGGATGATCGGGTGCCGTCGACTGACCAGCGGGTGGCGCGGACGAGCAACGGCTGCACGGCGTGGCTGTTTGGCGATACCAACGGCATGCTGCTGACGGCGGGTCACTGCTCGCCGGCGACGATGAGCGTGGTGTCGTTCAACGTGCCGCTGTCGACGGCGACGGGCTCGCTGATGCCGGCCGATCCGTCGGACCAGTATCCGGTTGACACCAGCAGCGCCCAGAGCGAGAACAACAGCGTCGGGCGTGACTGGGGGTACTTCGGCGTGCGGGTCAACAGCAACCACGGGCTGACACCGGCGCAGCGGTACGGCTCGGTCTTCACGCTGTCTGCGGCGGCGCCCGCGCCGGCGGGGCAGACGATCCGCATTACCGGCTGCGGCACGACCAGTTCTCCGATCTCGCCGACGTGGAACCAGGCGCAGAAGACGCACAGCGGGCCGTACTCGACGCTGTCGGGGAACGTGATCCGCTATTTCGTGGATACCACGGGCGGCAACTCGGGCTCGCCGGTGATCAATCTGGCGACGGGCCAGGCGATCGGCATTCACACGCACGCGGGCTGTGCGGGCGCGGGGAACCAGGGCACCGCAGCGCAGCAAGCCAACTTCCGGGCCGCGCTGGCCGCCCCGCGGGGCGTGTGCGACACCGGCCGAGGGACGGTGGGCGGCGACCTGTTTGCCATCGGTGATGCTGCCAACAACTTCGGCACGCTGCAGGCGGCACCGGCGCGGTTTGCGAGGATTGCGGCGGTGGGCGGTGGATGGTCCGGGCTGACCTGGCACCCCGGGCAGGGCGTGTTCTACGCGATCAACGCCTCGCGGGACCTGTACACGATCTCACCGGCGGGGTCGTTCACGCTGCTGGGCCGCATCGGCGGCACCACGCTGACGCTGACGGGGCTGGCGTTTGATCCCGGCCGCAACCAGTTCTACGCGGTGGCGCCGAGCACCGGTCAGTTGTTCGGGCTGAGCATCAGCAGCGAGTTGCCGCCGGCTGCCGTGGCGATCGGACCGGCGCTGGGCGGCAGCGTGCGGGCTCTGGAGTATGACAGCACGCGGGACACGCTGTGGACGGTGGCCGTCACCGGGTCTGGTGTTCAGTTGATGCGAATGAGCGCTGCTGACGGCTCGCGGATTCCGGTCGGCTCGCTGGGGATCGGGAACATCGGTGACCTGGCGGTGAACCAGACGACGGGTCAGTTGCTGACGGTGGATGCCGCCTCTGGCCAGTTGGCGGAGATCGACCCGACGACGGGTGCGGCGACGCTGCGTGGTGTGACCGGGGGGTTGTTTGCCACGGCCTTCGGGGTCGCGCACCGCTCGGCACCGGCACGTCCGGTGTGCATCGCGGATATTGCCGGTGGTGACCAGGGCCAGCCGGACGGCACTGTGGACGGTGCGGACTTCATCGCGTTTGTGAACTCGTTTGGCATCGGCGATGCTTCGGTGGACCCGGCGGCGGATGTGGCCGGCGGCGGTGCCGAGGCTGACCAGCCCGATGGAAGCATTGACGGGACCGATTTCATCGCGTTCATCAACGCCTTTGCGGCCGGTTGCTAAGGGGTTTGAGGGTTCCGAGGTCCGGCCAGGGGGGTTGGCCAGCGGATCGGGCATCGGGCAGGATGTGTGCCTGTAGCCGCGCCGAAGAGGGGGTGCGGGTCATACGCTCCGCACCTATGGCCGAAGCCCGTCCGGACCCAACTGAGCCACTGTCGTTCGTGGCGGATGCTGCGCGGCCAAAGGTGGCGGTGCTGGGCGTCGGGCAGATGGGGATGGTCTGCAGCGCGATTCTGGTGGATGCGGAAGTTGCCTTGACCGCTGGTGCGGCGGGGATGGGCCAGATCGGTTCTCGCAACGGGGTTTCGGGGACGCGTCCGCGGCCGGTGGTGCGGCTGTGGGGCCACAGTCCTGATGAGACGGGGCACCTGGCGCAGGCACGCCGGAGCGATCGGCTTCCGGGGATGGTGCTGCCCGGCGAGGTCAAGGTGACGATGAAGGCGAAGGAGGCGCTGGCGGATGCCGATGTGATCGTGTCGGCGATTCCGGTGCAGTACAGCCGCGGGGTGTGGGAGACGATCCGGCCGTTCGTGCCGCCGAAGGCGGCGGTGCTGTCGGTGGCCAAGGGCATCGAGAACGGCACACTGCTGCGGCCGACGCAGATCATCGCCGAGGTGCTGGGGGACGACCCGGACCGTGCGGCACGGCCGCTGGGTGTGCTCAGCGGGCCGACGATTGCCGGCGAACTGGCGCGGTGCCTGCCGGCGACGATGGTGGCGGCGAGCGATCACCCGGCGTTTGCACGCTACGTGCAGGAGCTGTTCACGACGCGGTGGATGCGGATTTACACCTCGCCGGATCTGATCGGCGTGGAACTGGCCGGCGCGATGAAGAACGTGATCGCCATCGCCGCGGGCGTGCTCGACGGTCTGCAGGCGGGCAGCAACGCCAAGAGTGCGCTGCTGAGCCGCGGCCTGGCGGAGATTGCACGTCTGGGTGTGGCGATGGGTGCCTCGCCGGATACGTTCTTCGGGATCGCGGGTGTGGGCGACCTGGCGACGAGCTGCTTCTCACCAGAGGGTCGTAACCGGACGTGCGGTGAGGCGCTGGGTCGGGGCAAGAAGCTCGATGACTATCTGGCGCATTCGCGGTCGGTGGTGGAGGGTGTGGCCACGACGCGGTCGGTGGTGGATCTGGCGCGGAAGTTCAGAGTGGACATGCCCATCACGGCCTCAGTGCACGCGGTGCTGTTTGAGAGCGTGGACCCGATCGATGCCATCGGCCAGCTGATGACGCGCGAGCCAAAGCAGGAACGTGTAGGCTGAGCCTCGTCGTTTGCCGGGAGCGGTGCGGGCCGGATGTGAAGCGGTACACGTGTGGCTGAGATTCAACCTGACATCCTGATCCTGGGCGGGGGCATCGCGGGGCTGTGGACGTGCGCGGTGCTGGCGAAGGCTGGACTGGATGTGCTGTGCGTGGAGACGGCGACGCTGGGGGCGACGCAGTCGATCGGTGCGCAGGGGATCATTCACGGCGGGATGAAGTACGCCCTGACGGGTCAGGCCACGCGGGCAGCGCAGGCGATTGCGGGGATGCCGCCGATCTGGGCGGATTGTCTTGCGGGTCGCGGTGAGCTGGACCTGCGTGCGGCGCGGGTGCTGAGTGATCACACGCTGCTGTGGACGACGCCGGGGCTGCTGGCCGGGGCGGTCTCGCGCTTTGCGGCCCGGGCAGCCAAGAGTGTGCTGCGGACTGAGGTGACCGATGTGCCGGCGGCCGAGCGGACGGGGCCGTTCGCCGGGGTCAAGGGCATTGATGTGTACAGAGTTGGTGAGCCGGTGCTGGATGTGGCCAGTGTGCTGGCCGTGCTGGCAGAACTCTGCGGGCCGCGGCTGCGGCGGGTGCCGCTGGAGCGGCTGACGGTGACGGGTGGTTCGCGGCCGATGGTGACGATCAAGGAAGGGGAAGGCGAACTGGTGATCCGGCCGCGGATAATGGTGGGCCTTGCCGGGCCGGGCAATGCGGCGATCGCCAAGGCCGTGGGGGCGACGGGGGTGAAGTCGCAGCTGCGGCCGCTGGCGATGGTGATGGCCCGGGCACGGGGCGGCGCGGAGTTGCCGATGATCTTCGGTCACTGTCTTGGAGCGAGCAACCTGCCGCGGCTGACGGTGACGACGGGCCGGGATGGTGATGGCAGGAACGTGTGGTATCTGGGCGGGACGATTGCCGAGCGCGGAGCGGGCATGGAGCCTGCGGCGCTGCAGGTTGAAGCACGCGCGGAGCTGGATGCCTGCCTGCCGTGGCTGGGGCTGGCTCAGCGCAAGGACGTGTCACTGGCCGTGGTGCGATGGGACCGGGCGGAATGCCAGACAGCTGATGGGTCGCGGCCGGATGAGCCGGTGCTGCTGCCGGCGGTAGCGGGCGGTGACAACGCGGTGTACTTTGGCTGGCCGACGAAGCTGGCCTTTGCCCCGCGGATGGCGGAGCTGGTGGGCGAGGCGGCGCGGAGCATGGGAATCAGCGGTGGCGGCCGGGCTGGCAGTGCCAGCGAGAGCAGCAACTGGCTGGCGTTGCAGCCGGCGCAGGTTGCACCGCTGCCGTGGGATGATGCGGCAGCGGTGTGGAGTTGATGCTGGTGCGGAGCTAGGGCAGGCTCAGACGCTCTGGCGGACGGAGCCGGGCTTGGACTCAACGAAGCCGCCGGATGCGGGCTTGATGCCGAGTTCAGCCAGTGCTGCGGTGACTTTGGTCACGGTGTCGGCGCGGGCTTCGGTCATGGGCAGGCGCATTGCGCCGGAGTCCAGACCGATGAGCTTCATGGCGGCCTTGACCGGGATGGGGTTGGTCTCGACGAACATGGCGCGGCTGAAGCTGTAGATCTGCTGGTGGAGCTTGAGCGCATCGGCCATGCGGCCGGCCAGGATCGCGGCGCACAGCTGGCTCATCTTCTCGGGCAGCACGTTGCTGACGACGGAGACGACGCCCTTGCCGCCAACGGACATGAACGGCAGGGTCATGGAGTCGTCACCGCTGAGCAGCGAGAGGCTGGGGCAGCGCATGATGATCTCGCTGGCCGAGTCGGTGGAGCCGGTGGCTTCCTTGATGGCGCGGATGTTGGGGTGTGCGGCGAGGCGCTCGATGGTGTCGGTGGTCAGAGCGACTGCGCTGCGGCCGGGGATGTTGTAGAGCATGACCGGCAGGTCGCTGGCATCGGCCTGCATCATGAAGTGGCGGTACATGCCCTCCTGGCCGGGCTTGTTGTAGTAGGGGTTGACCGAGAGCGTGGCATCGGCGCCGGCGGTCTTGGCGAGCTTCTGCAGGTGGACGGCGTGGTGGGTGCTATTGCTGCCGGTGCCGGCGATGACGATGAGCTTGAGCGGGCGGGCGATGCGGACGGCCTCGGCGAGGAGCTGGCCGTATTCGGCCTCGCTGAGGGTGGGCGACTCACCGGTGGTGCCGCTGACGACGATGCCGGTGACGCCACCGGCGGCCTGATGGGCGATCTGGCGGGCGAGGGCGGCGGTGTCGATGCGAGAGCCGTCGGCGGTGAAGGGGGTGATGATGGCGGTGAAGCAGCCGCGGAAGGCGATGCCGCTGGCCGCGGCAGTGTTGTCCGAATAGTTATGCATATTATAAGTATATGCTTTGAATAGCCGGTTTTCTAGTGGTCGCCCGGGTTTTGGCCCCTTGGTTGGTGACTGCAGGTCAGTAGCGGGGGGCAGCAGGTTCTGGGTGCAGAAGGTCGTGGCGTGTGCCGCGGGGAGGCCAATCATGGCCCATGCGTGTTATGCTGACCAACGACGACGGAATCAACGCCCCCGGGATCATTGCGCTCCACGATGCGCTGCTGGCAAGTGAGGGTGGGGTGCCACCTGTGGCCGATGAGGTGATGGTGGTGGCACCGATGACGGTGCAGTCGGCGACGGGGCATGGCGTGACGTTCCGGACGCCGCTGATGACCAAGCGCGTGCGGCTGGCCGAGTGCGGGGCGCGGGCGGTCTCGCCGGTGGCGAGGGCGGAGGATCAGGGCATCGGGCTGGCGGTGGACGGGCGGCCGGCGGACTGCACGAAGCTGGGTGTGGCGGCGTTGTGGCCGGAGCGGTTCGGGCCGGGATCGCGGCCGGATGTGGTGATTTCGGGGATGAACATGGGGTGCAACGTGGGCATTAATGTGCTGTACTCCGGCACGGTGGCGGCGGCGGTTGAGGCGGCCTTTCTGGGTGTGCCGGCGATTGCCGTGAGTCTGCACCTCGGGGCCGAGCCAGCGGACTATCGGCTGGCGGGGCGGTGGGCGGCGGCGGTGATCCGGCGGGTGCTGGCGGCGGGCGCGGGCGGGGGGGCGGGCCTGGGGGCGCACGAGTGTGTGAGCATCAATCTGCCTCGGACGGGCGGGGCGGTGCGTGAGTGCCAGGTGCCGCCGGTGGTGGTGTGCCCGATGAACACGCACGGGTCGATCGATGCGTTTACGCGGAATGTGAGCCCGATGGGAGAGGTGTACTACTGGTCGGCGGGCTCGCCGATGGATTTTCACTCAACCGAGGCGGGCAGCGATGTGGAGCACATGCTGGCGGGGCGGATCACGGTGACGCCGCTGAAGTATGACATGACGGACCACGCCGCGGCGGAGCGATGGAGCCGGATGTTTGGCGGGTGAGGGGCGGGAGAGGGGACCGGTGGGCGACCGGTGTCCGGTGGCGGCCGAAAGTTCGCAACCGGAGGTAAGGGTTTGGCTAAACTCGGCCCTGTCGATGTGAAGGACCCGTGCGGGGCCAGAGACGGACCCGACTCACGGGTTCGGCATCAGGCCTTCGGCGCTCTTGCCCGGGTCGGTTGGTCGGTGGTTGTTCCTTGTACGCTGTCCGGATCGGTCCAAAGGCCTGCTGCTTGTCAGACTTTCTGCAAATCCTGATTGCTGCGGTGGCGGTGGGCAGCACGTACGCGCTGCTGGCGCTGGGGTACACCCTGGTGTACGGCGTGCTGAAGTTCATCAACTTTGCCCACAGCGATGTGTTCGTGCTGGGGGCGTGGACGAGCTTTACCGCATCGATGTTTGTTACCCAGCGGATGAACGTTGACCCGGCCCATGCCCCGTGGTGGGTGGGGTTGTGCGTGCTGCTGGCGGCGATTTCGGTGGCCTCGACGGTGGCGTACTGCATCGAGCGGTTTGCCTATCGGCCGCTGCGCAAGAGCCCGCGGCTGAACGTGCTGATCACGGCCATCGGTGTTTCGCTGTTGCTGCAGAACGTCGGGCAGCTGACCGGGCCGGCGGTGGTGCGGGAAACGCCGACGACGGTGACGAAGGCGGCGGCGGACCTGACGCCGGCGGAACGGGCCAGCGAGACGACGAAGATCAATGGTGAGCAGGCCCAGGTGCAGGTGCAGGGCAAGCCGCTGGCGACGCTGCCGTTTGGATCCTCGCCGCGGAGCATGCCGGTGCTGCTGCCCGATGCGGTACTGAATGAAACCACTGCGGCCACCGGTGTGATGGATGGCGGCTCACGCCGCGGCATGGTGAAGCTGGACAAGCCGGTGACCCTGGAGGAGGGCCGCACCTACTCGCTGCAGACGGAGCGATTGGACGCGTCGGGCAAGCCGACGGGTGAGCGGGAGACGCTGGGTGTGGCATCGCCGGCGGGGACGTATGAGAAGGGGACGGATATCCGCACGCAGCCGGCACGTAATGCCAAGGACGTGCAGGGTGCGGCGTACACGCTGACGATTGCCCCGGAAGTTCCGATCCGGCTGCTGGATGTGCTGATCGTGGTTTCGGCCCTGGTGCTGATGGCGGGGCTTGAGATTCTGGTGTACCGGACCAAGCTGGGCACGGCGATGCGGGCGATCAGCTACAACGTTGAGACGGCCCAACTCATGGGCATCAACGTGAACCTGGTGATCAGCTTCACGTTCGTGCTCGGTGCGGCGCTGGCGGCGGCGGCGGGGTTCCTGTACCCGATGAAGTATCCGGGGCTGAACCAGCCGGCGCACCAGATCTGGGTGCTGCTGGGGCTCAAGGCGTTCGTGGCGGCGGTGGTGGGGGGTATCGGCAACATCCGCGGGGCGGTGCTGGGCGGCTTCCTGATCGCCCTGGTTGAGATGTTCGGTGCGTTCTACATCTCCACGAAGCTCAGTGATGTCTTTGTGTTTGCGATTCTGATCTTTGTGCTGCTGGTCCGGCCGAGCGGCATTCTGGGCACCACCGTGCGGGAGAAGGTCTGAGCCATGGCAGCCACCGGCGCCCTGGGCGCATCGATCCCGAAACACCGGCCATCATCGGAGCAACTGCTCCGGACGGCGGTTCTGCCCTGGTTTGTGGTGTTGGTGCTGGCGGTGCTGGCGCAGATTGTGCTGCAGCCGCTGCTGGGCGAGTACGGGGCCAAGGTGGCGCGGCAGGCGGGCATCTTCATCATCGCGGCGGTTTCGCTCAACGTGGTCAACGGCTTTACCGGCCAGTTCTCCATGGGGCACGCGGGCTTTATGGCGGTGGGCGGGTACGTCGCGGCGTTTACGACGTACTACGGGTCGATGGTGCTGTACGGCTCGGCGGACAAGCTGGCGTATCCGGTGGTGGCGGGCGTGACGCTGCCGCTGACGACGGGGCACCTGCTGATGCTCGCGGGGATTGCGCTGGGCGGGTGTGTTGCGGCGGTGCTGGGCCTGCTGGTGGGTCTGCCTTCGCTGCGGCTGCGGGGTGACTATCTGGCGATTGTGACACTTGGCTTTGGTGAGATCGTGCGCGTGCTGCTGGAACTGTCCGGCCCGCAGATGTTCACTGCGGCGGAAGTGAAGGATGCGACGGTCAAGCAGTGGCTTTCGTTCCCGGTGGGCGGGTCGCTGGGCTTTTCGGGAATCCCGACGTACGCCGATGCGTTCTGGGTTTTCCTGCTGGCGGCCGGGACGTGCCTGATTGCGTACCGCATCAAGCAGTCCAGCTCGGGTCGTGCGTTCCTGTCGATCCGCGAGGATGAGATTGCGGCCCGGGCGATGGGCATCAACCTGACGGCGTACAAGGTCCGGGCGTTTGTGTTCGCGGCGTTCTTCGGCGGGGTGGCCGGCGGGCTGCTGGTGCACTCGGGCGTTCCCAGCCAGCCGTCGATCGCCGGGTTCCAGGCCAGCTTTGAGATCATCATCATGGTCGTGCTGGGCGGGCTCGGGTCGATCAGCGGTGCGGTGCTGGCGGCGATTATTCTGTCCGTGCTGCCGGAGATGCTGCGCAACCTGGCGGAGTTCCGGCTGATTCTGTACGCCCTGCTGCTGATCGTGATGATGCTGGTGCGGCCCAAGGGGCTCTTCGGCGTGCGGGAGGTCTGGGAACTCGGCCGCGGCGGCGGATCTGGCGGGGGGGGCGGCGGCTCCGTCAGCGGCGGGGGTGGGCGATGAGCAACCTGCTGGATGTTGCGGGGATCGGCATCAGCTTCGGCGGCTTGAAGGCGGTGCAGAACTTCTCGCTGAGCATGCCCAAGGGGTGCCTGTACGGGCTGATCGGCCCCAACGGTGCGGGCAAGACGACGGTGTTCAACCTGCTGACGGGTGTGTACCGGGCCCAGACGGGGACGATCACGCTTGACGGGGTGCGAGTCGAGGGGCTGCCGCCGCACCAGATCGCGGCGGCCGGGCTGTCGCGCACGTTCCAGAACATCCGGCTCTTTGGCGATCTGACGGTGCTGGACAACGTCAAGCTGGCGTGCCACTTGCGTGGTTCGCACAGCATGCTGGCGACGATGCTGCGGACCGCGGGCTTTCAGGCACAGGAAGGTGCGATCACGGCGCGGGCGATGGACATGCTCGGTGTGTTCGGGCTCGAGCGGCTGGCCGGCGAGCAGGCACGGAACCTGCCGTATGGCGACCAGCGGCGGCTGGAGATCTGCCGCGCTTTGGCGACGGAGCCGAAGGTGCTGCTGCTGGATGAACCGGCGGCGGGCATGAACCCCAGTGAGAAGAAGTCGCTGGCTGAGACGATCCGGCAGATTCGCGAGCGGTTCGGCCTGGCGGTGCTGCTGATCGAGCATGACATGGGGCTGGTCATGGAAATCTGCCAGCAGATCACGGTGCTGGACCACGGCGAGGTGATCGCGGTGGGCACGCCCGAGCAGGTGCAGTCCAACCCGAAGGTGATTGAGGCCTACTTGGGTGCGGCGGAGCCGGCTGCGGCTGACGCGGTCGAAGCAGGTGGCGCGGCGGCTGCGAGTTCGGCAGGAGGCGCGCATGGCGCTGCTTGAGGTTGGCTCGGTCAATGCGTTTTACGGGGCGGTGCACGCGCTCAAGGGCGTTTCGCTGGCCGTTGAGAAGGGCGAGATCCTGACGCTCATCGGCGGCAATGGGGCTGGCAAGACGACGACGCTGCGGGCGATCTCCGGGATGGTGCGACCGCGGAACGGAACGGTGAAGTTTGACGGTCAGGACATCACCGGCACTCCGCCCAATGAGCTGGTTGGTCGCGGGCTTGTGCACGTGCCTGAGGGCCGCGGCATTTTCGCGAACCTGACGGTCGCGGAGAATCTGGAACTTGGCGCGTACACGCGGCATGATCGGGCGGGGATTGCCGCGGATCTGGAGCGGGCGTTTGAGTTGTTCCCGCGCGTCAAGGAGCGGCAGAAGCAGCTGGCCGGCACGCTCTCGGGCGGCGAGCAGCAGATGGTGGCCATCGCCCGTGCGCTGCTGGCACGGCCGAAGCTGCTGCTGCTTGATGAGCCCTCACTGGGGCTGGCGCCGCAACTGGTGGCCACGATCTTCTCGATCATCCGGGAGATCAACCGCCAGGGCGTGACGATTCTGCTGGTGGAGCAGAACGCCAACATGGCGCTGAAGGTGGCCCACCGCGCGGTGGTGCTGGAGGTCGGACAGGTGGCCATGAGTGGTAACGCGGCGGATCTGGCCAGCAGTGATGCGGTGAAGAAGGCGTACCTGGGGCATTGATCGGTTTGGGCTGTGGGGAGCAGTTCCGGGAGCGGGTTGCCTGGTTTGCTGCGAGGAGTGGGGGGTGGTCAAAAATCCTGCCCACGCCAGCGTGCATATGCCGCTGATTCGCTATCCTCGGCCATGGACAGCTTTGGGTTTCGCGATGGCCAGCTTTATGTCGAGGATGTTCCGGTGTCGCTCATTGCCGAGCGGTTCGGGACGCCGACGTACATCTACTCGGCGGCGACGCTGCGCGACCATGCGGGGAAGATGAAGGAGGCGTTCGCGGAGCTCAAGCCGCGGCTGTGCTTTGCGGCCAAGTGCTGCAGCAACGTGGCGGTGCTGCGGACGCTGGTGCAGTCGGGCTGCGGGATGGATGTGGTTTCCGGCGGTGAGCTGTACCGCGCCCTGCTGGCGGGGTGCAAGCCGGAGGACATTGTGTACGCGGGTGTGGGCAAGACGGCGGCGGAGATCCGCTTTGCCCTGGGGCAGCGCGACGGGGTGGAGCCGGCGCACGGATCGGTGCGCCTGCCGGAAGGGCCGATCGGGTGCTTTAACATTGAATCGGAGCAGGAACTGGCAGCGATTGCCAGCGAGGCGCGGGCGATGGGCGTGCGGGCGGTTGCGGCCGTGCGGGTGAACCCGGGCGTGAAGGCGGGTGGGCATGAGTACATCACCACAGCGCATGAGGAATCCAAGTTCGGGCTGCCGATTGATCTGGCGGAGGCGATGATCAAGCGGTTTGCGGGTGACAAGCATGTGAAGCTGTCGGGCCTGCACATGCACATCGGTTCATCGATCACAGATCCGCAGCTCTATGTGACGGCGGTGGAGCGGATGATCGCGATGATCGACCGGCTCGCGGTAGCGGGGGTGAAGATTGAGTCCCTTGATCTGGGTGGTGGCTTTGCGGCGGACTACCAGACCGGTGATGCGCCTGCGCCGCGGGAGTTTGCCAAGCGGATCGTGCCGCTGCTGGCCGACCGCGTGCGCGGGGGGCTGCGGATTGTGCTGGAGCCGGGGCGGATGATCGCGGCGAATGCGGGCATTTTGCTGACGCGGGTGCTGTACACCAAGCAGACGGGGGCTCGCAAGTTCCTGATCTGCGATGCGGGGATGCACACGCTGATCCGGCCGTCGCTGTACGACGCGTTTCACTTCATCTGGCCGGTGAGCGTGTCGCCCCAGCACGAGCCGCTGCGGCGGAGCGAGGCACTGGAGCTGCCGGGGCTGGAGGCGTGCGATGTGGTGGGGCCGGTCTGTGAAAGTGGGGACTTTCTGGCCAAGCAGCGGATGCTTCCGCCGGTGACGCCGGGGGAGCTGCTGTCTGTATTTGCGGCCGGCGCGTATGGAATGAGCATGGCCAGCCGGTACAACAGCCACCCGATGCCGGCGGAGGTGCTGGTATCTGGCGATGGGGTGCAGTTGGTGCGGCGTCGGGAGACGCTGGCGGATCTGGTGGCCCACGAGCGGTGAGAGCCGCCGGGAGAGCGGGTTGCGGGCGAGCTATCGGAGGCGCGGGTGGGGCGGCGCTGTTTGAAACGTTGTTATCGGGACAGAGAATACTCGCCGAAGTGACGGGATGGGTTGCACCTGCGGGTAACGGGTGTAAACTGGGGAGAGTTGAATACGGAGCTTTCGCAGAGATCGAGAGATTGCGTTTCACGTCCCCCAGTCGTTGAGCGTTGGCAAGTTCGCAGCCAGCGTTTTTGCGTTGTGGTACCGAGTGGTTGCAGGCGGCACGGAAAAGCGAACCCCGTGGCGGCTGTGACAGGATTGGAAAAGAGATGAACAAGATTGCCGCTCTCGTCGCCCTCGCGGGCATCGCTTCCGTCGCGACGCTGGCCCATGGCCAGACGTACAGCTTCACCGGCACGCCGATCGCCATTCCCGACGGCACCGGTCCTGCGGGCATCACGATCAGCACCGACCCGGTCGCGGCTGTGGGCACGATCCAGTCGGTGACGTGCACGATCACGATGAACCCGGGCCACACCTTCACGTCGGACCTTGACATCATCCTGACGTTCACGCCCGCGGATGGCTCGGCTCCGGTCTCGGCCTTCCTGGCCAGCGAAAACGGCGGCGCCAACAACATGGTCGGCACGTACACCTTCAGTGATACGGCGACGGCCAACTTCGGTACCGGTGCTATTGCCGGCGTGCTGCCCCCCGGCACCTATCGCGCGATGAACGCGGCGGCACAGGTGTCGCTCAACGGGGCCTTCGCGGGTCTGCCGGCCGCGGGTACGTGGTCGATCGACGCGGCTGACTTCTTCGATTTTGACAGCGGTACGATCGAATCGGCTTCGGTCAGCGTCGTGCTGGCTGGCGTTTCGGTGCCTCCGTCGGGCACCGCGCCCGCGGTCACGCTGTCCCGTGGCGGTCCGGGCACCACTGCCCCGTACTCCGCGCTGGTGACGGCGAACATCACTCCGGGCCTGAGCCCGGTCTCGGCCATCTCCTTCGTGCAGGCTGATCTTTCGTCGGTCGGCCTGTCCAGCACGGCCAACCTGGTTGACGATGGCAGCAACGGCGATGCGGCCGCCGGTGACGGCATCTACTCGCTGTCGATCACGCCGGGCGCCGGTGTGGCAGCGGGCGTGTACACGATCCCGTTTGTGGTTCGTGATGAGGCCCTTCGTACGGCTTCGTTCAGCGGCACGCTTGATGTCCGCGACGTGACGATCGCCAACTTCGGCACGCTGGCGTTCGACGGCTCGACCGCCGCGCTGTCGTCTGAGGCCACGGCCGGCAACCCCGCGTGGTTCAAGTTCACCTCCACCTCGGACGCGTCTGATCCGGGCTCGTACCTTGACATGACGGTGACCGCCAACAGCGGCTTCGCCGACACCTACATGGCGATCTACTCGGCTGACGGCACGTTCCTCCGTTCGGATGACGATGACGGCGCGGGTCTGTTCAGCCAGCTGTCCTTCGGTCGCGTTTCGCCCGCCCGTCCTGCAGTGGGCGGCGGCACGGCTCCGGCCGGCCAGGATGGCGCCCTGTCGGCGGGCGAGTACTATGTCGCGGTTGTGCAGTTCTTCAGCGGCTTTGGCTCACCGTTCACGTTTACCAACGCGGCGACGGGCGCGACGACCGCGACCGTTGAGATCACGGCTTCGCAGCAGGCGGCTCTTGCCGTGGCGACGACGACCGCGGTGATCAACCGCGGCGGTCCGGCCTCGGTGCCGGGTCCGGTGTACGCCCTGGTGACCGGCCGCATCTCTCCGGCGACCCCGGGTTATGTGCTGACGGCTGACTTCAGCTCGATGGGCGGCGGCTCGGCCGTGGCCATGGTTGACGACGGTACCAACGGCGACGAGATCGCCGGCGACGGTGTCTTCACCGGCCGTTACGACGTCGCGACCATCGATGCGGGTGTGTACCCGGTCACTGTGAACACGACCGGCACCGGCACGCTGACCGCTTCGGTCAACGTGCGGGTCAACACGATCGTGACGACCGATCTGGGCACTCTGGCCTTCACGGGTGCGGGCGTGATTCACGACAACGTGATCACCGCCCGTGAGGTGAACTGGCTGCGGTTTGAGATCGCCCAGAACGTTGATGCGGGTGGCACGCTGTACCTGGACATCGACACCAACGGCAGCACGATGGACACCCACCTGGGCCTGTTCAGCGCCGATGGCACCTTCCTGGCCATCAGCGATGACGATGACGGTGACGGTCTGGAGAGCGCCCTGTCGTTTGGCTCGACCGACCCGACCGGCCGCGACACGAACCCGACTGGCGCTGCCAACAACGGCCGCGACGGCGGCCTGGCCAGCGGCGTGTACTACCTCGCGCTGAACTTCTTCCCCGCCACGTACGGCACTCCGTTTGTCGCGACCAACACCAGCGCTGGCGTCGGCGGCAGCTACACCGTGCACCTGTTCCCCGGTTCGGCTGGCGTTGCCCCGGTTACCTGCCTGTCGGACATCAACGCTGACGGCACCCCGGCCGACGGCGGTGACTTCATCCTCTTCATCAACTCGTTCGGCATCGGCGATGCCTCGGTTGATCCGCTGGCCGATGTCGCCGGCGGCGGTGACCCGAACCGTCCTGAGGGCGGCCCCGATGGCAACATCGACGGCACCGACTTCATCGCGTTCATCAACGCCTTCGCCGCGGGCTGCTAAGCCCACTGGCGGATGCGATCCACGGTGGGTGACGGCACCCACTTGAATCTGGGAGTTTGTCACGCAGGGCGACCCGAAAGGGTCGCCCTGTTCTGTTTTGGTCAGTGGCGTGCTGGCGCGGCGTTCCATTCGGTCAAAACGTCCAACAGCAGGTGTCTCTGTGCGGCAGGGCGGACGGTTGGCGGGATGGCGGGATGGCGGTTGGGGCGTGCATCCAGGAGGCCTACGGGGGCGGTTGAAGGCGATCCGGATGCAGAAAAAAGACAAAGAGGTTGCAGTAAAGTGGTGATTTTGTGGGCATTGCTCGGGATTGGCGTTACCTTTACCGTACTCGGGTAGATATGTGAGACTTGGCGGGTGCTTGCCCCTTCCCCCCCGCTGAGTACAACCAGTCGTTCAGTGCCGGGTACTTCGCACCCAGGCATTTTCAGGTTTGCACCGCGTCGGTGCATGGCGGACCAGCGAAAGCCGCCGCAGATTGGGAACAGAGACATGAACAGAATCGCAGCACTCGTCGCCCTCGCGGGCATCGCCTCCGTCGCGACGCTGGCCCACGGCCAGACGACGTACAACTTTAACGGAACCCCGCTGTTTGTGCCGGACTCGCCGGCAGCTGCCGTGACGGCCAGCACCGACGCGATCACGGGCTCTGGCGCGATCGTTTCGGTGACCTGCTCGGTGGAGTGGGGCCCCCGCCACACCTGGGGTGGTGATGTTGACCTCCTCCTGACCTTCACGCCCACTGGTGGCGCGCCGGTCACGGTCTTCCTGCAGAACAACATTGGTGGTGGCAACGATCTGTTCGGCACGTACATCTTCGATGATGCCGCGACGGCCAACTTTGGCAGCATTGTCGCTGGTGGCGCTCAGGTACCGGGGACCTACCGGGCGATGTCGGCGGCTGCTGTGCCGGTTTCGCTGACCACGG
Organism: uncultured bacterium; assembly: GCA_903834785.1. GTDB lineage: Bacteria > Planctomycetota > Phycisphaerae > Phycisphaerales > UBA1924 > CAILKP01. Next base: position 42,756 of record CAILKP010000019.1, read on the forward strand.
CCTTCGCCGGCCTTCCCCTTGCCGGTACCTGGACGCTGACGGCCCAGGACTTTGTCGGTGGTGACACCGGCACGATCGCCAACGCCTCGGTGACGGTTGTCGGCGGCACGGCCCCGGTTCCGCCCTCAGGTTCGGCTCCGAACGTGACGCTCAGCCGCGGCGCCCCCGGCACCACTGCCCCGTACGGCGTGGTTCTGACGGCCCGTCCGACCCCGGGTGCGAACCCCAACTCGGCCATCACAAGCGTGCGTGCGGACATCACGTCGCTGGGCATCGCCGGTGGCGCCTCCGCCCAGATGTACGATGACGGCAGCAACGGCGACGCGGTCGCCGGTGACAACATCTATTCGCTTCTGGTGACACCCGCGGGCTCGCTGGCCGCTGGCGACTACGCCGTGTCCTACACGGTCCGTGATGCCCTCAACCGCACCGGCACGTTCTCCAACACCGTGACGGTCAACGACGTTTCGGTTGCCGACTTCGGCACCCTGGCGTTCAACGCCACTGCCACTGAGCAGACCAGCTCCGGCGAGACCGGCAAGGCAGCGTGGTTCAAGTTCACGACCGCGATCGACGCGACTGATCCCGATGCTTATGTTGACATTGCGGTCACCGCGAACAGCGGCTTTGCCGATACCTATATGGCGGTCTTCGCCGCCGACGGTACCTTCCTGGTCAGCGATGACGATGACGGCGCCGGTCTGTTCAGCGCGATCTCGTTTGGTCGGACCATTCCGGCCCGTCCGGCGGGTCCCAACTTCGCCCGCACGCCCCAGGGCCAGGACGGCGGGCTGCCGGCTGGCGAGTACTACATCGCTGTGGTGCAGTACTTCAGCACCTTCAGTTCCCCCTTCGGCTTCTCGAACGTCAACACGCTGGCCAACACGGCTACGGTGAGCATCGAGGCCAGCAACCAGGGCCCGGCGCCGATCAACCCGACGATCACGGGCAACTTCCTGCCGGCCTCCCGCGTGGACGGCCTGCCGGTTGTGCAGAACACCTCGCTGCTGCGGGCCACTGTTGTGGCCGGCCAGTTCCCGGTTTCCTCGGGGATCACCGTGACGGCTCCGCTCGCCTCGCTGGGCCTGGCGGGCACGGCGACGCTGCTGGATGACGGCACGGGCGGCGACGAGGCTGCCGGCGACGGAATCTACTCGGCGACGATCAACGTGGCCGCTCTGGCCGCGGGCAGCTACACCGTTCCGGTGACTGTCAACGATGCCGAAGGCCGCTCGGCCTCGGTGGATGTTGCCTTCGCCGTGACTTCGGTGACGGCCCTGGGCACGATCACCGGCACCATGCAGACCAGCGGCAGCGCCAACAACGGTGGCGCGACCGCGTGGTTCAGCCTGAACAACCAGGTTGATGCCAGCGACCCCAACGGCTGGCTGGACCTGTGGGTCAGCGCCTCCTCGGGCTTCGGCGACTCCATCATCGCCCTGTTCGATGCCTCGGGCAACGTGATTGCCACCGATGACAACGACGCCCCGGGCCTGCTCTCGCAGCTGTCCTTCGGCCGCACCGCCCCGGCTCGCATCCGCACCGGTGCCACCAACGGCATCGGTCAGGACGGCTCGCTGGGCACGGGTACGTATTACCTGGCCGTTGATCAGTGGAACTCGGTGTTCACCTCCCCGTTCACCTCCAGCCGCGCTGGCAGCCTGAACAGTGACATCACTGTTGAGGTTCAGTCCTCCACGGAGGCTGACCTGGTCGTTGCCGCCGCTCCGGCGGTGGTCAACGTCGGCGGCCCGGGTTCTGTCGGTGGTGTCTACTACGCGACGGTGCGGGCGAACGTGGCCCCGGCCACTCCCGGCTTCGTCTTTACCGCTGACTTCAGCTCCATGGGCGGCGGCACCGCCGTGGCCATGGTTGATGACGGCAGCAACGGTGACGAAACCGCTGGCGATGGCATCTACACGGCCCGCTACGACGTGACTGCTGCGACCAGCGGCGTCTACCCCGTCACGGTGAACACCACCGGTGCGGGCACCCTGACTGGCACGGTGAACTTCACCATCAACTCGGTGACTGTGACGGACCTGGGCACCCTCGCCTTCACCGGCGCGGGCCTTACCCACGACAACGTGATCGTGGGCCGCGAGGTCAACTGGCTGCGGTTTGAGCTCGCTCAGAACGTTGACGCCGGTGGCGTGCTGTATCTTGACATCGACACCAACGGTTCCTCGATGGACACCCATCTGGGTCTGTTCAGCTCCGACGGCACCTACCTGAACGTCTTTGATGACGATGACGGTGACGGCCTGGACAGCGCCCTGTCGTTCGGCTCGACCGACACGACGGGCCGCGACACGAACCCGCTGGGTACGGCCAACAACGGTCGCGACGGCGGCCTGGCCAGCGGCGTGTACTACCTCGCCCTGAACTTCTTCGGCGGCCAGTTCTACGGCACTCCGTTCGTTGCGACGAACACCAGCGCCGCTGCCGGCGGCACCTACACCGTGCACCTGTTCCCCGGTGCGGTCGGCGTCGTTCCTGTCCCGTGCCTGTCTGACATCAACGGTGACGGCACCCCGGCCGACGGTGGTGACTTCATCCTCTTCATCAACTCCTTCGGCATCGGCGATGCCACGGTTGATCCGCTGGCCGACGTCGCCGGCGGCGGTGACCCGAACCGTCCTGAGGGCGGCCCCGATGGCAACATCGACGGTACCGACTTCATCGCGTTCATCAACGCGTTCGCCGCGGGCTGCTGATAACGCCCACCGGGCCCAGGCAGGTGGCTCAACGAACCCTGCCTGACCCGTGAGCATGTTCCCTGGCGGGGCGGTCCGAAAGGTCCGCCCCGCTTTTTATAAACGGTGCCGGCGTGATGCCGGTCCGGATAAGCGAGCCATGCCCGCTTTGAGCCGAATGGTGATGCCACTGGTGGCAGAAGTGTGGTACCCTGACCGAGCAGTTCGTCAATCGCCCCCCGGAGAGAGAGTTCCATGTCAGCTACCTTCAATGTAAGTGCGTTCCGTCTGATCGGCGCGGCTGTGGTCTTGGCGTCGCCGTCTCTTGCGGCGGCGAGTCCGACGATCTATCAGTTCGGGACGACGCCGGCTTCGACGTTTACCGGCAACTTCTCTGTATCCGTCAACTCAGCGGGGTCGCTGATCGGCAACTACGACGCGGTGACGAACGCGGGCGGCTGCCGCACGCTCACGGGGACGTTTGGAATCAACCCGCCCGGACCGCCGACGAACCAGCGGATTCAGCCGGTGACGGTGACGGGCAGCTCCAGCGGCAATATCGCCAGCGTGCCGGCGGGCAACTATCGGCTGGTGCTGGATGCGGCTGCGGGGACGGTGACAATACTGGGCTTAAGCGTGAACCTGATCGGCACGCAGCAGCCGTCGTTCCCGGTGAATGCGACGATCACGTATCCCGGGTTCCGGACGCGCACGCCGAACTACACGTATTTCTTCCTGGCTCCGGTGCCGCTGCCGATCGGAACGGCGGATGTTTCGGTCATGACCGCGACGCAAACGGCCCCGGCGAGCGGCCCGGCGACTCCCGCGGGCGGCGGGTACAGCTTTACGATCGAGGTCCCGATGGACCTGAGTGTGACGGCCGCCCTTTCGGGCACGGCCAACGCGGCGACGGTGAGCAACCCGGTGACGGTGACGGGGACGATCACGCCGGGCGCTGGTGGCGCTGCCACGGCGACGCTGAGCTTCACGCAGACGGGCACGCAGCCGGTGCCGCCCAGCCCGACGGACCCACCGCCGGCCCCGCTGCCGTTTGACCTGCCGCCGCCGCCGCTGTCGACGGGGCCGAACGCGGGCATCCTGCTGTCGTTGCTGGTGACGGGCGGGACGACGACGATCAACGGCACCTCCACGCTGCCGGGCACGGGCTCGGCCCGCCGGCTCAGTGATATTGCACCGGCCGATGAGGGCGGCGACGGCACGATCGATGGCAGCGACTTCATCGCGTTTATCAACGCCTTTGCGATCGGCGGGGCCGAGGCCGACCTGGTCGGTGCGGGAGGCACGATCGGCGGCGATGGCACTGTTGACGGCGATGACTTCATCGCGTTCATCAATGACTTTGCCATCGGCTAAGCCCTGACGGGATTTCCCTGCGACTGAATGTGTGGCAGGTGAAAGCCACGTCCAGCGGCGGGTCGGGCTGCTGCGCGCTGTGAGGTTGAGACAAGCTGCTGCCAGTGGGGCTCTGTGTGACGGCGCAAAGAAAACGGGTGCCTTTGGGGCACCCGCGGTGAAGTGACTTTTCAGGTGCGACCGAGCCGGCTCAGGCCGTCGTCCGGGGCGTTGCGGGCTGCTCAGGTGCCGGCGGTCAGCTTGAGGGTGCCGATGTCTGCGGGCTTGGCGGCGGCGGTGCGGCGGGTTGTGCGGCGGCTGGTGAGCTTCAGTTCCACGCCCTCGCTGGGCTGGATCTTGCGCTTGGTGAGGGTCTGGACCTCGGCGGTCTCGGAAGCAACGGACTGCTTCATGAGGCGACCGGCCTTGAAGCGAACGGCGCGGCGGGGACCAACTTCCTGAACGGTCTTGGTGCGGGGGTTCTGAGCGCGGCGGGCCCGGCGCTGCTTGATCTCAAAGACGCCGAAGTCCCGGAACTCAATCCGGTTGCCCTTGCCCAGCTCCTCGACGATAGCGTCCAGAGCGGCCTGCATCACCAGCTTCACCGTGTCGCGCGGGCACTTGGTGCAATCCGCGATCTGGCCGACAAGGTCCCGCTTGGTGATCGTCTTCATCGTTCGCTCCGCTGCAACATTGACCTGTCGTCCGGCTCGGCAAATCACATCCTCGCCGGGGGCTGAGTATGGCTCCGACAACGCCAATCGTCAACCGGCAACCATAGATTTTCTGCTGAGAATCTCAGGTTTACGGACCATCCGGATGGCGGTGTGCACGCCTTGGGGAAACGTTCCGGCAACAAAAAACGCCCGCACCGGGGCACCTAAATCAGAATCTGACACTTGCCCCAAACAGCAGCCCGGCATAGCTCAGATCGTTCTTGATGTCACCCGCGGGTGTTGAGTCCGTCAGTGAGCTGCTCAGCAGCCGGTAACCGATGTCCAGCGAGAGCCAGGGCAGCAGGTTGTAGCGGAAGGCGACTGCGACATCGAAGCTGCGCGAGTCGCTCAGCCCGCCGATGGACAACTGCAAGTCGACGTGAAAGTGCTCGGCGAGTGTGAGCTCGGCCAGTGCGCCGATGAGTGGCTCGCCGGCGGTGACCTCGCTGCGGAGACTGCCGCCAGACAGACGCGAGAGGTTCAGTGACAGGTCGTTGATCCGTCCGCCCGCCAGGCCGTAGAGGCGGAAGCGTTCGGAGCCGCCGCTGCCGAAGTCTGTCTCCAGGAGGTTGTAGCCGACCCATGCGTGGGCTGTGGTGTAGTCCAGCGTGGTGGTCAGTGAGTCGCCGGCGGTGACGGCGAGCGTGCCGATGCGGCGTGCGTCGCGGGCCCGGGCGGTCGTATCGGCACCGGCGGTGGCACCGGAGATGCCAAAGAGCCACTTGTCGGCGGCGATGCGTACTTCGCCGGCGGGCTTGATGGAAGGATCATCGGCGCCGAGATAGTCAAGCCGGGTGCCGACGCTGCCGGCACCGGGGAAA
>CAILKP010000020.1 GCA_903834785.1 uncultured bacterium
ACGAAAAAGTCCTTGACCTTGTCCAGCAGTCCCCGCTCCTGCGGCTCGTTCTCCGTCGGCAGCGTCTCCCGCAGTTGCTCGAACAGTTTCTTCTGCTCTCGCGTCAACCGCGACGGCACCCGGACGTCGATATTTACAATTAAATCGCCACGCCCGGACGAGTTCAAATACGGAATCCCCTTACCGCGGATCCGCACCTGGTCGCCATGCTGCGTCCCCTCGGGGACCTTCACATGCTCTAACCCATCGAACGTCAACACATCCACCTCGGTGCCCAACGCCGCCTGCGCGACATTCACCGGAACCGTGCAATGCAGATCGTTCTCCCGGCGCTCGAACACCGGATGCTCTTTCACCAACAGCACAACGAACAGGTCGCCCGCCGGGCCGCCATTGGGGCTGTTCTGCCCCTCGCCGGTCAGCCGCAACCGCGTGCCGTTGTCGACGCCCGGAGGAATCGTCACGCGCAACTTCCGCTCGGTCCGCAGAACCCCATCCGCGTTGCACTTCGTGCAAGCCTTCCGAACCAGGTTCCCGCGCCCGCCACACGTCCGGCAGGTCTGGCGAATCGACAGAAAACCCTGCTGCAGCAATACTTCGCCACGTCCGCGGCACGTCGCGCACTGCGTCAACCCATCCTTGCCCTCGCCGCCCGTGCCATTGCAAAAATGACACCGGTCCAGTCGCGGCACCTGGATCTCCGCGCTCATTCCGCGAATCGTATCCTCGATCGTGATTTCCAGATCGTAGCGGACATCGTCGCCACGCCGCGTCCGGCCCCGGCCACCGCCGCCCCGCCGCCCGCCGCCAAACACATCGCCGAAGCCAAACAGGTCGCCCAGAATGTCCCCGAAGTCGCCAAACGTCTCCGGATCAAAACCCTGCGGCGCGCCACCGGCACCCTGCAAGCCCTGATGCCCGAACCGATCGTACGCCGCCCGCTTCTGCGCATCGGTCAAAACCCCGTATGCCTCGGCGGCTTCTTTGAACTTTTCTTCGGCTTCCGCGTTCCCCGGATTCCGGTCCGGGTGATACTGCATTGCCAGCTTCCGATACGCCGCCTTCAGCGCCGCATCGCCCGCGTCCTTGGCAACGCCAAGTATCTCGTAGTAGTCGCGTTTCGTCACCGGACTGCGACCCTCACCAATGCGGGACGCAACAGTTTGCCCTTAAAGCGGTAACCACGTTGGAACTCTCCGAGAACGCTCTGGTCCTCTGCCTCCTCCGTGTTCACCATCTCAATGGCATGATGCACGTTCGGATCAAACGTCGTTCCCTGCGTCTCCATCGCTTCCAGGCCCAGTTTCTTCAACGTGTCCAACGTCCGCTGGTAAATCAATTCGATCCCGCGCGCATACTCTTTGTCCGTGGTTTCCACGCCCAAAGCGCGCTCAAAGTCATCCAAAATCGGCAAAAATGCCTTCACGGCGTCCATCGCCGCATACTCGGCATGTTCAATCCGCTCTTTTTCCGCTCGGCGGCGGGAATTTTCGTAATCGGCCTGTCGCCGCAGCAACAGCGATTGCAGTTCCGCTTTTTCCTGGGCCAACGCATCGCGCTCGGCAACAATCGGATCCGGTGCTGCCTCGGTCGCGGGAGTTTCCTGCCCGTCTGCTAGCTGGCTCTCAGCCTCGCCAGAAAGCGAAACCTCATCTTGAGGTTGGTCCATGGGTACGCTCACACTCCTATTAGATCCAAAGCGGCGAAGGAAATCTGATAGCGGTCGACTCAACTTACGCCAGCTTACGCCGAAAGCGATTCAATCGCCTCACCTACATGGTAAACCGTTGACAGCACCTGGCTATAA
>CAILKP010000021.1 GCA_903834785.1 uncultured bacterium
GCCGCAGCCAACGCTGCCGCAAGCGAGCCCGCAACGACCGAGCCCGCCACAACTGCCATCAACGCAGCCGCGCCCGTCGCCACCGCGACCACCGCCGCACCAACCAACACCACCCCCGCGCCCGCCACTGCGCCAGCCGCAGCAGAGCGCGCGCCAACACCCGAACCCGAGCCCGCTCTCCCCGCCGACCCCGAGGCCACCGCCCGCGAAGCCGCCACCCTGAAAGAGGAATGGGCCACACTCGAGGATCTCCGCTTCGGCATCGGCAACGAACTGGTCGCACTCCAGTGTCGCAAGCGTCACGAGTCCCACACCCCCGCCTGGGCCGCCCAGGCTCAGGACCTCTTCGACCGCTGCGTCCGCGAAAAGCTCGACCCCACCGTCATGCGCCAATACAAAATCAGCCAGCGCCTCGCCCAACTCGGCCACAAGCTGGAATGACGAGAGTCCGCCCCGTAAGAGCCCGAGCGGAAGCGAAGGGACAGTGACACCAAGGCCCTCACCCCAAACTCCACACCCGCACGAAGGTCGCTGTGCTCTCAGAGCACAACACCCTCCGTGCCCGCGATCAATTCCACTCACGCCTTACCACTCACCATCCCTTCGCTCCCGCTCGGGCTCCTATTGACGCGTCCCCGCCTTCATCCTGCCCATCATGTCTATCCATGTTTCCCTCTCCTGCCTTCTCCGCGTCTCTGGTGCTCTGCGTGACCTCTTCTTCCGCCTTCCCCTCGCGTCTGGCGACTCTCCTCTCACCCCATCGCTCTCACCAAAAACGAACCAAGGCCGTGCACTGGGCACGGCCTTGGGAGAGGGGGGCAATACGGTGTTCAGGCGTCTCAGCCGCCGAAGGCCTTCTTGTAGTCGTCGAGGAACTTCTTGAGGCCGATGTCCGTCAGCGGGTGGTTCAGCAGGCTCTTGATGACGCTCAGGGGGGCGGTGGTGACATCAGCGCCGGCGAGGGCACAGTCGACCATGTGCTTGTTGTGGCGGACGCTGGCGGCCAGGATCTTGGTGGTAAAGCCGTAGTTGTCGTAGATGGTGCGGATGCGCTGGATCAGGTCCATGCCGTCCTCGCTGATGTCGTCGAGGCGGCCGATGAACGGGCTGACCAGGTATGCGCCGGCCTTGGCCACCAGCAGGGCCTGCATGGGCTGGAAGCACAGGGTCATGTTGGTCTTGATGCCCTCATCCGAGAACGCCTTGCAGGCCTTGAGGCCGTCGGCGGTGATGGGGAGCTTGACGACGATGTTGGGGGCGATCTTGGCGTGCTCGCGGCCTTCCTTCATCATGCCGGCGTAGTCGATGGAGATGACCTCAGCGGAGACCGGGCCCTTGACGACCTGGCAGATCTCCTCGAGCCGCTTGGCGTAGGGGACCTTTTCCTTGGCGATCAGCGACGGGTTGGTCGTCACACCGTCGAGCACGCCGAGTGCCGCGGCTTCTTTGATTTCTTCGATGTTGGCCGTGTCGATGTACAGCAGCATTTCGTCGTCTCCTTGATGGTCCGATAGGAAAGGCGGTCGGTCGGTGTCAGGATAGCTCCATCGGCGTGCGGGCGGGGGATCGTGAGGGTGTTGGATCCGTCAAGTGGTGGTGATCACGGGGGTCGGATCGGGGCGCCAGGGCGATGGCCCGGCGGCACTGGGGGGCCCAGACGGGTCACCCGGCACAACCTCACAGCACGGGCCGGAAGGGGTTTTGCCATGGGGCGCTGCAGGATGCGTGAGATTACAGGGCTCGCGGCAACTCGTACCGGCGGCACCGGCGAGGAGAGTCCGCAGTAACACGATCTTGATGCCGCGCAACAACTGCCGGGCATGGCGAGGCGGCCGGACGTCGATAGGTTGCCCGACGAGGAGCCCGAGTGATACAGCAGAAGAACAGACAACCACAGGCGGACAGCGTGCGCGATCGGCGGGCGCGCTGGAACGCGACGGAACTGGCCAGTGCGGCCCGGCGCAAGCTGATCCTCACGACGCTGGCGTTCCAGACCATGACCTTCGGGGCGGCGTGGTACGCCACGAGCGTGGGCACGCGCCATCAGGTGGTCTCGGCGGTGGGTGAGAACATCCAGGCCCAGAACGTGCGGATCGCCGAGACGCTGGGGCGGGTGATCAGTGAACTCAAGCCGGCGGACCTGCTGCCCAGCAGCGAGGGGCTGTTGGCGGTGCAGGCGATGATTGATGCCCTCGCGATGTCCAAGACCGCGCGGGCGCTGGTGATTGACTCATCGGGAAACCTGATCTGCCGCTCGGGCTCGCAGGCCGAGCCGCTGGAGCTGGACCTCAGCAGCATCCGTGTGACAGCGCCGACGCAGCCCGGGGCCATGCCGATTGTCAGCGTGCCGACGGGCACTGCGGCCACTGGGCAGGTGACGGCCGAGGGCGGGCAGCTGCATCAGATCGCCGTCAAGGACCTGCCGGGCCTTGGGGCCAAGCTGGTGGTGCTGCAGCCGGAGACGGTGATGCTGACCGCCGGCGGCGGGCAGATGCGGAGCATTCTGGCGGCGGTGACGCTGCTGGGCCTTGCCGTGCTGGGCGCCACGGCGCTGGCGACGAGCAAGCTCATCCGCCGGCACGACAGCGAGCTCGAGGAGATCAACCATGGTCTGGAGGCCGAGGTTTCGGCCCGCGTGCAGCAGTCTTTGCGGACGCGGCACGCGCTGATCACCGGTCTGGCCAAGCTGGCGGATTACCGCGACACCGACACCGGCGCACACCTGGACCGCATCGCTGCGTACAGCGAACTGCTGGCACGGCGGCTGCAGGGCAGGTGGGCGTGCATCGACGGGCACTGGATTGACAATCTCAAGCTGGCCAGCAGCCTGCACGACATCGGCAAGGTGGGCATCTGCGATTCGATCCTGCTCAAGCCGGGCAAGTTCACGGCTGAGGAGCGGCGGATCATGGAGAAGCACGCGCAGATTGGTGCTGAGACGCTGGCGGAAGTCCGCCGCGGCATGGGCGGGGATGACCTGATGGACATGTGCATTGATGTGGCCCGGCACCACCATGAGCGGTGGGACGGCAAGGGCTACCCGATGCAGCTGGCCGGCGAGGAGATTCCTGCCGCGGCACGGCTGGTGGCGCTGGCGGATGTGTACGACGCGCTGACGAGTCGCCGGGTGTATAAGGATGCGATGCCGCACCGGAAGGTGGTGGAGATCATCACCCAGGGATCGGGCACGCAGTTTGACCCGGCGGTGGTGGAGGCGTTTGTGGCGCTGGAGGCGGAGTTTGATGCAGTCCGCGAGCGGCTGCAGCCGGCGGAGCTGGAGATCCCCAAGCTGGCGCAGGCGGCGTGAGGCGGGCGGCAGGGACGCGAGAATCCCCGGTTTGTGGGCTGAAAACGGGGTTTTTCTCGGCAGGACGGGTGGGTTTGGGGCTGTGGCGGGCTTGATCCAGACGAACTTTCAACTACTATTGAAAGTATCGAAAGGATGGCTCCCATGTCCGGTGCAGGAACAACTGCTGGCTCTGTCCATACCGCTCGTCAGCCCGTGCTGCTGGCCCCGCCCAGGGAGCACCCGGGGCTTTCGGGCTGCGATGAAGGGCTGCTGACGGCGGTGGTGCGGGGCGAGGCGCGGATGACGCCGGAGCAGGCGCTGGAGGTGTATCACAACCTGCCGCTGGCGACGCTGGGGCGGTTTGCCGATGCGCGGGCGCGGCACATTCACGGGGATGTGATCCGGACGTATGTGATTGACCGGAACATCAACTACACCAACGTGTGCAACGCGCGGTGCACGTTCTGTGCCTTCCGGCGTGATGGTGATGAGCATGACGCGTACACGCTGAGCCATGAGGAGATTTTGCGGAAGGTCGGCGAGCTGGTGGCCATCGGCGGGACGCAGATTCTGATGCAGGGCGGCATGAACCCCGCGCTGCCGCTGAGCTGGTATGAGGAGCTGCTGAGCTCGATCAAGCGGGCGTATCCGCAGGTGCACATTCACGCGTTCTCGCCGCCGGAGATGATTGAGTTCGTGCACTTCTTTAATCCGCCGGGGGCTGACCTGGCGGCGAAGATCCGCTGGGTGCTGTCGCGGCTGAAGAAGGCGGGGCTGGCCTCGCTGCCGGGTGGCGGCGGTGAGATCTTTGCCGGGCCGGTGCGGCGGAAGATCGGGCTGGGCAAGTGCGATGCGGCCGCGTGGCTGACGACGATGGCGGTGGCGCACGAGCTGGGGATGTTCACCAGCGGGACGATGATGTTCGGGCACATTGAGGGGTACGCGGACCGGATTCACCACATGTGGATGGTGCGGCGTGCGCAGGACTGGGCGGTGTTTGGCGATGCGAGCAACCTGCCGTTCCCGGCATTTGAGCGCGGGGAGGCTGAGGGGCCGCGCGGGCACTATGTGAGCTTTATCGCCTGGCCGTTCCAGCGTGAGAACACGCCGCTGGGTCGCGTGCCGGACTGGGGTGCGGATGCTGCGGAACTGGAGATGGAGTTCCCCGGTGATGCGGTGGCGCGGGCGTATGACTTTGGCCGTGCCGGCGAGGTGGACCACAAGGAACTGGACGCGGCGAAGTACCCGACGGCGGGGCTCTTTGGCCGGCGGGTGCGGCAAAGCGGCTCGACGGATTACCTGCGGACGCAGGCGCTGTCGCGGCTGTTCCTGGACAACGTGTACTCGATCGGCGCATCGTGGGTGACGATGGGGCCGCACATCGGCCAGGTGGCGCTGAACTACGGCGCGACGGACATGGGCAGCGTGATGATGGAGGAGAACGTGGTGTCCTCGGCCGGGACGACGTACTGCCTGGATGAGCCGGTGATCTGTCGGCTGGTGCGCGAGGCGGGCTTTACCCCGGCGCAGCGGGACAACACGTACGACATCCTCAAGCTGCACACGGCGAGCCCGGATGCGCCAGACCTGGCGGTGACGGACTGGAGCAAGCACCGGGCGCGGAGCATGCACCAGCAGGCGCCGAAGCAGGGTGCGCAGGCGACGACGAACGTGGCGCTGACGGTTGAGAAGAAGTGAGGTGGGAGGGGTGGGGTGTTTTGGTGTGGTGATTTGAGGTGATGGCGTGCAACCGCTTGGCGTGCGGCGGGGTATCGCCGTGCATGGATGAGCAAGGCAAGCATGGTGGTGGTGCGGGTGGGGTTGGCGCGGGTGCTGAGGGCGGTGATGCTGCGGCGGGGAAGAAGGCCAAGCAAAAGGGGCTGATGCGGTTTGTTGTCACGCGGGGTGCGCTCAAGCGGATTGGTGTGGTGGTGGTGCTGCTGGTGGTGACGGTGGCGGGACTGGCGTGGTACACGGCATCGATGCCGGGGGAGAGCTATCGCGGTGGGCTGCCGACGGCGACGAGCCAGCAGCAGCAACTGGCTGAGCGGCTGCGCGGGCACGTGATGGCGCTGGCGGGGACGGTGGGGGGGCGGAGCACGTACAACCCGCGGACGGGTGCGGCGGCGGCGAAGTACCTGCGGGATCACCTGCTGGAGAGCGGGTATGGGGTGGTGAACGAAACGTTTGTGGAACGCGGTTCACGCGTGCCGAACCTGGAGGTGGTGCTGCATGGGAGCGACCTGTCGTTGCCGTGCTTGGTGGTGGGGGCACACTACGACACGTTCCAGGGCACGCCGGGGGCGGATGACAATGCATCGGGGTGTGCGGCGGTGTTGGAGCTGGCGCGGTCGATGATGTTTGACGCGAAGATCAAGGGGCCGACGCACGAGCGGAGCATTCGGTTCGTGCTGTTCGTTAACGAGGAGCCGCCAGCGTTTCAGACCGAGAACATGGGATCGTGGGTGTACGCCAAGGACCTCAAGGCCCGCGGCGTGCAGGTGCACGCGATGCTGAGCATCGAGGCGATCGGCTACTACAGCGATGCGCCGGGCTCGCAGCAGTATCCGCTGAAGGTGCTCGAGCGGCTGTATCCCTCGACGGGTGACTTCATCGGGTTCATCGGGAATCTGCAGTCGCGGTCGCTCGTGCGGACCAGCATCGGGGCGTTTCGCGAGCGGGCGAAGTTCCCCAGTGAGGGCGCATCACTGCCGGCGGGGATCGCGGGGGTGGGATGGTCCGACCACTGGGCCTTCTGGCAGGAGGGGTGGCCGGCGATCATGGTGACAGGGACGGCGACGTTCCGCAACCCGAACTATCACACGACGGGTGACCGGCCGGAGACGCTGGACTACGACCGCATGAGCCGCGTGGTGGAGGGGCTGGGCGCGGTGGTGTGGGAGCTGGCCAGCGAGAAAAAGTGGCCGTGAGTGGTGGGTGCAGATGCGGTTGGTGGCGGTAACGCTGGGGCGTTACTGGGCGGCCTGCTCGGCGATGAACGCCAGTGCGGCATCGACCTCGGCGGGTGTGTTGTAGTGGACGAGACTGATTCGGATGACGCCATCGTCGGGATCGTGCCCGGGGAGCAGCGTGCTGACCAGGCGGTGCGAGTAGAAGTGGCCGAAGCGGAGTGCCAGGCCGCGGGCGTTGGCGGCGGTGGCGACCTGCTCTGAGGTGCGCCCGGCGAGGGTGAAGGCGACGGTGGGGACGCGTGAGGCATCGGTGGCGGTGGGGCCGTGGATGGTGATGCCGCGGATGGACTGCAGGCCGGTGATCAGGCGGTGCTGGAGCGGGAGCTCGAGTGCGGCCATGATGCCGAAGGCACGCTCGATGGTGCTGCGGGAGATGAGTTCGTTCGATGCCGGGGTGGCTTCGCCGGCGAGCAGGCGGAGGTAGGGCTGGATGCCGAGCAGGGCAGCGCAGGCCTCGTGCGAGATGCCGCCGAGCTCGAACTTTTTGGGCCATGCATCGGCGGGCATGAAGAAGTGGTTGGGGCCGGTGACCTCGGCCATGGCATCGGGCGTGCCAGCGAGGACGGCGGCGTGGGGGCCGAGGACTTTGTAGGTGCTCCAGGAGTACCAGTCGGCACCGAGGGCGGGCAGGTCGATGGTGCGGTGGGGTGCGAAGGCGACACCGTCGACCAGAATGCGGGCGCCGGCGTTGTGGGCCAGGTCGGCGATGGCGCGGACGTTGACCACGGAGCCGAGGATGTTGGAGACGTGCGGGAAGACGACCAGGCGGGTGCGGGCGCTGAGCAGGGGCTTGAGCGAGCTGACGAAGGCATCACCGGCGACGGGGAGATCGTGCCATGGCGTGATGGCAAAGCCGAGCTTGGCCAGGCGGAGCCAGCAGCCGATGTTGCTCTCGTGACCGTTGAGGTTGACGATGATCTGGTTGCGTGTGGCGGCGGCGGGGCTGCTGTGCGAGGCGGAGTCGGCGAAGGCATCGGCGAGCATGCGGACGAGTGCAGAGTCCGAAGCGCCGAGGATGGCGTGCTGCCAGCTGGGGAGGTTGGCGCAGCGGGCCATGAGCTCGTGGGCATCGTGCACGGTGTCGGCGGCGGAGAGCGACTCGGTGTAGCTGCCGCCGGTCTGGGCGTAGGAGGCCAGGAAGTAGTGGTGGACGGCATCGGCCACGCAGCGGGGGACCTGTGAGCTGCCAGCGTTGTCGAGGTAGACGGTGGGGGAGGCAAGCGAGGGGAACTGAGCGCGGATGGTGTCGAGCGGGGGCATGGGCGAGTTTACCCGCCACGGTGCTGCCGCGGGATTGACTGTGCCGGCTCGATTCGGTTACTTGGTGCGCGGGTCGGTGATGCGGGCGATGAAGTGGATCTGGCCGAGCTGGTCCTGGACGAGCATGATGTAGGGGCGGTCGACGATCATGGCGATGGGCTGGGGCTTGGGCTTGGGCATGGGGGCGGAGGTGACGCCGTAGGTCACGGCGGTTGCGGCGGCGGCTTCGGTCTTCTTTTCGTCGACATCCATGCGGACGGCCTGGATGACATCGGTGATCTTGTGAGTCTTGCCGCCGGTCATGCCGGAGAAGTCGGCGTTGTCGGAGAAGGAGGCGGTCATGCCAAGGGACTTGAGCATCTCGCCGACTGAGACGCGGGTGCTCATGGAGATCTTGGGCAGCTGGAGGCGGACTTCCTGCGTGCTGAGCTGGCTGGTGGCGGCCTGGAGCCATTCGGCGCTGAGCGAGGTGATGGTGCTGTCGAGCTTGCCGGCTTCGGGGAGGATGATGAGCATGGAGCCGCCGCCGATGTAGGGCATTTGGGCGATCTGCGAGCCGCCGAAGGCTGTGTACTGCAGATCGAGCGTCTGGAGCATGCTGGAGGCCTGGACCTTAGTGCCTGAGGCGAGTGTGAAGTCGCGGTTTTGAGTGCCCCACTCGCGGAAGGGCGAGACCCACTCGCCCTTGAAGTAGACGGCATTGGTGAGGATCATGCCGGCGGGCTGGACATCCTGCGGGCTGATGAGGACGGGGATGAGGCCGCGGGTCTGCTCCTTGACCCAGTTGTTGACGCTGTCGGCGGTTTTGGATCGGTCGCTGAAGTCGGCGCGGCCGGCCTCGGCGGCGAAGGCGGAGGTCAGGGTGCTGCGGTAGGCGTCGAGGAGGGTGACGGAGTTGTCGATCCAGACGCGGTTGGCGGAGTAGACGCGCATGGCGCGGGCATTGTCGCCGGTTTCCTTGTCCATGGTGGCCATGGCGGTGCGGAGCTGGGCGTAGCCGGCGAGCACCTGTTCTTGGGAGAGCGTGGCGGGAAAGCGCATGACGCGCTTCATCTCGGCCTCGGTGGCGGCGGCGGAGCCGGCATAGGCCATGGCCAGTGCGGCCGAGAGGCTGGACGGGGAGATGAGCACGTTGTCGGCTGCCGCGGAGCGGAGGCGGAGGAGATCGAAGGCGAAGTCTGCCGCGGCGGACTGGACGGCGGCGACGTCGGCGATGGGGGTGGCGGGCACGGGTGCGGGGTTGGCCGGGGGCGTGGCGGGGACTTTCTTGCCGCCGCCGGGGCCGGGGATGGGCTTGGGGTGCTTGGAGGGGGCTGGCTCGAAGCCGGCACCGGCGGCCAGAACGGCGGCGGTGCCGCAGATGGCCAGGATGGAGGCGAGGGCGAGGGAGGAGGTGAAGGTGGTTCGGCGCATGGGGTGGTTCCTGAACAGGGGCGGTTTCCTGTTCAGTGCGCCGGGGACGGCTTCGGTTCAGCAGGTTTTCAGGATTTTGGAGGCGGTGGGAAGGGTGTGGGGAGGACTGGCAGGCCGCTTGAGGAGGAGATTGAGGCACCGAACGGGTGAGCCGGCAGGGAGGGCTTGAGGGGGCGGTGGGAGTCGTCGGCCAGGTCGATGAGGATGTCGGCGACCATGCCGGTCCAGCCGGTCTGGTGGCTGGCGCCGCAGCCGCGGCCGGTGTCGCCGTGGAAGTACTCGTGGAAGGGGATGAGGTCGCGCCAGTGGGGATCGGTGTGGAAGAGCTGGCAGTCACCGAAGACGGGGCGGCGGCCGGAGGCATCGCGCAGGAAGATGCCGGCGAGGCGGCGGCCGATCTCGGCGGCGACCTCGGCGAGGTTCATGAGGTTGCCCGAGCCGGTGGGGCACTCGACCTTGAGCGAGTCGCCGTAGTAGAGGTGGTACTGCTTGAGCGAGGAGATGATCAGGGCGTTGACGGGGAACCAGATGGGGCCGCGCCAGTTGGAGTTGCCGCCGAAGAGGTCGGTCATGGATTCACCGGGCTCGTAGCCCAGTGAGTAGTGCATGCCCTTGATGTCGAGCTTGAGGGGGTGGTCTTTGTGGTAGCGCGAGACGGAGCGGACGCCGTGGGGCGAGAGGAACTCGTTCTCATCGAGCATGTAGCCGAGCATGCGCTGGAGCTGCTCGTGGCGGACGGGGCTGAGGATGACGGCGCCGGTGGGGCCGGGCTTGACCATGGGGCCGACGCTCTCGATGAGATCGGGGCGGTGGTTGATGAACCACTTGCGGCGGCGCTGGAACTCGGGGTAGCGGTCGAAGGTGTCGGCCGGTACGGTGGAGGCACCAAAGAGCGGGACGAAGCCGACCATGGTGCGGGCGCGGACGGGCACGGGTGCGTGCTCGTGGCTGAGGAGGTGGTCGTAGAAGAAGCCGTCGTGCTCATCCCAGAGTGAGTTGCGCGGATCGCGGATGCTGTTGAGGGCGTTGGCGATGTAGACGTAGTGCTCCCAGAACTTGCTGGCCAGATCCTCGTAGGCCGGGTTGGCCTCGGCCAGCAGGAGCGCGGTGGTGAGCATGTTTTTGGCGAAGGCGGCCATCCAACTGGTGCCGTCGGCCTGGCCGAGCATGTAGCCGGCGGGGAGCTGGTCGCGGTCGAACGGGCCGATGTTGTCCATGCCCAGGAAGCCGCCCTGGAAGATGTTCTTGCCCTTGGAGTCCTTGCGGTTGACCCACCAGGTGAAGTTGAGGGTGAGTTTGTGGAAGACGCGCTCGAGGAACTCGTAGTCGGCGATGCCGGTCTGCTCGCGCTCGGCATCGAAGACCATGCGGGCGGCCAGGCCGAGCACGGGCGGGTTGACGGCGTTGAAGTCCCACTCGTAGGCGGGGATCTGGCCGTTTGGGTGCATGTACCACTCGCGGAGCATGAGCAGGATCTGCTCTTTGGCGAAGTGGGGGTCCACGCGGGCGAGGGTGACGCAGTGGAAGCCCAGGTCCCAGGAGGCGAACCAGGGGAACTCCCACTTGTCGGGCATGCTGATGACGTCGCGCGTGAAGACGTGGCCCCAGTCGCTGTTGCGGCCAGTGCGCCGCTGCTCGGGCGGCGGGGGCTGGGCGGGGTCACCCTCGAGCCAGTCGCTGACGACGTAGTGGTAGTACTGCTTGCTCCAGAGCATGCCGGCCAGGGCCTGGCGTGCGACCAGGCGCGCATCATCGGTCATGCGGGCGGGGAGGACGACGTTGTAGAACTCGTCGGCCTCGGCCTTGCGCTTGGCGATGGTGGCCTCGAAGTCGGCGAAGGGCTCGGTCAGGGCGAGGCCGTCCTTGCTGCGGGCCAGGCGGAGATCGATGTGGATGGTCTCGCCCGGGGCGACGGTGCGGTGGTAGCGGGCGGCGGCTTTGGTGCCGGTGTGGGCGGGGTTGATGGCGCTGTGCTTGCCGCCGACGATGTACTCGTGGAAGGCGTCCTTGACGTAGTCGCTGGCCGAGGCGGTGCCGTAGAGGCGATGGGTGTTGGTTTCGTTTTCGGTAAAGAGCAGTTCATCGGGGCCGCAGCAGTAGAGGACCATTTCACCGAGTGCGCGGTGGATGGTGGAGATGGCCTGGGTGCGCGGGTTGCCGCCGGGGCCCATGAGCTTGATGCTGGCGCGGGGCTTGCGTGCGTCGCGGCCCCAGCTCCAGGTGTTGCGGAACCAGACCTGGGGGAGGATGTCGATGGGGGCGGCATCGGGGCCGCGGTTGGTGATGCTGATGCGGATGAGGATGTCCTCTGCCGCGGCTTTGGCGTATTCGGCGACGATGTCGAAGTAGCGGTGCTGATCGAAGATGCCGGTGTCGACGAGCTCGAACTCGGGGCTGGCGCGGTCGCGGCGGCGGTTCTCGGCAGCGAGCTGCTCGTACGGGTACGCCGCGTGCGGATACTTGTAGAGCATCTTCATGTACGAGTGCGTGGGCGTGCTGTCGAGGTAGAAGTAGTACTCCTTGACGTCCTCGCCGTGGTTGCCCTCGGCCCCGGTGAGGCCGAACATGCGCTCTTTGAGGATGGGGTCGTGGCCGTTCCAGAGTGCCAGGCCGAAGCAGAGGTACTGGTGGCGGTCGCAGAGGGCGGCGATGCCGTCCTCATCCCAGCGGTTGGCGCGGGAGCGGGCGTGGTCGTGGGGGAAGTAATTCCAGGCGGAGCCGTCGGGCGAGTAGTCCTCGCGAACGGTGCCCCAGGCGCGTTCGGAGACGAACGGGCCCCAGCGGTTCCAGTGACCGACCTGAAGCTTGTTCATCGAGAGGCGCTTGCCCTCGGCCGTTTCGTACATCGTCATGGTGTGTTCCCGCGGGGAGGGGGAAAGCGATGGTACACGGGCCGGGGCGCGTGCTTTGTTCACTCGTTGGCGGCAACGAAAAGGACCCCGGCGTGTGCCGGGGTCCTTTGGAAGCGGAGCGTGCTGGCCCGGCGCGGTGCCGGGGGAAGCGGGAGTTATTCCTTGGAGCGGCTCATGTAAGAGCCGTCGGCGGTGGAGATCTTGATCATCTCGCCCTCGCGGATGAAGTCGGGCAGGCGGGTCTTCAGGCCCGTCTCCATCACGGCTTCCTTCTGCACGCCGGTGGCCGTGACCTTCTGGGTCATGGGCGGGGTGGTCTCGGTGACCTTCAGGTCCACCGCGGCGGGGAGCTCGACGGCGATGATGCGGCCGTCGTACATGAGGCAGATGGTCTTGGCGTTCTCACGCAGGTACATGAGCGCATCGCCCAGGACACCCTCGCTGATGGTGTACTGCTCGTAGTTCTCGGTGTCCATGAACGTGCCGCCGGAGCCGTCCTTGAAGAGATACTCCATCTCGCGGCGGTCGAGGTCGATGACCTCGACATCGTCGGACGAACCGAGACGCTTCTCGAGGATCTGGCCGGTCAGAACGTTGCGGTACTTGATCTGGATGAACGCGCGGAGGTTGCCGGGGGTGCGGTGCTCGAAGTTGGTGATGACAAAGAGCTTGCCATCCATCTTGATGCCGTAGCCGGGACGAAGATCAGTCGCCTTCATGAGCAGATACCTCTGTATGCAAGTCGTATGCGGACGGGGAGGGGGAAACGGGGTTGGACGGTGCCGACAAACCGGCCCGCGGCGAGGCCACGGGGATCTGCAGGGCCGCCATGCTAGCAACACTGCCCGCCGGTGGCAAAAGTGAGGCCTTGCCGCGGGGTTGGGTACGGCCGCCCGGAGGCGGATTTGTGGCCGTGGCGGGGGCAGGAACGGGGCACAAAGGTCCGCTAATCGGATCGGGCGGCGGGGACTAGGCCGGTGGGGGGGTGAGGCGGGGTGAGGGGTGAGGGGGTGGGCCGGTCCCGTACCATGCGGGGCTGTGAACAAGGCCCGGCCCAAAGTGTTGCTTGCGATGTCCGGCGGCGTTGATTCGTCGGTCGCCGCGGCGTTGTTGCTGGAGCAGGGGTACGACGTGGTGGGCGTGTTCATGCGGCTGGGCTCGCCGGGCGAGACGCTCGATGAGCTGCAGGAGGTTGGAGGGGGTGGAGCGGGCGAGGCGGCGGCGTGTGACCCCAGGAAGATCAAGATCGGGCATCAGGGGTGCTGCTCGATCAACGATGCGGCGGATGCGCGGCTGGTGGCATCGCAGCTGGGGATCCCGTTTTACGTTGTGAACTTCAAGAAGGACTTCGGGCGGATCATGGATTACTTCGCCGACGAGTACGCGGCGGGGCGCACGCCCAATCCGTGCGTGCGGTGCAACGACTGGCTGAAGTTCGGCAAGCTGCACGAGTACGCCAAGCAGATTGATGCGGACTTTGTGGCCAGCGGGCACTATGCCCGGGTGCGGCATGCGGGTGCGGAGGGCGCGGGCGGTGGTGGTGGTGCTGGTGCCGCGCTGCTGCGGGGGATTGATCTGGATAAGGATCAGTCGTATGTGCTGTTTGGTGTGCCGCGGGAGAAGCTGGCGTGCATGCTGCTGCCGATCGGCGGCTTGCGCAAGCCGGAGGTGCGGGCGATTGCCGAGAAGCACAAGCTGCCGGTGTTCAACAAGCCGGACAGTCAGGAGATCTGCTTCGTTCCGGACAACGACTACGCGGGGTTTATTGAGCGGCGGCGGCCGGAGATTGCCGCGGCGGGTGAGGGCGGCGCGGTGCTGGACCCGGCGGGCAAGCAGGTGGGCACGCACGGCGGGCAGCACCGGTTCACGATCGGCCAGCGGCGCGGGGTGGGCGTGGCGCTGGGGTACCCGATTTACGTGGTGGGCAAGGACCCGGAGGCCAACACGATCACGGTGGGGCCCAAGGAGATGCTGGAGACCTGCGCGTGCACGGCGGGTGAGGCCAACTGGCTGATTGATGCCGCCAGCGAGCCCGCGCTGCCGCCGGCTGGGCAGTGGATGAAGTGCACGGCCCAGTACCGCTACAACAGCGACCCGGTGGAGGCCGAGGTGAGCGTGCTGGCCGAGCCGGCGGCGGCGGGGAGCACACCATCCGGCCGCACGGGCCGGTTTGCGGTGCGGTTCGCCCAGCCGCAGAGCGCGGTGACGCCGGGCCAGGCGATTGTGCTGTACAGCGGGGAGGTGGTGGTGGGGGGTGGGTGGATTGAAGGAGTGGGGAGGGAGAGGTGAGTGGGGGGTGTGGTCGCGGCCGCGGAGAGATCGCGGTGCTAGTATCGGCGGGTGTCTGTTCGGGTTTAGGTATAGGAGGTGCACTGTGGAACTCAGGCGGTTGCTCGTGCTGGCAAACTCAATAAAGAAGGGGGGCCGGTGTGTCGCTGGAAGAGTGCTGGAACCTGGACCTGGACCGGGTAGGGCCTTGGAGTGGTTTCGCCCAGTCAGTGAGGTCGGGGAGGGCGAGTTGCTAATGGCCGACATGCGAGTGGCCGGGAAGGCCAAGCTCCTTCCCTTTGACGTCGTGCATGTGCCTGTATCCAAGCATGCCGGGAACGCGGGTCATCCTGAAGACTGGATTGTCACTGGTGGGCTATGGCAATACGAGCGCACGGCCGACGTCGCTCGAGTTGGTGCACTTTTGGAGCATCCGCAGGACCTTTGGCTCGAACCGAACTGCAAATCAGATCGCGTGACACCCTCGTTCGCCCGTTCACTTCCGAAACTCCAATCCTTGTACTTGATTCGACCGGATAATCTCCGCATTGTTCTCGGCCAAGAGCTTTCGTGGGACAGGAGCAAGACGAAGTGGGTGCGGCGTGCCCGGTTCGGATACCAAGGAGTTCAGTATGATTTCGGGATGACGGACCCGGAGTTCACTGACCAGTTGCCAGTGAAGGCGCCTGAGGTCGGGCATCCATTCGTCGAGTTTCCAGCGTCCTTCGGAGATAGGTCCGTGCTTTGTGTAAGCCTGACGCCCCCGTTCAACGGTTGGCATTACAAGGTTGTCGCGACCGTCCTGGCCTTGCCATGAACACGCCAAAAATCGAACATCCTGTGCTCTTCACGATCGGGCATTCCGACCACGAGATGGCGGTCTTTCAGTCGCTGCTCGCCAGGCATGGTGTGACCGCGGTTGCTGATGTGCGGTCACAGCCATACAGCAGGTTTCACGGGCAGTTCAATCGTGAGTTGCTCGCCGAGGCGCTTCGAAAGGTCGGGGTGCAGTACGTGTTCATGGGGAATGAACTTGGAGCCCGCCGCGTCGAGCGTGAGAGTTATCGTGGCAGGCAGGCCAGGTATGACCTGATCGCGAAGCTCCCGGCGTTTCAGGAGGGCCTTACCCGGCTGCGGAAGGGCTCGCTTACGCACAGGATCGCCTTGATGTGTGCTGAGAAGGACCCGCTGACATGTCATCGGACCATTTTGATTTGCCGGCACCTTCGCGCGAGCGGGCTGGAGATCATTCACATCCTTGAAGATGGAACAGCTGAGACACACGCGGAGGCGGAGTCCAGACTGTTGGAGTTGGCCGCGCCGCCCGGTGCACTATTCTGCCCGCGGGAGCAGTTGATCGAGCAGGCGTACGACGCGCAGGCCGAAGAGATCGCGTTTACCGAGAGCGATGAATCGGCCGGAAACAAAGAGGTGATCCGATGAGCCTGCAGGCATTTACAATCGGATTTGCTGAGACCTCTGCCGAACGTTTCTTTTCCCTGCTCAGGGCATCTGGTGCCAAGCGGGTGCTGGACGTGCGGCTGAACAACACGTCGCAACTGGCAGGATTCTCGAAGCGTGATGATCTGAAGTACTTCCTGCGTGAGGTGTGTGGTATCGAGTATCTCCACATTCCTGAGCTTGCGCCGACACAGGAGATGCTTGACGCATTCAAGAAGCATAAGGGAGACTGGTCTGTCTACGAGCAGGAGTTTACCAATCTGATGGTCAAGCGGGCCATCGAGAAGAGCGTGCCTCGCGACGTGATTGATCAGGGATGCCTGCTGTGCAGTGAAAAGAAGCCGCATCACTGTCATCGGCGGCTGGTGACGGAGTATCTGCAGCGACAGTGGGGTGACCTGGATACGAAGCACTTGCTTTGACCGGAGCTTGCGCTTTGTGCTGCAGCGTCTGTGGCTGCGGAGGTATCTACGTTCAGCGAAGAACAACAACAGCCACCCGCGGGGGTGGCTGTTGTGCTTGGGTGCGTGATTGGGGGTCAGAGTCGCGGCGGCTCAGCGCTTCTTGCTGGCGGCCTTGGACTTGGCCTTGCTCTTGAGGGCGGTGTCGAGGTCTTTCCAGCGGACGAAGCCTTCGACGGCCTGGTACTCGGGGAGGCCGAGCTTGTCGTAGAGCTCGGCGGTGTTGCGGTTGCGGTCCTCGGCGCGCTGCCAGAACTCGCGGGGGTCGCTGGGGCCGGGGAAGAGCGCGCTGTCCTTCTGGCTTTCGTGCTTGAAGATGGCGATGCGCTTGCGGGCGACTTCGTTGGGTGCCAGGGGGACGGCCATTTCGATTTCGTCAACATCCCACTCGGCCCAGGCGCCGCGGTAGAGCCAGACGTCGCACTGCTTCATCCACTTGCGGTCGGTCAGGCCGCGGAGGGCGGCGAAGATGGCCGCCAGGCAGACGCGGTGGGTGCCGTGCGGGTCAGACAGGTCGCCGGCGGCGTAGATCTGGTGGGGCTGGATCTCTTCGAGGAGCTTGGTGATGATGTCGACATCGGCCTGGGAGAGCGGCTTCTTCTTGACGCGGCCGGTCTCGTAGAAGGGCATGTCCAGGAAGTGGATGCGATCGGGCTTGACGCCGGAGTAGCGGGCGGCAGCGCGGGCCTCGGTGCGGCGGATGAGGCCCTTGATTTTCTGGAGCTCGGGGGTGTCGACCTCGCCGGGCTCCTTGTCGGTCACGAAGTTGGCCACGTGCTGCTCGATCTTCTTGACGTCCTTGGCGGCGAGCTTGAACTCGCGGCAGAACTCGCTGACGAAGTCGGCGTGGCGGATGGCGGCCTCGTCCCAGACGGCGATGTTGCCGCTGGTCTGATAGGCGACGTGGACCTCGTGGCCCTGGTCGCAGAGGCGGATGAAGGTGCCGCCCATGGAGATGACATCGTCATCGGGGTGGGGGGAGAAGACGACGACGCGCTTGGGGAACTGGCCCGCGGCGTGGACATCGGTCGTGCGTGAGTGGGCGGTTTCCTTGCTCTTGGGCCTGCCGCCGGGCCAGCCGGTGATGGTGCGGCGGAGGGACTCGAAGACGTCGATGTTGATCTCGTATGCGCCGCCCTGGCGGGTGGAGACGAGCTGCTGGAGGCCGTGCTCGTTGTAGTCCTCGTTGGTGAGCTTGAGGATGGGCTTGGACAGTGAGCGGGCGAGCCAGAGGACGGCCTTCTTGGTGGTGCGGGTGTCCCAGGTGAGGCCGAAATCCTCGACGCTGCCGAGCAGCCAGGGGGTTTTGACGCGGGTGAGCTCTGCCGCGGCGGCGGGGTCGAGCATGAAGCGGGCCGAGGGGTGCTCCTGAAGGAAGCTGGCGGAGACCTGCTGGCTGACGGCGCCTTCGACGGCGCGCTTGACGATGTTGGCCTTGTGCTCACCGAAGGCCATGAGCAGGAGCTTGCGGGCCGAGAGGATGGAGCCGACGCCCATGGTGATGGCGCGGCTGGGGACGTTCCACTCGCCGAAGAAGTCGCTCGACGCATCCATGCGGGTGACGTGGTCGAGGGTGATC
The DNA here is from genome assembly GCA_903834785.1 of uncultured bacterium. Lineage (GTDB taxonomy): Bacteria > Planctomycetota > Phycisphaerae > Phycisphaerales > UBA1924 > CAILKP01. Next base: position 17,556 of record CAILKP010000021.1, read on the forward strand.
AGGCGGGTGCGGCTGTCGCGCGCCGAGCCGGGCTCGTTGAAGCCGACGTGGCCGGTGCGGCCGATGCCCAGGATCTGGATGTCGATGCCGCCGGCGGCTTCGATGGCCTTCTCGTAGCGCTTGCAGTAGTCGTCGACCTCGTTCTGGGGCACGGTGCCGTCGGGGACGTGGATGTTCTCAGGCTTGATGTTGACCAGGTCGAAGAGGTGCTCGCGCATGAAGCGGCGGTAGCTCTGCAGCGCGCCGGGCTCCATGGGCCAGTACTCGTCGAGGTTGAAGGTGATGACGTTGGCGAAGGAGAGGCCGTCTTCCTTGTGCAGGCGGACGAGTTCCTCGTAGACGCCCTGCGGCGTGGAGCCGGTGGCCAGGCCGAGGACGGCCATCTGGCGGCGGGCGGCCTTGGTGCGGATGAGCTCGGCGATTTCGTGGGCGACGGCGCGGCTGGCGTCGGAACTGGTCTCGAAGATCGTGACGGGGATCTTCTCGATGTGTGCCGCCAGCGGGTGGGGGCCGACGCCGGCGGGGCCGTGCGGCTTACCGGCGGGCTTGGTGGTGCCGGCGAGCTTGGCAGCGCCGGCGGTGCCGACGTGAAAGCCGTTGCGGCTGGCGGCGGTTTTCGGTGAGGTGCGAGCGGTGGCGGGACGGGCCATGAGGACTCCTGCGGGGCGATGAAATCGGCGGGGTCGACGCCGGGAGAGGGGCGTGCTGCAAATATTCTAGAACTATTGCGCGGCCATCGGCCACTGGGCGGTGGGGGAGATTGTTCGCCTGATTGGAGGGCGGGGGGGCCGGAATTCTCGGCCTTGGGTGGTAAGAGGGGCAAAAAGACAGCCGCCTCCCGGAGGGTGGGAGGCGGCTGGAGGGGGGTTGGATTGGCTTTCGGGTGGGCGGCTTACTTGCCCATCTTGGCGGCCTTGTCGCCCAGGGTGGCGGCGGCCAGGCCGTCGGCGAAGGTGGCCAGGGAGGTCTTGGCCTTGTTCTGGACGGCATCGGCGAAGGCGACGAGCTGCTTGGTGAAGCGGACGCCGTGGGACTCGATGGCGATGGTCTCGGCCTTGCCGACGAGGTCCTTGAAGATGATCTCTTCGGGCTTCTCGTAGTCGTAGAAGAGGGTGCCGCCGTCGCCTTCGAGGGTGAGGGTGAAGCGGCTGGTCTCGGCCCAGCCCGAGAGGATGACGGCGGCGGTGCCGGCGTTGATGTTGGGGCCGTTCTTCTTGGCACCCTTGAGCAGGACGGTGGCGGCGGTCTCGGTGCGGCCCTTCCACTTGTAGTCGAAGATGGAGCCGGCGACCTTGGACGGGCCGATGAAGAAGCTCAGGAGGTCAAGCGAGTGGCTGCCCATGTCCAGGAACGCGCCGCCGCCGGCCTTCTTGGGGTCGCTGAACCACTTGTCCTTGTGGCCGGGCAGGTCGCAGGCGAAGGCGTTCTCGATGCGGACGAGGCGGCCGATGCGGCCCTTGGCCACGTGCTCTTTGAGGGTGACGACGGCGGGGGCGAAGCGGTGGCAGTAGGCCACGAACATCGGCAGCTTCTTGTTCTTGGCGGCCAGGGAGGCGAGCTTCTTGGCGCCGGCGAGGGTGTGGGCGATGGGCTTTTCCATCAGCACGGGGACCTTGGCCTTGACCAGGGCGGAGACGATGTCGATGCGGATGGACGGGGGGGTGGCGACGACGGCACCGTGGAAGGTGACGGTGCCTGCCTTGTGGGCCTTGAGCAGTTCGGCCACGGTGGCGAAGGCCTGGGCACCGTGCTCGGCGGCGAGCTTGGCGGCGGCCTCGACGTTGGGGTCAACAACGGCGGTGATGACGACGCGGCCGGCGGAGGCCTTGGCGGCACCGGAGTGGGCGCCGGAGATACCACCGGCACCGATGATTGCGATCTGGAAGATTTTGGACATGGTCAGATTCCTAGCGATTGTCCGGTCAAGTCGAGTTGGCTGCCGGCGGTCATCCTCTTGGTCTGAGCGGGGGCCATCCCCGGTCAGCGAGGGGGGAATAGGTTAGACTTCTAGAATCTTTGCGGCAGGTCAATGTCTGACGCAAAGAAGAGCGGATCGTGACTTGCCCAGATTCCCAGTTCTTTCTGTGAGCACCCCCACCCCGTTTTGAGGAATATTCCAATGAAATCAAAGGTTGCCTTTGCCGCGTCTGTGATCGGTGTGCTGGCGGTTCTCGCGGGGCAGGCGGCCTGTGCGCAGACGCCGCCGGGCGGGCCGGCCGGGGCCGCGGGCAAGCCGGCTGGGTTTGTGCCTGCTCCGATCAGCCCGACCAACGAGGTGCGAGGGACCTGGGTGACGACGACGGGCAACGACGCGATTGCCAGCGCGGCCAACACGGCGGTGACGATGAAGCGGCTGCGGGACATCGGGCTGAACACGGTGTACGTGGAGGTGTGGAAGAACGGGTACACGCAGTATCCGAGCAAGACGCTGGAGGCGGTGATCGGCGTGGACCGGCGGCCGAACCTGATGCCGCAGGATCCGAGCGATACGCCGGAGAAGCTCAAGACGCCGGCGCGTGATCTGCTGGCTGAGACGCTGATTGAGGCGCACCGCAACGGGCTGGTGTACAACGCGTGGTTTGAGTACGGGTTCATGGCGGCGCACAAGAGCACGGACAACCACCTGCGGCGGATGAAGAAGGAGTGGCTGTCGCTGGACAAGGACGGCAACGAGGTGGCGCCCAACGGGTTTGTGTGGATGAACCCGCTGCACCCTGAGACGCGGAAGTTCCTGCTGGACCTGGTGTGCGAGGCGGTGGACAAGTACGACCTTGATGGCATTCAGCTCGATGACCGGATTGTGTGGCCGTATGTGACGATGGGGTATGACGCGTACACGAAGAAGATCTATGCCCAGGAGCACGGGGGCAAGGAGCCGCCGGCGGACCACAAGGACCCGGCGTGGATGCGGTGGCGTGCCGACAAGGTGACGGAGTACGGCAAGATCTTTGTGACGGAGGTGCGCAAGCGCCGGCCGGGGCTGCTGATCTCGCTGTCGCCGGCGGTGTACCCGTGGTGCTATGAGCACTACCTGCTGGAGTGGCCGAGCTGGGCGAGCTGGAAGACGGATGTGCTGGGCACGACGGCGCGGGGGCCGGCGCCGGCAACGGCGTGGGACGAGTTCATTCCGCAGAACTACCGCTTTAACTACAAGGCGTTTGAGACGACGTGGAACGAGCAGGTCAAGTACATGAACTCGCAGGGCGGCGGGCGGGTGCGTGACATGCTGGCGGGCATTCGGGTGGTGGGTGAGGGCCCGGACTCGACGTGGGAAGATCTGCGCAAGTCGATGGAGCTGATCCGCTCGACCGGCGGCGGCGGGAGCGTGCACTGGTTCAGCCGGGGCGTGCTGGATGTGTTCCCCAAGGAGCTTAAGGAGTTTTACGGCTCCAGCGGCGAGGCGCGGAACCCGCATTTTCCGGCTGATTGGCGGCCGCGGCCGGTGGTGCTGGGCAAGACGAAGGTGAACGCGGCGACGCCGGAGCTGGCGGCGAAGGCGGCGCGGTGGGTTAATGAGGGACCGGTGGCGGCGGGGCGGTACCGGGCGATTGCGCGGACGGGCGGCATCTGGCGGTACGTGGATGACACGCTGCTGGAGATCGGCGAGAAGGGCACAGTGGAGCTGGCGCTGCCGCCGGAGGTTGAGGCGGTGGAACTGCTGGTGGATCGGCGCGGGGATCTGTCGCTGCGGAAGCCGTAAGGCGGATTGCGACTGGGACTTAAGGAGCACGCCTGCGGCAATCGTGCCGCGGGCGTGCTGTGTTTTGGGGTTCAGGTGCTCTGGTGCGGGCCGGGATGAACTGCGCCGGCGGGCTCAGCTGCCGGGTTCAGCCCCTGCGGCGGTCCGAGCCATCGGAGGTTCAGCCTTCGCCGGCGGTGGGGTCGTTGCTGACTTCAGCCTTTTTGCCGACGATGCGGCTGGCGGGCAGGAGCCACAGCAGGACGATGCCAAGCTCGTAGAGCATGTACATGGGCACCGCGAGGGTGAGCATGGACAGCGGGTCGGGCGTGGGGGTGATGATGGCGGAGGCGATGGCGCAGACGACCAGAGCGTGACGCCAGTATTTGCGGAGCCACTTGCCATCGACGATGCCGGCCCAGCCCAGGAGCAGCACGATGACGGGAAGCTGGAAGGCCAGGACGAAGGCGATGGACAGGCCGTAGAAGAGATCGACGTATTCCTTGACGCGGTACTGCTGGGCGATGACGTTGGGCTGGACGAGGGCGGTGCCGCGGACCTCGATGCCGGTGCCATCGGCGGTGGCGAAGGCGACGCGGATGGCGTGGAGTTCGGTGTTGATCCACATCTGGCCGAGTTCGGGGCTGGGCGGGTCGGCCGCGAGCATGGGCAGGAGTCTGGGCAGGACGGTGCCCTCGGGCAGCGGGGCGGTGGCGACGATCGGGGGTACGAGCGTGGCGCCGAAGTTGACGAGGTACTTCAGAGCCACCGGGAGCATGATGTAGTAGAGCGTGAGAAGGCCGAGGATCGTCAGGATGGTGCTCAGCGGGGCCAGGATGTAGACGAAGCGGCGTTCGTGGTTGTAGAGGCCCGGAGCGATGAACTTCCAGAGCTGGTAGATGATCCAGGGGATGCCGACGACGACGGTGACGATGAGAGAGAGCTTGAGGTAAGTGGCAAAGCCCTCCATGACGCCGGTGTTCTGGAGGTTCTCGGGCTGGCCGAGCTCGCGCAGCGTGCGGAGCAGGGGGGCGAGCATGATGCCGAGGAGTTTGTCGGCGAAGTAGAGGGCGACGGCAAGCAGGGGGAGCAGGCCGAGCAGGGCGCGGATGAGGCGCGAACGCAGCTCCTCGAGATGCTCGCCCAGGCCCATGACGGCGTCCTTGTTCCGGCGATCGATCACGGGCTGCAGCAACTCAGGAAACTCCGAGGGAAGGTTGGGGCACGGGCGGTGGGTGAGACTTCGAGGCGGTGGGGGCCGGAGAGGATAGTTGACCGGCCCGGTGCTGGAAGCCGCGGCGGGCGGTGGCGAGGCGGGCCGGTGCGGCGGTGCTGGCCGAATAACGGCGACAACGGGAAAAGAAAAAGCCCCGGGCGGCAGTGCCCGGGGCTGGGAGGGGAGTAGGTGGCCTTGGTTGTCTGCAGGACGCTGAACCGTTGTGGATGCCCGGACTGCGGGGATTGCTCACCGGGTCACGGGCGGGACCACGTGGCGGGAATCAGCAGCCGGCGGCGAAGGCGTTGATGAAGGCGATGAAGTCGGAACCGTCGATGGTGCCGTCCGGCTCATCGCCGTTGGCGCCGCCACCGGCGACATCGGCCGTGGCATCGACTGAGGCATCGCCGATGCCGAAGCTGTTGATGAAGGCGATGAAGTCGGTGCCGTCGATGGTGCCGTCGGGCAGGTTGCCCAGGTCGCCGCCGCCGGCGACATCGGCGATGCAGACGGGGGCGGGGTTGAGGATGGAGTTGAGGATGTCGCGGTCGGCCTGGTTGACCAGGCCATCACCGTTGAGGTCGCCGCGGGCCCAGCCGCCGGCGGTGTTGAGGTTGGTGTCGATGATGGCCAGGTCGGCGGCGTTGACGCTGCCGTCGAGGTTGACGTCACCCATGGAGGTGCCGAGGATGGTCAGCAGTTCGTTGACGTCTGCGATGTCCACGGCGAGGTCGCCGGTCATGTCGGCCGAGAGGTCGAAGGTGGCGGCCTGATCGATGTTGGACCAGACAACGCGGCCGCTGACGGCGGCGGTGTTGCGGGCGAACTGGGCGAAGACGAAGTCGATGTCGAAGGCGTTGACCAGGCCGTCGCTGCCGACGGGAGCGAAGCCACGGGCGTTGGCGCCGGACGTACCGGCGACGTCGCCGCGGGCGGCGCCGGCGGTGTAGGCGGTGCCGGTGGCCAGGACGGTGTTGAAGAAGTTCAGCGGGCCGCCGAGGCTCTGGGAAGCGTTGTCAACTTCGATGAAGCCGGCCTTGCGATCGAGCTTGCCGGCGCTCGGACCGGTGGTGGCGATGGCCAGGCCGTCGGCGAAGAAGCGGACATCGGTGATATCGAACGAGCCGTTGCCGTCGAAGTCGCCGAGGATCTCGATGCAGGCGTCGCCGCCGGAGGCACCGATGATGCCGAAGGTGCCCGAGGGGGCGGCCCAGACCGGGCCGCCGTTGCGGGAGCGGTAGGCCTTGACGAGCTCGGTGGTGTCACCGATGTTGCGGGCGGCGTTGCCGTCGAAGTCACCGCAGATCTTGTTACGCAGGGAGAGGGCCGAGCCGTAGGTCAGGGCGGTGCCGTTCTGCTGGATGTAGTTGGCGCCGTTGAGGACACCGTCGGAGTAGACCACACCGGTGGTGCGGGTGGGCACGCGGCCGGCGTGGGAGAAGTCGGGGTTGGCGAAACGGGCGTTGTTGTAGACGCTGTTGGTCAGGGTGTAGGCCTGCACCGAAGCGCTGAAGGCGGGGTTGGCGATCAGCGTCGTCGCATCGGTGGTGGACTGAACGAGGCTGAGTGCCGAGGACAGGGTGAACTGGGTCGCGGCGTACTCACCGGGCATGCCGAAGTTGGCCGAGTCGCTCGGGACGCTGACGAAGGCGGTGATGGAGCGGGTGATGTTGTTGAGGTAGGCGGCGGCGGCGTTGTTGGCCATCCGCGGGGTGGTCAGACCCTGACCGCCCAGGGCGATGGGCTCGGCCTTGGGATCACCAACGGTGACGAGCACGGCCGGACCACCGATGACCCAGCCGTTGGCGCCGCTGGAGACGATGTTCTGGGTCGTGGGACGGACGAACTGGGTGCCGCCGTAGATATCGTTGCGGACGCTGGGGATCTCCAGCGGGTTGCCACCGGCGGGGAAGAGCCAGGAGGCGGAGCCGGAACCGGTCACGCCACGCTCACCACCGAGGTAGCCGACGCCGAGGCGGGCGTTGCGCATCACGGCTTCAACGCCGCCGGTTGCGCCCTTGTTGGTGGGGGTGAACTGCGCGCCGAGGTTGTTGTTGACGGTGAGGGTGGAGAGGGCACCGACGTTGTCGCCCACGCCCCAGGAGGGGTCCTGGCCGATGCAGTTCTGGAACGCGTTACGGGTGCCCGAGCCGGTGTCACGGGTCACGATCATGAGGTTTTCGCCAGTCACGGTGCGGCCGGTGGCGAACATGTGCTTGAGATCGGAGGTGGTGACCTGGGTGAGGCCGGTGCCCTGGTTGACGACCGGGACGATCACCGCGTACGAGAGCGGGTTATCGAAGATGGTGTTGGCGTTGGCGCTGGCGGGCACGCCGGTGTAGAGGTTGCGGGCGCCCAGCGGGGGGAGCTCGGAGCTTTCGTTGGCGAAGCCGGTGGTCAGACCAGCGCGGCTGACGGAGCGGCGGGGGTTGCGGCCGTAGCCGGCATCTGACGGCTTGTCATTGGGGTTCGGCGTGCCGACCTTCTGGACGGCCCAGAAGGAGGGGACATCGACCGGGGAGATATCGATGCGGACGGAGCCGGAGGCGGAGGTGGGGGCGGCGGCCCACTGGGCGGTGGCCAGCGAGGTCAGGTCGTTGCGGTAGGGGGCGCCACCGGGGTTGCCCTGGTTGTAGACGCCGGAGAATGACCCGGCGGTGATGTACGCGGTGCGGTTGGCGTAGGCGGTGGTGGCGTTGCCTGCGACACCGGACAGCGGGCGGGCGCCCAGGATGCCGGCGGTGTTGGCATCGTTGCCGGTCGCGGCGTTGGGCGAGCCGAAGTTGAACAGCTCAGTGAGACCGTTGACCGAGCCGGTCACGCGGTACTGGACGATCCAGCGGAGGTTGCCGGGGTAGTTGTTGCCGGTGACGGCGGGGGCGAGCTGATCGACGCCGGTGTTGAGGATGCCGGCAACGCCGTCACCGTCGACATCGATGAAGTCATTGGTGGAGGCCAGGGAACGGACATAGTTCTCCAGCAGCGAGGCGCCGGAGATGTTGATGACGCTGGGCTGGGCCAGCGCGGTGCTGGCGGCCAGGCCGCAGCAGGAAACAAGACCGATGATGGACAGGGCGGTGCGGTTCATGGGTATCTCCGTTGCAATCAAGGCCGACCCGGGGTTCGCCGCGGGCGTGTGGCTACTGACGGGCCACCGCCACGGACCAACCGTGCCGGTGTTTCCCGCGTGTCATTTGTCCGGAGCCGGCGGCGCTCAGCGCCAGCGGCTCAGTCAGGGATGAATGAAGTCTCTCGTCCGTGAAGGCCTTCCCGGAGCTTTCGCCCCGGGAAAGGCAAACGTGCTGAATGCAGTCCCTCGCCACCCTGCGTGTGCTGCGACCCGTTGCGGGGGCGGGCTGCAAGCGGTTTACCGCATGTCGACCTTGCTGTCACCGGTGATGCTGTAGAACTTGGCGCCCCACTTCTTGGCCTTGATGGACTCCCAGAGGGTCATCTGCTCGACGTGGCCGTCGACGAAGGCGAACTGAGCGCCGCCGCCGAACTTGTCCTTGTTGGGCTGCTGACGGCCGACGATGTTGATCGGGGCCGAAGCGTCCTCGATGACGCCGTCGGGAATCTGGTCCTGGCGGTAGATTTCGTTCTCGGTGGGGTAGCGGAAGCTGAAGAAGTTGCCGGCGTTGGCACGGACCGGCTCGCTGTAGGGGTCACCACCGGCGGAAACGCCGACGAAGGGGGTGACGGGGCGGTGGCTCTTGATGACGCCTTCGCCGGTCTTGAGGGAGCGCCAGCCGGAGGTGTAGAGGACCTCCGTGGCCAGGATGGTCTTGGAGGGCGACTCGATCCAGGCATCGCGGACGAGCTGGTTGAGGCGCTGCTGGTTGCCGGTGCGGAAGAACTTGTTGCGCGGGAAGATGGCGCCGTTGCCGATGAAGGCGATGCGCTTGACCTGACGGTCCTCCGGCGGCGAGCCGGGCGAGGTGCTGCCGGTGTCGCTGATCTGGCCGGGCTCCCAGTCCTCGGCGTTGCCACCGGGGTTGGTGCGGGGTGCGCCGCCCTTGGTGGGGATGAAGGGGCTGGTGAAGGCGTCCTCGGGCACGCCACCGAGGCCGAAGAGGGCGTAGGACCAGTGGATGTAACCGTTTGCCGGGGTCGGGTTGGACTCCTGCTGATCGGCGACGCGCCAGTCCATGCCGGTGGTCTCACGGGCGTAGACGTAGTGCGGGGGGAACAGGGCCTGGGAGCTGGCGGTATAGGTGCTCACGCCCAGGGCGACCTGACGGGCGTTGTTGGCCGTCTGCGTGGCGCGGGCGGCGTTGCGGGCTCCGGCCAGCGAGGGCAGGAGGATGCCGACGAGCAGCGCGATGATCGCGATGACGACGAGGAGCTCGATGAGGGTGAAGCCGCGGCTGCGGCGAGTCGAACGTTGCATGGCGTGTTGTCCTTCACAAAATCAGGTCAGGGAAACTCTCCGTCTCCTGCCACCTGCGTGAAGACTAACCGCCGGAGCTGTGAAGTCGCTCGCCCTTGTTTGAACGTTGCGCAAAGCAAATGATAAATCGCCGTGGCTTTACACGGCGATTGGGTGGATACTGAACAGAGTGTTCAGATCATGCCATCGTTCTGTTAAGAAGCCGCTGCGGCCAGCAGTTTGTCCACCACTGTTGACCGCGCTTTGAACGCCCGTGAGGAGCGATGTGTGCGCCCCGCACGGGTTTCCGACTCAGCGGGAGGCCCGGGGCACCGGCGGCCTGTTGCTAGGCGGCGCGGCGCGTCGGCGTGGCGACATCGTGCGATGAGTTTTCAAAGTGGATCGCTTCGGGTTGCATCTGCGTGTCCTCATCGGCGATGAGGCGCGAAGCAATCGGCGAGTCCGTGCTTCCGGCCGATGCCGCGGTGCCGAGTTGCTCGCTTTGAGCTTCCCGCATGCGGGAGTTGCTGGCGGCGTAGGCGAACATGGCGGCGAGCTTCTCGAACGATTTCATGTGACTGCTCCTTGCGTGCCGCGGCGGGGACTCATCCGGAAAGCACCTGCGATTGTGCCGCGGTCTTGCAGAAGTCTCCGATACGCGCGGCGGCGGTGCAAGTGGATTCGGCGGGCAAATGACGGATTGCAGCCCCGCGCGTGCTGCGGACGCGGCGTTGCGGGACGCAGGGGTTGCCCAGACGGTACAGCCCGCACAATTTGCGCTGCGTTCGGGACTGCGTTCTAGCGAAGGTAGAGTTCGCCGACCTGCAGCGGGACGACCTTCGGGCGGTCGAGGCCGGGGTGGAGGGAGGTGGCGGGGTCGGGTGCAGAGGTTTGCGCCGGGGTGTGCGATGAGTGCGATACTGGGGCCGGCGCTGGGGCGGCGGCCTGGCCGACCGCTGCGAGCAGACGCTCGAGCGGCTCGTGCATCGGTTCATCGCTGAGGCGGAAGGTGGAGTGGTGGACCGGGAGCATGGTGTGCACGCCGGCCCGCGTGGCCATGGCGTAGGCCTGCTCCGGGTTGGCGTGGGCGTCGATCCATGGCTGGTAGGCGCCGATGCCGAAGATGCCCAGGGCAAAGGGGCCGAGGTTATCAAACGCGTCGGTAGCGCCGGTATCACCGGCGAAGAGCACCCGCTCCGGGGAGGGTGCCGGGGCGGATGCGGAGCCGGGCGAACTGAGGATGTAGCTGTTAAAGCCGCGGTGGCGGTCCCAGGCGGTGCGAGCACCCCAGTGGGCGGGGCGGATGGAGTGCAGGTCGACGCCCGAGACGCTCAGGGAGCGGTCCCAGTCCAGTTCGGTGACCGAGCCGTAGCCGCGGGGCACGAGTTTTCCGGTGCCGCGGGCGGTGACGAGATGGGTGTTGCGGTCGATGAGCCGGCGGAGGGTGGGACGGTCGAGGTGGTCGAAGTGGGCGTGGGAGAGCAGGACAAGATCGGCGGTGGGAAGCTCATCGTGTGTCGGCGGCAGGGTGCCCTGGCGAGAGGGGCCGATGGTCAGCGGGCCGAGCTTGACGCCGATGCGGTGGGAGAAGACGGGGTCGGTCAGCACGGTGGTGGTGCCGACTTTCAGCAGCACGGAACAGTGCCCGAGCCAGGTGACTGCCGAGACGCGGCCGGGCTGGCCGGGAAGGGCGTTCCAGAGTTCGCGCAGCGGCACAGCGGCGGACTGGCGCGGGGCGTGTGCCGGCAGGCCGGTGCCGCGGACGGAGGCGGCGACATCCTGCGGGTAGCGTGTGAGCGCACTGCGTGCCGCGGCACCGAGTGTCGTCAGGCGAGCGGTCAGGGTTCGCTGGGTTTGGTGTTTGCGGTCCATTCTGTGCGAGTGCCTGCCTGTAGTACGAGTGGGGGCGTGTCCGGGTTCAGCGGTGCGGTCGCCCGGCGGGGCGGGTTACAAGACTGGTGCTGCCAGGCGTGCGATGCGGGCACCGATGCGTACGGCCAGACTGCGGCGGCGGAGCGAGCCGAGCGTGACTTCGCGGCTGCTGGCCAGATCAACGGCGAGCATGCGCTCCACCGCCGCGACGAAGGGGGCGTCGGCGATCAGCGCGGTAAGCTCGAAGTTGATGCGCATGGATCGGTTGTCGAGGTTCAGCGAGCCGACGGCGGCGGCATCGTCACTGAGGATGACCTTCTGGTGCATGAATCCGGGCTGATGGTCGAACATGCGGATGCCCGAGGGGAGGATGTCGGGCTCGAAGCTGAGCATGGCCAGCTTGACGAAGCGGTTGTCGTTGTTCCGGGGCGTGATGATGCGGACATCCACGCCGCGGAGGGCGGCGAGCTGGAGGGCCTCGACGATGGAGGCATCGGGCACGAAGTAGGGGGTGGCGATCCACAGCCGGCGTGTGGCGGAGGCGATGAGGTGCAGCACCATCAGTGCGCCCGTGGGCAGTTCATCGGCCGGGCCGGTGGGGGCGATGACCACGCGGGCATCGGCGGAGCTGCGGCTAGGGTGTCCGGGGGTTGCAGGGGTTGTGCCCGCCGATTCGGGCGCGGCGGGGACAGCGTCCCACTGCAGGGGCAGCACCTGACCGGTGGAGTGATGCCAGTCCTCGGCGAAGGCGAGCTGGCATTCGACGACGCTGGGACCGCGGAGCAGGACGCCGGTGTCGCGCCAGGGTGTCAGTTGGCGGTCGAGGTGGTTGTACTCGTCACCGATGTTGAGCCCGCCGATGATGGCCGTGCGGGCATCGGCGACAACGAGTTTGCGGTGGTTGCGGAAGTTGACCTGCAGGTGGGTGCGCGGGCCGCGGAAGGTGCGGAACTCGGCGACCTGGACGCCACCGTCGCGGAGCGCTTCGACGTAGGAGCGAGGCAGCTTGGAACTGCCGATGGCGTCGTAGAGCAGGCGAACGTGGACGCCGCGCGCTGAGGCTGCGAGCAGCCGGCTCTGGAACTGGCGGCCGATGGCGTCGTCCTTGATGATGTAGAACTGCACGAGCAGGTCGCGACGGGCCGAGTCGATGGCACTCCAGAGTGCGGGGAAGAAGTCCTGCCCGTCGATGAGCAGTTCCGCGGCGTTGGCCCGGGTGCAGGGGGTGGAGACGAGCCTTTTGATGGCGCGGTCGCCGGGTGAGTGGTGGCGGAACTCGGCCTGGTAGGGCTCGAGCGTGCGTCCGAGTTCGACGGTGAAGCTGGCGATGCCGCCCCGGCGCTTTCGACGTGCGCGGACGTAGCCCTCAAAGCGGCGGCCGCCGAAGACAAGATAGAGCGGCACGGTCAGGTACGGAAGCAGGATGAGGCCCAGGGCCCAGGCCAGCGTGCCTTGCGGCGTCTTGCCGTAGAGAATGGCATCGACGGCGAAGATCGCGCCGATGATCTGGCAGATCAGCAGCAGTCCGCCGAGGATCACCCACAGTTCCGTCATGATCAATAGTTGACCGGCCGCAGCGGGTGCGTCGGGAGGGACGGGGGATGATCATCAGATCAGGCGAAAATGGTCGCCCGTGAGCCGGCGAGGGATCAGTGGCCGCCGCCGTGGCCGTCGTCCTTCTTGGCGGCCCCACCACCGTGGCCGTCATCCTTGCCGCCGGAGGCCTTGGCGGCCTCGGCTGCGCTGGCATCGTGGGCTGCCTTCTCGCGGAGGCGCTTGCTTTCGGGGTGTTCCTGCATGCCCTGGAGCGTGGGCTGGGGCCCCATGGGGACACCGGGGTCGGCCGGGCCCTTGAGCAGGACGTACGACCAGACAACCACTGCGTTAAAGACGGTGATGCCAGCGACCCAGCCCACGGTCTGGCGCGTCTTGGGATTGGCGATGACCAGCAACTTGGCGACGGGCACGAGCAGCTTGGCCTCGAGCGCGGCGGCCAGGGGCTTAAAGATCGGCTTGCGCGGCGGCTTTGGGGCTTTGGGCTTTGGTGCTGCGGCTGCCGGCTGAGGTGCAGGGGTGGGAGCGGGAGCGGGAGCGGGAGCGACCTTGGCGGCGGGGGCTGGAGCGGCGGGGGCTGCGGCAGCAGGGGCCTGCGCTGCTGCGACGGCGGGTGCGGGCGTGGCGGCCGGTGCCGCAGGTACTGCGGCTGCCGCAGTGACCGGTGCGGGCGTGGCTGCCGGTGCAGCAGGTGCTGCGGCTGGAACTGCGGCGGCCGGTGCCGGTGCTGGCGCTGGAACTGGCGCGGGAGCTGCTGCAACTGGCGGGGCGGCTTGGGCAGCGGGTGCCGGTTCTGCCGCAGCTGGGACCGGAGCAGCGGGTGCCGCGGCGAGCGGTGCCGGGGTTGGTGCTGGGGACGGTGCTGGGGTTGCTGCCGGGGTTAGTGCGGCTGCCTGTGCCTTGCTCGCGGCTTCGGCTTCAGCTGCGGCGAGTGCTGGGGTTGGCTCGGGCGCGGGCGCACCTAAGACGGAGGAACCGTCATCGAAGTCGGCATCGTTCGCCTCAGCGGCTGCGGCCTTGGCGGCCAGCCTTGCGTCGAGGGCTGTGATGGCTTCGGTGGAGATGGGCACGTCGTCGCTCGGTGCCCCATTTCCTGCTGCTGCATCCGCTGCCGGGGGAGTCTGAGCGACGGCCGCGGCAGGTGCGGGTGCAGCTGAAGCGGGTTCAGCCTCGGGCACGGAGGCTTCCGCCGGTTCATCCGTTGTCTCTGCCGCGGCGGGTGCTGCGGCGACCGGCTCGGCAACCGGCTGGGCTGCAGATTCGGTCGGCTCGGGCTCGGGCTTGGCTGCTTCGGGCTCGGATTGCGTCAAACCCGTAGCGGCGTCGGCCGCCTGAGCGGCCTCGGCAACCAGCGCGGCGGTTGCATCGGCCAGCGGGTCGGGTGTTGTCTCTGCCGGTGCGGCGTTATCCCCCGCGGGCGTGGCAGCCACATCGACCACGGCTGCGGGCGCATCGAGCGGCTGAGCGGTGGTGACCGCCTCGGCGTGCGGCTCTGCAGTTGGATCCGCGTCCAGTGCGGGCGCTTCGCTGATCGACCCGACGGTTTCGGTCAGCAGCGCTTCGGGAGGGATGACCGGTTCCGGCGGCGTCTCGGGATCCGGGGCAAGCCGCTGCTCGGCCTCGGTGCACGCGACATCGATCTGCTTGAGCAGTTGGTCAACGGCCTGGTCCAAGGCCTGGTCGCTGGTGGGCTTGCTGTCGATGGTTGCCGCTGCCATAGCCGTGGTTCACAGAGGCGGAAAGGGACCATCCCTGACCGGATCACGGCTACTCGAATCGTCTCGCCGTCGGCGCAACGTTACCGCGTCACTCTCTGGTGCACAGTATAAATGGGAGATACCGTCAGGCGTGGCAATTCACCGCGTGTTTTCGGACGAGGTTATCACGGACGATGTTCGCACCCTGTCAATCGGCGGCGAGCAGGCGCACCACGCTGCGCGCGTGAAACGAGTCGAACGCGGGGACGTGGTGGAAGTCCTTGACGGACAGGGGGTAATCGCTCGGTGCCTGGTTTCGGAGGTGGCGAAGGTGCGCGGCGAGATGGTTTTGACGCTGTCCGTTGAGCAGTTGCGTCGGTGTCCGCCGCCGTTGCCGCACGTGTCCGTGGCATCGGCCACGCCCAAGGCGGACCGGGCCTCGTGGATGGTTGAGCAACTGGCGCAGGTGGGCTGTGCGGCGTGGTCGCCGCTGGAGACGAAGCTGGGCGTGGTGGACCCGCGTGAAGGAAAGATTGACCGGTTCCACCGGGTCGCCGCTGAGAGCAGCAAGCAGTGCGGTCGTCCGTGGATCATGAACATCGGCGAGAAGGTCTCGCTGGCCAGGTGCCTGCGCGGCGGGGACGACACGCAGGTGGTGATGGCCGATGCGTCGGGGCGTGAGATCAGCCAGGTGAGCGATGAGCAGCGCCAGCGGCTTGCCGGCGGGGTGAAGTTTCTGGTGCTCGTCGGGCCGGAGGGCGGGTGGATGCCCGAGGAACTTGCGGCTGCTGGGGCGGTGGGCGTGCCGGTGCTGCGCGTGGGCGAGCACATCATGCGGATTGAGACCGCGGCGGTGGCAGCGGTGGTGGCGCTGATGACTGTGGCCCCGCGGGCTGCGAAGTAGCCGGTGTGGGAGCGTCTGGGGGTGTGGGGGCTTCCGCGGCGGGCTGTGTGCTGAGTCCGGCAAAAACAAACCGCCCCGGCGTGCACCGGGGCGGTTGAGGTTGACGCGGTTGTCAGTTGGCTTTAGCGGCCGATCAGCGTGTAGAGGCGGTTCTCATTGAGGACCGGGATGCTGGTGGCGGCGGCCTGAGCGATGAGGCGGTCATATTCCTCGGCGTTGCGCTTGGCGAGGGTGAAGGACTGGACAACGTTGGCCGGGGCGCCGGTGGGCGGGGCCGGCGGGATCAGCGGGCGGGCGCCCAGGACGATGAAGTCCACATCACCGCTGAGTGCGGGGGAGATCTTGCCGCCCCAGCCCTCGACGAGGGTGCGGATGTCGTTCTGGCCGGCGGGGCTCGGGTTGCCGGTGCGCGACGGGTCGAAATCACCGAAGATCAGAAAGGAGTAGGTCTTGGCGGCGTCGTAGACGGGGTTGGCGATGACGTCACCCTTGGCGACGCTATTGGAGCGGCCCTGGCGGATGACTCGGGCGGTGGCCGAGGAGTCATCGATGCGGATGACCTCGAGGGTGGCCTTGCCGGGGTTGTACTCGCCGGTGCGATCGTTGACGCGGAGCTGGGTGGGATCGGAGTAGACCTCGAAGGTCATGCCGAGGATGAGCTTGTCCTTCTTGCCGCGGCTGATGGTGACCTGACGGGCGTTGATCGGATCGAGGTCGATGACCTCGCCGTCGACCAGGGCGTACTCGTCCTGGGGCTTGATGGCGTCCTTGCTGCGGGCCTTGGACAGCTCGCGGACCTTGCCCTGAGCGACAAGGAGTTCCTCGCGGGTGCGGGCCAGTTCGCTGTTGAGCTGGACCTTCTCGCGGTCGGCTTCTTCCTTGACCTTGGTGACCTGAGACTGGACGTTGCCGCGGGCCTTGTCCAGATCGGTGCGGGCGGAGTCAACCTTGGTCTTGTAGTCGTCAATGGCGGCGCGGAGGGCGTCGGTGTCCTTCTTGCGGGTTTCCTCGCTCTTCTTGAAGCGCTCGGCCTCTTCCTGCTGCTTGGTCTGGGCGATGGTGCGGGCCGAATCAGCCGACGCGGCCTTGGCGGTTGCCTCGGCCAGGGCCTTGTCGCGATCAGAGAGCATGCCCAGGATGTTGCCGCCACCGTCACCGATGCGGCTGCTGACCTTGGCGGTCAGGGAGGCGAGGCTGTCGCCACGACCGCCGGAAACCTTCTCGCCCAGGGTCGCGGTTGCTTCCATGACGTAGCCGGCCAGCGACTTGTTGGACTTCTTGGCCTCCTCGATCATGAGGCGGACCGGCTCGGTGTTGCGCTCGGAAACCTGGACGATTTCCTGGGTTTCCTTGGTGTACGTCTCAAGGCGCTTCTTGGCCTCGTCGGCCTGACCGTAGAAGATGATGGTGGAAACAAGGAAGCCGGCCGCGGCGACGCCGCAGAGACCGACTGTGATTCCCATTCCAACGCTGGTGCCAGTGCGAGCCATGATCACCTCGAAACGAGTGCTGTCAGTTCGGAACAAAACTCTGCCGCCCCACACCCCGGACGAGTGCGTCCGGTACGAGGGCGGTGCGATGGCGGTTGCCTGCCGATCCCGACAAACGCGATTGTGGCGCGTCAGCCGGTCCCGGAGCGGCAATCCGTCAAGGTGGCAAGTGTCAGCACGCCGGGGCCGGATTTCCACCGCCGGCCCCCGTTGCCGATCAAATAGCCGGGGGGGCGAGTGATCGGGGCAGCCGGGAAGTGCCGGGGCGGCGTCCCGGGCCACGGGGCAGGTTTGCACCCTGTCCGGTGCTGGCGGCGGCGATGGCATTCGAGAGAATCAACGAGGTTTTGCCCGGGATGTGCGTCCGAACCGGCTGGCTGCCGGCTTAGGATTCGTTTCGGTTGACGGCACGGATTGCTGTCAACTGTGGTGGGTGAACTGGCGGCGATTCCGACCCGTGGCCGGGAGTCCTTCCGGCCGGATTCGGGGACGATGCCGGGTTGCCGCGGAATGGCTCTTTTCTTCCCTCCAACCCGCAAGGAAGCGGCGATGGACCTTGGAACACTGATCTCAACGCTGCCGGGCGGTCTGCCCATTGTTCCTGCCGCGGGGCCAGCTCCGGCTGGTGTGGCGATTGCATCGATTACGGAAGACTCGCGTCGGGTGGCGGCGGGAACACTGTTTATTGCGCGGCGGGGCGAGAAGTCTGACGGGCGGGCATTCATCGGAGCGGCGATCGCCGCCGGAGCGGCGGCGGTGGTGACTGAGTCCGGGCCGCTGCCGGCGGGGTGTGCGGGCGCTGGTGTGCCGATTCTGACCTGCGACGATGTGCCGCTGGCGACAGCGATTCTGGCCGAGCGGTTCTACGGCAACCCAAGCCGGCGGCTGACGCTGCTGGCGGCCACGGGCACCAACGGCAAGACGACGACCACGTTTCTGATGCACCAGCTGCTCAATGCTGTGGGCATCCGCTGCGGGCTGATGGGCACGGTAGCGGTGGATGATGGTGTGAGTGTGACGCCGGCGGCGCTGACGACGGCACCGGCCATTGAGATCTCCCGGACGATGGCGCGGATGGTGGAGGCCGGGTGCCTGGCGGCGAGCTTTGAGGCTAGTTCGCACGCGCTGCACCAGCGGCGGGTGGGGGGGCTGGGCATCCGCTGCGGGGTGTTTACGAACCTGACGCACGATCACCTGGACTATCACCAGACGATGGAGCAGTACGCGTCGGCGAAGGCGATTTTGTTCGGGATGCTGCCGGACGCCGCTTCGGGCGGTGTGGCGGTGGTGAATGAAGACGACCCGTGGCATGCGCGGATGCTGCAGGAGTGCACGGCCCGGACGGTGCGGTGCAGCATGGCAGCCCACCGCCCGGCACATCAGCCCCGGCCGGACTGGCACGCGCGGATTGTGGCGATGCGGATAGGCGGGATGGATGTGGAGATTCAGACGCCCTGTGGCAGCACGGTGCGGATTGGTCTGCCGCTGATCGGGGCGTTTAATGTGATGAACGCCGTGCAGGCGGCGGCGGCGGTGGCGGCGTGCTTCCCGGAGCGGCTTTCGCCGCGGGCAGCGGCCGAGGCGCTGGCGACGATCAAGGCCCCGCCGGGCCGGCTTGAGCCGGTGACACCGTTCGATGCTCCGGCGGCGGCGTTTGTGGATTACGCCCATACCGATGATGCGCTGGAGCGGGTGATGGTGACGCTGCGCGAGGTGCTGGCCGATGCCGGCGGTGGGCGGCTGCTGTGCGTGTTCGGCTGCGGCGGTAATCGCGACAACACCAAACGGCCGAAGATGGGGAAGGTGGCCGCGACGCTGGCGGACAGGGCCTTTGCCACCAGTGACAACCCGCGCAGTGAGAATCCTGAGACCATCCTGGATCAGATCCTGGCCGGCGTGCCGGCGGAACGAGCGGGTGCTGTGACCCGCATCACCGACCGGGCGGCGGCGATTCACCGTGCTGCGAGCGAACTGCGGCCGGGGGACATCCTGCTGGTTGCCGGCAAGGGGCACGAGAACTATCAGATCGTCAGCGACGGCAAGGGCGGGACCGTGAAGCTGGACTTTGATGACCGAATCGAGGTTGCCCGTGCCATGGGCCTCAGCCGCTGACTGCTTGACTGACGATCCTTTGAACTCCTGAGCCGCGAACGAACCCGAACACGCAGATACTGAACTCCGGCCGCGACGCCATTGAAAGGTCCCACCACCGTGCCCTTCTTCATCATCGAGAATCTCAAGAGCGTGTGCTCCGGCCAGTACCTCTCACGGGGCGGGCCTGGTGCGCTGGAGCGCGTGGCCGACGGCATCAGCACCGACTCGCGGGCGATCCTGCCCGGGCAGGTGTTTCTGGCCCTGGCGGGCGACCGCTTCGACGGCCACGAGTTTGCCGCCGAGGTGGCCCGCAGCGGGGCGGCGGCGGTGATCGTGCAGCGTGACATCCCCGGTGCGGCGGAGCTGCCGGTCCCGGTGATCAAGGTTGAGAGCACCCGCAAGGCGCTGCTGCGGCTGGCCGCGGCGTACCGGCGCACGCTCAAGGAGACCAAGGTCATCGCGGTGTGCGGCTCCAACGGCAAGTCCACCACGGTGCGGCTGATCGAGGCGGTGCTGTCGCGCAAGCTCCGCGGGACGGCCAGCAAGAAGAGCCACAACAACGACATCGGCGTGCCGCTGACGATCCTGTCGGCCAAGCCGTCGGATCAGTACCTCATCTGTGAGGTCGGAACGAATCATCCCGGGGAGATTGCCACGTTGGGGTCGGTTGTGGAGCCCGATCTGGCGATCATCACCTCGATCGGTCGGGAGCACATGGAGTTCTTCGGCGATCTTTCCGGCGTGGCGCGGGAGGAGGCGGCGATTCTGCCGTGCATTCGTCCGGGCGGGCTGGCGGTGGTGACGGCCGACTCGCCGGAACTGCGGCCGCTGCTCAAGCCCGCACCTTCGGTGTTGACGTTCGGTCTGGCGGCGGATGCGTCGCTGCGGCTGTCAAGCTTCGGCTATCGGCAGGTTGAGGGCGCGGGTGTTGCCGCGGTGTTCCAGTGCTCCGAACGGCTGGAGATCACCCTGGGCCTGCCGGGCAAGCACAATGCGTGCAACGCGCTGGCGGCCGTGGCGGTGGCCCGGCGGCTGGCGATTGATGACAAGACCATCGCCGCGGCACTGGCGACGGCACGCGGGCCGGAGATGCGCTGGCAGGCGGAGACCGTGACGCTGCCGGGTGGTGATGTGGAAGTCATCAACGATGCGTACAACGCGAATCCCGACTCGCTGGCGGTGGGGCTGACGACCTTTGGTGAGCTCTACGGCAAGGTGGCCCCGGGCCGCCGCCGGGTGCTGGTGCTCGGTGACATGCTGGAGCTGGGGGCGACGTCCGATGCCTCCCATGCCGAGGCCGGGCGGCTGATTGCAAGCAGCGGGTGCGTGGATGTACTCATTACCGTGGGCCAGCGAGCCCAGCTTGCGGCCGATGCCTGTGCCGCGGCGGGTGGGCCGGTGGCCGTGCGGGTGCCGGAAGTGACTGATGCCACGGTTGCGGCGCTCGCCGGGCACGTCCGTCCGGGTGATGTGGTGCTGCTCAAGGGCTCGCGCGGGATGCGGCTGGAGCGGGTGCTCAAGGCGATCAAGGGTGGGGCGGTGCCGCCGGTGCCTGCCGCGGCGGTGACGGTGACGCGGTCGTCCGCGGTGAACCATTAAACGCGCAGGCGGGGCGGGGGCGTTGGTCTTGTGTGTCTGTTTCCGTTAGCCGAAAGCCTCACGCATGTTCTCGTTCTACGACTCCATCGGCCGTTCCCTCGCTGAGTCCCTGGGCATCGACTCGATCCTGCAGATCCTCGATCAGGTCGTGTTCCGGGCGTTCTTTGCGGTGGTGCTGTCGTTTCTGTTTGTCATCGTGTGCGGACCGGCGACCATCCGGTTTCTGATCCGCAAGAAGATCGGTGACACGGGCATCACCGATGCCGCCGGTCTGCAGGATGTGGCCACCAAGAAGAAGAACACGCCGACGATGGGCGGGGCACTGATCGCCGCGGCGATTCTCTTCGGCACCGTGATGATGGCCGACCTGACGAACTTCTACATCCTGCTTGGCATCATCGTGATGCTCTGGCTGGCGGCCCTCGGCGGGGTTGATGACTACTTCAAGCTCACCGCGGCCACGCGCCAGGGCGGCCGGCAGGGGCTGTACGGCTGGGAGAAGCTGGTCTTCCAGTTCGGCCTGGGGCTGCTGGTGTGCTGGTTCTGCTACAACCACGGCGACACGGGTAAGGGGACCGACATGGCCCACGTGCTGAATGTGCCGATGCAAAAGACGTACAAGACGGTGCTTGGTGATCCATCCGAAGCACTTGTTTACCTGCCGCGGATTGCGTTTGTGGTCATCGGAATGCTGATGATCACCGGGCTGTCCAACGCGGCGAACATCACCGACGGCATGGATGGGCTGGCCTCGGGTGTCAGCAGCGCGGTGGCCCTGGGGCTGCTGGTGCTGACGCTGATCGCCGGCAAGGACACATGGGCGTACTACCTGCTGGTGCCGCACGTGCCGGGCTCGGGCGAGCTGGCGGTCATCGCCGGGAGTATGGGCGGGGCGTGTCTGGGCTTCCTGTGGTTTAACTGTTCGCCGGCGGACATGTTCATGGGCGATACGGGCTCGCTGGCACTGGGCGGGCTCATCGGCTACATCGCCACGGTGGTGCGCCAGGAGATCCTGGTCTTGTTTATGTGCGGCGTGTTCCTCATCGAGATCGTCTCGGTGATCATGCAGGTGGGGTACTTCAAGGCGACCGGCGGCAAGCGCATCTTCAGGTGTGCTCCGTATCACCACCATCTTCATCAGGGCGGCTGGCAGGAGCAGCGGGTGGTGGTGCGGGCGTGGATCGTGTCGGTGCTGCTGGTGGTGCTGGCGCTGGCGATGATCAAGCTGCGCTGATTCTCGCTGCGGGCTGCGATGCGGATGGATTTCCAGGTGGACGTTGTCGGCATTTTCGGTTGCCTGGGGTAACAACTGGCGAGCCTTCCACCGTGCGGCCCGCCGGAGCACAACATCCCGGCGGGACGCTGCTGATTTGAGCCCGCATTCGAATGGCGAAAACGACCCGGAGCGAATCCCAAAGACCAGCAGGCGCCTGGTCGTTCTGAGCGTCAGGCTTTATGCTGTGGTTGTGTACTTGCTTCTGGAGAACCCATGTCTGATCAGACTGTTCGTTGTCTCGTGCCCGTGGTAGCCATGGTTGCTGCCGGGCTGGCGATGTCCGTCTCACCCGTGCTGGCCAAGCCTGCCGCCGCCCCCGCGGCGACCGCCCCCGCCGGGAAGAAGGTCGTGCGCACCGCCGACGACCTGCCGCGGCACACGTACAAGATCGAGGGCAAGGCGAGTGCGATGTTTGACGATCCCAAGGCGATCGACAAGCTGCTCGTCGAGCTCAAGCGTGACATTGAAGCGGACCTGGCCGGCTATGACATTCAGGACCGCACGACGCTGCAGGGGTACCTGACGGCCTTGCAGAGCATCGCGCTGCTGCAGGGGCGTGAAGCCGAGGCGCTGGGTTACACCGATCGCATCCGCGATCTGGAGACCAAGGAGGGCGAGAAGCTCATGTCCGGGCTGGTGCAGCGTGCTCTGGCTGCCGGCCGGGCTGCCCCCGAGGGACAGGTCAAGGAAGTCATCGCCCGGGAACTGGACAAGCAGCTGCGTGTGCTGCCGTTTGACAAGATCCGCGAGATCATCGCGCAGCGCAAATCTCAGATGCAGATGGTCACGCCCGATCTGGTCCGCGGCCAGCTCACAGCGCAGCTCGATCCGGTGATTGCCGCCGCCGGCGGCGAGGTCTCCGGCGAGATCGCCCGCCAACTGGTCCGCATGGCTGTGGCCATGCGTCTTGTTCTGCCGCACCGCGAGGTGCTTGCATCGGTCTACGGCAAGCTGCTTGATGACAACACCGGCGAGGCCAAGGACATCTGGGTTGAGCGCGACATCACGCTCCCGGCCGACGGCTTGAAGCCTGTGACCATCGCCGTCTGGGACTCGGGTGTGGATACCAAGGTGCTCCCGTCGAATCTCTGGGTCAACGCCGGCGAGCAGGCCAACGGCAAGGACGACGACGGCAACGGGTTCATCGACGATGTCAACGGCATCGCCTACGACCTGGACGCCAAACCGTCGAGCTCGCTGCTGTTCCCGATGAACAACCTCAAGACGTCGATCGAGACGCTGCAGAAGCACTCCGCCGGCATCAGTGACATGCAGGCGAACATTGACTCCCCCGAGGCCAAGGCGGCCCGCGAGTACATCGGCGGGCTCAAGGGTGAGGCCGTGGGGCAGTTCCTTGAGGACATGGGCCAGTGGGGCAACTACATGCACGGCACCCACGTGGCGGGCATCACCGCGGCGGGCAATCCGGCGGCACGCATTCTTGCCGCGCGGCTGGAGTTTGACTACCGCAACATCCCGCTGCACGCCCCAACGGTGGAGCGTGCCCGGGCCGAAGCCGCGGCCGCGAAGGCCACCGTCGACTACTTCAAGGCCAAGGGTGTGCGCGTGGTCAACATGTCCTGGGGCGGCTCGCGTCAGGACATTGAGCGGGCACTGGAGGAAAAGGGTGTGGGCGGCACGCCGGAGGAGCGCGCCAAGCTGGCCCGTGAGATCTTCGGCATCGGCAAGGATGCACTGGAGCAGGCGATCCGCTCGGCTCCGGAGATTCTCTTCATCGCCGCCGCCGGCAACTCCAACAACGATGCCCAGTTCAGCGAGATGATCCCCAGCGGGCTATCGGTACCGAACCTGATCACCATCGGTGCGGTCGACCAGTCCGGCAAGCCGACCGGCTTTACCAGCTTCGGCAGCAACGTGCAGCTCTACGCCAGCGGGTACCGGGTTGACAGCTTCATCCCCGGTGGCGGGCGTGAGAAGGCCAGCGGCACGAGCATGGCCGCGCCGCAGGTCGCCAACCTGGCCGGCAAGCTGCTGGCCATCAACCCGGCACTCAAGCCGGCCGACTTGATCGGTCTGATCACCTCCACATCAGACCCGATGCCCGGAAACAACCAGGGCCGGCTGATCATCAACCCCAAGGCGGCGGTTGCGAAGGCCAGGAACAAGTAAGTCGAGGTCGCTGAACGAACAAGGGGCCCGCCGGTAAGGCGGGCCCCTTTTCAATTTGATACGGTCCGGAGGACTTGCGTACTCAAGTTACCGCCGGGCGGTCGGCATCGCCGCAGCGCCGCCCGCATCACGCAGGGCCATCGGCGGGCCGAAGATCTCGGCAGCGACGAACGCGGCACGCCACTGGGCAGCGGTGCTGGGCACCACGCGGCCCGCTGACACCTGCTCTTCATAGCGGCGTGCGACGTCCGCCGCGACCTCGGCTTCATCGGCCGCCGTCACGCGCCTGGCGGCCACCGCGGCGGCGGACTTCTTGGCCGAGCTGGCGGCCTCGCGCCGGGCGGCGGTGTCGTTGCTCGGCCGCTGGGTGCTGGCACGCACCGGCTGGGGCTGGCGGTTGGGCTGCATCGGAGCCGGGCGCGGCGCGGGCCGGGCCACGGGGCGTGGTGCCGGGGCCGGACGCGGGGTTGCCGCGGGACGGGGCTGCTGCGGCAGTGACGCGGGTCGGGCTGCCGGCCGCGGTGTCTGCGGGCCCTGGCCCGACTGGTTGACGACCACGACGGGGCCGCCGGGCCACAGTTCCACACCGGCGGGCTGGGGCTGCTGGCTCGTCTGCTGGGGCTGGCGCGGTGCCGACGCCGTCGTCGGCTGGCCCTGCTGGCGGGCGATGTTCTCCCGGAGCTGGCGCAGCTTCTCCATCTGCTGGGCCTTGATTTCCTCCTGCTCGCGCTGGCGCCGCTGCTGGGCCTCATCAATCGCCGTCGCCATCGTCGGTGCGGCGGGCTGCGTGCCGCCGCGGCCGGTGCGCATGGCTTCTTCCTCCGCGGCACGACGACGCATCTCGATCTCGCGCAGGGCCCGCTTTTCCTGGA
The DNA here is from genome assembly GCA_903834785.1 of uncultured bacterium. Classification (GTDB taxonomy): domain Bacteria; phylum Planctomycetota; class Phycisphaerae; order Phycisphaerales; family UBA1924; genus CAILKP01. The sequence goes on from CAILKP010000021.1 coordinate 42,308, forward strand.
TCTTCTTAAACAGCGCCGAAGCACCGGAGAACAGGAACAGGGCGACGACAACCCAGAGCTGGATGTTGTTGAGCATGTGCAGATCCGTCAGCGACACAGTCCCGGCGGGGCCTCGAGGCAGGACCCCGAAGCAGGCCCTTCAACCAATACCTCGATTCAGGGAAGGGTATCGTCCTTCGCCGCTTCAGACTCAAACGGGTGTTTGATTCGGGCGGTTCGGAGGGGCCGGGCCGGCGTCTCGGCTTGCCCGGGCACGCTCAGTGCACCGGAAGCACCAACGTGCGGCCGTCGGGGCGATGGACCGTCTCGAAGGCGACGCCATAGACGGCCTGAAGGATCTCGGGCCGCAGCACGGTGGCGCACGGGCCGTGGGCTGCCGCGGTGCCGTCGGGGCCAAGCACCAAGGTGGCATCGGCGTGGCTGGCCAGCGTCAGGTCGTGGGTGGCCATGATGACGGCGCAGCCGCGGCTTGTCAGCTCGCGCAGCAGCGTCAGCACCTTGCCGATGTGGCGGGGATCCATCGCGGAGGTCGGCTCATCGAGCAGCAGCACGCGGCCGTCGAGCGACGGTGGTGGGGTGGTTGGGTCAGGTGAGTCCTGCGGGTCGATCTGCACCAGCACGCGGGCCAGGGTGGCCAGTTGCTGCAGGCCGGTCGAGAGCACGCCGAGCGGATCGGTGGCGCGATCGGTCAGGCCGACGCGCGCCAGTGCCCGGCCCACAGCGCGGCAGGCGGCTTCGGGTGAACGCGGCGGCCACACGGCGGCGGCACCAAGTGCGGCGTACTGGCCCACGCTCAGCCCCGCGGCCCCGGAGAGGCCCGTGCTGCCGCTGCCGGTGCTGGAAGCTGCGAAGGCGAGCATGGCGGCCCGCCGCGGCGGGGGCAGGTCAAACAGATCCTCGCTTGCGGCGGAGGCACCAGAAGCGATGCGGACCGTTCCGGTCTGCGGCATCAGCAGTCCGGCAAGCACGCGAAGCAGCGTGCTCTTGCCAGCACCGTTGGGGCCGATGATCGTGAGCAACTCGCCCGCGTGTGCCGAGGCGGAGACGTTCGTGAGCACGGCGCGCGTGCCGAAGTGCACGGTGACCTGTGCGCACGAGAGCGCAGCGGCCGGCACACTGCTCGGCGGCGCATCGGCAGGGCTGGTGCCCGGTGCTGTTGCCGCGGTGCTGGCCACTGGCGGTCAGTCCTTCTTGGGCTTGGGGACGATGGGGACGAACCGTGGCTCGGTCGGCTCGCTGCCGGGTGCGGCCGCGGGCGTGCCGGGTGCGGGCACGGTCTGGTTCTTGGCCATCGCGTCGCGTTCTTTCTCGATGCGCTCGCGGTCGGCCTCGCTCTCAGGCCGCGGCTCGACGTAGTTCTTGGTGCTGGCGACGGTGATGCTCGCGGCCAGGCGGTCTTCCTCGGTTGAGAAGCCGGCGGCGATGGAACGCTGGTTCTGCAACTGATACAGCACGCCGACGACTTCGGAGTACGTCAGGCCCAGGCCCGGCTCGGGATTCTCCGGTGTGGGCTTCTGGGCCAGGAAGCGGATGAAGTCGCGCACGCTCGCCTCGGCCCGGCCCTGCGTGGCACGGTCGCTCCGCCAGTCGCGGTACATGAGGCGCACGGGCTTGCGGGACGGCTCGCTGCTGTTGACATCCACCGCCCGGTCGGCGGCGACCAGCAGGCGGCCGTTCCAGACCTCGGACTGTGAGCCCGGCACGAGCGTCAGATCGTTGCCGAAGATCACGATGCGAGGCCGATCGCTCTGGATGGCGTACAGCAGGGGCTCGGTGGCGGGCACCACATCGATGGCAAAGCGGTTGTTGCCCGTGCCGGCGATGATCCGCTGGATCGACGGGTCGCCGCGCTCGGCCATGGCCTCATACGCCGCGGCACGAACTTCAAGCTGGCCCTTGCTGGCCAGCTCGCGGGCGATCAGGCCAAGGCGGGCATCGGCGGGGATTCGGCCGAGCATCTGTGCGGCCTCGGCCCGCATGCTCACCGGCTCGCCGCCCTCGCCCTTGGCGATGGAGATCAGGTGCGGGCTCACCGCCGGATCGGCGATGGCCGCACCAACGCGCACGGCGGCCCAGCGCGGGATCAGCTCGGCGGAGTCGTACAGGCCGCGCACAAACGGGGCGGCGGGCTTGCCGATGGCGCGAAGGCACCAGTGGAGCTCCTCGGCCAGGACCGGCTGCTTGCTGAGCTCCTCGGCGTAGCGCTTGGCAAACTCCTCAGGGAACGCGCTGTCGATGCGGATGTTCTCCAGCAGCTTGAGGAACTCGCCGGGCTTCTCGACCCACGCTCTGGGCACACGCACGGTGACGGCATTGGCCGATCTGGCGCGGGCCGTCTGCCCGTCATCGCCGGGGCCGGCGGGGAAGCGGGAGTTGATGGCCATCTGAATCGACGCTGCCCGCGGGTGCGAGGGGTTGTCCAGCGTGATTTCCAGCGGCATCGCGTCGGTGACCACGCCGCCGGAAAGCACGCGGGCCAGGTCCTTGCGGCCGCCGTCGGTGGAGCCAGGGGCGGAGAACGGGTTGATGAACAGCGGACCCTTGGCCTCACCAAGCTTGCGGGTGCGCATGGAGCCGAACGGCGTCACCGGGCCCAGCCGCAGTTCGGTGGTCCAGAGTGTTCCGCCTTCAAGACTGGTTGCCGCCGAGCCGGGCAGCGAGCGAACGCGGACATCGAACCGAGCTTCCTTCGGTGCACCGGCGGAGACAACACCCTCGACGATGACGACGGCCACGTTGGGGTCGGCCAGCACCTGGCGCGGGGACTTGCCGGCCAGCGGGCCCTCTGTCAGCACGCCGCCGCGGCCGATGCCGCCGCGGGAGAGCTCACGCTCCATGGTTGAGGCGATGGCCTCGGGGTACGGGCCGCCGCCGGTGCCGTTGAGGCCAACGACCACGCCGTAGCCAGCGACGAGAATGGGTTCGATGCCGCGGAGGGAAGTCTCCGAGCCGATGGTGCCCCGCAGCACAGCGGGGATGTCGCGCACGATCGGGTCAACGGCCCGCGGCTTGGCCGGGGCGGAGTCCGAGCAGCCCGGCAGCATGCCTGCCGCGGCGGCCAGAAGCAGGGCGGCGGGCGCGATGGCGCGGGCGGTCAGCGTGAGCGGGCGGCGGGCATTGGGCTGGGACGCATCGACCACGCGGGAAACTCCGGACGGACAGAAAAGGGGGAACCGGGACCAGTCAGGAGTCAAGGATACGAACGGCGGCAGGCAGGGGATGCGAACGGGGGCATTTTGGCACCGCCAACTGGCCCGCCAGAGCGTGGAAATCGAGGTGGAACCTCGGTTATTGAGCGGCGGAGGGGCGGAGGGGCGGAGGGGTGCAGGGGCTCAGTGGTCCCGATGCTCCGCAATCGCCCGGCACAGCACCGTGTGCAGGTGCCGGGCCACGGGGCCGGGGGTCTGGGCAACCTGGCGGCCGTCGAGGTGGGTCACCGTGGTGACCATGGTCGTGGTGCCCACCAGCAGGACCTCGCTGGCGGAGAGGACTTCATCGCGGGTGATGTCCGCCTTGACCAGCCGGGGCTCCAGGTCCAGGAGCAAGTCGCGGGTCACACCGGCCAGGATCGAGACGCTCGCGTCACTGGGCGTCAGCCAGCGTGCCGAGTCTCCGGTGCCCAGGACGACGACGGCGTTTGTGTACGAGCCCTCGGTCAGCAGGTGCTGCTCGGTGCCGGAGGCGGTCCGCAGTGTGCGGATGAACAGCGCCTCATCGGCCTGGTGGTTGCGGGCACCGTTGATGGCGGCGATGACGTTGCCGAGTAGTGAGATGCTCTTGATGTGCCCCTGGTGCCAGCGCAGGTCGGGCTCCAGCGAGGCCCGCTTGAGGGCGGGCACGCCGCCGGTGAGGTTGAGCGCGGGCATGGGTGAGCAGTAGCCGAAAACGGTCGGCGGCAGTGGGGCGGCCGCACTGTTGATGTGCTTGGGCACGCGTGAGCGGGTGGGCCCGGCCGAGAGGTCCGGCGTGCCGCGGGTGACCTGCCAGTAGACGAACGCATCGGCGAGGTTGTTGGCGTCAAGCAACTGCCGCGTCAGTGCGGCCATCTGGGCGGTATCCCAGTTGATGCCGCAGGCGGCCAGACCGAGGTTGAACCGGCGGGTGTGGCGATCCTGGCCGATGATCCGCGTCTGGCCGTTGTGGGAGAACGCCCGGAGGCCCTCGTACACGCCATCGCCGAACAGAAAGCCGTGGTCAAACGGCGAGATGGCGGCCTGATCGTGCGGAACGAGTTTTCCGTTAAGGTGGACGAGCACGGTGCAGGGTACTGGCCGGGGCTGGGTGACGCCAACCCGGCCCGGCGGAAACGGGCAGCGGAATTGTCGGGGCTCGGGATGGCACTTGGGCTGAAAGGTGGTATCTTGTTTGGGTGCCCGTGGTTCGGCCATGGGCTCGGCGGGGAGTGGTCGGGCCGCTGTGGCGGCATGTGTTTCCCGGCAGCAGCAAGAAAGAGCAGTTCCATGGCCCAGTACCGCACTCAAGCCCTCATCGCAGTCACCCTTGTTCTGGCCGGCGCATGTGCCGCGGCGGCACAGGTACGCATCGGTCAGGCGTTCACCGTCCTTGCGCCGGGGCAGATGCCCGCACCGGCGGCGTTTGCCGGCGCCGTCGAGGGGCCGCGGCCGACCAAGGGTGCCGTTGTTGCTGTGGATGTCGCGACGCTTGGGCGTGAGTTGGCTGGTGCACCGATGGAGCGTCTGGATCAGCCGCTGAGTGCCTACGGCCTGGTGCTGTCGCTGCCCGGGCCCACGGGTGCACCGGTGGAGTGCGTGGTGGCCGAGTCACCGGTCATGGAACCGGCACTGGCGGCGCGTTTCCCGTCCGTCCGCACGTTTGTGGTTCGAAGTGTTGATGGTCGGTCCCATGGACGGCTTGAGCTGACCGGACGCGGGCTGACGGGGATGTTCCGCGTCGCCGGCGGGTGCAAGGACGAATCCGCCTGCTCCGCCCGTCACGGCGGTGCGTGGATGATCGACCTCTGGCAGTCGGCCGATGCCGGGCACATCGTCAGCTACTGGCTGGCCGATCTGCCGGGCAGCGGCGACATCGGTTGCATGGTCAAGGCCGACGGCCAACTCGGTGCGCACGATGACGCCCACGAGCCGCTGGTGCCCGAGGGTGTTCCGGTGCCGGTGGCAAGCCGCCGCACCGTACGGCTGGCCATGGCCTGCACGGGTGAGTACGGCCTGCGGCAGAGTCAGGTGCAGGGCAACCCGGCCAACGTGACCGACGCCATCAACGCCATCGTGACGGTGGTCGGACGCACCAACGTGGTCTTCGAGACCGATCTGGGTGTGCACTTTGATCTCATCGCCGGCAACGACCAACTGGTGTTCATCGACCCGGCGACCGACCCGTACTCGACAACATGCGACGGGGTGGCCGGTGCCGACTGCTCGGGGCAGTACCTCTCGCAGAACATCACGCAGTTAAGCCAGCGTGTGGGCAACGCGAACTTTGATGTCGGCCATCTGATGACGCGAGTGTTCGGCGGTGTGGCCTATCTCCGCAGCGTGTGCACCAACAACAAGGCCGGCGGCATCTCGGGTGTTCCGCGCGGTGGTGATCTCGATCCGCTCACCGCTCTGGTGGCAATTCACGAACTCGGCCACCAGTTCGGGGCCAACCACACCTTCAGCGGTTCCCGCGGGCGATGCCAGAACAACGTGAACCTGTCGACGGCATGGGAGGCTGGTTCCGGATCCTCACCGATGGCCTATGCCGGGGGCTGCCCCGTTGGTGATGCGCCGCCCAGCGACAATATCGTGCAGTTCGCCGAACCGTGGTTCCACCACGGCAGCCTGCTGGAGATGAGCACGTTCCTGAACACGGCCGCCTGCCCGGTGCTCACGCCGACGACGAATCCGCTGCCGCAGATTGTGGGTGTTCCGGCCAACGCGTCGATCCCGCCCGGCACGCCGTTCGTCCTGACGGCCAACGTGATCGATGCTGGCAGCGATGTGCTGACCTACTCCTGGGAGCAGTTCGATTCGGGTGCCGCCCGCCCGCTCAGCGGCACGGGCTCGACTGACAACGGCGCCGGTGCGCTCTTCCGCATCTTCCCGCCCGTGCTCTCGCCTTCGCGCACGTTCCCGAAGATGGCCGATGTGCTCTCGGGTGTGCCGATGCCCGGTGAACAACTGCCGACGTTCACCGGTGTGGATCGCCGCTTCCGCGTGCTGGTGCGTGACAACAACGCCCAGGGTGGCGGCGTTGCCATCTCATCGTTCGTGACACTGACGATCGCGCCGGGAACCACGCCCTTCGCCGTGCAGTCGCCCGGTGTGGGTGCCAGTGCCCGCGTGCGGGCCGGCCGCGTGAATCTGGCCTGGAGCGTGGGCAACACCAACGCGGCGCCGGTCAACTGCTCCCGCGTGACGGTGCGGCTCTCGGCCGATGGCGGCGCGACCTTCCCGACCGTGCTGGGCAGCGTGCCCAACACCGGTTCTGCGGTCATCACCCTGCCGGATCTGGGTAGTTTGGCCTCCGGCCAGCACCGGCTGCGGCTGGATGCCGAGGGCAACGTCTTCTTCGCGGTCTCCCGCCCGCTGACACTGCTGCGGACGTGCACCTCGGATGCCGACGGCGACGGCACCGTTGATGGCACCGACTTCATCGCCTTCATCAACGCCTTTAGTCTCGGTGATGCCGCGATCGATGCCGCCGCGGACCTCGTCGGCACCGGCCCCGATGGCAACCAGCCCGACGGCACCATCGATGGTGCCGACTTCATCGCGTTTATCAACGCGTTCGCCGCGGGGTGCTGAACCGTGCGGCCTTGGAAACTCGTCGGCCTGGGGCGATCACTTCCGCGTGATCACTTCCGCGTGATCACTTCACCGCGCCGCTGACCAGCAGCGCATCGTTCTGGCCGCCGAAGCCGTAGCTGTTGCACAGACACGCCTGCACGCCGCCGGTTGCGGCGGTGTTGCGGGGCGTGTTGGGCACATAGTCCAGGTCCAGCCCGCCATCGGGTGTCGTGTAGTTCATCGTCGGCGGGATCATGCCCGTCTGCATGACCTTGATGGCCGTGATCACGTTGCTCACGCCTGCCGCGGCGATGAGGTGGCCCATCATGCTCTTGATGCTCGACAGCGGGATCTTGTACGCCAGGTCGCCGAAAACCTGCTTGATGGCGTGCGTCTCAATCTTGTCGTTTTCCTTGGTTCCCGTGCCGTGGGCGGCGATGTACTGCACCGCCGGGCGGCCGCCGGCAAGGGCCTCCGCCGGGTTGATGCCCGCCTGACGCAACGCGCCGTGCATGGCCGCCGCGGGGCCGCGGCCTTCGGGCTGAATGTCCGTGATGCGGTAGGCATCGGCCGAGGAGCCGTAGCCCGAGATCTCCGCCAGCACGGTGGCGCCGCGGGCGCGGGCGTGCTCCAGCGTCTCCATAACCAGCATGCCCGCACCCTCGCCCATCACAAAGCCGTCGCGGGTCTGGTCAAACGGCCGCGCCGCGTGCGTCGGGTCGTCGCTGCGGGTACTCATCGCCGTCAGCCGGATGAACCCGGTCACACCCAGCGGGTGAATCATGGTGTGCGCACCACCGGCGAACATGATGTCCGCATCGCCGCGGCGGAGAATCTCAAACGCTTCGCCGATCGCCTGGATGCTCGCGGCACAGGCGGTCAGACAGTTATTCGCCGGTCCGCGGCAGCCGAACTCCCAGGCCACGTGACTGATCGTCATGTTGGCCTCCTGCTCGGTCTCGCGGACTGGCACCATGCGCTTGTAGGCCTCGGCGGCCCAGCGCTTGCCATCGACGCGCTTGTTGGCATCATCCCAGCCGGCCACGTGCGTGCCCGCGTAGTTGGGGAAGTCCAGCGTTCCCTCGCCCGAGCCCAGATACAGGCCGAAGCGGCGCGGGTTGAGCTTCACGCGGTCGAGCCCGGCCTGGGTGAAGGCCTGCTTGGCTGCCGCCAGAGCGAACTGGGCGTTAAGCCCCGCATCCTGATGGGCATCGGCCGTGGCCAGGTGGTCGGCGAGCCGGAAGTTCTTGACCTCCGCAGCGAAGTTCGTCTTGAACGTGGCCGCATCGAAGCGGGTGATCGGGCCCATGCCGGACTTGCCGGCAAGCAGGGCGGCCCAGGTGGCCTCCACGCTGTGAGCCAGCGGGTTCACCCAGCCGGTGCCGGTGATGACAATGCGACGATCGCGAGCGGAAGCGGTCATGGGCGAGGATAGCCAAAACCGGCCCGGCCGGGGAGGCAAGAAACGCCCGCGACCGCCAAGGCCTGCCCCCAAAGTGCAATGAAAACGCCCCGCACGAGGTGTGCGGGGCGTGGGTGTTCTGATGCAACCTGTTTGAGGCGAATCCTGCCGGCCGATCAGCGGCCGGCGGCGTCGGGATCAAAGGCCTCATCAACCACGGCCTCAACCGGCTCGCCGTGCTGGTTCTTGAGGTACGCGATCTTGTCGGGGTTCAGCACCCGCACCAGGCCGTCCTTGAGCAGGCGACCGGCGAAGTTGATGATCAGGCCGAGTTCAAGATCGCCCGACCGCAGCACGGATCGCAGCTGGGCACGCTCGCCCGAGCCGATCTCGCCGGAAACCGCGGCCACCGTGACCACAAAGCGGTCAGCGATGAACAGGTCCGCCGTGGCGTGGCCCACGGGCTGGCCCTTGTAGTGCACGGTGAAGGGGTGGTTGGTCTTGAAGGTGATGCCCTGGGCGGTCATCTCCTGCTTCAGGGCCTCCCGGTAGACAGCCGGCTCGTAGCCAGGCCCAAGGGACATGTGCACATCGCGCGCACAGCCGATGACCTTGTGGCTGATCCCGGTCAGATTCGGATCCAGTTCAGACAGCGGAACGCCGCGGCGGTCGCTCCGTTCCCCCCGGTCGGCGCGGTCCCCGCGCTGACCGGAGTGGCTGTCTCTGCCACGGCTCGGATAGGAAGATCCGCTGCTCGGTCCGCGACGCTCGTAATCGTTGTGCATGACGCTGCTAGCTCCGGTAGAAAATACCAGTGGTAAACACGGCCGCCCCGCCACAGCGGCGGGAACGGCAAAAACCAACTCGGCGCGATGCTAGCCCGGGTGATCAAGTTAGACGAGGTGGTCCGAACAGCCGGCGCGGTTGTGTTGCACAGCACCCGATCTCGTGCACGGGCAGTTCAAGGAGCCGTCGCGGCGTTGCTCCGCACCGCGTGTGCCGCCACCATGGTGCAACGGCGATCTGTGAGGTCCGTACTCAGCCGCGGCTACCGGAGCAAGCGTGCGGACGTTCCGACTGGTTCCACGGGACTTGGTTCGTCTGACGGCGGTATGCCATGGTCGGCATATCAGGTCGGTGTCACGACGCGTTGTCCTCGCGGCCCCGCAGTCGCTCCACCGCCGCCGGAGCGGAAAAGTCCGCCATTGACCCGGGCCGGTGGCGGTGGCCGGCGAGTTGCTTCAACCGGTCGAGATACGGGGCGACGAGCACTCCCTCGGGCGGGCAGCCAAGAGCCAAGATTCTCGGCAAACAGACCCCGTTGAAACGGGTTTCATGTTTTTCTAGAGTTTCTGAGAATAACTGTGTTTTCGGACCTTCGCCAGCCCCTTCCGGCCGCACGGATTCATGGAAACTTACCAGTCGTGGGCTATCTTATACAAAGTTATGCAGCGCAAAGCTCCCGCCTCGTCAGGCGGATTCGTGGACTGAGCGGCCCTGCGGTTTTGGAAGAAGAAAGGGACTCTCCTATGCGTCTGAACTCTCTGTATGTGGCGATGATCGCGACCTGCGCGGGCACGGCCTTCGCTGTGCCGAACCCCGAGGTCGAGCCGAACGACACCAAGGCCGCGGCAACGCCGGCGAACTCCGGTGGTGCGGGCATGGCTGCTGGCGACACCATCGAAGGTGCCACGACCGGTACGGCAACCACCAATCTCAGCCTCCTCACCTCAGCCGACTACTACCGCGTCAAGACCGCCGCGGCCCCGCTGGGCATTTACCGCCACCGCCTCTCGCTGACCAACACCCAAGGCGTGAACGCCTACGCCGCCACCATTCGCGGCCTGAGCCAGACCGGCACGGCTGCGGCTGGCGGTACTGCGGGCACGACGGATGCCACCTTCCAGACCGCTCAGTCCTCGACGACCACTCCGGCCCGCTTTGTGCAGTGGTACGGCTTCGGCAAGCAGGAGGAGATCTATTACCGCGTCACCGGCGGCACCACCACGACCGGTACGTACACCGCCACCCTGATCGACGACGCGGTCACGCCGATCGTCGTCGCCCAGCCCATTCAGCCCGGTCTCGTCACGCTCGGCAACGCCACCACGAACACGACGGACACGTCGTGGGTCCTGTACGATGCCAACTTCAACGCCATCACCAACGCCGAGGACTCCGGCCTGACCGGCCAGACGCTCGCGGCCACCCGCGCCGTCACGCTGACCCCGGGCACGTACACCGTTGCGTACAGCAACTACCGGACCACCAGCAATCAGGTCACGCCCGCGGGCCCCGGTGAGACGTTCTGGGGTGGCGGCCTGCTGGACTTCCCCAACGCGGTGGCCAATAGCAGCACCACGGTGCTGGCGACGCTCAACTTCCGCATCACGGATGCAGCAGGCACGACCGCCGTCGCGGCTCCCAAGCCCGGCGCGTTCGATGTCCAGTTCATCCAGTTCACGGTTGCCGCGGTGCAGACCAACCCGGCCGGCACCGTCACTGTTGCGCCCGGCACCGTCATCAACGACGGCACCGGTTCTGCTGTGGTCACTGCCGCGGTCAATCCCGGCCAGAACCCGACGAGCACCGGCCTGACTGTTTCGCTCGACGCCTCCTTGGTCGGCGGCGGAACCGTCGCGCTGCTCGACGACGGTGTTGCCCCCGACGCCGCCGCTGGTGACAACATCTTCACTGGCCGCGTCACGGTTGCCAGCGGCACTGCCGTCGGCTCCTTCACGCTCCCGGTGACGATCACCGATGCTGAGGCCCGTACGGGTACCACGACTGCCACGCTGGCCACACGCGAACCCATCGGCGCCTGCTGCGTCGGTAGCACCGCCTCCGTGCTCACGCTCTCGGCCTGCACCAGCGCTGGCGGCACCTTCCGCGGCGACGGCAGCTCGCCCATCGGTAGCGGCACGCTCTACACCAGCACGGACGCCTTCCCGATCGCCATCCCGGACTACGTCGGTACCACGCCGGGTTCGGCCAGCAGCACGGTCACCATCAGCAGCCCGGCCACCATCAGCTCGCTGTCGGTCCGCATCGGGCTGACGCACACCTTCGTTGGTGACCTTATCGGCACGCTCAGCAACGGCACCACCAGCGTGATCCTCTTCACTCGCACCGGCGCCGGAACCGATCTTGCCGGCGTCTACAACTTCAACGATCTCGCCGCCAACGCCTTTGGCTCCGGTGTGGTCACTCCGCTCCCCGCAGGCGACTACAAGACCGCCGGCACCGGCGCTGGCCTGCTCTCGGCCTTCGCTGGTTCGCCCGCCGCGGGCACCTGGACCTTGACTGTCACGGACAACGCCGGGATCGACACTGGCAGCATTACCGCCTTCGCCGTCGACGTCAACCCGACGCCGTGCCCGTCGGCCCCGGCCTGCCTGGCCGATATCTCCGGTGGCGGTCCCAACGGCGACGAGCCCGACGGCACCGTTGACGGCAGCGACTTCATCGCCTTCATCAACAGCTTCGGTCTCGGTGACGCCACGGTTGATGCCAAGGCCGACATCGTCGATGGCGGCGGCGTGCCCCCGGGCGACGGCACCATCGACGGCTCCGACTTCATCGCGTTCATCAACGCGTTCGGCGCCGGCTGCTAAGCGAACTGATCGGTTCGCTCAACTTCGTGTTCTGTGACACCGGCCCCCGAGCACTCGGGGGCCGGTGCGTTTTTGTACTCTTGGGATGTGCCTCCTGGTGCTGAGGGGCCGCTGGTTATGGGTTGCTCTGGATTCGGATGCTCGCACCAGCGGCCCTGACCAAAGTTGCCCAGCTTCACAAGCAGTCTGATTTCCCTTCGACCCCCGCGCGACTGACAGCTTGCGTGTTACATTTCCCCCGCTGCGGCACGAGTTGCTGCCGATCGGTGCGGCATGCAGGCCGCACCATCAGGTACGGCAGGATCTGTTTTGCGGGAGCAAGAATGACTTTCTATCACACGGCTCTGGTCGCGGTTCTGCTCGCAGTCGGCGGCAGTGCATCGGCGTTCGTCCCCAACCCCGAGCTTGAGCCAAACGAGTCCAAGGCCACCGCCACCATCGCCGCGTCCGGCGGCAGCGGCATGGCCCACGGCGACACGATCACCGGCACCACCACAGGCACCGCAACCAGCACGCCTGGCATTGGCTCCGCGGATTACTTCCGCGTCCGCACCGCGCCGCAGCCCGCCGGAATCTACCGCCACCGCCTGACCCTGACGACCACCGGCACCGCCGGCCACACCGGCCACATCCGCGGGCTGACGCAGAACACCTCCGGCGCGATTGTGCCAGGCACCGACCTTCTTCTGCAGGCAAGCACCACATCCACCACGCCGGCACGCTTTAACCAGTGGTACGGCTTTGGCCGTCAAGAGGAGCTGTACTACCGCGTCCAGGGCGCCGCCGCGACAACCCAGCCCTACGCCGCCGAACTGACCACCGAGCCGGTCACGCCGCTGAACATCTCAGGCACACTTCAGAGCGGCGTGATCACCATCACCACGCCGCCGTCCAACCCGTCGGCCAACACCGCGCTGTGGGTCTATGACGCTGCCCTCGAGCCGATTCCCGGCTTTTCAAGCGAGGATCCTGCCGCACCCTCGACCAGCAGCATCGCAAGCCTCACCCGCGTCTTCGTTCCCGGCACCTACTACCTGGCGTTCTCAACGCGATTCCTCTCCAACAACCTTGTCTCAGCACAGGATGACCGCTTCCGCAGCACGCCGCTGATGGACTTTCCCGGCTCTATCGCAAACTCGTCGGCCGCGGTGGATGGCGGGGCTTCCAACAACTTCCCGATCTCCTTGACCCACGCCGGCGGCACGCTCACCGTGACCGGTACGCGCCGGGCCTACGACATCGTCTGGGTCCGCTTCCAGGTGGCCAGCCCAGTTCAGCCGACACCGATCGTCGTAACACCCCGGCCCTCAAACGCCGTGCGGCAGGCAAGCCCGCTCTCGACCCCGCCGTTCATCGGCACACTCGCCGCATTCGTCGCCCCGGGCGATACGCCTGTCTCGACCGGCCTGCTGGTCCGGGCGAACCTCTCCGCCTTCGGCGGTCCCGCGGCGGCCGTCATGGCCGATGATGGCATTTCGCCCGATCCGATCGCCGGTGACGGCGTGTACACCGCGGCGGTCGATGTCACCACCGCCGCGGCGGCGACGTACGAGATACCGGTCACGGCGACCGATGCCCAGGGCCGCAGCACCACCGCGCCCGTGCCGCTGCGCGTGCGCGATGGCGTGATCCCGCTGGGCACGCTTTCTTCGGGCGGCACGCTCGTCGGTACTGGTGAGATCGAGCCTCGCGGCATCCAGTGGTTCTCCTTCACGCCGGCGTTCGATGCAGTCTCCCCCCGCGGCTGGATCGACATGTTCACCGAGATCGTTCCCGGCTCAAACGTGAACTTTCCCGTGCTGGGGATCTTTGATGCGGGTGGTAATCTGCTTGCCCAGGATGAGATCGACGGGCTTGGCAGCACCGCCGCTCTCTCCTTTGGTCAGGTCAACCCGGCTCGGCCCGGCAGCGGTGATGGTGAGCCCTTCAACGGCCGCGACGGCTCGCTGGTCGCCGGTCAGACGTACTACTTGGCCGTCACGCAGTACCGGCAGGCCTTTACATCCCCGTTCGGTGCCACCAGTGCCGGCAACGTCGCCGGTGCGGTGCGAGTTTTCATATCTGGTCAGGCCAACACTTCTCTGGCGGCATCACCCGAAATGGTGCCGCCGCTCGTGGCCGTCGGCGGGCCATTAAGCCCCGAGTCGCTGCTGAAGGTGACTGTCGCCGGTGCCGTGGCTCCGGCATCTACGGGCATCACAGTGACGGCGAACCTCTCCACCATCGGCGGCGGCTCGGCGGTCCCCGTGCTGGATAACGGAGAGGATGACGATGCCGTCGCGGGTGATGGCATCTACACGCTCCGCGTCAGTGCCGCCGGGCAGAGCGCGGGACTCAAGATGCTCCCGGTGACCACCAGTGATGCCCAGGGTCGCGCTGTCACCACGCAGGTGACGCTGAACGTCCGAGGTGACACGCTTGTGGACCTCAGCCCGATCATCATGGATGGTGTGCAGCGTCAGTTCACCCGCCAGGTCACCGGTCAGGGTGCCGACTGGTACCGCATCGAGCTTCCGGCAATCAACGCGGACAGTTGGCTCGATGTCTTCAGCACGGCCACCGCCAACGTCACGACGAACACGTCCATCGCCCTGTTCCGCGAGAACGGCACCGTTCGATACTGGACCTTCGGCTTTCAAGGTGCCGCTGCCGCGACAATGAGCTTCGGCCAGACGTCGCCAGCCCGTGTGTATCCGCCACTCCCGCCGCTGGCCGGCGAGCAGGGCGACTTGCCCGCAGGCGTGTACTACCTCGTGTATCTGCCGTTTACCGGAACGTCCTATCCAACCGTTTCCGACGGCTTTGGCGTCGAGCTGGGCAATGACACGCCAGCCGCCGTGATCACCTTGTTCATCGCCGGTTTCGCGCCAGTCCGCTGCCTGGCCGACGTCGCCGCCGATGGCACCATCGACGGCTCGGACTTCATCGCCTTCATCAACGCCTTCGGCATCGGCGATGCTGCCGTGGATCCGGTCGCCGATGTCGGCGGCGGTAGCGATCCGTCACGAGATGCCGGCGGCCCCGATGGCACCATCGACGGCACCGACTTCATCGCCTTCATCAACGCGTTCGCCGCCGGCTGCTGACGCCGCATTCCGACCCGACCGCGCTCACGCCAGGTTGCCAAGCCCGGTCAGGCCGATCGGCTCATCGCTGTAAAACGCCTCCGCCGCGGCCGTGCCGATCCGCGATCCCATGTACGCGTCCATCGCCGCCAGCCGGTCCGGCAGCCCGCGGTTGTTCGGGTTCATCTCAAACTGCGAGCGATACGCATCAATCGCCGCCCGCTTCTGGCCGGTAAACGCCGAGGTGTCCATCATGAACCCCGGCTGCGGCACAATCCGAAGGTGCGTTGCAAAGTAGTAGATCAGCCACTTGGGATACAGCGGCGGCATCCCGCCGTCGCCGGGCATGCTCACCTTCGTCAGCTTCGCATCAAACCGGGCATCAACCACAATCCGCGTCACCGCCAGGTGGTCGGGGTGCGCATCGGTGGGGTGTGGCACAAAGATCATCCCGATCTGGTACTTGCGGATCACCCCGGCCACCAGATGCCGCGCCTCGAGCGTGTGCTGCACGCTGCGATTCGGCAGCCCCGCGGGCAGGCCGTTGACCGGTGGCAGGATGCCATCGCCCAGCATGATCCGCGTGACTGATCCCCCACGATGGGAGTGGGCTGCGGTGGGTGCCAGTGCCGCGGCAGCAGCGGCCGCCTCCTTGGCCCGCGTCGCCGGGTCGCCATACGGCGTCGGCTCGCCGCTGGTCATGTCGAGAATGACAACGCGGTGACCTTCTGCCGCCAGCATGGCGATCGTGCCGCCCATCCCCAGTTCCTGATCATCCGGGTGCGGTCCCACCACCAGAATGTTCCGTTGGGTGCCGATGCTCAGCGGGGGTGTTGTTGTCATGTGTTCTGTCGCGTCGGTGCTCATGGCTGGATGGGCCGCTGCAGCACGTACGCCGTGCCCAGGGTCCGCTTCAGCCACACCGCCGTCATGTCGTCGCGGTAGTACGTCAGTGCGGCTTTCTCCGGTTCGCTCGCCGCCGGATCATTGACCAGGATGTTCCCGGCCGCATCGATCCCGCGGATCACGATCAGGTGTCCGTCGGTCTCTTTGTACGGCGCCCCGCGCAGCTCGCCAGGCTTGGTCTGTATCGAGATGATCACCGGCCAGCCCAGATTCAGCAGGTCCTCTACCTCGCGCCAGCTCGTCAGCCGCGTCAGGTACCCCGGCACGCCGCGGCTGTAGGCCGTTTGCACGTTCCGTGGCCAGTTGCCGTACAGGTCATGCCGCGCATCAAAGGCCGCTTCGGCGATCTCCAGCACCGGCCGGTCGATGCCGTACGCACCCAGCACCATCGCCACGCTCGTCGGGCTGCAGATGCGCCCGGCAATCTCCGGCCGCTCCGTCTTCTGGCTCCGCAGTGGCACCGCGAGTTCAACCCGCGCCGGCTCGGCGGCTCTGGCAGGTGCCGCCGAACGGTCCGTCCCGACCGGCACGCCCTGACGCGGCGTGGCCACACGCAGCGCGTCCTGCCTGGCCCAATGCGCATCAGCGGCGGAGGTATCCATCAGGCACACAGTCATGCGAGCAATGCTCACCGGGCTTGCATCCGCAGCCGTGGCTGCCGAGAATACCAGCACGCGGTACTGCAGTTGCCCGAAGGTCTTTCCCTTGGCCGCGACGAAGTAGTCCACATCAATCTTGCCGCCGGCGGACTTCACGACCGGGCTGGTGATGGTCGTCATGCCGCCGGCACCAGGGCGGGTGCCCGTCCAGTCGCCCACGAACATCCACGGTGACCACGCCGCACCTTTGCCCGCCTCGGCCACCCGGATCTCCACCGCGGCCGCCGCGCCCGATGGTACGGAAAGGTTCCACGACACCAGCGCCTCATCAAACCGCAGGCCTGCCTCCAGCACCTGGCTCTGGTAGCAGTGTGTCAGCGGGCCGCTACCGGCCGGCAGCACGGGCCAGTCGGCGGCAGTCGGCGCCACCCAGCCATCATCAGCGTGCCCAAAGTGCTCGGGGCTCTGGTGCATCACCACATGCCGGAAGGTGGACGCGACCGTGGATTCCGGTGCGAAGCTGCGGCTTCCGGCCGAACACCCCGGCAGTGTGCCGACTGCGCCCGTGGCAAGCACCGCAGCCAGCACGGCCAGGCCGGCACGCCAGCCACCACTCCGCCCGGCTGCCCGCGAACCCGATTTGAAGGCGTGCACCATGACCGACGGTAGCGTTCACGCCCGAGAACGGGTGCGGCAGCCCGCATTTTGCCCCGTCGGGCACCGTGCCGCGGGCCGGGGTGCAACCATTGCCCCCATGCCCGACACCACCCGTCAAGCCATCGCCGCCGCCGCGGCAGCCGCCGTCTCCGCCTCCGCTGCCCGCCTGAGCGCCACGCCGATCGTCGTCGGCTGCGACGGTTTCATTGATGCCATCATCCACATCGTCGACCAGCGCCGCTCCATGGCCGATGATGACTGCACCTACATAGACACCATCGAGGCCTTCGGCCGCCGCGTCTCCGCGGCCGCCGGAAAGAGCACGAACATGGAGATGGTCGTCCGCGAGGAACGCTTCGGCGGCAACGGCCCGCTGCTGGCCGGCGGCCTTGCTCAGTTCGGTGCCCCGGTCCGCTATATCGGCTGCGTGGGCAGTGATGACGATGCCCGCCGCCCCCACGTTGTGTTCGCTCCCTTCGTCGAGCGGCTGACCAAGGCCGGCGGCAGCGTGACGCCGCTGGCGCCACCCGCCCGCACCGATGCGCTGGAGTTCTCCGACGGCAAGCTGATGATGGGCAAGCCGGCGAACCTTGACTCCGTCACGTGGGATCGGCTCAAGGAGGACTTCGGCCTTCCCGCGCTGAAACAGGCCTTCGGAAACGCAGAGCTGATCGGTCTGGTCAACTGGGTGATGATGCGCGGTGCACAGGGCATCTGGCAGGGGCTGGTTGACGATGTCCTTTCGGCGATCCCCGCCGGCAGCCCTCGGCCGCGCGTGTTCATCGACCTGTGCGACCCGGCCAAGCGAACCGATGCTGATGTTGCCAGCGCCATGGCACTGCTGGGTGTCATGGCCCGCCACGTCCCCGTGACGCTCGGACTCAACCTCTCCGAAGCCCAGCGCATCGACCAGGTTGTCGGCACCAAGGCCATCGGTGAGAAGCCCACCGACGATCAGCTTCGCCAGGCCTGCGTGGCGATCCGCGCCAAGCTGGGCATCGACTGCGTTGTCATTCACCCCCGCCACGGTGCGGCAGGCGCCTTCGCCGATGGTCAGTCCGCGTGGTTCACCGGGCCGCTCGTCCGCCATCCCAAGCTCTCAACCGGCGCGGGTGATCACTTCAACGCCGGGTTCTGCCTGGGCCAGTTGCTCGGCCTTCCGGTTGAGCAGGCCTTGGCCGTGGGTACCGCCACCAGCGGGGCTTATGTCCGTGACGCGATGAGTCCGACGCTCGACCGTCTGGCCGCCATGCTGCGCGACATGCCCGCGCCGGAGTGAGCCGGTTAAGGGTGAGCGGGCAGAGTCTGTTTGGGGCATGGTTGGATCCTCTGCGCACCCCGGATCGATCGCCAGAACCATCAGGCGAAATGCGGCGGCATCGGCCTTGACAACCGGTGGCGATGTCGTATCTTGTGCTTCTCCCCGTCTCTGCAAACAAGGCTTCACCCCAAGAGGATCCGATGTCCGCCACGCTCCGCACCCGTTCGCTTCTGACCGCGGCCCTTGCTGCTTGCCTCGTTTCCGCCTCGGCCGCCACCACCGCACAGGCCGACATCGTTCGCGTGGTCATCACCGGGTTTGTCGAGAGCAACGGCTACCGCGCGGGGACGACGTTCTTTGGTGTGCCTTCCAACACGCCCGTCACGGTCGCGTTCGATCTGAACTCAGCGAACTTCATCGCCAGCCCGACGCCGTCGCTGGTCAACCGTGTCCGTGGGTACCCCGTGATTCCGGGCTCGTTCTCGCTGCAGGTGGGGACGGTCACAGTCGGTGTGGCCGGCACACCGGCGTTTAACTTCGTCATCCGCAACGATGATCCGCGGGTCGACGGCTTCTTCATTTCAGCCGGCACCGATCTGCCCACGTTCATCCGGCTGGCGATGACGCCGGCCAACCACGGGCTCGAGTTCAGCCGCACGTTCAATAACCCGCTGCCCCCGCCGGCACTGGACCCCACGCTGCCGTCGCTGAACATCCTCGATGCCGTCGGCTCGTGGGGCTTTGAGAACCTCTCGGTGTATTCGTTTAACGTCGGCCTCAACGAGAACATCACGCCGCTGGTGCTGGGCTACTCCCGGATCACCATCAGCAACATCACGCCCCGCTGCCTGGCCGATGTCGCCGGCGGCAGCCCCTCCGGCGGTGACGGCACGGTGGATGGTGCTGACTTCATCGCCTTCGTGAACTCCTTTGCCATCGGCAGCGCGGCGATCGATGCCACGGCCGATGTTGCCGGTGGGACGAGCAGCACACTCCCGGCCGGTGGCCCGGACGGCACCATCGACGGGACCGACTTCATCGAGTTCATCAACGCGTTCGCGGCCGGCTGCTGATTGCAGACTGTTGAGCGAGCGTCCGGCTCCATCCGCCAGAACGCATCACCGTACCGGCGTGAGGTCGGGGTACGGCATCGCCTGATCCCGCAGCGTCCGCTGCAGAAGATCCAGCCGCCGACGCAGTTCAGTCAGCCACGGTGTCGGGCCGCTGTCGTACCGCTTGGCAAAGGTCCGCTCGGGTGTCCGCAGCGTCACCTTGTACGCGGGCAGGGCCGCATCGGTGTCCACCGGTTCGGCCTCCAGTGTCTCGGCCCGACGGAGCAGTTCCATGACCGGGGCCAGCTGGGCCTCGGTCAGCTTGGTCGTCCACACCGGATACGCCGCGGGGTCATCGACGGACAGGATGTTCCGGCCCGCGTTGTACACCAGCTCGCCGCTGGGTCGCAGGCCGTAGTACACCGCCAGGTTGGTGTCACCTTGCATCACCCGCATGTCCAGCGAGTAGCCACCCGTCGGTGAGTTGCTCGCCGCAGCGGTGCAGCCGCCCAGCAGCAGGCCGAAGCATGCCAGAACCATCACAAGCGCAGCGGCCATTGCACGGGGGATCATGCAGAACCGTAGTGACCGCCGCAACGCCGGGCTCAGCCAAGCTCCCCGGCGGCCTTGAGCCACTGGGCATCCAGCCGCTTGGCCGAGACAGTCAGCTTGGTGCCGAGTTCCTGAGCGAAGGTCTGCACGCGGAGTTCCTCAAGCATCCAGCGGTACGTCACCAGAGCGGGCGGCACTTCCAGCATTCCACGCTGCCGCAGGTCGCGGACGGCCAGCAGGTACGCCTCGTGCCGGGGCCGGATCTCCAGCATTGCCTGCTCGTCACGGTCGGGTCCGCCCATGCCGGTGGCCTTGCGGATGCGCGACTGTGCCGCCGCCAGATACCGCGGGTACTCCGTCACCCACTGCCACGGGGCCGAGCCGAGGAACCCCGGCTCCAGCAGCAGGTCCAGCTGCTCGCGCAGGTCCAGCAGCACGGGCTGGTGCAGCGGGGTATTGAGTTTCTCCATCTGCAGCAGCGTGGCCTGGGTCAGGGTCAGGATGCTTGCGAGTACCGCGCCAACCTGCTGGGCGGCAGCGGGTGCGCCAGCAACCCCGCTCCGCAGCCGTCGCTCGAAGTCCTCGCGCGTGCGCACATCGGCATCGTCGGCCAGGAAGCAGACCTCAGCGATGCGCATCATCAGCGAGGTGTGCAGCTGCTTGGCCGTGCCGATCGTCGCGTGCAGCATCCGCAGCCCGTCGAGCGAGGGCATCTGGCGGATGGCCCGCTCCATCTCGTCCTTGGCCGCCAGTGAGAACAGCCGGCGCAGGCCGGGCCGGTGGCTGGCCCGAGCCATGGCCGCGGTGGAGCGCACGCACAGGCCGACCCGCCCGTCGTGCACGCGCAGTGCCGGATATGCCCGCAGCGTGACGCCGCGGCTGGAGAGCGTGATCGTCTGCGGCAGATAGCCAAAGTCCCAGGTCGTCAGCCCGTCGCGTGCGTACTCCGGCGGTGCCAGCGACTCGATGATCGAGGCCACCCGCTCGGCCAGTTGCCGCCGCAGCGAGGCCAGATCGCGACCCGTGGCCAGCGATGTCCCGCCGGAGTCTGTGACCCGGTAGTTCATCACCAGGTGCTGCGGCATCTCCGCGGGGTCAAAGTCCCGCAGGGTGACTTCCACCTCCGACAGGGCGGTCAGCGCCTTGGCCGTGGCGGCTTCCAGTGTCCAGCCCTCGGCGGCAGTCAGCCCGGCCCGCCGGATCTCCTCTGCCGCGGTGTTGGCCCAGAACGGTGCGGGCACAAACGTGGTGCGCTTCTGCCTGGGCATGGAGCGGATCAGCGTGCCGATCTTGTCAGTCAGCAGCCCCGGAACCAGCCACGTGCCGTACTGCTCCTGGACTTCCTGCAGTGCCTCGATCGGGAATGTCGCGGTGATGCCGTCTTCCGGGTTCGACGGATCGTTGATGTAGTGCAGCGAGGCACTCACGCCGCCCAGGTCCAGCGTGTCGGGGAAGTCAGCCTCGGTCAGGCCGCGAGCCGCATCGGTAAAGACTTCGCGGTCGGAGAAGTGCAGGAGCGTGGGGTGGCTCTTCTCGGCCTTGATGCGCCAGAGTTCAAAGTCGTGCCCGGTGTAGACATCGGCCGGGACATGGCGGTCAAAGAAGGCGTAGCGCACCGTGTCATCGGCCAGCAGGTCGCTGCGGCGAAGGCGGGTCTGCAGCATCCGGGCCTTGTCCAGCATCGCGCCATTGAGGCGGGCGAACTCGCCGCGGGCGTGCATCAGGCCCTCAACCAAGCCGTGCTTGATGAACAAGTCGCGTGCCAGCCCCGGGTCCTGCGGGCCAAAGTGCACCCGCCGGCGCGTGTAGATCTCCAGGCCGAAGAGCGTGGCCTTCTCAAAGCACATCACCCGCTCGTTGCGCTCGTCCCAGTGCGGGTCAAAGTGGCTCTTCTTGAGCAGGTGGCCGCCCACGCGCTCGATCCACTCCACACTCACCGCGGCATTGCAGCGGGCGTACAGCTTGGTCGTCCGCACCAGTTCCGAGCACACGACCCACTTGGGCTGCTTTTTAAACAGGCCCGAGCCCGGGAAGAGCTGGAACTTGTTGCCGCGGGCCCCCATGTACTCGTGCGTGTCGGTCTTGCTGCCGATGCTCGACAGCAGGCCGGCGAGGATCGCCCGGCCCACCGCGTCGGGCTTGGCCGGGCGGTTGTTGATGCGGCTCTGCAGCGGGCCAAGCAACTCGGTCAGCTGGCGGTGCACGTCGCGCCACTCGCGCAGCCGCACGAACGAGACGAAGTGGTCGCGGCAGACCTTCCGCATGCGGCTCTGAGTCATTGCCGCGCTCTGCTGGCTGAACCACTGCCAGAGCTTCAGCAGCCCGGCAAAGTCGCTGGTCTCGTCCTTGAAGATCGCCTGCTTGGCATCCGCCGCGGCGGCCTGATCCAGCGGCCGCTCGCGCGGGTCCTGCACGCTCAGGGCCGCGGTGATGACCAGCATCTCCGAGAGGCATCCTTCCTCAGCACCTGCCAGCAGGATGCGGGCCAGGCGCGGGTCGATCGGCAGCCGGGCCATGTGCTGGCCCACCGGCGTGAGGCGATGGTCCTCGGTCACGGCGCTGAGCTCAAAGAGCGTGTCGTAGCCGTCCTTGATCTGGCGCGAGTCCGGCGGCTCGACAAACGGGAACTGGGCCGGGTCACCCAGGTGCAGGTGCAGCATCTGCAGGATCACGCTGGCCAGCGAGTCGCGGAGGATCTCCGGCTCGGTGAATGCCGGGCGGGTGTTGTAGTCGTCCTCATCGAACAGGCGAACGCACACGCCAGCGCTGATGCGGCCGCACCGGCCCGCCCGCTGCCGGCACGAGGCCTGGCTGATCTTCTCAATCGGCAGGCGCTGCACGCGCGAGCGCACTGTGTAGCGGCTGATGCGGGCCAGCCCGCTGTCGATGACGTACTTGATGCCCGGCACGGTGACGGACGTTTCCGCCACGTTGGTGGCCAGCACGATGCGACGGCCCTTGCCGAGCTTGAACACCCGCATCTGCTCGGCCGCGGGAAGGCGGGCGTAGAGCGGCACGACTTCGATGCTGTCCTGCCCGCGGTCGGGCTTGTGGTAGCCGGCCTCGGTCAGCAGCTCCTGGCAGTCGCGGATCTCGCGCTCGCCGGGCAGGAAGACCAGGACGTCGCCCCCGCCACGGGCGCACAGATCGGCCACGGTGTGCACCACCGCCGCCTCCAGCGACTCCTCCATCGCGTCTTCATCAAAGTCCGGGTCCGACATGTCCCGAATCACGCCGGGCAGCTTCAGCGGGCGGTACTCGATGTCGACGGGATAGGTTCGGCCCGAGACGTTGATGACCGGGCACACCTCCGGCCCGCCGAAGTGGTTGCTCAGCCGCTCGGGGTCGATCGTCGCCGAGGTGATGATCACCTTCAGGTCCGGCCGCTTGGGCAGGATGCGGACCAGGTAGCCCAGCAGGAAGTCGATGTTCAGCGACCGCTCGTGGGCTTCATCGATGATGATGGTGTCGTACTTCTCCAGCAGCCGGTCACCCTGCGTCTCGGCCAGCAGGATGCCGTCGGTCATCACCTTGATCAGCGTGCCCGGGTGGGTGCTGTCGGTGAAGCGGACCTTGAAGCCGACCGGGCCGCCCTTGGTCTCCAGATCGCTGCCGAGTTCCTCGGCGATGCGGCCCGCCACCGACCGCGCCGCGATACGCCGCGGCTGGGTGTGGCCGATGAGTCCGGCCGTGCCCCGGCCCATGGCCAGGCAGATCTTGGGCAGCTGCGTGCTCTTGCCCGAGCCAGTCTCGCCGCAGACGACGATGACCTGGTGCTTGCTGATCGCCTCGGTGATCTCCTGGCGGCGGGCGCTGATGGGCAGCGAGTCATCGAAGGTCACGTGCTGGCCGAGCGAGCCGCGGTCGGCCGCACGCTGGATGGCGGCGCGGGTGTCGTCGATGAGCTTCTCGAGCAAGTGCATCGCCGGGCGGCCGGTGTTGTGGAGTTGCTCGATGGAGCGGAGCCGATTGGTGAGCTGGCGGCGGTCGTGGTTGCCGCAGCGGTCGATGAGCTCGTGAACCGGGTCGAGGTTGAGGGGCTTGACCGGGCCGGAATCCGGCGCGGGGGCAGGGGGGTGGGGGTGGCCGCGGTGGTTCTGGCGCTGGGGGGGCCGATTGCCGGGGGGGCGATCCCCAGCCGGGCGATTTCCGTCGGGTCGATTATTCGGACGATTGCCGCCGTGGCGGTCGCGGGGTGGTTGGCTGCCGCGGTGGTCGGGGCGGCCGGGGGAGCCGCGATTTCCGCGGGCCTCATTATCCGGACGTTTTTGCTGCGGCTGGCCCTGCCGGGGGTCGCGATTGCCGGCTGCACGCTCACCACGGGGGGGCTGATTGCCGCGGGGTTGATTATTCGGACGTTGGGAGCCGTTCCGAGCGCGATCGGGCCCCTCTATAGATAGAGGGGAGGGTGAGGGCGTCGCCGCCTTGGGGTGGTCTGGTTGTGAGACAGCACCCTGGGGGTCGGACGAATTCGTTGGGGCGGGGTTGGGGGGGTTCTCGCTCACGTGCCTCGTTTGTTGCCGAACAACTCTATGTGCAGGCGGGCGCAGTAGCGCCACCCGCGGCTGAGGCAGGCCTGGAAGACCCAGGCCTTGTGGTCGGCGGTCGGGGGGGAGGTTCCCTCGGGCATGAGCAGGACGTCTTCGTTCTTCCAGCCGCGGAGTTGGGCGAGAATGCCCTCGATCTCGGCCAGATCGGCGGGGGTGGTGGCGACGAACTTGAGCTGGTGGCCGGGGTAGCGGCTGATGAGGGCCTGGAGGGTGGCCAGGTTCAGGCGGCGTTCCTCATGCCGCCTTGCCCAGGTGCCGGCGGGGTCGCGCGGGTCGCTGGTCGGGGTTGAGCTGGCCAGCTTGGGGCTGATGGACATGAGGTCGCAGGTGACCGGGCGGTCGACGGTGCCGGCGGTTTCGAAGGTAATGGTAAAGCCCATCGCCCGCAGCGCGGCCGAGAGCGGCTCGGTGATGGCGAACAGCAGGGGCTCACCGCCGGTGATGACCACATCGGGGTAGCCCTTGGCACGCACCTGCCGCGCTTCATCGAGCAGCGCATCGAGCGTGCGGCTGTCACCCTCGGGCTGCCAACTCGCGTAGGGCGTGTCGCACCAGCGGCAGCGGAGGTTGCAGCCGGAGAAGCGGATGAACCACGAGGGCACACCGGTGCGCTTGCCTTCACCTTGAACGGAGAGGAACGTTTCGGAGACGGCTGCCGCGGCGGGTGATGAAACGGATTGGGAGTGGGGGAGTTCCACGGCGGGCGACGGCTCGTGCGTGAGGGCGTCAGTGCTTCAGGACTTCAGGCCTTCAGTGCGAGTGATGCGGGCATCGTCAGCGGCGAAGGACCGAGGGTGACGACGCTGGTGGAGCCGAAGCCGCGGCGGGTGAGATAGTCGTTGACCTGTGGCAGGGTGATCGCCTGCATCTCGGCGGCGAGCTCATCGAGCGTGCGGGCGCGGCCGAGGCGGTAGAAGTCACTGGCCAGTGATGTGGCGCGGGCGGCCATGGACTCACCGGCGAAGACAAGGCGGGTCCGGGCACCGACCAGAGCGCGATCGAACTCCTCACGCTCGACGTTGCCGCCGCCCATGAGCTTGCAGAGCTCGGCGTGCATGACATCGATGGACTGCTGGGCCTTCTCGGGGGTGGTGCCGACGTAGCAGCCGACGCGACCGAAGTCCTTCTCGGCGGCGTAGGAGGCGGAGACGGAGTAACACAGGCCGCGACGCTCGCGCACTTCCGTGAAGAGGCGGCAGGAGGAACCGCCGGAGAGCACGGAGGCGACGACGCGCTCGAGGGCGACATCCTTTGACCCCTCGGCGGGCGCATCGTGTGAAAGGAAGATGTGCGTCTGGTTGCTCTGTTCGGTCTCGTGGTGATACGTGCCGGCGTTCGGGTTCGGTTCGAGCTTGAGCGGCGCGGCGGTGCCGGACCACGATGACAGAGCGCGATCAAGCTGCGCGGCGATGGCATCGGCATCGACGTTGCCGGCGATGGCGAGGATGGAACCGACCGGCAGCGCTCGCTGCTGCCACTTCTTGACCACATCCGACAGGGTGATCGCCTTGAGGCCTGCTTCGGTGCCCAGGTCGGAGCGGTTGATGGGCAGCGGGAGGTGACGATCGAGCATGATGTGGCCGGCACGCTCGACGGGCTCATCCTTGAGGCCGGCAAGTGACTGCAGGGCCAGCTCACGCGTGGGTTCGAGTGCTTCGGCAGCAAAGAGCGGGCGACGGACCATGTCGACGAGCAGATCGAGCACGGCGGGGCACCGATCACCGATAAATCCTGCGGAAACACGGACAAATGTGCCCCCGGCAGAGACCGAGCGTGATGCACCGAGCAGGTCGAAGGCATCGGCCTGTGCGCGGCTGTCGAGTGTGGTGGATCCACGCATCAGCAGCTCGGTGATGACCGGCGCAAGACCGATGCGATCAGCCGGATCGGAGCCGATACCGGCGGGGATCAGCCACATGACCGCGGCGGACCGGACGTTGGTGTTGGGTTCGATGATCAGCGGAAGGCCGCAGGACAGCGTGCGGGTGATGATGGCCATGGGTGCACGATGGTAAAGCACCCGCGGCACCGAAGCGACGGGCCGCCGCATGAACCGAGCGTGATTTCAATGGGACGATCCGTGCCGCGGCGCGGATCGGTTGCACGCATCTCAGCGATCAATGGTGGCGGGATGGGTGGTGGGTCTGTACGGTCTGGCGCGATCACACCAGGCCGACGGCCTGCTCGACGGTGTAGAGACCCGGCGTGCGTGAGGCGAGCCAGTGAGCCAGTCGGATGGCACCGAGTGCGAAGAGATCGCGCGTTGTTGCGCGGTGTGTGAGCTCGATGACTTCACCGGGTCCGATGATCGAGATGGTGTGTTCACCTACCACGTCGCCCGCGCGGACAGAAAAAATTTCATTTTTTTCAATTTTCATTCCGGCGGTGGATAACGCGCGAGCGAGGCGCAGCGCGGTGCCCGATGGCGCATCGAGTTTCTTGTCGTGATGCGTCTCGACGATCGATGCGCGGTACGCGGGTCCGAGCGCCTGCGCCATCATCGCGGCGGCGGCGGAGACGGCGGCGATGCCGACGGAGGTGTTGGCGCAGACGAGGACCGCGCGGTGCTTGGACTCGTTTTCAAGATCACGCAAGATCGCATCAGGAAGCCCGGTGGTTCCAACCAAGATCGCAGCAGCTGACGACCTTGCCAGCGCGATGGCATCGGTCACTGCGCTCGCCGTTGAGAAGTCAATGACCACATCACAGGGGGTCGGATGGGCGATGAGATCACTGATGCGCATCATCGTGACAGCGTCGTGTGCGGCGAGTTTTTTACCCGCTGATGCGCTCGATGATGACACCGCGGCGGCAACGACTGTGACGCGCGGATCGGTCGCGCAGAGTGTGGCGATGCGCGTGCCCATGCGCCCTGATGCGCCGCAAATCGAGACGCGCGCACTTGACAAATCATGTTTCGTCGTGTCTAGTAGTGTCTTCATGACGCGATAAAGTTACACCGCTCGCGTCAGTACTCAAGCGCACCCCGTGCATCATCCGATACCCCAAGTCGTTTCCCGTCTTCGCTTCATCCCGCCGTGTGGCGTGTGACTGAAGCAAAGACATATCACGTTTCGGACACTGTCCGAGGAGTTTCCCATGGCCAAGAAGGCTGCAAAGAAGAAGGCGACCAAGAAGAAGGCTACCAAGAAGAAGGCCGCCAAGAAGTAATCCCCCTTTCCTTGTGGCCGCGACGGTCTGTCCCTCAGACATGGACGCGGTCCATCGGCCGGCACTGTGACGGGCCTCTGCCCGGTTGGCGCGGATGAGTCGAAAACGGCTTATCCAGCGGCCCCAGTTGCATGAGTCGATGTCCATACCGCCCGCAGGACCTGCCCACCACGCGCCCCTCCGCCACTTCGGTGTTGAGACGCACAAGCAGACAACCCTCGGAGCGAACACGGTTTTCACGCGAGGTCGCCCAAAGGCGACCTCGCGGCTTTTTGTAACGGTCCTGAGTCCGCGTTTGACGTGTCATCAGCCCCGAAGTTGGCGGCATGATGCATGATCCGGCTGCCAAGTTGCCGCGTACGGGCGTGATCATGCAGAGATCTTGCCTTCACAGCCACTGGTGATGGCGTCGCGGGCACGATTGTTCACCTATCCTGAGCCACTATGTCCGCATTTCGCATCGCCATCATCGGTCGGCCCAACGTCGGCAAGAGCTCGCTGACCAACATGCTTGCCGCCCGCAAGGTCTCCATCGTCGATCCGACCCCGGGTGTGACCCGTGACCGGGTGACGACCGCCTTCAAGCTCGAGCACTCTGAGCCCGGGCGCAAGGACATCGCCGTCGAGCTGACCGATACCGGGGGGTACGGCGTGTACACCGTCGAGGCCCGGCGGATCGATGATGCCGGCTTTGACCTGGCGGCCCTGACCAAGGACATCGAGCGGCAGATCGCCGCAGCGGTGGCTGAGGCCGACCTGGTGGTCTTTGTGATTGACTCGCAGGCCGGTGTGACCGCCCAGGACCAGGAGGTTGCCCGCCTGCTGCGTGAGGGCGGCCTGGTGGCCCTGAACGATGAGGATGCCCGCCGCCGCCGCGGCAAGGACGCACGGCCCACGCCGGAGGTTCTGGTGGCCGCCAACAAGGTCGACGGTCAGCAGTGGGAGATGCACGCCCTCGAGGCGTCGATGCTCGGCTTCGGCGAGCCGCTGCTGGTCTCGGCCCGCAACAACTTCCGCCGCCGCGAGTTCACTGACTCCGTCCACGAGGCCGCCGCGGCGATCATCCGCCGGCGTGCGGAGGAGGCCCGGCGGACGGGCAAGCCCGTCGTCGAGCCCAAGCGCGAGCGTGAGGAGATGATGCTGGCCATCGTCGGCAAGCGCAACGCCGGCAAGAGCACGCTGGTCAACACGCTGGCCGGTCAGGAGCGCATGATCGTCAGCGAGATCCCCGGCACCACGCGAGATGCGGTGGATGTTCGGTTTGAGATGGACGGCAAGGCCTTCATTGCCATTGACACCGCGGGTCTGCGGCGCAAAAAGAGCTTCCAGGACCGCATCGAGTGGTTCGCCCTTGATCGCATGGAACGGGCGGTGGACCGGGCGGATGTCGCGCTGCTCATGATCGACGCGACCGTGCCGATCAGTCACGTGGACCACCAGGTCGGCATGATGCTGACACACAGCTTCAAGCCGGTGGTGATCGTGATCAACAAGTGGGACCTGGTCAAGGACCGCTTTGTGCAAAAGGGCCGCAAGGCCAAGCGTGGCGAGGCCGTGACGGTGGAGGCGTATGAGTCCTACATCCGCCGCAACCTCAAGGGGCTGGACTTTGCCCCCATCGCATTCGCCAGCGGCAAGGAGGGCTTCAACACCAAGGAGACCATCGACCTTGCCTTTGACCTGATGCAGCAGGCCCGCAACCGCTGCTCGACGGGCAAGCTCAACCGCCTGGTGCGCGAGATGGTCACCCGTCAGGGCCCGACCAACAAGCTCGGCAGCTTTGCCAAGGTGCTGTTCGTGGCGCAGGTGGCCACAAGCCCACCGACGATCGTGGTCATCGTCACCAAGCCGGAGATGTTCAACCGCTCGTACGAGCGGTTCCTGATCAACCGCTTCCGCGAGGAGCTGCCCTTCCCCGAGGTGCCGATCCGGCTGATTCTGCGCGGTCGCAAGCCCATGGAGCGCGTCGAGGAGACCGATGCAGGCATGGAGGCGATGGCCAGCCAGATCGCCGAGGACGATCGCAGCGAGCGGCAGGAGATGCTCAAGCGATTCGCCGCGGGCGATGCGTCGGCGTTCTTCGATGAACCCATCGCGTTCGTTGATGAGCCGTCGAACCCCAAGGCCGATCGGACGAAGGTCGTCTCGAGCAAGCAGTTCCGCGAGAACCTCAAGGACCTGCCCGAGGACCTGCGGCCGGAAGACGACCTGCCCGAGGGTGACGATGAGTTCCTCGATGACAGCGAGTTGATCGAACTCGCGGATGATGGCACCGAGATCGTCGACGATGGCGACAGGTTCGCCGATGATGGCGGTCATGACGAGCGGCACCTTGAGGCCAAGGCGAAGGCGGCGGCTGATACGTTGGCCGCTGCCGAGAAGGCTGAGAACGCCAAGGCGACCAAGGCAAGCAAGCCAGCCAAGACCAGTACGGTGGCCAAGGCGGCTCCAGCGACCAAGGCCAAGCCCAGCGCACCGGCCAAGCCGAGCGCGCCGGCCAAGGCAAGCAAGGCCGCCAAGCCCGCCGCGGCGAGCAAGGTGACACCCAAGGCCAAGCCGGCGGCGAAGGCCAAGCCCAAGGCAGCGGCCAAGACGACGGCCAAGCCCGCGGCAAAGACCAGCAAGGCGGCCAAGCCCGCTGCCGCGAGCAAGGTGGCAGCCAAGGCCAAGCCGGTGGCAAAGGCCAAGCCCAAGGCAGCGGCCAAGCCGATGGCGAAGGCGCCGGCCAAGGCCACCGGCAAGAAGAAGTGATGTCAGCCTGACACAAATGAAAAACGGCCGCGAGTGATCGCGGCCGTTTTTGTTTGGATTCCGTGAAGGCGGTTCCGACGGCCAGACGCTTACGCGCCGGGCTTGGGGGCTTCCTTCTTGTCGGTGCTGGCCGGTGCCGCGGGCTTGGCCGCGGCGAGCAGCTCATCGATCTTGCCCGTCAGCTTGGCATCATCGGGGCCGACGCCCGAGTCATAGCGGGCGACGAGCTTGCCGTTTGAGTCGATCAGGTACTTGGTGAAGTTCCACTTCGGTGCGCCGCCGGCGGGGTCCTTGGTCAGCGCGCTGAACAGGGGCGAGGCGTTCTTGCCGGTCACCGCGGTCTTGGAGAACATGGGGAACGTGACGGAGAACTTGCTGGAGCAGAACTGCTTGATCTCGGCCTCGCTGCCGGGCTCCTGACCGCCGAAGTCGTTGGCGGGGAAGCCCAGGATGACCAGGCCGCTGTCCTTCTTGGCGGCGAAAAGCTTCTGCAGGCCGTCGTACTGCCGCGTGTAGCCGCACTTGCTGGCCACGTTGACGATGAGCACGACCTTGCCCTTGTACGCCTCGGCGAGGTTTACATCCTTGCCGTCGATGTCCTTGACGGTGAAGCTGAGCATGTTGGATGCTTCCTTGGTGGCGTCCTTGGCAGGCTCTTTGGCGGCAGGCGCTGCCGGAGCCGGTGTTGCTGCCGGGGCTGCGGGCTTGGCGGGTGCCGCGGGTGCGGCAGGCTTGGCCAGCGCGACGGAGCCTGCGACCAGGGCGAGTGTGGCGCTTGAAGCGACGATGGTGGAAATGGTGGTCTTCATGGTGTGTCTCGGGTCAAGGGACTTCGGCGGAGGGGGATGATTGGATGCTGGCGATCAGTTGGAAGTACCCCAGCTGGCGCTGGCCCCGCGTGGTTGCGGGCACCGGTCCGGCCAAGTGGGCCTCGGCGACGCTCTCCCGTCGCTCCTGCACGGTCGCGGGGCCGCTGAGGCAGCCGCCCAGCAGCAGGAGTGCCGCTGCGAACGCCGTGGTGATGGTGTGCAGCCTGGATCGACTCTGCATCGTCGGGTCCCCGTTGAGCGGCTTCAGGTCCGCTCGGGCTTACGCATGATGAACTGGTAGTTAAAGCCGCGGAGGAAGTAGTTGCCCTCCTCGGCGGACTTGTGCCAGTTGCCCTTCTCGAGCTTCTGGTTGTGGCGTACCACCGCGACGATGTCGACTGCTTCGAACATCTCGCTCATCATGGCAAAGAGGTGAAAGCCGATGGGGCTGAACACGTGCTTCTTGGCCCGCTGGGTGATGCGGAAGGTGTCCGAGACGTACAGGCCCAGATAGCCGCCGGGCTTGAGCACGCGGTAGAGCTCGCCGATGACCTGGTTCATGGACATGAAGTAGGCCTGGCCGCCATCCTCGCCCAGCGCATCGAGCTTGCCGATGCATCGCGGGTCGTCCGAATAGTCCACGTGCGTGGAGTACGGCGGGTCGATGAAGGCGAAGTCGACGGAGTTCTTGGGCAGGTCCAGCTTGCGGGCATCGCCCTTGCGGATGTCGGGCCGGCGGGGCACGAGGTCAAAGCCGATGCCTTTTCGCTCCAGGTCGCGGCAGACATCCAGCGTGGTGCCGCTGCCGCACATGGGGTCGATCACGGTGTCGCCTGGCTTGGTGTAGCGCGTCAGCAGCTGCCAGATGACCCAGGAGGGCGTGGCGCCGATGTACGCCTGGTCACCCTGCATGCGCGAGCCGGGCAGCTCGTAGTGCTGGCTGGGGTACTCCCAGAGCGTGGTGGTCATGATGCCCAGGTTGGGCTTGCGGGGCAGGCGTGCGGCCTCGCCGCGGATGCGCGGGGCGGGGCCGGTGTCGTCGTCGCGGTTCTGGAAGCGGGGGCCGCCGCCGCTACCGCCTGGCCCGCCCGGACCGCCAGCCTGAGGCGAGCCGCCGGGGCCGGAAGTCTTCTTGAAGTAACTCCGCGCATCGAGCCGGTTGGGCCGCCGCGCGGGCTGGTCACCACCGCCGGCATCGCCCGGTCCCGGTTTGCGGCGTGGGGGTCGGTTGTTGTCGTTGCCGTCGCCGGGGTGGAAGGGTCGGGGCATGGGGAGGGGGGAGGAGTTGTGGGAGGGGAAGGAGAGAGAGGGGAGGGAAGGGCGGCTGCACGTTCCAGAACATGGGTTATCCACCGTGCTCAGGACATGGGTGACACTTTTCTTCGACCAACATAGCACGGCGACACGCTCGCTGCCGCCTGGCACCGAGGGCCTCAAGGTCGAGCGGCCCATGGCCGTCGCCGCCGAACGGGCTCGGACCTCTCTCTCGCCCGCCAGGTCGGCGACGCCTGCCGACTCCGCTAGTCAGCAGCAGCCAGCGTCGGGCAGCGTGCGACGGATCCACCGGATGGAGGCACGGCAGACCGCCGTCTATTCTGCATCCTTGATTTCGGCGGAGACCCCCGACGCCACAAGAGCGGCGGCGAGCGCAGCACACATGTCATTGATCTGTCCCTTGGTGCCGTCCCGAAACGACAAGTACACCTGACGATCTGACAACTCAATCCATGCATCATGATCCAATGGGCCATCATATTGACGGCCTCCAAAACACAGCATGATCTTGCACTGCGACAAGGAGACATCCGTCGTGCCTATCACCCCAGCTGCAATCTGTGCAAGCTGAGTCTGCGTCATTGGCGCATCGGGCGAAACTTCAAACTCGCTTAAAGCCATGGACACCTTCACCTTCCGTGCGGTCGGCCTCGCACTTGTGGGAGATCGAGCGGATTCCTGATTCCAATGTACGTGTGCATGGACTGGGCACATGGGTAACACTTGTCCTCGACCAACGTAGCCCGGCGACCCGCTGGCGGGTGTCCCGGGGGGGGCGTTTCTTCCGCCATCGCGGCATCCCACGTCGGGCTTGGCGACACCGGCTTCGCACGCAGTTTCACCGTGCAGAACTCTTGGCACGGGATCGAAACGCTCCGGGGGTCGACTACCGACCAAGTGCGAACACCACGCCCTCTGCGATCGCGTCCATGATGGCCCTACGCATGTTGTCCTCGCTAACGCGTTCTACGACGATCAGATTGCTCTCGAAGACCCAAGGCTTGCCCCTGGCGGCGTTGTCCGCGAGTTCTTGAGAGAGCCGCACCGGGTCAACAAACGTGACGCTAGCGTGCCACCCGTTTGGTGCGACGCGGACAGTGACCCCTCCTAGCCAACCTTTCATCTCGTGCTCGACCCGCGCTCGCTCGTCGAAGTCGGCTGGGAACTCGATATGTACATTGCCCATGTGTTCCTCCGCGCTTTACACGGCGTGCGGGACTCGCATAGTTGGGGGATCAGGGTTCTGAGAGCAGGTCAGGCACGTTCCGTGACCGATGCACTATCTACCTGCAGGTGCACAAGGGGCAATGTGGAGGCTGTTCGCGCCCGTTACGGCCGGGGCAGTGCCGCCCGGACCGCCTTGTTCACCGCGGCCATGGCTTCGCGCAGGTGCATCCGCATCTTCACACCGGCAGCGCGGGCGTGGCCGCCGCCGCCGAGGGTGGCGCAGACCGCGGCAACATCCACCGCGTGCGGGCCGGGCTTGCTCCGCAGGCTCGCCTTGGTCAGCGGGTCAAAGGCACCGTCGCGGGTCGTCTCGGTGAAGGTGGCCACCACCTGCACACCGTGCACGCTCAGCGCGTGCTCGGCAAAGCCGCCGGAGTCCTCGCTCTCGGCACCGACTTCGTTAAAGTCCTCCAGCGTGACCCACATCGTCGCGTAGCGGTTGTCATCGTGGAACTCCAGGTGCGACAGCGCCTTGCCCAGCAGCTTGGGCCGGGCGGTGGTGTTCTGCTGCTCGATCATCTCGTAGATGTCCGGCGCGACCACGCCCGCTTCCAGCAGCTCGGCGGCCATCTTGAACGTCGGCCCCGTCGCGTTGGAGAAGCGGAACCAGCCGGTATCGGTCGCCAGGCCCTGATACAGCGGCGTGGCAATATCCAGCGGCAGTTTGGACGGGCCGGGCAGCCCCAGCGCGGTGGCCAGCACGGGCGCCAGCACCTGCGTGCAACTGGCGGCGGTCGTTTCAATCAGCCGCCGCTGGGCAATGTCGGCATTGCCCGAGAGGTGGTGGTCGATGATGATCGTCCGGTCGGCGTTGCCGGCCAGCCACCGGCTCAGCAGGTCAAGCTGCGACCATGAGCCCGTGTCGACCACGACGATCAGGTCAAAGCTTGAGGCCGGCGGCAGGCCATCGGTCGAGCCGACTTTGCTCACCGGCGTCGTGCCGGTGGCGATCTCCAGCCACGCCGGGAACGGGCCGACGAACCAGACGTCGACCTTCTTGCCCAGCTTGCCAAGGGTCCGCGCCACGGCCAGGGCCGAGCCGGTCGCATCACCGTCGGGCTTGGCGTGCGTGAGGATGAGGCAGCGGGAGCAGCCGGCCAGTGCCGCGGCGGCCTGCGCCACGGTCACGCTTGGTGAATACGCACTTCGGTTTGATTCGCTCAAAGCAGGCCAGCTCCTGAAATAGTCGGGGCGAGCATTGTTGCGGCTTCGCCCCGGCCGCAGCGGAGAATTCGACCCGGTTTGCCGCCCGCGGGGCGTGGTCGGCCAATATCCTTTCTCCCTGCATCCGGCCCGGCTTCATCAAGCCGCCCCC
>CAILKP010000022.1 GCA_903834785.1 uncultured bacterium
CAGCACGATGAAGCGAACGGTCGGGTCAAGTGTTGCCGGTCGAAGCGAGACGGCGATGCTGGCTGATGTGGCGCTGAAGGTCCTCGCGTACGCCCTGCGGGTCTGATCACAGGAAATGTGCCGGGGATTTCAACAGAGCAGTGCTTGGACGACACCTGTGAATCGGAGTGTGATGACTCGAACTCGCCAGCGTATGAGGTCATGCGAGCGGTGGGTGCGCTGGCTTGTACCCTTGACGCGGTGCTGGACGAGTCGGTCGACGCGGCACGTGAAGCGTGCGACCTCGTAATGGGGTCGTGCATTGGTATTGATTACGTGCTTGAGCACGGAACAGCGCCCCGGAGAGTTGATCCACGGAACCCGCCGCCTCGCGGACGATTTGAATCACTGCTCGTTCAGATGCAGAGCAGTTCGATCACCGCGTTGCGCAGGGCGACCAATGTTTAGGTCCAAACGGCAAGCCAGCTGCAGGGCCTCGCGAGCCAGCTTGCTGTCGAACTGGATCTGGCGTTGGTCACCTACGCCAGGCGGCGGGGCTGGACGCCCTGAGCCTGTCATCCCGAGTGCCGTGTGTACCCATGCTTGATGTCGACACCATCGTGCGTCTGAAGATCATCAGTGCCACCATGCCTCCGGAGGCAATCACCGAGGCGGTGGGGCTGCCCTGTGACATGTGTCTCCGGATGGGCGAACCCCGCGTACCAGGTGCCGGGATACTCGCTAAGGACAATGAGTGGCTTCTGCACTCCGGCCTGCCGAAGTCGGCAACGTTTCAGCAGCACGTAAACACCATGCTCGACCTCGTCGAGGGCTCACGCCACGCGATCCGCCGTCTGTCGGAGACTGAAACCGTCGAGTTCTCGATCGTGATGTACTGCCGCGAGAGTCCTGACACCCACCTCGATCACGAGGCAGTCGCCCGAATCGCGGCCTTGGGCGCAAGCATTGATATCGACCTCTACTTCCTGCCGGCCCGCGGCTCATTTGAAGGAACCTGATCTCGCAGTCTCAAGCGGCGCAGGTGCGCGGTATGCGGTGGCAGGTCGGGAAGTTCTTTCCTCGATGCGAGCGTTACCCATCTCTATTGGGATCCGAACGTCCGCGCTACAGCACCCGCGCAGCCTCCGCCCTCGCAACCACCAACGCAGCGCAGTCCTTTCGCGCACCATTCAAGCCACTGCCTTCATTTGACCATTTGTCAATTTGGCCTTTGTCAATCCCCCTCCCCCTCACACCTTCACCGTCAACTCCGCCCGCCTCTCCCCAATCTCCGCCGAAATCGCCGCCACAAACGCGTCCAGCGGCATGCTGCCCGCGTCCTTCTCCTGGCCGCGGATCCGCAGCGACACCGCGCCGCTCTCCGCATCGCGCGGGCCCACGATCAGCAAGTACGGGATCTTCTGCTCCGCCGCAACCTTGATCTTGCCCTGGATGCGGTCGTTGCCGTAATCCGTCGTCACACGCACGCCTGCGGCCTTCAGCGCGGCCTCCACCTTCGCAGCGTACTCGTTGGTCTTCTCGCTGATCGGCAGCACCCGCACCTGCTCGGGGTTCAGCCACGTCGGGAACGCCCCGGCAAAGTGCTCGATCAGCACGCCGCAGAACCGCTCCATCGAGCCGAACGGCGCGCGGTGGATCACCACCGGCCGGTGCGGCTTGTTGTCCGGACCCGTGTACGACAGGTCAAACCGGATCGCCATGTTGTAATCAACCTGCACCGTGCCCAGCTGCCAGTCGCGGCCGATCACGTCCTTGACCACAAAGTCGATCTTCGGCCCGTAGAACGCCGCCTCACCCGGCTCCTGGCTAAACGGCACGCCCAGCGAGGCTGCCGCCGCAAGGCACGCCGCCTCGGCCTTGTCCCAGTTCTCCTTGGTACCGGTGTACTTGTTGCTGTCCGGGTCACGCAGGCCCACGCGCACGCGGTAATCCTTCATCCCCAGCGTCGCAAAGATCACCTTCACCAGCGACAGGCACCCCTGGATCTCACCGGGGATCTGATCCTCCGTGCAGAACAGGTGCGCATCATCCTGCGTGAAGCCGCGCACGCGCGTCAGCCCGTTCAGCTCGCCCGACTGCTCCCACCGGTACACCGTGCCAAACTCCGCCAGCCGCGCCGGCATGTCGCGGTACGAGTGCGGGCTGCTGGCAAAGATCTTCGCGTGGTGCGGGCAGTTCATCGGCTTGAGCATGAAGCCCTCGATGAGCTGGTCATCCGGCTTTACCCGGTCCGGCGTAATCGTCTGCGCCCCCGTCCGCTCATTGATCCCCGCCGCCAGTCGGGCCGAGACACCCTCCACGCGGTTCATCATCTCCGCGCACGAGCACCCGCTCTTGGACAGCTCCTCCAGCGCATTCCGCTCAATGATCGGCGCAAACTGCGAGTCCTTGTAATACGGGAAGTGCCCGCTGGTCTTATACAACTCCAGCGACCCGATGTGCGGCGTGAACACCTCGGTGTACCCCTGCTTGCGCAGCTCACCACCGATGAAGTTCTGCAGCTCCTTCCGCACGATCGACCCCGCCGGCGTCCACAGAATCAGCCCCTGGCCCACATCCTTGTCAATGTGGAACAGCCGCAGCTTCTCGCCGATCACGCGGTGGTCGCGCTTGCCCGCCTCCTCCTTCTGCTTCAGGAACTCATCCAGCTCCGCCTGGCTCGCAAACGCCGTCCCGTACACGCGCGTCAGCCGGTCGCTGTTCTCATCACCATGCCAATAGCTGCTCGCCAGCGACATCACCTTGATCGCCCCCACGCGGCCAGTGCTCGGCACGTGCGGTCCGCGGCAGAGATCCTCGAAGTTTTTCCCCGGTTCGCCCGTGGCATAGAACGTCAGCGGCGCACTGCCATCAGCCGCAATCGCCCGCTCCGCGTTGTCCACCTTGTACTTGTTCCCCTCGCTCTTCAGCCGCGCCAGGCAGTCCGCCTTGGCCTGCTCGTGCCGCGTAAACGCCCGATCCTCCGCCACAATCGCCTTCATCGCCTCCTCAATGGCCGCAAAATCGCCCTCCTTCAGCGGCCGGCTGTCCGGGAAACGGATGTCATAGTAAAACCCCGTCGCCAGCGGCGGGCCGTACACCAGCTGCGCCCCCGGCACCACACGCAGAATCGCCTCCGCCATGATGTGCGCCGCCGAGTGCCGCAGCATCAGCAGCCCATCCGCATCCACCCCGCCGTCCCGCTGCTTGTACGTGATGATGCTCACCTTCGCATCCGCGGCAATCGGCGCACCCAGGTCCTTGACCTCGCCGTTGACCTTCACGCCCAGCGCATCCTTGGCCAGCCGCGGCCCGATCTTCATCGCCACATCACGCCCGGTCACCGGGCCGTCGAAGGAGAGCTGCTTGCCATCGGGAAGAGTGATCACGGGCATGGGTGAAGTCCGGAGAAAGGGAAAAGCGGGGGGGGGAGGGGGAGGGGGAGGGCTCGAATCGGAACTGTCAGTCTAAATCAATCACAATCAGGGGTCGCAGGTTAGCAGGTCAGAAAAACAAACCGGCCGCAAGGTGCGGCCGGTGTCATCCTCAATCATGTCTTATTCAGCGGCAGGGGAGGGGTGATCGGCCATTCACCCATTCGCTCGCCGCGAGGGAGTCGTCGTAGTCGTCGTGTTGGAA
Source organism: uncultured bacterium (assembly GCA_903834785.1). Taxonomy (GTDB): domain Bacteria; phylum Planctomycetota; class Phycisphaerae; order Phycisphaerales; family UBA1924; genus CAILKP01. The sequence goes on from CAILKP010000022.1 coordinate 3,619, forward strand.
GTCTGGCCGTTCATCGCAAAGTGATCCCAAATCAGGGAGTCCAGTTCAGGGAGCCCAGTATATCGGTTCCCCAGCCCTCCCAGTCAAGTCTCAGCCCCCATCTCCGCCCGCCTCACCTCCACCCCCGCAAAACCGTGCCAATAACCCGCCCGCCCCTCCCCGCCCTCCCGCGGCCCCCTCCCTCCCACCCCACCCTCACCGCAGCGGCAGCGGGTCCCGCGCCTGCCCCTTCGCCCACGCCTGCAGCCGCGGGGCAATCACCCGCCGCAGCACAATCTTGATGCACGCCGCCACCGGAATCGCCAGCAGCAGCCCGTAGAACCCCGCCAGAATGCCCCCCGCCAGCGACGCAAACAGAATCGTCGGCGTGTCCATGTTCGTCGTCTTGCCCTGAATCGTCGGCGTCAGGAAATAGTCATCCATCAGCTGCTGGATCACGTGCGCCACAATCGGCGCAAACACAATCCAGTACCACGTCGCCGTCAGCCCGCTCGATGACGGATCCAGGAACAGCAGGCCGATGACAATGAACATCCCCAGCGTCGCCGCATACGGCGCCAGCGACAGCAGCCCCACCAGCGGCCCCATCACCAGCGGCGCAGGCACGCCAATGAGCGTGTACGCGATCGTGAAATACGCCATCGTGATCCCGCAGATCGTCAGCCGCCCGCGGATGAACCCCGCGATCACCGCATCCATCTGCCGCAGCAGGTCAAACGCCGGCTCGCGCTGCCGCTCCGGAATCAGCGACTGCCAGAACTCCAGCACCCGCCCGTAGCTCGAACTGAAGAAGAAGAAAAAGAACCCCGTCAGAAACGCACTGAACCCCAGATACCCGATCGAGCCCAGCAGCCCCACCGCCGCGGCAACAACCCCCGACCCCGTCGAGAGCGCCTGCTTGCTCAGCGTGCTCGCGTTCGTCTTGGCCCACTCCACCGCCCACTCCAGGCCCGAGTACAACTGCGCCGCCACCACATCCCGCGGCCGGTCCGAGGGCCGCTCATCGTCCGGCAGCTTTGCCAGCGCCGCCTCTGCCTGAATGTGCGCAATCCCGTCCCGCACCCGCATCCACCGCGGCCCCAGCTCCTCCACTGCTTTGTTCTTGCCCTCATCCGTCGGATTCTCAGCCGAGGCAAACACCGCCTGCGTGTTGTTGGCGATCGTCCGCACGACGCTGCTGCCCTGCAGCACGCCATACCCCACCGCCAGCGTGAACGGCACCGCAAACATCAGCACCGTCGCCACAATGATCGTCGCCGCGGCAACCGGCCGGTTCAGCGGCCCCTTGCCGCTCCGCGTCAGCAGCCGCACCAGCGGCTCCACCAGGTACGCCAGCGCCATCGCCAGCAGAATCGGCACCGTCACCACCGACAGCACATAACCCAGATAAATCAGCCCGAAAATCGCCCCCAGCAGCAGAATGTCCCGCACCGGCTGTATCTGCCAGATGTGCAGCGTCCGCCAGTCCGTCCCCCCTTGCGGAGCCGAACCCGTCGACGGACCAGAACCAGACAACACTCCTTGCTCGCGTTCGGGCATGGCCGAGGATAAGCCCACCCCAACTCCCGGCCCACCTATCCCCTTTCCCCATCTCCCGCTTATGCCTCCCTCCGGTCCTCCGCTCCTCCGCGTGAGCCTCGTCTTCTGCCTTCTGCCTTCCGCCTCTCCCCTTTCATCTTTGCTCTTTGCTTTTCTCTTCTCCCCTCCCTCCCCCCGCCTTCTTCTTCTGCCTTTCTCTGGTCCTCTGGTGCTCTGCGTGAGCCCCTTCTTCCTCTTCTTCCCCCTTACGACTCGCGACTCATCCCATAATCCCCGGCAGCCCAATCGCCTTCCGCGTCAGCGACACCTGCCCCGCGTGCCACCCCTCGTGCCACGCCGCCCGGCTCAGCGCATCAATCTTCAGCTTCACAAAGCCCGAGTCCGCCTTGGCCGACGGCTCCGCCAGCTCCGCATCGCTCAGCTTCTCAATCGCCGCACAGAACTCCTTGAACGTCCGCTCGTAGTGCGCGATGATCTCCACCGCCGGCGGATACGCCGCCGAGTCCGCCGTCGGCTTGGCACCCATGCCAAACAGCGTGTTGTAGTTTTCCGGCACCGGCCCCACGCTCACGCCCGCAATGCTCGCAAAGAACGCCACACTCGCCGCCAGGTGCCCCAGCGTCCAGAGCGCGTGATTCGGCAGCCCCGACGGCTGCGCCGTCCACTTGTCCGCCGGCCAGTCCTTCACCAGGGCGGCAGTCATGTTGTGCGTGAAGATGTACGACTCCAGGGCGGCAGCTTTGGCAGTAATCATGGTGGGGGGCGGGGCGGGGGGGTGGAGGGGTGGGGGGGCGAGCGGTGAAGGGTGCACGTTCCAGGACATGGGTTACACAACGTGCTCAGGACATGGGTAACACTATTCCACGCCCAAGGTAGCCCGCCCGCCGTCAGCAACCCCGCCCCCTCCCCACACCTCACACCCCCACCGCACCCACCTTCCCGCCCTCCGGCCCCATCCCCGCCGGTGCGGGCCTCACCCGCGCCCACTCCCGATACATCTCAAAGCACGCGCTCAGGAACATCAGCGCCGCCACCGCACCCAGGATCGGTGTCGCCACCACATTCGCCTTGGCCGAGACAAACAGCAGCTTCTCCTTGGCCACACCCACGTGCCCCACCATCAGCAGCCCCACGCCCATCATCAGCGAGATCATCGCCCACCGGCTCCACCGCCGCCACCTCCCGTCAATCGCCGTGTACACATACATCGCCGCCTGCAGTGCCAGTGCCGCCAGCAGCGCACCCCGCAGCCAGCCATAGGCATACGTCGGCTCCAGCAGCAGCCCGTCCCCGCGCTGCAGGCCAAACGTCACCACACGCCCGGAGATCTCCGGTGACACCACCAGCCCTAGCGGGATCAGCGACAGCACGCCCAGCACCACGTTCACCCACGGTGTCACGTGGTACACATCCCGCACCCGCCGCGGCTTCCAGCCAAACAGCGTCGACCTCCTCCGCAGCCACCCCATCACCCCAAACACCACCACCAGCGCACCCAGCCATTGCAGGTAGTCGCTCCCCTTGGCCTTCTCCGTCTCGCTCAACGCCGACAGCACCGCAATCACCAGCACCCCGCCCAGCGCCCACACCGTAAACCGCGGCGTGTCCTCCGCCTCAATCACCGCCGGCCGCTGGTGGTACCGCGCCGCGGCAGCAGCCGGCCGCCCAAACTCCGCCAGCATCGCCATCACCATCGGCTTGTCCGCCTCCCGCCCCGCCTCCTTCGCCTTCGCCGCCAGCTCATCGCCCAGCAGCGCACGCAGCTCAAAGGCCACATCATCCCGCTTGGCCCGTGGCAGGTTCTTGGCCACATCAAACACGTACGCGTCCAGTATCTCGCTGACCGTCATCGCTTACTCCTTGCTCAAAAGCTTGTCCATCGCCGCAACCTGGTCCTCCCACGCCCCCCGCAGTGCGGCAAACGCACGCTTGCCCTCTGCACTCAACCTGTAATACCGCCTGGGCGGCGAAAACTCCTTGTCCCACTCGCTGGCCAGCAGCCCCTGCGCCTCCAGCCGCCGCACCAGCGGATACAGCGTCCCCTCCTCAATCGGCATCCCGCCCTCAATCAGCGCCTGCCGCAGCGAGTACCCATACTGCGGCACCCGCAACTGCGCCAGCACCGCCAGCACCAGCACCCCCCGCCGCAGCTCACTCAAATCAGTCTTGCCCGTCGTCGTCATGCGTTACCTGCCACTGTGTGGTACACAGTACAACACGAATGACACTGTGTCAAGCACAGTAGTGAAAAATGGCCGCAAAAGCCTCACCGCCCATCCCCGCAGCCCCTGCGGCCGCATCGGGCCCGCCTCGCCCCACCCGCAACGGTCTGTCGGACGCACTCCCCGTCGACTCGCCGGTCACGACGCTCCGCCCCCGCACCTAGCCCGGCGTCAATCCTCTTACTCGCCATCCCAGAGTGAGACGCGGCTCATCAACTTGCGGACCCTGATGCACTCGGCTTGCGAAATCACTGTAACTCAAAAGAAAAGACTACAAATAGTGCTAGTGATAAAAGGACCAAGCAAAGGCACATCAATACAGAAAAAACGGTTCCGCCTTTCCCGCTTACACCCCAAGGGATTGTCGCAATCAGAACAAATGTAAATCCAAGGATTAGCACTTGGACGAGAATGCCGCCCAAAATCAACCACCAGCGCATGACCCACCATGTGCACGTTCCAGGACATGGGTTACACAACGTGCTCAGG
>CAILKP010000023.1 GCA_903834785.1 uncultured bacterium
CGCCGCCGCCGGCCGCCGCCGCCCCCGCGGCAGTCCCCGCAGCCAAGCCCGCGGCACCCGTCGCCGCCGCTCCCGCGGCAAAGCCCGCCGTCGCCCCCGCTGCGGCCCCGGCCGCCGCCCCCGCCGTCCTCCCGGCCAAGCCCGGCACCGATGGCCACAACATCCCCGCTGGCGCCGTCCCCGGACCGGTCCACCCGGCCAACACCCCGCTGAAGTTCGACACCACCAGCCACGACTTCGGCAAGATCGGCGACAGCCACCCCGTCAGCTTCGACTTCAAGTTCAAGAACACCACCGACAAGGTGATCAACATCCTCAACGCCACCGGCTCCTGCGGCTGCACCGTCCCCTCATGGGAGAAGCAGATCCAGCCCGGTGCTGAGAGCAAGATCACCACCACCTTCAACCCCGCCGGCCGCAACGGCCGCGAGGTCAAGACCGTCACGCTCTACCTCGACGATGTCAACACGCCCCAGCTCCAGCTGCAGATCGCCGCTGATGTCCAGCGCCGCGTCATCGTCGAGCCCATGCAGGTCTACATGGGCGAGGTCAACTTCCGCTCCAGCCGCGACCAGATCCTCACCGTCACCGGCCGCGCTGAGAACTTCGACATCACCAGCTCGCAGATCCAGGGCAACGGCTTTAAGATCGCCATGACCGGCCGCGACAAGGTCGATGTCAACGGCGAGATGCTCAACCGCATCACCTTCAAGATCAGCTCCGATGAGAACCTCCCCATCGGCCGCGTCCAGGCCAACGCCATGCTGGCCACCAACGACCCCGCCTCGCCATCCGTCAACGTCGCCCTCATCGCCGACATCGCCGGCCAGCTCCGCCTCAGCCCGCCCCAGATGGGCGTCAAGATGACCGGCCCCAATGAGCCCTTCGTCGCCGACGCCTTCCTTGAGAACCGCGAGGCCCGCCCGTTCAGCATCCTCGGCGTCACCTTTGAGCCCGGCGCCGGCCTGCCCCAGGGCACCGACCTCAAGGCCATCGTCGATGTCACCCGCCGCGACCCCGCCAGCAAGGCCGCCTACCGCATCCGCCTCGCCGGCACCACGCCTGCCAACGCCACCGAGCTCCGCGGCAGCATCAAGATTCAGACCGATGTCAAGGATCAGGAAGAAATCGTGATCCCCGTCTCCGGCTACCAGATGGCCCCCATGCCCAACATGGCCAAGCCCTCCCCCGCCATCGCCCCCAACCCCTCCATCACCAAGGCCCCGGAGAAGCAGCTCCCGCCCGCCGGCGGCAGCATCCCCGCCGGCCGCCCCGCCGCAGGTGATGAGTCCAAGCCCGCCGGCCCCGCCCAGACCGCTCCCGGCATCAAGAAGTAACTGACCCCGAACCCTTCGGCCGGTCCCCCGTACTGCGGGGGACCGGCTTTTTTCTACCCGGAGCATCCCCGCATGGGCTTTCAGTCTGTCCTCATCCAGGCCGTCGCTGTCGTCGGCATCAGTGTCGCCGCTGGTGTCGCCCACCAGGCCATCAAGCCCATCAGCCGCTCCCTGGCCCCGGCCGTGCCCGCGCCCGCGGCAGCAACGCCCGCTCCCACCACGCCCGCCCCCGCACCCGTGGCATCCGGCACCGCTCCATCCACCGCCGCCGTAACGCCAGCTCCCGCCGCCCAGCCCCCTGCAGCGAGCGACCCGCACAGCAAGTACCCCGCCGGCACCTTCGTCACGCTGGAGCAGACGCGCCAGCTCCTTGAAACCCAGGCCGCCGAGTTCGTCGATGCCCGCAACGCCGATGAGTACGCCGCCGGTGCCATCCCCGGTGCCTTCAGCATCCCGCCCGATGCCTTCGCCGGCGGCGCAATCCCCGAGGTCCTCAACTTCATCGCACGCGAGAAGAAAGTCGTCGTCTACTGCGGCGGCGGCTCGTGCGATGCCTCCATCCTCGTCGCCCTCCGCCTCCAGGGCATGGGCTTCCGCGACGTCGTCGTCTTTAAGGACGGCTACAACGGCTGGACCGCCGCCGGCCTGCCCACGACCGCCGCCCCCGGAGGTGCCAAGTGAACGCCTCCAACCCCTCCACCTCCTCCGCCAAGGCCTGCAACACCGGCGCGTGCGCCACCCCGCTGGGCATCGCCATCCCGCTGCTGCTCCGCATCCTGCTGGGCCTCATCTTCATGCTCAGCGGCTACATGAAGCTCGGCGGCCCCGCCTTCAACATCGGCGCGATGAACATCGCCCCGCTCGACCCGCTCGCCTTCTCCTTCTCCATTGACAAGTTCGACCTCGGCCTCAGCGAGTCCCTCACCCTCCTGCTCGCCCACGTCGTGCCGTGGATGGAGTTCCTCGCCGGCCTCTTCCTGCTCCTGGGCCTGTTCACCCGCGGCGCGGCACTGGTCGTCAGCCTGCTCATGGTCGGCTTCATCGCCGGCATCGCCTCCCTGCTCATGCGCGGCCTGACCGATGTCAACTGCCCCTGCTTCGGCTCCCTGGGCCTGTTCTGCGGCAAGCGCCCCATGGGCGTCTGCCACCTCTTCCGCAACACCGGCTTCATGGCCGCCGCACTGATCATCCTGGCCATGGGCCCCGGCGGCCTCGCCCTCGACTGCCTCTTCCGCCGCCGCAAGGCCTGAGGCCCGCGGGGGCCTGACCGAGTGAAGCGCACAAGAGGATTCTGAGCCGGTCATCAACGCCAGCAATACAGCGGCTTCTTCTGCGTTTCTCTCCCGTGTTGTGGTTGCGCGTGGAGACTGCTGATGATAATTCTGGGACGTTACTTCAACTCGATCATGGCTGCGGCGATGGTGCTCGTCGTGGCCACAAGCGCGTCTGCTCAGACCAACCTTCGGGCCTGGTCGGCCGCTGGTCAGGTGTTCGTGGTCTGGCGGGTCGATGCGACGGCGCCGCTGACGTATGACGTGTACCGATCGAGTACGCCCGTCACCTCGATCGCGCAGGCGACACTCGCCGGACGCGTGTTCGAGCCCGAGTGGACGGGCGCACGGCTGAAACTCGTCAGTGGTTCGGCGACATGGCGGATTCCGGCGGCGGGCGGAGGCACCTACCAGCTCGCGGCGAACGAGGGGCTCTTCGTCTACACGCCGCGGGCTGGTGCGAGCGAGTACTTCGCGGTGGTGAAGAACGGCATCACCGCGATCTCAACCACGAACCGGACGGCGGCTCCGGTGGCGGTCGTGTATGACCCGGTGAACGCTCCGGTGACCTGCCATCTCCAACTCAGCGGAACGACCACCCGTGACTATCCCTTCCGCACCTACGCGATGTGGGTTGACGGTCGCGATGACCCAAGCGACGCACGGCCGGACTTTCCGGTACTCGCCAACGCCGGGAAGAACGGCGCACCTCATGTCTTCACCGTGTACGAGCCGCAGGGCGGCCTGCCCTTGGGGCCCTATTCCGCGACCGTCTGCCTCCACGGCGGCGGGGACTTGGGCAGCCACTGGTCGTGGAATCCCGAGTCGTTTCACTACGCCAACACCGGCGCAGTGCCCGTCGTCGGCATCACCGTCGCGATGGACGACCGCATCTACTTCGCCGTGAACGGTGTCGTGAATGCGGACCGTCCGACGTACTGGTTCGGCTGGCACACGGCGCTCGATCCCGTCAACAACACCCCGCCCGGCAACAACGCGCTGGTCGTGCCCTACACCATGCGACGCGTGATGTGGACGATCGATTGGCTCCAGACCCGCTCGCCCTACGCCATCGATCCGGATCGCACCTCGATCATGGGCAACTCCATGGGCAGCGTCGGCACGCTGCTGCTGTCGCGCTGGCGACCGGATCGGTTCAGTGCCGCGACCAGCAACGTGCCGGTGATCTACACGCCCGACACCGGCCAGCGACTGTGGGGCACGGTGCAGCAGAACCTCCCGACGACCGAACTCGGGCCAACTGGCCAGCCGATCCGCGTCAACACGTTCTTCGACTACAACCAGCGGCTCTCACCGACTCAGCGCGACTTCCCACTCACCCGCATCTACAAGGGTCGCTGCGACGAGAGCGACGCATTCTGGTCCGGCGATGTCATCACGCTCTTCAACGCCATGACCACCTCCCGATGGGGCACCCACTTCTACTGGGACAATCGCGATCACACGGCGTCCGACTGGGCGACTGATAATCCGACCACGCCCTGCCCGGACATCGGCCAGTGGGTCTTCCCCGTCCGAACGGAGCGGCCAAGCCCGCCGTCTCAAGCCCGCTTCCGCGCCAGCCAGTCGTTCCCGGGTTTCTTCAACGACGACCAGAACCCCGCCCTGCCGGGTCGCCAGCCCTCTCTCGGGAACGGCTCGGTCTCCGACGGCGACCCCTGGGGCACGTGGTGCGGCTACTTCGATTGGGACGTGGACACCATCTTCGACACACCCACCGGCTGGGCCTGCACGGTCTTCCTCGTTGGCCAGTCAATGGTCAGCGTCGACAACTTCCCCGGCACGACGGCCACCACCAGCGTCACCATCCGCAAGCCCCGGCAGTTCCGACCCGCGGCGGGCACGAGCATCGCGTGGGCTCTGCGTGATGATCGCACCGAGGCCATCCTCCAGTCCGGTACGACAACAGCCGAGGCCGAAGGATTGATCGCGATCACGGGGCTGACCATCCCCAAGGATCCGCAGCGGGTGCGGCTCGAGGTTCGAACCGCATCTTCGGCTCGTCCGGGCGATCTGGACGCCGATGGGTTCATCGACATCGACGACCTCTACGCCATCCACGCAACGCTCGTCGATCTCGACGGCAACGCCACAGCATCGTGGTCAGACAAAGACCTCCTAGAGCGGTTCATTCGGCGGTACGAGTTGGAGGACATGACGGCGGGACGCCGGTAGCGGAGGTTTGTCCGAACAGCAGGGCGGCGTCATCGCGGACTCTAACCTGCATCCGCTCTTGTGCCCGATGAATGAACGCGTCTACTCAGATCCCCCCCAGTTGAGCACTCACATGACACATTCCGTGACAAGGATCTGGTCCTTTCTCATCGCCGTCATAGTTGCGGCCACATGCGCTCTGGGCTGGTGCCAGCCCGAACCTGATTCCGCATCGCCGACGGCGGTTGCCTCCACCGTGCCGTCCACCTTCGAGTGGGTCACGCGCGAGATCAAGGCCCCGCGCGTGTCGTTCCACACCTTCGACAGCGCAGCGGCCAAGACCAAGGTCGGTTACCACCTCTACACCCCCGCGGCGTACGACGCGGCGGCGAGCAGGGACCGGCGCTTCCCCGTCGTCTACTGGCTGCACGGTTCGGGCGGCGGCCTTTCGGGCATCCCGCAGGTCGCCCGGCATTTCGACGAAGCCATCGCGGCGGGCAAGACGCCGCCATGCCTGGTGGTGTTCGTCAACGGCCTGGTCGAGGGGATGTACGTCGACTGGAAGGACGGCACCGCGCCGCTGGAAACGGTGATCGTCAAGGACCTCGTGCCGCACATCGACGCGACCTATCGCACCATCGCCACACGCGACGGTCGCCTGCTCGACGGCTTCAGCATGGGCGGCTACGGCGCGGCCCGCCTGGGCTTCAAGTTCCCCGAGATGTTCCGGGCCGCGTCCATCGTCGGAGCGGGGCCGATGCAAGCTGAATTGATCCAGGCACCGCGTGCCGGGCGTAAGCGGGCCGCAGAGTTGCTCGCGAAGGTCTACGGCGGCGATCAGGCGTACTTCCGCGCCGTCAGCCCGCGCACGCTCGCCGAGCAGAACGCCGAGAGGATCACCAAGAGCTCGCTGGTCCGCATGATCGTCGGCGACAAGGACGAGACGTTCGAGAACAACCGCCTCTTCCATGAGCACCTCGATTCCCTCAAGATCCCGCACACATGGACGGTGCTGCCCGGCATCGCGCACGACCCGACGGACGTGCTGCGGGCGATGGGCGATGACAACTGGGCGTTCTATCGCGCGGCCTTTGGGCAAACGGCGGGCAGTTCATCCGCCGCGAGGAAAGCCGAAGTAGTCCTCTCCTTCAGGATCAAGGACCAGGATCGCCGGGCGGTTGTCGTCAACGCGCCAACGGACGGGACAACGCGACCTGCGGTGATCGTGCTTCATGGTGGTATGGGCAGCGCCGAGGACATGCGGGCCAAGTCGGGCTTCGATGCAGTCGCGAAGGCCAACGGATTCATGGTCGTTTACGCCGAGGGAACCGACTTTGGCGGCGATCGGCACGCATGGAACACGGGCTACCTATTGCGGCGTCAGGTGAAGGGTGCCGACGACATCGCGTACTTCGACACGCTCATCGACACGCTCATCCGCGATCACGGCGCGGACCAGACCCGCGTGTACATGACGGGCGGCTCCAACGGCGGGATGATGACCTTTGTCTACGCCGTCGCACGCCCGCACAAGCTCGCCGCGATCGCGCCGGTCGTCGCGAGCATGTTCACCTTCGACACCGTGCCCGCCGTGCCACTTCCGATCCTCATCATCAACGGCGCGAAGGATGAGGAGGTGCCCCTCGAGGGCGGCATGAGCCGCAACCCCATAGTGAAGCGAGCCCAGGAAGCACCGTACAAGCCGCTGAAAGACGTCGTGCAGTTCTGGGTCCGCGCAAACAAATCGCTGCCCGAGCCCAAAGTCGCAACTGTCGGAACCGTCACCACCACGACGCACGACGCTGGGCCCGGCGGGGCCGTGACCGAGTTTGTGGTGGACTCCGCCGGCGGACATGGCTGGCCGGGCTCCAAGCCGCGGCGCGACGGCAACACACCAATTGTGGCATTCAATGGTGCGGAGCGCGTGTGGGCGTTCTTCAAGCACCAAGCTCGCAATCGGGATGCTCAAGGCGCAGTATCGAGTCCGGTGCCGCGTTGACGGCCGGGTTCTGCGCTCCTGTTCACCCCGCCGCCCGTGAACCCGAGACTCCGAGAGTTCGAGAGGATGTCCTCGCACCCATGACGAGACCCCCGGTGTCCTGAACGGTTGGCTCTGAATCGGTCTCGAACCGAGAGCGCAGCGGGCCAAGCCCTGCAATCGCCAAAACGCCCGGATGCTGCGGGCTTTCTGGCCAACCCGCCTCGCATTTATGAGCGGTTCAAGCGGAACGAACAGTTCCATTGATCACGGCCAAAGCCATGTCCGCCGCCTCCTCTGCGGTGCCCCAGGCGAGGCTGACTCCGCTGCGGCCATGCCCATAGTTGTGGACGATGGTTCGGCCCGCCCCTGCATGCTCAATCTCAAGGCGAATGTCCTCACTGATTCCCGCCTCGCCTCGAATGGGTCGCAATCCCACGCGTCGATCGATAATCTCCGCACCCAGATCCCACCAGTTCGGGCAACCGTCGATGCAAGCAAGACGACGGCAGCGCTCGACGATCGCCTGCACCTCTTCCTCCTCGATCACCTCATCCCATACGTCCGCCTCGTACGTGCTTCCAAGCACCAAATGATCGTCATAGAGGAACACATACGTCACGATGTTGTCCGGCGCGTCGTCGTGAAGGCTGCGTACAAGTCCAGGAGTTCGTGGCGTATGGACAACAATCCCTCGCATCGCCCGAACCAGCGGATCGCGGGCGAGCGTGCGAGCGCCGACACCCGCGCAGTTGACAACGATCGCGTGACCGCGTTCAAACAGCATGTCAATCGAGGTGAGCTGCTCTTCGACCATGCGCCCGCCCAGCAGAACACAACGGCTCTCCAGCCATGCAAGGTGCCGATTCGTGTCGATGTGAGGTCGATCTGAATCAAGCACCGCCGCAAAGCCCTGCGGCATGACCGGTACGGCACGCTGGCTCGAAAGATCCGCAAAGGGACGTGGCCCCGGTTGCCGGTAGCAGTACTCCCGAAACGGTCCAAATCGCACTCCGGCAGTTGGCCCCTCGCGGTGCTCCAGTGCACGCAAAGCTTCGAGGGACGTCTGAGCCCAGCGGCGAGACCTCGCGACGTCCGAACCCGGAAACGGCGTGAACATGGCGGGAGCTGCGGCGGAAGCGATTCGTGGCGACCGATGTTCGGCATGGATGGTGACCGCAAGGCCCCGCTCGAGCAGACGCACCGCAGTGCTGAGTCCGACGACGCCCGCGCCGATGACCGCGATAGGGGAAGCCTCGTGCTGGTGCATTCGGAAAGAGTACGAACTGCGCGCATGCGAGTTCGGACTCGCGTGCGATTCCGTCTTCCAGTTTCGAGAGAAACCTGTTAACCCGCCGGCCCGTCAACCCGAGACCCCGAGAGTTCGAGAGGATTTCGACGCACCCATGGCGAGACACCCGGTGTCCTGACCGGTTGGCGAGCCCGCCATCTAGACGATCAACAAGTCGGCACCCGCACGACTCGACTGGGCCCAGTGGCTCTTGCTCTCTGGCCAGGCATTGGATCGAAGCTGCGTTCGCATCAGGCCCCCGCTCGGAACGCCCCTGTTAACCAGCGACCAGACGAGCACCCGAGAGCGCGAGAGTCTGGGGGTCTGGCGTGCCCGAACCGGGGCGTTCCCATACGGGTGCCGATCGGAACGGCGGCGGAACGAAGCTCTTCCGTTCCCGGCACCAGCGCTCTTCGCTGGTCGAACTTCTCACGCACCGCGGGGCTGTTCACGCTTCCAGCGCTCGATCTCGCGGGCGAGATGCGAGCGCCGGAACCCGCGGCCCGAGACGAGCCGCTGCCAGTCGCGCGCGTGGTCGAAGTGCTGCAGCTGGATGTGGTAGTAGTTGATGTACTCGAGCACCGCCAGGAGCAGCAGCACCGCAGGCGCCACGAACTGCGCGGAGAGCTCCGGGCTGCCGTTGATCCACTCGGCGCCGATGGCGACCGCCGCTGCCACGCACAGTGCGATCGCGGGCCACCGCATCCAGATGAGAAGCGGAATCCGGTCCTCGGTCGCGTTCGCCTCGCCACGCGCCTTGCGAAGCATCATCCGCAGCACGATGGTGCCGATCACGAGCAGTAATGAGCACGCGAGCCCTGATAGCACCAGCGCGGTCGAGATCGTGCCGCCGGACTTGAGCACCAGGTAGACAGCCAGCGCCGGGATGAGCACGGCATTGCCCGCCTCAATCTTCCAGTAGGTCGTGAGGCGGCGGACGGGTGAAGGACTCGTGGCCATTGAGGTCTCGGGGAAGGAAACGCGCAGGCAGGTGGAACTCGCCTGCCTTGGGTTGCGCGACGCGTGCGAGCGATAGTACCGTGTCGTAGCGTTGTCGACGGTGACCTGACCCCCGAATCCTGATCCACCAACTATGAGAGTCCCGCAGGCCGCGCTGCATGAGATCCGTCGTCGTGCGCCCCGCGCCCCCTCACGCCGCCGCAGCCCGCTCCAACACCACATCTCCGGCCGCCATGACAACCTGACGACGGGAGCAGCCCCCTGTCGCTCCACTTTGCACGCCATCTGGGAAGTGCCTGGACGTGCCGAATCCTACTTCTGCTCTCGACCGAGCAAACTGGTACCACCTGCCGCAGGCGACTACAGCCTCTCGTCCCTGCTCGTGTTGCTCGCATGATCTCGGGCGGCGACCCGACAGCGTGGAGGGGAGAGCGTTGTCTTGAATCCCTCATCCGCGGCGACCACGCACACGACAATCCCATCCCAGCCGCCCGCACAGAATGCCGGACTCACCTGTGCACCGTCCCGCCGGTCCCTCGCAAACAGCACCGCGTCCCTCGACCGCCTCTTCCGCCGCCGCAAGGCCTGCGGCCGCGGGTGCCTGACCGGGTGAAGCGCAGGCCCAGCCGCGCATCAGAATCCTCGATCAGCCGGCACACCACTGACAGGCCGGGTCCAAGCGACCTACGCCTCCTTGAGCCCATTTCGCGTCGGCCGTGCCTCGGATATGAGGACCTTTTGCTGCCTATGCGGGTCCACCAGCATCCAGCCTGTGAGATTGCTGGTTGTCAGCACCTTTCGAACATCGTGAGAGACACACTGGGCGAGTATGTAATCCACGATCCGGAATGCATGAACAGACTTTGCAAGCTTCTTGTTCTGAAACCTGACCTTTGCATACGGAGACAACCACCCGGGTGACGACCAATCATCAGGCCGGAGATGCCGTCGATCGAGAACATCGAGCTTGGTGAGACAGTTGAACACCACGTACCGCGCCGGGAGCCGCTTCCCACGCCGCTCCAACACTGCTGGAAGAAACTCTCCGTTGGAGGAGATCAGTTTTCCGAGTGCTTGTGCGGCTCGCTCTGACATGATCATCGTGGTGGAGAATGGAAAATCCTCCAACCACGCTGCGCGATTTGACTCAAGACGCAGCGGTAACTTTCCAGTGAACCGACGGCCGACATCCAGCTTCTTCTCGAGCTCGATATCCAAGTTTGCTACGTGCCGCCCGACAACCTTGGTCGCCGTCGGGCACCATATTGTCGACAAGAAGTAAAAGGGAAGATCAGTCAATGCTGGCTCCTCTCTGGAAGTCACCGGTCCCCATGTCATCTCCGGCCGCCATGAGAACCTGACGACGGTAGCAGCCCCCGTCGCTCTACCTTGCACGTCATCGGAGAGGTGCGTGGATGTGCTGATACATGGTTCAGGCATCGACCGGGCGCATGGGTACCACCTGCCGCAGGCGAGCCCAGCCTTTCGTCCCTGCTCGTATTGCCCGCATGACGTCGGGCGGCAACCCGACAGCGTGGAGGGGGAGCGCGTTGCCTTAAATCCCCACCCGCGACGACTGGGCACACGACAGTTTCATCCCAGTTGCCCGCACAGAGTGCCAGACTGACCGCTGCACCGTCCCGCCGGCCCGTCACTCCCGCCGCGCCCCCTCACGCCGCCGCAGCCCGCTCCAACGCCACACCTCCGGCCACCGGCTCCATCGCCACCGTCGCGGTGAACGTGCTGCCCACGCCCAGCGTGGACTCCACCGTCCCATCCCCGCCCATCCGCCGCGCCAAGCCACGCGACAGCGCCAGCCCCAGCCCCGTGCCGCCGAATCGCCGCGTCACCGATGCATCGGCCTGCGTGAACGGCTGGAACAACCGCCCGGCCTGCTCGCGGCTGATCCCGATGCCCGTGTCCGCCACCGACACCGCCAGCTCCTGCCGCCCAGCGTGCACGCGCACCGCGCACCGCACGGTCACGCCTCCACGGTCGGTGAACTTCACCGCATTGCCCAGCAAGTTGATCACGATCTGCCGCAGCCGCTTGCCGTCGAGCATGACCAGCCCCGCGGGCGCGTTGTTTTCGCTTGTCAGCGTCAGCCCCTTGGCCTCCGCCTTCGGTCGCAGCATCGCGACCGCCTCATCAACGCACCGCATGGGGTCCGTCGGCTCAGGGTGAATCGTGAACTTGTCTTCTTCCAGCCGCGTCAGTTCCAGCAGATCGTCGATCATCCCCAGCAGGTGCGTGCTGCTGGCCTTCAGCGCCGCGGCGAGCGGATCGCTCACACGCACAGCTCCGTAATGGCGGGGCAGTTCACCAATCGGCATGCAAAACCTTCCTGTTCCCGAGGATCCTGGCACCATGGCCGCTGCTTGACCCGGTGGCCCGCTCCATCGCGGCCGCCACCGCAGCGTTTTCCATCGGACGGTGTTGCTGAACGTTCCTCAGTAACTTCCCCGGTGCAGGCGTTCCTGACCGCTGGATTCCGGTCAGGCATTCAACGCTTTCCAACCAGTAAAACCGGTCATCTCCCGCCCGCCGCAGCTGCTCAGCCCGCAGCAGCGAGTCCGAGAATCGCCATCGCGACCCGCTCCGTTTCAATCGCCGCAACACCTTCTGCGCCAGCCCCCGCCCGCACAATCCGCACCCGCGGCCCCCGCGCCAGCCACGCCTCCTCCTGCTCCGCGCTGTACAGCCCCACCGTCGCCACACCCATCTGCGCCGCCAGATGCGTCGGCCCCGTGTCGCACCCCGCAAACACCGCAGCACCGCGGATCACCTCCGCCAACTGCTCCAGCGTCGCCACCGCCGCATGTCCCGCACCATCGCCGCGCTGCCCGTCCCACCGCCGCACCCCCGCCATCGCGTGCATCCGCTCCAGCGCCGCCCACTCCCCGGCCCCAAACTGCTCGGCCTCCACCTCACCATAAATCGGCACCACCTCAACTCGCCCCTGGCCCGCTCCACGCTCCAGCAGCAGCCGCGCCAGCTCCGCAAACCGCTCCACCGGCCACCGCTTCACACGCGCGCCCGCACCCAGGTGCATCACCACCCGCACCGGCCCCGCCGCGTCCGTCCGCGCTGCCTCCACGCCGCCCAGTGACTCAACCTCAAACCGCTCCCACAGCCGCGACCGCGGGTGATATCCCAACTCGGTATGCACCACCACCTCCGCCCGCGGCAGCATCGCCCCCGCCCCGCGGCACCACGCCTCATGCTCAAACGTGTACACCGCCAGCCTCACATCCTGCCGCACGCAGCCCGCCGCGCACGAACCCGTCCACAACTGCCGCATCGCCGCACTGTCACCATCCACCGCCACCACACGCCCTACGCGGCCACCACCACCATCAGCCAGCGACCGGTTCACCTCGCGCTCCGCCAGTTTCACCTTCTCCCGCTCGCCCACCACCTCCACCGTCCACCCCCGCCGGCACATCGCCCGATACACCGGCCACATCACAATCCCATCCCCCAGCGCACCAACAACAAACACCACCGCAACACCCGACTCGCATTTTCCGCCTCGGTCACTCATCGCATCACCCCAAGGCTCTTCTTCTTCCCTTGCGACTCTCGTCTCGCGACTCGCGACTACTCCCGCTCCGCCATGTACCAATGCACCGCCGTCGAGCCGTACACATGCGTCTCCGGCCCGCGCAGCCCCGCGATCTTCAAATCGCCAAAGTGCTTCTCCGCGTTGGCCTGCTTGTGCGCCTCGGCCAGCAGCCGGTCCAGTTCTTCCTCGCCCGCATCCGCGGCAAAGGCCCGCAGCCCGCCGGCCTTTCGCACCGTGTCAGGGTCCAGCCCCAGCTCGGCCAGCAGGTCTTCCTCGCTGCCCTCGCCCATCATCCCCTGGGCATCCGCGCCGTGCCCCTCGCCACCAGCGTGGTCGTGCACCGCATCGTGCTCCTGCTCCGGGTCGCCGCCCATCTCATGCAGCGGCACCTGCGCACCATCATCCAGCCCGGCAATGTTCGCCTGCATCCCCGCCTTCTCCAGCTCCCGCCGGATCTGCTCCGGGTCCAGCCACCCATCACCATCGGCCGTCACATCGCCCGCACGCCGCGCCGCCCGGTGCCCGCCGTGCTCTTCCCGCGGCCCGCGCAGCAGGTCATTCCGCCCGCCCGAGCCCTTGCCCCGGTTCCGCCCCTTCTTGCCGCCGCGCTTGTCCGTCCTCGCTCCGGGCGCATCTTCAATGTCATCGGCGTACTTGGGCATCGGCCCGCCGCGGCTGCTCGTTGATGCCCGCAGCTTCCCCTGCGCCAGCAGCTTGAGCTGCTCGCGACGCTTGGCCACCTCAGGGCTGTCAAAGATGAACGGCCACGGCGTGCGCACCACAAAGAAGCCGTCCGGCGCAAGCTGCTTGGCAATCGCCGTCGCCTGCTGCCGCACCCGGTCCCACTCCAGCCCGCCCGGCTGCCGGATCAGGTCGTACGGCGGGTCCATGAACACCAGGTCCGCGTTCTTCGGGATCCGCGCCACAATCGCCAGCCCCAGCGCATCACCCTGCACCAGCTTGGCCCGGTCCTGGCACTTCAGCAGATCAATGTTCGACTGCACCACCTGCGCAATCCGACGGTCACGCTCAACGAGCATCACCGACTTGGCCCCGCGGCTGACGGCCTCCAGCCCGAACGAGCCGCTCCCACAGAACAGGTCCACCACCATCGCCCCCTCAATCCGCGTCCCCAGCATGGAGTAGAACGACTCCTTGACCCGGTCCGGGATCGGACGGGTCGTCAGACCCGGCGGCGAGTTGAGCTGGCGGCGGCGGAAATCTCCGGAGATGATGCGCATGGTCGTAAGCAGCAAACAGGGCGGGCCAAACGGGCCGATCAAGTCTCGTCAGCCCGCAGAAAGAACTCGTCGCAGAAGTGGGGGAGGGGGCGTAGGAAAAGAGGCCGCCCCCAGCCCATCACGCGTTGCTCTTCGCCGCCTCACGGTCGCGGCCCTGACGCTCGGTCCGCTTGCGCTCCGACTCGGACAAAATGCGCTTGCGCATCCGCACGTTCTTCGGCGTGATCTCCACCAGCTCATCGTCCTCGATGTACTCCAGCGCAGCTTCCATCGAGAGCTTGCGTGCCGCCTTGAGCACCACGGTCGCTTCCTTGGCCGACACGCGGAAGTTCGTCAGCTGCTTGGCCCGGGTGATGTTCACCGGCAGGTCGTTGTCGCGGTTGTGCTCGCCGACGATCATGCCCGTGTACACCTCATCGCCCGGCACCACAAACAGCGCGCCGCGGTCAGAGAGGTTCTCAACCGAGTGGCCCGTCACCGGCCCGCCCTCGGTGGCAATCATCACACCCTGCAGGCGGTGCGGCGTCTCGCCGACCATCGGGGCATACTTCAGGAAGCTGTGGTGCACAATGCCCTCGCCCTGCGTCGCCGTCAGCACGCGCGACCGCAGACCGATCAGCCCGCGCGCCGGAATCTCAAACTGCAGGTGCGTCAGCGTATCGCCGCGCTGCTCCATGTGCAGCATCTCGCCGCGGCGAGAGCCCACCAGCTCCATCACCGGGCCCATGCTCGCCGTCGGCACGTCAATGGCCAGCAGTTCCACCGGCTCACACACCACACCGTCGATGACCTTGGTGATGACCTCCGGCTTGCCGACCGACAGCTCAAAGCCCTCGCGACGCATCGTCTCCAGCAGAATGCCCAGGTGCAGCAGGCCGCGGCCCGAGACCGCGTACTCATCGCCCGAGCGACCCGGGGCAATCCGCATCGCCACGTTGGTCTGCTGCTCGCGCTCCAGCCGCTCGCGGATCTGCCGGCTCGTGACCTTGTCACCTTCCTGCCCGCCGAACGGGGAGTCGTTCACCCGGAACACCATGGTAATCGTCGGCTCATCCACCGTCACCGGCGGCAGCGCAACGCGGTGCTCCGGCAGGCACAGCGTATCGCCGATGTCCACCGACTCCAGCCCCACCACCGCACAGATGTCACCGGCCGTCACCGACTCGGTCTCCACGCGGCCCAGGCCCTGGAAGCGGTACAGCTTGCCCACGCGTGAGATCTCTTCCTTGCCGTCACGCTTGATGCTGCACACCTGCTGGCCCGTCTTGATGTTGCCGTGGTACACGCGGCCGATGCCGATCTTGCCGACATAGTCGGAGTAGTCCAGCGTCGTGATCAGCATCTGCAGCGGCGCGTTGATGTCGGCCTTGGGTGCCGGCACGTGCTTGATGATCGTCTCGAACAGCGGACGCAGGTCCTTGCTGGGGTTCTTGGCGTGCTCGTCCAGGTCCAGCGTCGCCCAGCCCTCGCGGCCCGATGAGAACACGCACGGGAAGTCCGCCGCGTGCTCCTCGGCATCCAGCTCAATAAGCAGGTCAAACACCTCGCCGTGCACCTCGTTGGGCCGCGCACCCGGGCGGTCACACTTGTTGACCACGACAATCGGCTTGAGCCCGAAGCCCAGCGCCTTGCGGAGCACGAACCGGCTCTGCGGCATCGGCCCGTCAAACGCGTCAACTAGCAGCAGGCAGCCGTCGGCCATGCGCAGCACACGCTCCACCTCACCGCCGAAGTCGGCGTGGCCCGGCGTATCGATGATGTTGATCGTGATCGCCTCAGTAGCGCCCTCGGGCAGGTACTTGATGGCGCAGTTCTTCGACAGAATCGTGATGCCGCGCTCACGCTCCAGCGGGTTGGAGTCCATGATCAGGCCGTGCTGACCGCCCTGGAGCTTCTCAAGCTCGCCCGAGCGGAACTGCCCCGACTGGAACAGCATCTTGTCGACCAGCGAGGTCTTGCCGTGGTCGACGTGGGCGATGACGGCGATGTTGCGGATCGTGTTATTGATGACGTCAGACATGGATTGACTCAATGAAACTCAAAGAACGAATCGGCGGGCAGGCCTGGGGCAGCCCGGACTTTGTAGCCCCACACCACGATGAACTCGGCACAATGCCGCCAGCAGCCAGGACTTGCTCATCCCCGGCCCCGAACGCACCCGCCGCGGCAAGGCACTTCGCCTCGCTCACAGCAGCACGCCCGACACCGGCCGGCAGGCCAGAAGCTGTCGTCACCGATCCCGCCCCGACAGGTCACCCTGCGGGCAGAACCGAACAACGCCAGAACAACCAGTTCTGGACCCAAGTTTAGCCCCCGCTCCCCCGCCCGGCTCTCCCCGCACCCCTTTGCCCCCCCGTTCTTCTCGCTTCCTTGGCGTTATCCGCCCTCCGCAGCCACCCAATTCCAGCCCCGACTGCCTCGCACGCCCCGAAGCCGCGCCGGCTTGTAGCCGCCGGTGAAGCGCAGCGCAACCGGCGGGCATCGTCGCACCCTCCCAATCTAGCCCGACCCAACCTGATCCAACCCCATCCAGCCCCGACTGCCCCGACTGCCTTGCAAGCCCCGAAGGGGCGTCGGGCTGTAGCCGCCGGTGAAGCGCAGCGCAACCGGCGGTATCCGTCGCACCCTGGCAGGCTGCCCCAGCGGGGTAGAGGAGGTGTGCAAGCCGCGTGCACCTGCTGCGTGACCCGCCGCGGCCCTCGCCGACATCCCCGGGTCAAACCGGCAGGCCCTCGAAGAAGTCCGTATCCACCTTCTTAACAACATACGTGGCCGCCGCTGAAACGCCCACGTTGTAATCGATCATCAACTCCGCAAGCTCGTCACCATCGATCAGCCTGAGTTTGACCGCGGCATCCTTCGCCGCCCGTTCCGCGCCATCGGTGAACGTGCCGCTGGTGATGAAGACGCCCTTGTTGGCCTTCTTGCGCATGAGCGAACCGACAAACTTGTCAATGTCGCCCGGGCCGACGGCGTTCTCGTGCCGCTTGGCCTGCACGTACACCATGTCGAGTTCCAGCCGGTCTTGCGGGATGACGCCATCGATGCCCTCGTCCCCGCTCCTTCCTGTGACCTTGGCACGCTCGATGTGGCCTTTTCCGTAGCCCATCGCCAGCAGCACCTGCAGCACAAGGTGTTCGAAAAACTTGGGCGTGCCCGACCGGAAGCGACGAAGCAAATCGTCGGCGAGCGCCTCGCGAAGCTCCTCGTATGCCTCACCCAACTGCTCCTCGGGAGTCTTGTCAGTGTCCGCGGTCTCGGCGTCGGCTTTGTTCACCGCGGCGACAACGGCCGTCGGCTTGTTTGTCTTCGTCCTGAAGGCTTGAAACTCCGGGAACTGGCTGAGGTACTTCAGGTCGACCCGGCCCGGATGCTTGCTGAGCGTCTCAAGGCCGCGAGGGGTGATTCGGAACCTGCCGCGGCTTACCTTCTCAATGAGCATGCCCTTGGTCAGGTGCGTGACTGCCCAAGCCGCGCGGTTGTAGAGCTTTGTCTGCGTGCCGCTCTCCATCAGCAGATTCTGCTCCGCTTCGGGGATCGCAAAGTGCGCCGCAAGCGCGGGCACGACATCTTGCATCGTGCATTCCCGCCCATCTGCGGCGAGTTTCAAAATAGGGCGCATGAACTCTTGAAAGCCGGGCATCGACAAGGGGACCTCCATTGCGGGCATCATATCGTCATGGCCTGACATCGCTGGGGCTTCCTGCCTCCGCGAGCCGGCAGCCTTCATGCGCTGCCGCCCTCACCGCCCCACCCTCCCGCTGCGCTCTCTGTGGAAGATCCACCCGCCGTTACAACCCCGTGACACTCCCGCCCGGCCACCCCGGGTACCGTCCCAGCAACCAAGGAGTCCCGCGCATGCCCCGCTTCACCACCGCCACACTTCTCCTCGCCGCCTGCACCCTCACTCCCGGCTGCGCTGGACCCTCCAACTCCTCCTCAACTACCCCCACCCCAGCTCCCGCTTCCGCCGCGGCAGACCTCCCCGCCGTCGCGTTCGTCGGTCACAACAGCAAAGTCTCATCTCCCCGTTTCGTGCTCATCCGTGATGCCGCCGCCTGGGCCGCCCTCTGGGCCGAGCACACCGCAACCCCACCCGGCTACGGCGCACTCGCCCGCCACTCCGTCCCGGCTGTCGACTTCACCCGCTTCATGGTCGTCGGCGTCTTCCTCGGCTCCGCCACCAACACCGACGGCTGCGAGGCCCACAGCATCACCGCCGAGGCCGACACCCTCCGCATCCGCTACACGCTCTCGACCTTCCAGACCTCCGCCCCGCCCGGCCAGGGCGATTCCGGCGTCAGCACAACGCCCTTCGGCCTCTGGGTCATCGAGCGTTCCGACAAACCCGTCAGCTTTGAACTCGGCCGCCATGGCCTCAAGAACAGCCCGCTCACCTTCACTCCCGTCCACCGCCTCACGCCGTAACCGCGCCGGGTCTGCAATCCGCCCCGCAAGCCCCGCCGAGACTCAGTCGCGGATTCGAGCGATTCCGGCCTGTGATTGAGGCCCCGGTCCGCCCCCTCGCTCAGCGCAAACACCACCGCCCGGCCCGGTCCTCACTCAGGACCAGCACCGGGCGGTGATCACCATCCAACGTTCCACCAGCGTGCCGCCTGCGCACTCACCGCTTCGGTGCCGCCGCAGTCGTCGCCGGCACCTCGTGCGGCACGACCACCGCCGAGGCGCCCTCCGGTGCCAGCATCCGCTGGTTGTCCGCCACACCATGGGCCTCCGGTGTCAGGTACCGCCCGCGCAGGTGTGCCGGCTTGTTCACCTCCACCGGCGTGCGGTGCAACTTCGCGTAGGCGTCATGCCGGATGCCCGTCACCTGCCACGACACCTCAAGATTGCCCGGAACCGTCTTGACCGTAAAGCGGTTGTTCGCAATCCGCCGCGCCACCCGCGCCACCGCAAAGTCCGGGGCATCCTCACCGATGATCGTGATCTGATACCGGAAGTCCGTGTTCAGCGACTCAAACCAGTCCGGCAGCACCACCTCGGCAAAGCCGTTCTGGTCGGTCGTCACGTTCCCGTCATAAATCGTCTTCATGTCCGGCGACTCAACGCTCGTGTGCCACAGCTCCTTGTTGGCCGGATCCATCGGATGATCGATCCTGAAGCTCTTCGATGCCGCCGTCAGCGTCCCGGCAACGCCCACATTGGCGCTCCCGCGATCAATCGAGATCGCCGGTGTGAACGTGTTGGCCGAGGCCACCGTGCCGATGTTCAGCGTGTTCAAGCTCGCGTTGTAGAAAATCTGCCCGCCCAGCGACCCACTGACGCGCTCAAACAGCGACACGCGCGAGTCACTGCCGTTGGGCGCATCCAACCGGATCTCCGCCGTCCCCGCTGCCGGACGCGAGACGTGCAGTTCCGTCTGCGGGTCCGTCGTCAGAATGCCCACCTGATCATCCGCCGACACCACCAGCACCAGCGGGCCGACCTCGGCCTTGCCGATCCCGAAGTTGCCCGCACCCACGCCACCCCCGGCACCCGAGTACAACGTCCACGGCAGCCCGCCCGCCGCAGTCGCGCTGAGTGTCAGGTTCGCCGTCAGGGCCGATGACGAAATCACCGCGCCCACCGGCGCGGCCGTCTCGAACAGGAAGGCGATGCCCGTCGCCGGAGAGGCCGACGGTGCCGAGAACCGCACGCCGCCAGCCGAACGCACGTTAAACGTGTTCGGCCCCGACGAAGTGAAATCCACGGCCGTGCTGGAGTCTGAGAACACAAACGCGCCCGCGTGGTTGGCCTTGGCACGGTTGCCCGCGGCCACGCTCGAGTCTCCGGTCGCCGCGTTGTTCGCGCCGCCCAGCACCGCAGACCGCGGCGCCGAGGCCGAGTTGTTCTGCCCGCCCAGAATCGCCGCGTACGTGCCCGTCGAGGTCACATCGTTGTTCAGCCCGCCCGGGACCACCGAGTACGGCCCGTTCGCATCGTTGTTCGCGCCGCCGCCCACCGCGGCATAGCCGTTGCCGAACACCCCCAGCGTGCCCGCGTTATTCGCAAACCCGCCCGCAACCGTGTTAAACGGTGAGTCAATCGGCGAGTCATCCGGATGCCCCGCCAGGTTCCCCGCTCCGCCGCCCACCGTACCGCCAAGGTCACTCACACGGTTCGGTCTGTTCTCAGTCGCGGTGGTGCTCGCAAAGCCGCCGCCCGCCACCGTCGCCGCCACCACGTTGGTCGTGATGCTGTTGATACTCGAGCCCGCCAGCAGGTTCGTGCTCGACCACACGCTGCTGTTGATCAGCCCCGCCGTCGGCGTCAGTTGCAGCGACAGCGCGTTGTTCGTGCGGAACGAAAGCCCGCGGTTGTCCGTCGTGCCCATGAAGTTCACCGCCGGATCCGTGCCCGCATTGCCCAGCCGGGACCACGCATCGGCCGAACCCGCCGTCCCCTGCGGCCCTTGCGGCCCCTGCGGCCCCGTCGCTCCGGTCAGTCCCGGTGTGCCAGTCAGTCCCTGTGCTCCGGTCGGTCCCTGTGCTCCGGTCGGTCCCTGTGGTCCAGTCGGTCCCGCTGGCCCTGTGGCACCGGTCGCTCCAGTCGCGCCGGTTGCCCCCGTCGGCCCCGCCACACCCTGTGGCCCCGCCGCACCCTGCTGGGCAATCAGCGTCCAGTTCGCAGGTGTTGTCGCCGGATTGCTGTTCGTGCTCGCCAGCAGCGCGCGATACGAACTGCCCGCGTGGAACACGCCATCATTCACCGCGTACGCCGTCGCGCTCGCCCACGTCCCGCGCCAGTTAATCCCCGCCAGCCCCTGCGGCCCGGTCGCCCCCGTCAGTCCAGTCGGTCCCTGTGCGCCAGTCGGCCCGGCAGGTCCCGCCGGCCCCGTCGCCCCCGTCGCCCCCGTCGCGCCGTTCGTTCCATTTGTTCCGCTCGGTCCCGCGACACCCTGCAGCCCCTGCGGCCCCGCAGGCCCCGCCGGGCCCGTGTTGCCCTGCGGCCCCACAGGTCCGAGCAGCCCCTGCTCGCCCTGCGGCCCAACGGGGCCCGCAACGCCCTGCAGCCCCTGGGGTCCCTGCGGCCCCGGGTCCCCCTGCGGCCCCTGCGGTCCCGGCTCGCCCTGCGTCCCCCCGCCCTCCAGCGACCTGAACGCAAAGATCGACGATGGCGTGTTCAGCAATCGCTGCCGCGGCGTCAGCACCGTGAACCCCAGGTCGTTGTCCACACCGGTCGCCGGCTGGCGGATCGAAATCTCCAGCCACCGCTGCGTCCCGTCAAACGCATCGAGCCCGAAGTCCATTTCCACCGAGAACCGACCGCTGCTGAACTCAGTGGCCAGAATCGTCGCCTTCTGCGCAATGCCGATCTGTGCGTCCAGCCGTGCCGGGTCGCTGAACAGCCGGAACCGGAAGTCCGTATCCGCCTGGTTCGCCGTGCCGGCGTTGAACAGCTCGCCCTGATAGTTAAACGCCGTCGATGATGGAATCGCACCTTCCATAAACACCGCGCGGCGTGCGCTTCCAATCGTCTGGCTTGCGATGCTCACCCGGTTGTACACGCCAGCCGGCATCGAAAGCCCACCGGCACCGGAGCCAAAGAAGATCGGAACGCCATCGGCCCGAATCGCGCACGCGTAGTCAGCCCCGCACGCGATATCGATAAACCGACCCTGAGGAATCGCGGCCAGCAGCCCGGCCGGAGCCGCTCCTGCAACCAGCGCGATCGTCCCGTCACTGCGGATCCCCAGCGAATACGAACCGCCGTTGTTCAGATTCGATGCCGCAATCCGTCGGAACGGACCGACAACGTTGGTGATGACACCATTGTTGTCCACGACCTTCACACTCCCGTCGCTTCCCACGCCCAGCCCAAAGGCGCGGCACACTGCCACCTGAATGAACGGACCAGGAACCACGGTGACGCCTGGCCCACGGCCCAGCACCATCGCCCGGTCGGCGCGGAGCCCCGCCCAGAACAGCAGCGACGCATCAACCTGACTGAAGCCGCCCAGCACTGGGTTCGGAAATGAGGGGAAGGTGCCGGGATTGATTCCCCACGGCCGCAGGTTGCCGCTGGCATCAATCGCTACGCCCCAGTCCTGTCCCGCCGCAACACCGCGGAACCCCGTGCCGGTGGGCGTGTTGATCACACCGGGGCCGATTCCCCAGCTCTGCAGTTGCCCATCGGCCATCAGTGCCACCCAGTGATTGACACCCGACGACACATTCGCCGCCGGCTGGGAAATCGGCGGCTGCGTTCCCCCGGTCACCACGCGGATGATGTTCGGCGTCTGCCCCGCCACCGGCATCTGCGCAGCGCACAGCACCAGCATCAGCACAAGCCACAGCCGCTGAGCAATCCCCGCCTTCCGCGGCAACAGATCACGGACAAAACCGGTACGGTCGGTGACGTTCATGGAACTCTCCAAAGCTTCAGGGATGCAGCGCAGCAACAAATCTGAGTAGGGGGAAAACACATGGCCAATCCTGGCCGGGAACAAGGTCGAACTTCCCCGGCGGCAAGAACTGGCCGGGAAGAGAAGGCGAGGCAATGGCAAACGCAAGCGGGCGAAGGTCAACGGCGGCGGGCAAAACGTGGGCGGATCAGGCCTGAACCGAGAAGGCCTGGCGGGCCAGAACCTGATGCAGACAGCAATCAGCCGGGTAGAACCCCGATGATTCATCGAAAATACCGCGCGCCGACGTCTTTGCAAGCACAGTGCGCCGATTGTTGAAACATCACGCCACCCTTAACTCAGTTCTTTACGCAAGCCCGCACGCATGCGCCCTTGCTCCCACGCTCGCTCGCTGGGCCCACCCGCGCCCCCACGTCGCATCGCGCCGAAGCAACCTCGCAACCCAGCCCCGAAGGGGCGTCGGGCTGTAGCCACGGGTGAAGCGCAGCGCAACCCGTGGTAAACGTCGCACCCCTCCAGTCTGCCCCGGGGAGGGGCGGGGCAGAGGAATCGCACGCCGGGAATCTGCCACGCGCCCTGACACACAAACAGATTCGCGCCCCGCGGCTCCGCCAGTTCGATCGTGCACTGCCCGCATCGCGTCCGCTCCGCCGACGCATCCACTACGTCCGAATAACCTCCACCCCGCGCACCGCACCGCCCTCCCCGTGCGCACAAAACCGCCCCCACACCCCAAATCCGCTTGCCAAAGCCAAGCCATGACCAAAACTACATACGTACGGAACCAAAACAAACTCTAGCGAGCCCCGCCCCATGTCCACCCCGCCACCCCCCAGCCCCCTCGCTCCCTTCATCGCCACCCCCGCCCAGACCGCCGCGGCAGAGGCCATCATCAAACGCCAAACCGCCGCCATCACCTGCTGGCAGCCCGCGCCCGAACTCCGCATCCTCACCGCCGAGCTCGATGCGGCCAATCTCGTTTTCATCTCCACCCGCCGCGACTCACTCACCGCGCTCGCTGCCCACCTCCACAACACCGAGCTGCCCGTCCGCGACCGTGTCCTGGCCGGCGTCCAACTCTTCAGCGCACCGTTCATCCGCCTGCCCAAACGCATGCGCACCAATCGCCTCAACACCCTCTTCGTCCTCGAAGCACGCCAGTTCAACCGCGATCTGATCAAACTCAAGCTCGCCACCTGCGAAGCGCTCAAGGCCCTCGGCCGCGACAACTCACTCTCTTCTGAGGATCGCCGCCTCGCCTCCGCCGCCGGCACCCGCACGCCCGTCTGCCGCCTCGATCCCGCCGAATACCTCGACTTCGAAATCCCTGACCGCCTCCTACCGCCCGATGAGTCCACCCTCGAGCGCTCCCTCGCCCGCGCCGCGGCAGCATCCGCCCCCAAACCGCCCCGCCCCGCGGCCTCCACCATCACCGCCGCCACAACCTCCAACGCGTCACTCTCACCCACCACGCCGCTCGTCGCGCCAGCTTCCCCGGGCTCCCCACCCTCCGCCCCAGCCACGCCCGCAGCGCCATCCGCCACGCCCGCACCACACGGGCGGCCCGTCCAATCCGCCACTGCTTCCGTACCGCCACTGCCAGAGCAACACCGCGGCACGCCGCAACAGTCTCCACGCTCGGCTGCTTGACTCACAGCCACGCCACGGCCGCCGCGAGTACTGGCATCACGTAACACCGACGACTCGGCCGCGCTTGTGCCCGAACTCGCTTTGCCCGCCGTCGCTCGCTCGCACGCTCCATCGCACCCAGGTGAAGGCCGACTTGCGGAAGTTTCCCCGTTCGTGGAACGAGGACGTTTCCTCATTCTCATAAATCTTCTCCAAATCGTCACTTACATCTTGGTACTCATCGGGCGGCCGGTACACTCTCACAGCGTAGTTAGAGAGAGTTTCTAACTCATTACAGGTCCGTACACCCACTTCAGGATCATTCCATGAACGCTTCTCGTGTCTCATCGCTCGCCACCGCGGTCGTCCTCGCCTTCGCCGGCGTCACCTCGGCCGACCTCATCACCAACGGCAACTTCTCCGCTGGCAACACCGGCTTTAACTCCGGTTACCAGTACGTCACCACCGGCGGCTCCGGCTACGCCCCCTCCGGCGGTCCTTACACGCTGTACGACGAAGGCACCTACGCCATCGTCAACTACGACACCCTCCACCCCGGCTTCGGCGACTTCATGGATGCCGACAACAACCCCAACGGCCGCTTCATGGTTGTCAATGGCACCACCAACGGCGCCGGCCCGGCTTGGGGCCAGAACGTTGCCCTCACCGCCGGCAGCTACAACCTGTCCGCCTTCTTCGCAACGCTGGTCATCCCCGCGGCGGACATTCAGTTCCGCGTCTTCAGCGGCAGCACTCTCGTTGCCCAGAGCAACGCCTTCAGCTCCCCCGTCCCGACGTCTCCGAACGGCACGCTCAATGGCCTCAACATCGGCAACTGGGCGCAGACCGCCTTCAACTTCTCGGTTACTGGTGGTAACTACCGCGTCGAAATCTGGGACTTCGACGGCACCGCCAGCGGCAACGACTGGGCCGTCGACAACATCTCCCTGACCGCCGTCGTCCCCCTGCCCCCCGCGGCATACGCCGGTCTCGCTTCCCTCGCCGGCATCGGCGCCTTCGGTGCCATCCGCCGCAAGCGCCTCGCCCGCGCCTAAGTCATCGCCCGACAATCCCGCACATCAACAAAACAACCCCGGCTCACGCCGGGGTTGTTTCTTTCTCACCGCTCCTGGCGGCGTCTCTCTCCCGCTCTCTCCTCTGCTCAGCTCGCCGCGAACAGCCCCTCGATCGAGAGGCGCCGCTCACCGGTGTCATAGTGAAAGCCCAGCACCCGCTGCCCCTTGGGCTGCATCGTCAGCCACTGCCCAGTGGCCGCCAGCGTCGCGCCGCCGGACATGCTCATGATCAATCTTCTCGCAAAGTCCTTGGCCGCGATTGCGGCCGTTACCGGTCGGTGCGCCACAGTCGCCTCCTCTTGCCCGCACGTCTGAAAACACTGCCGAACCTCACCCCCTTTGCCGTCTGTACGGTCTGTAAAGAGCCCCTCCGGTCGGCAATCGGGAGTGATGAAGGCTCTGAAAAACTGGCCCGGAGATTCGTCAGAAAACAGATTGACGTGAGGCACTTTCGAAGCGGCTCTGGTCAGAGTTGTCTCACAGCAGTCGTGTGATAGCAGCGAAAGGCGGTCGCTATGTCTGTGAAATCTCTCGTAAGCGTGGCCGCGATTGCTGCCCTTGCGGGTCCGGTAACGGCCGGGCAGTTGTTCGATGGCGGCTTTGAAAGTCAGGCCACCCTTCAGCGCAACCCGTACTGGCTGCAGCCCAGCGGCCAGAAGTGGGGCGCCGCGTGGAACAACTGGGGCTGGAGTTCGTGGCAGGCCAACAACGCTGGTGCATGGATTGGTGGTGGGATCGCACGTACCGAGGACTTCGCCACCGGTTGGAAGTGGGCCCGCTCTGGTGATGTGTTCGGAATCATTAAGGATCGCCAGACCATGTCCCAGACCTTCACGGCAACCGCGAGCGGCACCGGCACGCTCTCGTGGTTTGACGCGAACCGCAGCGCTTGGCGAGGGGACACCTGGTTCGGCCGTCAGAACGACTATCGCGTCTCGATCATCGATTCGCTCGGCAACACCCAGACGATCGGCAACTACACGAGCGAGGTCTACCTCGGGCTCGATTCGAACAGCTGGAACAACTGGGGCGACGATCGATTCTCGCTTGCCGGCAAGCAGGGTTGGTTCGCGCGGACGGGCGCAAACTTCACGTTGCAGGCCGGCATGACGTACACGCTGAGCTTCACCAGTCTGAGCCCGTACATCCGCGACCTGAGCGGCACCATCACCGGTGTCGATGATCGCACCACCTTCCTCGACGACATCACCCTGACGGTGATTCCCTCCCCCGGCCCTGTCGCGCTGCTGGGCCTTGGCGCCCTGCTGGCTGCCCGTCGCTGCCGCGCCTCGAGTTGAGCGTTCCGAACTGCCGGGTTCTCCGGGGACACGCAGAGCCCCGCCGGCCTCGTCGCCGCATCTCCCCACCCCGCCGCAGGGTCCGCGCACGGCCGCTTGAGTCATGGTCGCATGTCCCCTGCCGTCAGCAGCCCGCGACCCTGGTCGGGCGGCTCGGATGCAAGTTGCCCTTCCTTGCCATCTTGCCCATGTTCACGCCATTCCAAGGAACTCTCCCCCAGGCAACTATGGAACTCCTCAGTTCACGTAAAGACTTTGAGAATCCAGTGCTTACACCTTGCCGTCCATCAGAAATGCTGGTAACATGACGCCGCGTCGGTAGAGAGAGCTTCTATCACAACATCCGTCCACTTCCCCTTCCGCTATGAACGCCCACCGCGTCTCGTCCATCGCCGTCATCGCCCTGCTCGCCTCCACCGGCGTCGCCTCAGCCGACCTGCTCGATGGCGGCTTCGAGAATCAGGCAGTGCTTCAGAACAACCCGTACTGGCAGCAGTCCAGCGGCCAGAGGTGGGGTGCCGCATGGAATAACTGGGGCTGGAGTTCGTGGCAGGCCAACACCGTCGGCTCATGGATCGGTGGTTCCATCGCACGCACCGAGGACTTTGCTGCGGGTTGGAAGTGGGCCCACAGCGGAGATGTGTTCGGCATCATTAAGGATCGCCAGACCATGTCCCAGACGTTCACGGCGTCCCAGAGCGGCATCGGCACGCTCTCCTGGTTCGACGCCAACCGCGCGGCGTGGCGTGAGCACGACTGGTTCGGCCGTCCGAACAACTACAGCGTCACCATCACCGATTCGCTGGGCAACATGCAACTGATCGGCAACTTCACGAGCGAGGTCGCGGGCGGCAACTCGTATTCAGGTTCCGGGCCCGGCTGGTGGACGACCGAGGGCAAGAGCACGTGGTTTGCCAGGAGCGGCTCGAACTTCGCGATAGTCGCCGGCAGGAGTTACACGCTGAGTTTCAATAGCCTCAGCCCGTACAACTTTGATGCGAACGGCAACGTCACCGGTGTCGATGACCGCTCCACGTTCCTCGATGACATCAGTCTGACCATCGTCGTCCCGCTGCCCCCCGCGGCGTACGCCGGTCTCGCCTCCCTCGCCGGCATCGGTGCCTTCGGCGCCATCCGCCGCAAGCGCAACGCCCGCGCCTGAGCGCGGCCGCTTCGCAACATCTGACCTCAACAGAACAACCCCGGCTCTCGCCGGGGTTGTTTCTTTCTCACCGCTCCTGGCGGCGGCTCTCTCCCGCTC
>CAILKP010000024.1 GCA_903834785.1 uncultured bacterium
ACAGCACGATGAAGCGAACGGTCGGGTCAAGTGTTGCCGGTCGAAGCGAGACGGCGATGCTGGCTGATGTGGCGCTGAAGGTCCTCGCGTACGCCCTGCGGGTCTGATCACAGGAAATGTGCCGGGGATTTCAACAGAGCAACGAGGGGCACACGCCAGACGGATGGCGGCTGTGGAGACCAGATCGACCACCCCGGCGAGATACGTGGCGTCAACGTGCCTGGCCAGGTCACCCTTGCCGGGGACCACCAGCTGATGCTGGCGGTCGTAGTTCTCGAAGACCTGGGTGAATCGCACGGCGGCGTGGCCGACCTCATTGAACGGGGTGTGGTCGCCGCCGCGGAGGAACCGGTCGGAACGGTGAACCGTCATCGGCTGAAGGCGGGTGGTACCGAGTGCGGCGGTCTCGGCGATGAAGCGGGAGAGTTGCCGCGACATGGAGTCATTCTCAGCACCGGCTGCCCTGAGCTGTGCAAGTCTCTCGGCGGGGAGCTCCCGTGGAAGCGCCTCGCTGAAGACGCGGATCCGCCGATCGTCACGTGGTATGGTGCCATCGGCAAGCGGGTGACCGGTCGGGTCGCCGACGATGTCCATGTTCAGGACGTCCACCGTGCCGGTGCGCATCGCCTCGGCAAGCTCGCGGGCACCGAGCAGACCCTGCTCCTCCGCCGTCGTCAGCACGAAGATCAGGTCGCGAGAGAGCACGAGCTTGCGGGCTTGAATCTCGGAGCGGATGACCCGGACGGCTTCGATGACCGCGACGGTTCCCGAGCCATTGTCATTGGCGCCCGGGGCGTCACTGGTGGCGTCCATCACGTCGGTGACGCGACTGTCGTAGTGAGCCATCACGAGGACGGCGTCTGCCTTGGCCAGCGCCGCGGCAAAGGCCTTTTCGTCTTGTCCTTCAGCGAACGACGAGTTCGCGGCAGGAATAATTGCCAGCACGTTCCTGCCCGGGGTGGGCTCGGGTATGCGATTGCCCTTCGGCAGCATGAAGCGCTGCTGACGAACAATGGTCGCCGGGCCACCGGCGTCAGCGACCTCATTGAGCCGTCGCTCCAACCAGTTGGCCGCGGCGTCGATGCCGCGGGTTGTGGAGTCCTCTCGGATCGAGAGCGTATGACGCGTCCCGAAACCGACGAGAATCTCCAGGTCCGAGATCAAGTTGGCGGGATTAGCCTGCAATGGAGGGGGAGCGGGGGGCATAGAGATGGACGGGGCAGCAAGTGAAAGGCACGCGGCGGTCAACAGTGCGGCGGTCAGCATGAGGCGTAAGATTATGGGGTCTGAGGCCTGGATCACTGCGGCAGCCGATTCGGTCCTTCCGCGGATCTGCCCCCGGGCACCCGCCTTGCGGAATTGATGACAGTCCTGCCGGTGGTGCGGCCGCACTGTCGGGCCTTACCGGGTCGTCATTGGTGGCAAGGTCGACGGCGGGTATTGCGCTGTGGGCAAACCAGCGTTCCCGAGCCGCCGAACAACAGATATGCGCCCCGCTGGAGGCATGCCGCCGCGAAAGTCTGTGATCGCGTTGGCGGTCTGCGCGGTTCTGATTGCGGCGTGGACCTTGCCCGCTCGAGGGCAAAGCCCTCCGCCAGGCGGTATCACGATGCCGACCAACACGGGCTCGGGGACCAAGGGCGGTGCACCCGCCCGCCCGAGCCAGACGTGGAGCATCCTCCCCCCGGGCAGTACGGCCCAGCAGTCGACGACGCCAGGCGGGATCGTGGTCCCGGCTGCTGTAATGCCGACGAGCGGTCAGCAAGGCGGCGGATCACAACCGACGACAACGGACGGGGGAGGCGCCCGGCGCGAAGTGAACGGTCCTGCCGCCGCACAGCGTGGGCCCCAGCCACTACGGCCGCTTCAGTCGCTCCTGGTCGGACCGGGTTTCCGTCTGGCAGAGACGGGGCCGCCGGAGGTTCCGCTTGTCACCAGCGGGGGGCTTCCGCTCTACGGGGGCACACCGCTGGTTCCGACGCGGGAGATGGCCGCATCCCCCAACGGCTTTGATATTCGGCTTACATACACCAACACCACCGATGCCGCCCAGCCGATGGGCGGGATCCAGATCGCCGATATCCGGCTCGGTGAGCGGGTTGAGGTCCTTGACGCCCGGCACGGCACGGATAAGTGGACGGTCCTCGATCGTTCCCGTGACGGGCTGCGCACTGTTACCGGCGGCTGGCCGGCGGAACTGTACAGCCCGGTTGCAGTGATCCGTGATGCCAACTTGATTGTGGGCACCAGCGTGCAGTATGCTGCTCTGGAGTATCGCCATGGCGTGAACGTCACCGTGGGGCCACGCCCCGGCGAGGCAGGGCAGACCTGGGCGATCTGGTATGACTTCCCCGGGGAGATCGCTGCCGGTCAGACGCGGGTGTACACGCTCTCGGTGCGACTGGCCAGCCGCTCCGAGAGTTGGCTCAAGACACTGTTGCCGTACAGGGACTTCTTCAAGGCGACGTATGGCGGGGTGCAATACTCCCGCGATCCGCGGCCGATTACAGCCGCGGGTGTTGCGTTTGAGCAGGACACGAGCCCCGGCAACCCACGCGGCTTTGCGTACCCGAACCTGCGGCCGGACATCAACGGCTGGCGCCCATGGGCCAAGGAGATCACGGCGAGGCGGACGCTTGGGTATCAGCGGACGATGGTCTGGGCCGCCAGCGGTGTGTATGCCGCCAACAAGCACAGGAACTACCCGGCCAACTCGCTCTCACCGATGGATGACATCCCGGTGATGCGCAACTCCAAGGCGGAGCTGGCCAATGCCGCATCGCCGAGCATGCAGATCGGGTACTGGCTGGGCTCGGCAACCCGGTACGAGACTGGTTGGGACTCGGCGGAGCCGTCGAAGCCGATCACTCTCGGCAATGAAGAGGAGGAGGCGCAGTTCTTCAGGGAGCTGAACTTCGCTGCATCGCTGAATGCCAAGGTTGTCGGCCTCGGCGGGCTGACCAGTGATGATCCGTACTTCCTGCACACCTGGGCGACGAAGATCAAGCAGAAGCAGCCGAAGCTCAAGCTTGTGGCAGAGGGATCTGTCGCGGACATTCTGCACACGATGGTCGGCTCGTTCATGTTCGAGTGGGATGTGGCTGAGGATGAGAAGCCGGTGCTCGCTGATTTCCTGCTTCCGGGCCACGAGATGTGGGTCTCGGTCTGGGGGCAGTCCATGAGCAAAGAGCTCGGTCGCCGTCCCACGATTGCCGAGTTTGTGCGTTGTTATGAGCGATATGCGGCCAGCGGCTACATCCCGGTTGATGTCAACGCCGTGGCGATTCCCGCCACGCTGATGGCCGCCAAGGGATGGGACAGCTCGATTCCGACGGAACTGCGGCCCAAGCAGGTTTCAGGGACGCCCGCGACCGGTGCCACGGAGGCGGCGGCGCAAGCCAGTTCCCAGGCTCCCGGGGCCAGGAACAACGCGGCCCCGGCTGCTGCTGTGCAGCCCGGGGCGGGGACACCTTCGGCCGGGACGAGCACCGCGGCCACCGGCCAGGCTCAGCCTGCTGCGGCCCCCGCCCCCGCAGCGGCCGCCAAGCCCCAGGGTACGCAACCTCAGATGCTCACTCCGCGGCGGACGAAGCCGGCGGCGACGCCAGCACCATCCCCTACCCCCGCCGCTCCGGCACCCACACCCCCGGCACCGGCCAACCCTGATCGCCCGGACCACTGAGTGTGTCCCTGCCGGGTAGAAGTCTGCAGGCAGCCAGCAGACAGGGGCAGGAGTTGTGCGCTGGCACGCGGAGTCGGCCAGTCCGTCCCCCCTTGAACGGGCGGCCATCGTCGTCGCTCCGGGCTGTTAGACTTGGGCGATGACCCCAACCCCATCCCACGAGGGCAGACCGCTTAACACATCTGGTGGTACCGCGGCGAGCGGACCGGCATCACCTGCCGCGGCGGGCGATGTGGATGCAACCGAGGCACCGGTGGAGTTGTTGCCGCTGTCGATTGTCGCCCTCGACGACGATGAGGATTTCCGGCAGTACATTCGAACAGTCCTGGAGGCCGAGGGGCACGATGTGCGGACGGCTGCGGACGGGACGGAGTTTCTTGCCGCGTGCGAGGCCCGGCTGCCCGACGTGGTCCTACTGGACATGAACATGGGCCGGCAGAGCGGCTCGGAAGTGCTGGCAGAATTACGGCGGCGGTGGCCGCGACTGTGTGTGATCGTCGTCACCGGCTATCCGTCGCTGGCAACGATGCGGGAGACGTTCAAGCAGGACGTCTTTGACTATCTGGCCAAGCCGTTCTCGCTCGATGAACTTCGTCGGACGCTGCGGCAGGCGGCGACGGCCTTCGGCCTCGGCCAGCGGCCTCAGGACCGGCTTCGACTGGAACTGGGTCGGCAGATCCGCATGGCCCGGACGCAGCAGCGGTGGACGCTCCGAGATCTGTCGGAGGCGTGCGGCATTTCGGTGAGCCAGCTTTCGTCGATCGAACGTGGGGCCCATCTGCCGTCGCTTGAGTCGCTGGTGGCGATTGCTTCTGCCTTGTCGGGTACACCGTCGGACTGGCTCCGTTCGGCGGGTTTCTGAGCGGATCGGTTCTACACTGGCTGTCCATGTCCCGAGTCTCCGCCAACGCCAACACGAATGCCGGGTTGCCCCGCGTGCTGTTCACATCGTTCGAGCCGTCGGGCGACGATCATGCGTCAACGGTCATTGCCGAGCTCAAGCGGCGGCACCCCGCGCTGCCGATCTTTGCCTGGGGCGGGCCGAAGATGGAGAAGGCGGGGGCAACGATCATCGAGCGGACCGGAGAATCCGCGGTGATGGGCATGCCAGGGATCGGCAAGATCATCGAGCACGTGCGGATCAACCGGCGGATCGAGGAATGGCTTGACCATAATCGCATCGCGCTGCACATTCCGGTGGACTCGCCGGATGCGAACTTTGCCATCTGCGGGATGGCCAAGCGGCGCGGAGCAAAGGTGGTGCACCTGGTCGCGCCGCAGGTCTGGGCGTGGCGAGAAGGGCGGATTCACAAGCTGCGGGCAATGACCGATCTGGTGCTGTGCATCCTGCCGTTCGAGGAGCCGTACTTCGTGGCCCGTGGCGTGCCGGCGAAGTTCGTGGGCCACCCGCTGTTTGACATTCCGCTGAACTTCGCGGCCCTTGATGAAAAGGGCCAGGGTCTCGGCACCGGCCGGCCGAAACTGGCGCTGATGCCGGGCTCCCGGCCTGCGGAGATCCGGCGGTCGGTCCCGCCGCTGCTGGACGCATACCGGCAGCTGAAGCTGGACTTCCC
This sequence comes from uncultured bacterium, assembly GCA_903834785.1. Taxonomy (GTDB): domain Bacteria; phylum Planctomycetota; class Phycisphaerae; order Phycisphaerales; family UBA1924; genus CAILKP01. The sequence continues at coordinate 5,257 of CAILKP010000024.1, forward strand.
GGATTTGGCCGCAGTCATGCCGCTGACACGGCAGGCTGTGCACGACGAGGTGATGGTGATGGCCAGGAACCTGGGCGGCTGGCCTGCGGGTGTGTCCACGGTCATCGGCGATACCGATGCGGCCATTCGCTGGTGCGATTACGCGATCGTGGCCAGCGGCACGGTGACCCTGCAGGTTGCGCGGCAGCGCAAGCCGATGGTGACGTTCTACCGGTTCGGACGCTCGATGCAGCTGCCGTACTGGGCCTTCGGGCGCCTCATGTTCACGACAAAGCTGTTCACGCTGCCGAACCTGATTGCCGGCAAGCGGGTGGTGCAGGAACTGGTGCCGCACTTTGGCGGGGGTGAGCCATTGGCCGCGGGCGTGCTCAAGCTGATGCGACAGCCGGGCTTTGCCGATGACCAGCGGGCCGCCCTAGACGAGGTGTGCAAGCGGTTTGAGGATCGATCCGCCAACAGCAATGCGGCCGATGAGATCTGCCGGATGCTGGGGATCTGAAGCGAGCGGTGCTTTACGGCTGATTGCGGTCGCTCGGCCAGTGTTCCTTGGCCAGCACCGCGTTGACGAGGCCCTTGCGGAGGGGCCGTGGCATCGGCTTACGCGTCATGCCATCGATCTCCGGAACGCGGTTGGCGAGCATAACAATGCCAGCCATCAGCAGCAGGCCGCTCATGACGCCGACGGCCAACTGCGTGCTGAGCATCTTGCCCAGCGGGCCGGCAAGCCAATCACCGAGCCAACCTGACGCAAGATTGCCAGCGGCGGTACCGCCGAAGGCGGCGACGTTGGCGATGGCCATGATGCGACCACGCATGGAGTCGGGAACGATGTTCTGCATCGCGGCCCAGGACTGATTGAAGCCCCAGATCCAGAACACGCCGCAGATGAACATGATGACCGAGCCGGTCCAGAGCGTGGTGGTGAAGGCAAAGGCGGTGATGGCCATGCCGCACCCGGCGACGGCCATGGGGATGAAATGATGCTTGGGATACCACGGCGGGATGCGGCGGAGCAGAAGGCCGCCGCAGACAGCGCCAAGGCCCAGGAGGGCAACCAGGAGGCTGGTGACGCGGTCGGCATCGCTGTTGGTCGAGGCGATGCCGGGGATGGACGGTTGCGCCGGTGCAGACCCGGCTGCGGTTGAGGTGTTGGGGGGATTCTCGGCCAGCGGCGGTGGGGCGGCCTCACCGCGGGCGTGTGCGCCGGGCGAGTGACTGCCGATCTCGTACACATCGATGACGTACAGCGGGACCATGCGAATCAGCGGGGCGGCCAGACCGCTGAGCAGGATCATGGCACACAGGATGGCCAAGGGACCACGCTTACCGAAGACGAACGCGGATGCCTGCTTCATCTGGGTGGCCCAACTCTCGCCTGTGGGCGGCGGGGCCGGGGCATCGGGCGTGGTGCTGACGGCGATGAGCACGCCGATGAACGTCAGGGTGTTGAGGATGAACAGGGGCGTGGGGCCGTACCACCCGAGAACGACGCCCGCCAGTGCGGGGCCGATCACTCGGGAGAGGTTGAACTGGACTCCGTTGGCGGTAATGGCCCGCGTCAGTTCCTCCTTGGGCACCAGGCGCGGGGTCAGCACCTGCCAGGCGGGGACGTTAAAGGCCATGATCGTCCCGTTCAGGGCGGCGAGTACCAGCAGGTAGTTGACGCGGGTTGTGTCGTCCATCGCGGTCATCGACACCAGCACAACCACGCCGGCGACGATCATGAGCAGGGCCTGGGTGACCACCAGCAGCTTCTTGCGGTTAACCCGGTCGGCGACCAACCCGCCGAGAAGGCCGAAGCAGAGCACGGGGAGCATGTGGGCCGCCCCGAGATAGCCCAGCATCTTGAGCGAACCGGTGGCGTGGGCCACGATCATCTGGATGCCGAGCATCTCCATCCAGCCGCCGATGTTGGACACGAAGGCAGCGATGAACACGCGGCGGAAATGGGTGTGCCGCAGGACGCCCCAGCGGCTTGGCGACTCGCTTTGCGGGGTAGGTTGCACCGGGTTTGTGGCAGTGTCATCCAAAACGGCTGTTCTCAGGGGCTTCGCCGCAACTCCGGGGAAGTGCGGCGGGCGGGGGCGGCCGCGGGGTCGCCTTCCGGGCAGTTTAGACAGCGGACGAAGCGATGTCCGTGCGTGCGGGTTGTCCGGCGTGGCTTGGGAGGATTACGCTGCGGCCCATGAGCACGCCCGATTCAAACACACCTTCCCGGACCGGCACACTGACGATTTCCGGGTTCCAGCGATTCATCTTCGATAAGTACTACGCGACTGACAGCGCCCGCGGGACCCCGCCGACGTTCATGTGGTTCATTGAGGAGATCGGCGAGCTTTCGACCGCACTGGCCAACAACGCGCCCGGCAAGCAGCCAACCGCGGAGCAGCGGGGGAACCTCGAGGAGGAATTCGCTGATGTCTTCGCGTGGCTGTGCACGCTGGCGAACATCAACAACGTGGACCTCGCGGCGGCTTTGGATAAGTACCTGGTCAAGGGTGTCGAGGGCGTCAAGTCGTGAGTGAGACTGTGACACGTCAGGCTCCGGTACTGCTGCTATCAACCGTACTGGGGCGGTCGGGGGTGCCGCACGCGTTCTCGACGCGGCTGGGCGGCGTGTCGACCGGGATTTTTGCATCACTGAACTTCGGCAACCCGTCGGACATTCCTGCAGAGATGCGTGACCCGCCGGCGGTGATTCGCGCCAACTGGCAGCGGTGCCTGGATGCCCTGTCCTGCGGCGGGCGGCGCATTGTCGAGGTGCATCAGGTCCACGGCGACGTGGCGCATCCGGTCTGGCGAGATCGGCCCGATGGGCAGGACTGGTGGGCCGACGGCCGGCCGTCACCAAAGGCCGATGCAATTGTGACCGACGATCCCGGGGTCATGATCGCTGTGCGGGTGGCTGATTGCGGATCAGTGCTTCTAGCTGACAGCGACGGTGCGGTGGTGGGGGCCGTCCACGCGGGCTGGCGGGGGTGTGCGGCCGGCGTTGTGCGGCGGACGGTTGCGATGATGCGTGAACGCTGCCGGGGCGAGCTTCGGGCGGCTGTGGGGCCGTGCATCGGGCCCTCGGCCTTTGAGGTGGGGCGGGAGGTGGTCGAGGCGTTGCCACCCGTTGACGGGGCGATCCTGCCCCACGAGAACCCGGACAAGGCGTATGTGGATCTGCGGGCGATCCTGATGTGGCAACTCGCGGACTGCGGCGTTGAGGAGATTCAGGCAGTCGGCGGATGCACGTTCAGCGAGCCACAGCGATACTTCTCACACCGGCGGGACCGCGGTGTTACGGGACGACTGATGGCGATAATCGGCCCGGCGGCACCGAGCTTCTAAGAGGTTCGCAGGAGCACTGGCTTCAGATCGTCAGCGGATCACCAACGGCGTTGACGGTGACCTTGGCGGTTAGCCGCTCACGGAGGTTGTCCCACTCTGTCGTCAGCGTCTCGGCCAGTTTGCCATAGTCCTGAGAGCCCGGGCAGCTGGGGTCGTACTCGAAGATGGACTTACCGAAACTCGGTGCCTCGGCCAGCTTGACGTTGCGCCGGACGGCCGGGCGGTAGACGCGGGCGGATTTCCAGGGTTCGTTGTTCTGGCGGGACTGCTCGAAGAAGCCGTCCATCTCGGCGACGACCTCGCGGCTGTGGCTGGTCGTGCCGTCGTACACGCACAGGACAACGCCGGTGACGCGGAGATTCGGGTTGGCAGACTTGCCGACCTCTTTAACAGTCTTGAGCAGCTCACTGAGGCCCTGAAGGGCGAGAAAGTGGGCCTGCATGGGGATGAAGACCTCACGGGCGGCGACAAGGCCGTTGAGCGTGAGTACGCCCAGAGAGGGCGGGCAGTCGATGAAGATGAAGTCGAACTTGAGCTCGGAAGCCTCGATAGCGTGCTTGAGACGCTGCACCCGGTCGTTGTCACCAGCCAGCTCGGTCTCGACACCGGCCATGTCGGTCAGGGCGGGAAGGACCCAGAGGTTCTCCCGAGCCTTGATCGTCGCCTGCTCGAGCTTGACGGTCGGGTCGACCAGAACGTCGTAGGCCGTGGGGCCAAGATCACCGCCGACGCCCAGGTGGAGCGAGGCGTGGGCCTGCGGGTCGAGATCGATCAGCAGCGTCCGGCGGCCGCGAAGCGCAACGCCGGCGGCGAGGTTGACAGCCGTCGTGGACTTGCCCACGCCGCCCTTTTGGTTCATCAGGGCGATCGTCCGGGTTGTGGGAATCGAGGACATGGATGGGGGTCGCGATGAGGAGGAATGGCGGATCGGCCGCCCAACGGGAAAGACGGAGAATCAGCCGGGGAGTTTAATCGCGCGGAGCGCCAGGAACAGCGGAATTTCGCGGCGGGCACGGTTTTCAGCTTCGGCCCGCGGGCCGGGTTGGCTGACCCGGAGGGCGGGCCATTCCTGAAGGGCCGAGACGGCAAAGCCAGCCTCGGCCAGAACCCTGACATAGGTCTGCAGCGGCCGGTGGAACGAGGTGGTCACGACGTCCGGAGCCCCACCGGGGTGCATCTGGATCGGCTTGCTGCCGTGGGAAAGGTAACCGTCCACCCGGCGGTACTGGCTGTGTGACTGGGCGTCCCAGCCCCAGGCGCTCTGACCGTGGGCCCGGAAGGCCGGATGCGTGAAAACCGTGATGAAGCTGCCGCCGGGCTTGAGCAGTTCCGCCACCGAACGGAAGACCGGCTCCAGCGGGTCGATGTTGGCGATGGCCATGACGCAGACGGCCTTGTCAAAGCTGACCTTCTCCAGGTCCAAATCGCCGAGCTTAGTAGCATCGGCAGTGATATACCGGGTTGCCGGGCCAAACTGTTTGCTGCGGGCCTTGGCCGAGGCGATGAGCCCGGGGGCAGCATCGACACCAACGACGTTGCATCCGAGCTGGGCGAGCTCACGAGCGATGACACCCTGGCCGCACGCGACATCGAGAATGCGCTCGCGGGGAGCGGGCTCGATCAGCCGGAGCGTGCCGGGGATGATGACATTGGCGTAATGGTCGTTCCGCTGCTCGTCGATCATCGCGTCGTACCAGGTTGCGACATTCTCCCACGCGGTGGTTGCCGCGGCACGGGACTGCTTGATGCCCGGTGCGCTGGCCTGGATGCGCTCGAAGGACTCAGGGGGAGCCTCGACACCGACAGCCCGGTAGAAAGTCGGCGGCACCGGCGCGTGAAACTCGCTGGGCTTGCCCGTGGCGGGGTGAACGAAGCTCAGCTCCGCGGCGTGCAGGGCGAGCCGCTTGAGCGGATCGGTTCGGGCGCCATAACGCTCATCGCCGATGATGGGATGCCCAGCCTCGGAGAGGTGCACGCGGATCTGGTGCTTGCGGCCCGTGTGCAGCTGGAGCTTGAGCATGGAGCGACCCTCGCCGACATGCAATACCGTGTAAAGCGTGGTGGCGAGTTTGGGTGTGTTGTCCGTGTCGCTGTCGTCGCCCTCGCGGTGAGTGGCCTGCGGGGCCCGGGACGGATCCACGCTGTGGACGGTGCCGTCCTGCTGCTCAACAAGCAACGAGCTGAGCGTGCCCTGCTTGCCGACGGGCCCGAAGCTCCCCTCAACCACAGCGATGTAGCTCCGCTTGGCGCGGCGGGTCTTGAAATCGTCCTTCAGCCAGTGGAAGGCCTTTTCAGACTTGCTGAAGACCACCAGGCCGGAGGCCTCTTTGTCCAGCCGGTGAATCACGCCGATAGGGGGGGTGCGATCGGGCAGGGACATGCCGCGTTCCTCGGCTAGGAACTGCTGCTCCTTAAGAACGCGACGGGGGATCTTGGTGGCGTTGTCCTTGAGGTGCTCCTTGAGGGCCTGGAGCAGGGTCTGAGCGTCGGAACCGGTCACGCCGGCAGTCGGTGTGTTGGTGGGTTTGTCGATGACAACCAGGTCCGCATCCTCATGGACGATGCGGAGCATGGGCGTCTTGATCATCTTGCGCTGGAACTTGTGCTGGGGCTCGCCAGACTCAAAGTCCTCCGGGCGCGAAGGCACGGTGTTGCTGCCGCCGTAGAACTTGCCCTTGCGCGGGCCGGGGCCGGTGAAGCGGGGACGTTCCGCTTGCGGGCCGCGTGCGGGCTGACGGTCGACCGCCTCCGAATCGAGGCTTGGTCCCTGGGGACGCTCGGGACGCTTCGGACCGGGCCCGTCGGCCGAATCAGGCTTCCCGAACTTCGGGCGGCTAAAGCCGGGTTTGCCGTGGGTGGCCTTGTCGAATCGGGGTTTGAAGCCGGAGCCAGCCGGTCCCGGGCGATCCCCACCCGCCGGGCCCTGTCCGGGTGCTCGCAATGTGGGCTTGATGTACCCGCCCTGGCCGGCTGCCGGGGGGCGATCATCTCGGCCACGTGGGCCGCCCTCGGCCGGACGATCAAAGCCTGATGGACCGCGCCGCCGGTTTGAGGGGCGGTCGGAATCAGACGGCTTGCGTGGGCGACGGTCCATGCTGCCAGCGTATCAATGCTGGAGCCATGAAGCGGCGATCAGTGATTCCGGGCTGCCGACGGACCATCGTTATCGCTGGGTGCCGCGCATCCTCAGTGACTCGGCGGCCCGCAGCGTGGTCTGCTCAAGTGAGTTCTTGTCCGATGCGTCGATGGAGTTATTGCGGTTCATGTCGCCAGCCTGGGTGTACAGCGGGCTGGAACTGGGTGTGCCATTGGGGATGATCACCAGCGAGTAGAGGTCGTCGATGGTGACCAGACCGTCGTTGTTGACATCGCCCGAGCCGAGCAGCACCTGAATGTTGCTGATCCGCTGGACCGAAACGGCGCCGGACAGTTCGAAGGCCACAATCGTCAGCGAGTTGTTGCCCGCAGGCAAGGTGCCGACGTTGCGACGCCACTCGAGCCGATCGTACTGGTACGCCTGGTTGGCCGGCGTGCACAGAGGCAAGGGGTCGACCCCGACCGCAAGATTCGGGATGATGTACACGGAGCGGGTCGTGCGGTCCTGCGACTGCACGCGGAACTCGTAGCCGCCGCTGCCGACCGGGGCGGTCGCGTCCAGAAGGGTCACCGGCGGGGCCACCCTGTCGACATAGAGCACCTGTCGGAACTCGCGGTAGATCGGCAGCCCGCCGTCGGTGCGGCGGCGATAGGCGATGATGGACAGATAGTTCGGCCCCTCGGGAAGGGCGGAGGTGTTGATGATCTGCCGGTACACGCCCGTGGTTCCCGTACCGCCAGGACCCGAGATGGGGTTGGCCTGCGTCAGGAACCGCTCGTAACCGCCGTCGACCAACCCGGAACTGGGCAGGTCGAAGGTGCCGTTGCCGTTGAGGTCAACGTATCCGGCGTTGATGCGGAAGACCGCGAAATCATCGAAGTTGCTGTCCGCGGCGTCAAACTTGGTCGTGTCCAGCCGGATCTCAAACTGCGGGGCCGTGATCAGTGTCATCGGCGTGTTCCGGCGACGGAACGACGGCACGGAGGCATCGTCGGCGGGGATGGTGCCGGGGACAGAACTCGAGCCGCCAATCTGCGTGATGCTGATTGTGCCGGCCGGTGCGGCGGGGCCGTAAACCACGTAACCCCGATGGTGCTGGACACCCGCGGAGTTGGTGTTGTTGGGGACCGTCAGCAGCACGCGACGGTTGGCATCGACCACCAGCGTCTGGGGGATCGCACCCTGGTTGTTGACCGTTGGGTCTTCCGCCGCACCGGAGAGTTCGGTGAGCCGGGTTCCAACCGGGAAGGTCGTCTGCACGCTGCGCTGCTGGAAGCCGCCGTCGTAGCGGTCGTTCACGCCGACAAGGACGTTTGCCGCCACGCCGTTGCCGCGCTCGAACACCAGCACGTCAGTCAGCGATGAGTTGACCGTGTCGGTGGAGTTAAGCACGTAGAAGTTGCCGCGGGCGTAGCCGTTGTGGGTCTGGACCAGGCGCCGAAGGTTGCTGTCGATGTCACCGAGCGCCGTGGGGTTGCCTTCCCGCGGCCAGAAGCCGCGGGAGGTGAAGCGCGTGTGCATCTCGCGGCTGTTGAAGTACACGAGTGGGTAGCCGGCTTTGAAGATTACAAACGCGTTCTGCGGCATGCCGTACTGAGACGACGTGGGAAGCGCGGGGGCCGAGCCTCCATCGCCGACCGAGCCGTTGTCGTGACTGAAAACGTGATTGATGCCCTGTGAACCGTTGTTCAGACCGTCATCCTGCCTGTCAATCGCGGAGTTGAGTGCATCCTGCCAGGAGCGGAAGCCGCGTGCATTGAGAATGTCGCGCAGCGTGCCCGAGCCGTTGATGTCCAGTGCATCGCGATTACCAAAGCCATCCTTGCGGATGTACGTTTGGATGAAGTCGTTACCGGCGATGGACTCACCGAACGAGAACGCCGTGGCCCGGGTGCCAGCGGGGGTGGTCCGGCGGTTAAAGACGGTCGGATCGAAATAGTTGTTCCAGAACCAGCTTGGGATGTGCTTGGCCGCGTCCAGGCGGAAGCCATCGACACGCTGGACCTCAAGCATCCACTGCGCCCAGCGGGTCAGCAGGCCGGTGGCGTTCTCGGCAATCGGATCGCCTGCGGCGGGAGCTGTGGTGTTAAACGGATAGATCGTCCACGAGACGCCGTCACCGCGGGGGGCGGGGTTGGTGAATGTGGTGGGGGTCAGCGAACGATCCGGATAGAACCGGGCGTTGTTCGCGTCGGGCCGATTGCGGACGTTGCCCGCCGGAAGATTCTGCGGATTGGCCGCCACCGGGTGGCGAATGTACTGGAAGTTGGAACTCTGATTGATGTCGATCAGTGAGACAAGGTCACCGTCGAAGAGGTTGTAGTTGGCCCCGCCCGGATCGACTGACTGGGTCTGACCGTTGTTGAAGTCTCCCCAGAAGTTTGCCCCCTGACCGGGGAGATAGAACCCCGGCCAGCCGCCATCGGCGATGAACTGGGCGTTGCTTGTGCGAGAGGAGTTGTGGTTCAAAACCGCATCGATGTACACCTCGACATCGGCGAGTTTCATCTCCGAAACCATCTGGCGGAACTTGGCTTCCGTGCCATATTGCGTCTCGGCACCCGGTGCGCCAAGATTGAACCGGTCAAACACGTCGTAGCCCGGAGAGCCTGTGGAGGCCACGCTCGGCGGTGGCAGCCAGACTGAGCCGTAGCCGGACATGAACATGTCAGGCATTCGGAACTCGACGTTGGACCAGGAGGTCTCAAACCACTGGAGCATCACGCGGTTGTCGTTACCCAGTGCGGCTGCTGGCCGTGAGACCCCGGCGACGGCTCCCACCCCGGCGCATGCGAGCATGAGCATCCAGGCCCGACGCCGAACGGTTGCGGGGGTGAACAAAGATGGGTTCTTCATGTTTCGCTTGAGCATCAAGTGGTCTCTCTTGCCCGGCCAACACAAAGGCCACCCCGCCTTGGGGGCCTGCCGGACGCCTTTAGAGTACACCACAACCTCGCCACTGCCACGAACCGGGGAGGACCGAGCAAACAGCCGGCCAACGGGAACGGATTGTGCAGCCATAGGTCCGAGAATCAAATGCCCCAGACAGCGTTACTTCTTGACAGCGTCGGGCCAGTCCGGGGGCATCCAGCCCGGCAGCGAGGCGATCTGGGACTTTGCCTCCGCCGAAACCGGGACGCCCCAGGCATCAAAGAACGGCCCGAGGTTCCTGCCGCAGGCCTTGGAGAACCGAACCATCCACTGGTCACGCTCCTGCTGCTCGCCCTTCGGACGCTCGGCCTTGGGCAGGTCCCGATACTCAGCGAACACCTTCTTGTACGTGTCCCAACCGAAGGCCTCGGTCAACTGGGCGTACATCTGCAGTGCCAGGAACGGGTCGGCTTTCCATCTGTCAAACTTGGCACCGGTATCGATGTGTTTGCGGAGTTTGGTCGGACGGTCCTTCATGCCGCCGTGGCCGGCCGTCCAGGGAACCTTGCAGACCGTATCGAGAATGTACAGCGAGAAGAGGTTGCAGGTGACCTCAACGGTGCCGTCGAAGGTCCAATCGCTGACCTGGTGATTGTGTCCGAGTTCGTGGAACAGGCCCCACGAACCCGCCAGCAGCTTGGCGTTGCTGGTCATGTCTTCGGCGGCATCCAGGTGGGTCATGATCGGGTAGCCGGAGTGCATGTAGCCGGCGGAAATCTGCACATCAGCCGTGTACCGCTCGGGCCGCTTGCGATCACGAGGGACGGCGGCCAGATCCGCCGCGGCGTCGAGAATCTGGTTCCAAGTGGTCATCAGGGCCTCTGGATCATCCAGGTTGCGGATACTTCCGGAAGGGACCGAGACGATCACCTTGTCGGTGGCCAACTCAGCGAACGGTGCGGGGAAGTTTCGGATCGTGCTACGCCACTCGGCGGCGGTGGTTTTGCCCAGAACAAACAGCGGGGCACGAACCGCACCGTTGATGGTGACAGTTCCAGTGGCTTGCTTGGCCGCTCCGCGGTCATCGGGCACGGTGATGTAAATCAGTCCGCCGAAAGCGCTGGCGATGCTCGCCTTGCCGCCGACGATGCTCACGCGGCTGGAAATGTCAGGAACCCGGTCCCAGTTATCATGGTGCCAGAGTTGATCGGTGTGGCAGCCGATCTGCACGCCGAGGCCTGCAGCACCCTGAAGCTCGCCGCCAAGCTCGACGGTGATGACCTCGCCCGCGGGGGCGTACAGGCCCAGCGAGAGCCAGCCAGCGTGGGGGAGAACGGCCTGCTGCGTGATCCCCTCGCGAGGGGCATCCGCCGGGACGGGACCCGGAAATGCGGCGTGGGCAGGGTGGGCCTTGATGTCCTGTGGCCGAAGCTTTTCACCCCGGGCAGAGTCAAACGCGACAACAGCCCGAGCCAGAGGCGTGCTGGAGCGCAGGGGAGTTGCCTTGCTGATCCGCGCGATAGCTTCGGCAACATCCGCCCGTCTGGCGGCATCGATGCGGGGGGCGAGAATCTGATCGTCAGCCGGCAGCGCACGTGCGGTGGCGGCAACTGTGAACCCGGCCTGAGCCAGTCGAGCGGCCTGCTCGTCGCCTGGGGCTGCCTTGCGGGGCTTGGCCGCCGGCTTCGCCCCGGGTGCGGCGGGCTTTGCCTCTGCCGCTGAGGCGGCGAGCACGTCCCAAGCAGTTCCGGCGTGCAGCAGCGGCAGGAGCGGATCTGACTCCTCGGCAAGCCGCAGGCCGCCCTCTCCCGCCTTGGATAAGTAGCCCTCGGACCAGGCGATCCCGGCTGCCGTGGTGATTCGGTTCAGCGGGTTGTCCGCCAGAGTCTTGCCGGCAGGCGGCTGCCAGGCCCAGGCGGTCTGGGCAAGAAAGACATGCCCGCCTGCACGCACAAAGATGGAAAGTGCGTCGGCCTGCGCGTCGCTCAGGGCATTACCGACAATTAGCACAGCCGCGGCCGTGCCGAGTGACTGTTCCCAGTTTGACTTGCCGGTGGTGTTCCACCCAAGCGTTTTGAGGTGCCCGTCGAGATTGGAGTTGATCACGATCGCGGTGGGGGGCTTCCCCGCCGTCGCGGCGGACTTTGCCTGATCGAGGAGGCCATCGAGCATTTCACGGGTGCTTCCCGTAGCCAGCGAGCCCGAGTCAAGCAGCCCCGTGTGTGAGAAAGCGACGACACGGCCCTTGCCCAGTGGCCCGGTGGCAACGGCAGGCATCATGTGATCGCCAGACTTGCCGTAGGCGAGGACCTTTGCCTCCGCCCCCCAGACCGCCAGCGTCCCCGGCGTGCCCGGGCAGGCGACATAGCGTGGGGCGGCAGCAGCTGCTGCTGCGGCGGCAGGGCTGGCCATCGGTGAAGCGGGTGCTGGCTTGGACGAGGCTCTCGAAGCCGCCCCGGCGAAAACAAGCACGGTGCAGATGGAGATACCGCAGAGAGTGGGGGCCATAGGTGATGCGCTCCGGATCGGCGAGAGAAGGTGCCGAAACGTATAGCGATCACCCAGACCTTGGCTGCGGGTTCTCAGGAGCAGCAAGTCCGACTACCCGGCGGTCAGGAAACCAGGCCCTTGGTCAGCCGCATGAAGGCCGTCTCCAGGTTGACCGCCTCCTCGCTGAACACCGTGATCCGGAACCCCTTATTGACCAGGAGGTTGGGTATGTCGGTGATGTCCATCCGACCACCGGGCTCAAGGGTGACGTGAATAACCGGCGGACCGCCCGTACCGCCGCCGACGGCGCCGGAGGCGCCGACACCTGCGGACTCGTGGACGGTCACCTTCTGCACGCCGGGCACCTTAGCCAGGATCTCCGCGGCCTCTTGCGTGCGGTTGGTGACGCCGACGTGCACGGTCTGACCGACGCGGGCGCGGCGAATCGCTTCGGCGACCGAGCCGTTGTACAGCAGCTGGCCACGCTCGATGATGCCGACGACGTTGCAGATCTCAGCCAACTCCGGAAGGATGTGGCTTGAGATGATGATCGTTTTGCCCATGCGCTTGAGCTCCTTGAGAAGCTCGCGCATCTCGATTCTGGCCCGGGGGTCAAGGCCGCTGGCGGGCTCATCCATCAGGAGCACTTTGGGATCGTGCAGCAGCACGCGGGCGACGGAGAGACGCTGCTGCATGCCACGGGAAAGGCCGTTGACTTCGCTCTGTGCCTTGTAGTTCAGGTCGGTCAGGTCCAGCACATCCTGAACAACCTTCCGGCGGGAATCCCCGTGGATGCCATAGCAGGCTGCAAAGAAGTCCAGATACTCCGTGACGACCATGTCCTGGTACGCGCCCATGAAGTCCGGCACGTACCCGATGAGCGGGCGGATCTGGCGGTTCTGATACCCCACGGTCAGGCCGTTGATCATCGCCTGCCCGGCCGAGGGCTTCAGCAGCGTCGCCAGGATCTTGATAGTCGTGGTCTTCCCTGCGCCGTTGGGGCCAATGAAGCCGAAGCAATCGCCCTCATTAATCGTCAGGTTCAGGTTGTCCAGCGCAACCATGTCGTTGTAGCGCTTGGTCAGGTTGATAGTCTCGATCATCGGCATGCTGTGGGTCCCGCGTGTGCTTGGCGGCCAGGTGGGCCGCGGAGTGCTTTGTCGGTGAAAGCCGGGTTCGATGGTTCGGTACGGAGCAGCAAAGCAGGGTTGCCGCGGTCTAGGGCTGGGGCGGTGCCCCGGGTTCGCTGGCAGGAGCCTCAACACGCGGCGGGCTCTCCTGAAGGGGATAGACCCAGCGAAAGACCGTTCGCCCGAAGCTCGGTGCCGACTTGCCATCAATAAGCAGCGGCACCGGCGAGTCCTGCTTGGTACTGCGCGAGCCCATGTGCCCGATGATGATCACGCACGGCTGCGTGAGATATCCCGACAGATCCATGCCATGGAAGTTGTCCCGGCGGTACAGCGGGTCGGTCTCCATCGTCTGCCAGCTCGGGGGCTGCAGGCATGAGAAGAAGCTCATCGCGGCGATCCGGTCCGGAACTTCATCCTCGCGAATGCTGCCCTCGAGCCCCAGACGGGACGCCACCGGAGAAATCTGATCGAAGTAGGCCTCCGTGCTGCGCAGACCGCCGCTCTGCTTGGGCGGCTTGGTCACCTCGGCAAAGTCCAGCTCCTCGCCTTGTTTCCAATTCTTGACAATAAACGCCTCACCGCGGAAGAGCAGCCGTGCCGATGCGCTCGCGCTCGCGGCCTGCTGCGTGCGGTTGACGATGATCAGCACGTCCGACAGGTCACTCCGAAGCTCGTTCTTCAGCCGCCCTTCGATCCCCGGGATCGTCGCGCCTGTGTCGATCGCCTTGCGCTCCACCACCTTGAGCCGCGGCGGCACACCCGGCGACGGTGACTCGCCGAGGGGTATCGGGAGCTTCCAGTTCACGCTGCCGGCCCAGTCCACGCGGACGGGCTTGATCGTCGAGCGGCTGGGGAAGTCAGCGCGATCAGGCAGTCGGGAGTCAATCGCGTACCCGCGGGCATCAGGAAATCCGCCGCTTGTGGAGGTTCCGACCGGCTCCCACGGCGTAACCGCGGTCACCAGGTTCCGCCGATCCGGATCCTCGGCGATACTCACGGCTGTCGAGCCGTACTCCGGCAGCAGCAACGATGCCCACATGCGTGCCCGCTGAACGCCCTGGCCGTGCACCGCGTCAAGCACCGTGAGGTGGGTCACTTCAACCTTCTGCGGCTTGATCAGCGTTGCCCCGCCCCACGCAACGCCGGTAAACACCGCAGCGACCGACAGGTATCCGAGCCACGCCAGATGGGTGCGGCCTCCACGCTTGAGCAGGAAGAACCCCAGCGGCCCGGCAATCGCCCAGTAGGCCCCGAAAACGACCAGTGCGAGCACAACACCAATAGCCGCGGCACCGGTCTTGTTGATCTGCTGGGACACGAACGAATCCATCGTCACGACCTGACGCTGGTCAAAGAACCCCTTGCGTTCATTCTTGAGCCGTGCCAGTTCCTCGCCGCTCTTGAGTTCACCGCGGCGGCCCAGCACACGGTTCCAGAATACATCGGTCTGGACACCGCCGGTGGCCAGCACCGCCGGACTCGCGAGATCCAGCCCGATGAGGGTGACCATTCCGGCGCCGAGCAGCCGCCGCGCGACAATGCCTCTGCCCTCATGGTCAGTCAGGATCAGGCAGGCCTCGCTCGGAGACACCGCGTCGTGCTTGAAGAAGTTCACCGACGCAGTTCGCGGAGTGCTCTTAATGCTCTCGTCGCGGGCCTTGCCGCCGATGAGTGCGGCGATCGGACCCAGGTCTGCCTTCTCGGTGCGGTCCACACTCACCGCCGGCAGCAGCGGTGCCAGCGGGTTCGTCGGGCCGAACCAGTCGGTGGCGATCGTCGGCAGCACGACAACCAGATGGCCGCCGCGGCCGATCCAATCCTTTAAGGCTGCGGCCTGGGGCCCGCTGAGGTTGCCGGGGCGGGCCGTGGCGTCGGAGGTTCCCCACACCAGCGTGCTGACGGTGCCGTATCCCATCCAGCGGTCAGGCAGGTCGCTTGTTTGCAGGCCGCTGATCAGATCGGTTCCTTCGTGGCCGGTGGGCAAACACTCGTACGTGTTCTGCCGCACCGTGTAGAGCTCAAGGCCCATGGTGGCCCGCCCGACCATGCCGATCGCCCCCATCCACGGAGAAAGCGTCGACGTGCCGGGGTTCAGCGGAATCTCAGTGGAGCCGGCCAGACCAACGAGTTTGCGTGCACCAGCCGCCGTCGCTTCAAGATCAAACACCGAAACCGTGAGCGTCGCCGGCGGGTTGGCTGGCAGCCGGCCGTAGAGCCAGACGTTCTGCTCCGTGCCAGGGGTCAGCGTGACTTGGGACTGGAACTCGGCGGTGTCGCCATCGGAATCCGGAATACCCATCCGCACCAGTACATCCCGGGGCGAGGTTGTGCCCGACACCGACACCTGCAGGCCGAACCATTCCCCGGCACGGGCCCGGCCGCCCAAGCCCAGTTGCTTGGCCTTGATCCGCAAGGTGGAAGTGGCCGCCGCGGTCCCAGGCGAACCAGCGGCAGACTGGCCGTGCACCGGCAAAGCGCACAGGGCCGCAAACACAAGACCGATAAGAGCTGAAAAAGCACCCCGTGGCAGCATGGTGATCATTGTACCAGCACCCTTCCGCCTTGCACCGGCCAAGCCGAGGCCAACTTGGGCCGATTTGTTCCTCCATGGCTTCCTGGTCGCTGGAAACATGGCTCCTGATCCTCATTCCTGGCGTTCTGTGCGCGTTGGGACTTGCCTCCATGCTCGCCAAGGCCATCGATGACATTCAGCGGCTGGAAAAGCTTCGGGTTGATGTCCACTTCCTGCGGATTGAGTTCAATGCGCGGATGAAGAAACTCGAAGGCCGCGAGGCCGCCGAGGGTGGCATTGACCTGATGGACTGAACTAAGCAGCTTCCTCTCCTCTGCAAATCGTTGGTCACGCCGGCGATGGCACTTTCGACAGAACCTCTCGCAGCACCGGGGCGTTCCGCCGGGCGTCCGCACCGCTCGTCGAAATGACGCGGTGGGCCCAGACCGGAATCACATTGTCGACGATATCGTCGGGCACCGCATAGTCGCGGCCCTTGAGTACTGCCGTCGCACGAGCTGCCAGTGACAGCGAAAGCGATCCACGGGGGGAAACCCCGAGTGCCAGGCCCTCGTGACTCCGGGTTGCGGTTGCCAGCGCGACGATGTAATCCACCAGCGAGCGATCCAGCCGCACCGCGTCTGTTCGGGCCTGGAGGGCCAGCACATCCTGGATTCCCAGCGCCGGGGTCAGCTGCGGCAGGGCGTTGCGGGCCGGACGGCTGAGCAGCACATTGGCCTCGACGTCCGCCGTCGGATACCCGAGCGAAACGCGCATCAGGAACCGGTCGAGCTGATTCTCAGGAAGCGTGTAGGTGCCTTCGAACTCCGCGGGGTTCTGCGTGGCTACCAGCATGAAAGGGGGCTCAAGCCGATGAGTCTGCCCGTCAACCGTGACAGCCGAGTCGCTCATCGCTTCCAGCAGGGCGCTCTGGGCCCGCGGGGTGGCCCGGTTGATCTCATCTGCCAGGACAATGTTGGCGAAGATCGGCCCCCGCTTGAACTCAAACTGATCCGTCTCCCGGCGGTAGATCGACACGCCCAGAATGTCCGATGGCAGCAGATCCGGAGTGAGCTGGATACGGGCGAAGGAGCAGCTGATGCCCCTTGCCAGTGCTGTGGCCAGAACCGTTTTTCCCACACCGGGTACGTCTTCGATGAGGCAGTGGCCCCGGGCCATCAGGCAGACCAGGAGTTGGTCAATCGCTGACACGTTGCCCAGATACACCGAGGCGATGGCTTCACGAAGTTTGCTCAGGGCTTGCAACGAGTCAGGCATGACGGGCCGAGTGTATCAGTTCCGCGCCAGCCGGACCGCGACAACACCCCTGAACCTCAGGTGTGGCCGACCAACGCTCCAGGCCGGCACCGGCTCGGGTCTCCGGCCCGAGCAGCCGATAGACTCTGCTGATGTCCAGCGACCCCGTTCACGGACAATCCGGACCGCTACCCCATCCCGCTTCCGGCGGGGCTGGCGTGACGCCGCCGCGACAGGGTTCGCAAGCATCCGGCAACGGTGGCGGCCGCTCGCAGGCCATCGAACTCACGCTCGGCGGTGCCCTGCCGTGCGTGGCCTGCGGCTACGACCTTCGGGGAATCTCGATTCTCGACGTTTGCCCCGAATGCGGCACCAACGTGCGGGCCACCCTCCTGGCGGCCGTCGACCCCATGGCCGAAGAACTGATCCCGCTGCGGAGCCCGACCTTGCTGGCCTCGGGTATCGTGCTCTGGAGCTTCGGCGCGCTTCTCGCACTTATCGCGGCCTGGTGGCAGATCGCCCCCGAGATCCCCGAGTTCCTCGGAGGCCACGCCCGACCGATCTCGGTAGCCGCCGGCGGCGCGCTCCAGATTCTGATGGCCTTCGGCCTGATCATGTCCATGATCGGGGCGGTCACGCTGGTCGACCCGCATTCAGGAGCGCGGCCAGCCATCAAGCTCAGTGCCATTATCGGCGTCGTTTTGTATCTCCCGGCCATTGCCGCAACGCTGCTGACACCGGATCTGACGCACGGACCCCGTCCAGGGGCCGGGTTCGGAGGCATCGCGATGTGGACTCCCGCTCCAGATCGCACACTCTGGCGGGCGTTCGTCTGGCTCTGCATTCTGGGGATGCTCGTGTGCCTGCGTCCGGCGGCCCGGGCAATGGCGGCGCGAAGCGTCCTGCTGCGGACTGGCCGAGTCGACCGGCAGACCATGCTTGCCATGGCCACAGCGGCCGGGGTTCTCATCGTCGGCGACCTGCTGGCCATGCTGGCCGTCGTCAGCACCTCCAGCTATGAGCAAGCCGCAGCCAGTTTTCTGTACATCGGCGGCGCGGTCCTGTGGGCAATGGGCGGAGTGCTCATCACCGTGGGTGCCGCCGGTTCCATCGTCGACTGCGTCCGCATCGCCCGATCAGTACTGAACCCGGCCCCTTCGATGCGGCAGGCAATGGGCCAGCCTGCGGTGCCGGCAGCCGGAGCGGGGAGTGATCAATCGCCCAAAGACGCCGGCAGGGAGCCCCGATCATGACTGATGCTGACCGTGCCCGGTTTGACGAACTGCTCCGCGATGCCATCTCGGCCCTGCCGCCGGGTATTCAGGCCGTCATCGAGGAAATCCCGCTGATCATCGACGATGCTCCCGATGAGCAGCTCATGGCCTCCCTGGCCAAGGACGGCCTGGTGGACACCGACCCGGAAACCGGCAAGCCGCTGGGCCCGATGGGGCTGCACACCGGGATCGCGATCACGGAGGCTTCCGTCGAGCACTCCGGCGTCCTGCCGACGCAGATCCACCTCTTCCGCGAGGCGATCATCGAGTTCGCCGGAGGATGGGACCAGCCCGGCGCTGACGATGAGGTGTACGAGGAAATCCGCGTGACCTTGCTGCACGAGATTGGCCATCACTTCGGGCTGGGGGAGGAGGACCTCGACGACTTGGGCTACGCGTGACCGGGATCGGCCTCCTTGAGAACCGGCAGCCGGACGCCGGGTATCCCAGGCGAGTTCAGACCCGGCGAGGCTTTCGCGGGCTGGCCTCTGGTCGCCGCTGGTGTTGCTTGGTAAACTCGCTCCATGCATAGCGAGCCCGAGCCCGTCCCCGGTGGTGGCATCAAGTCGCTCACCGATGAACAGATCAGAACATGGTCGCGCCAGCAGAAGGACCAGTGGTGGCTCACCAACGTCTTCCGCGGCGACATGGCCCAGCTCACCCTGCGGTCGGCCCTCACCGGGTTCGTGCTCGGCGGCCTGCTCTCAGCCACCAACCTGTATGTCGGCGCCAAAACAGGCTGGACGCTCGGCGTCGGCTTGACCAGCGTCATCCTCGCCTTCGCGATGTTCAAGGTCTTCTCGTCCCTGGGTGCCAGGGACATGACGATCCTGGAGAACAACGCGATGCAGTCGATCGCAACTTCTGCAGGCTACATGACCGGGCCGCTGATCTCAGGCATGGCCGCGTACATGTGGATCCAGAACGAACCGCTGCCCTGGTGGCAGATCTTCTGGTTCAACGTGGTCCTTTCCATTCTCGGTGTACTCGTCGCATTCCCGATGAAGCGGCGGTTCATCAACGATGAACAGCAGCCATTCCCTGAAGGCCGAGCCTGCGGCGTCGTTCTCGACACGCTCTACTCATCCGCAGCTTCCGTCGGCCTGTTCAAGGCCAAGGCGCTGGCCGTCGTCGCCGCCATCGCGGGGTTCATCACCTTCATCTCCGGTGAGGCGTACCTCAAGGCGCTGCACGGGCTCATGATCATGGCACGCACGGGCGAGAAGTGGGCGGACGTCCTGAAGAACCACAAGGCGGCTCTCGACTCAACCTGGCACCTGCCGCACAACCTCGACCCGCTCTTTAAGAACGCCAGCGGCACCAAGGGGGTCATCGACGCCCCGAAGATCGCTGGCGTCGACATCCGACAACTCGGCCTCAACCCCGCCCTGGATCTCGCCATGATCGGCGCCGGCGGTTTGATGGGCATCCGGGCCGGCTGCAGCCTTCTCATCGGCATGATCATCAACTTCGTGATCGTTGTGCCCTGGATGATCTCCATCGGCGAGATCCTGCCGAAGTCCGGATCCCTTGCTGATGGAACCGCTGTCTTCGGCCGCGTCCACATCATGAACACATGGGCCCTGTGGTGGGGCATCGCCATGATGATCACGGCCTCCATGGTCGCCCTGCTCGCCAAGCCCGAGGTCTTCATCGAGGCCTTCAAGGGACTCGCCGGCAAGCGCAGTGACCAGAAGGACGTCCTCGGCCATATCGAGGTCCCGCTCTGGATCTCCTGGGTTGGCATCCCGATCGTCGGTGCCGTCGGCGTCTGGATGGCCCACGACTGGTTCGGCGTCAGCTGGGTCTTCGGTGCCGCGGCCATCCCGCTGATCATCGTCCTGACCCTCATCGCCGCCTCCAGCACCGCGTTGACCGGCACCACCCCCACCGGCTCACTGTCCAAGATTCCTCAGTTCATGTTCGGCGCACTGGACCCCAAGCACCCGCCGACCAACCTGATGACCGGCGTCATGTGCGTCGAGGTCGCCAGCAACGCCAGCAACTTGCTTATGGACATCAAGCCGGGATACATGCTCGGTGCCAAGCCGCGGCAGCAGGCCGTCGGCCACATCATCGGCATCATCGCCGGAGCCTTGGCCTCGACCCCGCTGTTCTTCATCCTCTTCCTGCAGGACTACAAGCCCGAGCAGGCCAAACTCGACCCCAACCACGTCCAGAGCGTCATGGCACCCGAAGGCGGCCAGTTCGGCTTCCCCTCCGCCGTGCAGTGGAAGGGCGTTTCGGAGATGATCACCTCCATCTTCGGTGGTGACAGCACCCGTTCCCTGCTCACCACGTCGATCATCATCTCCATGGTTATCGCCGCCGTCGTGGCGATCATCTTCGAGATCGCACGCATCCGCACCAAAGGCAAGTTCCCGCTGTCTTCTCTGGCCATCGGTCTTGGCGTCGTCATTCCGCCGGACTCCACCATGGCAATGTTCGCCGGGGCCTTGTTCTTCTGGTTCATGACCGGCCGCTACAAGGAGCTGAAGAACTCCTTCGGCAACAAGCTCTTCGTGCAGACCCTCGAGCCCATCTGCGCCGGCATCATCGCCGGTGCGGCCCTCATCGGTATCGGCGACGTTCTTGTGAAGGTCTTCCTGCTCAAGTGATACTGTGGGCATCGAGACTTCACAAGCCGGCCAATCCACCCCTGCCTTGACGACGCGTGCCCGCTTCGGGCACTGGCTGTACTGCATCACGCTCGGCCTTGCCTTCGGTGCGATCCTGACCTTCGCCTCCCCGCCGGTGAACCTCTGGCCGCTGGCGGCGCTGAACATCCTGCCGATGGCCCTGGCGGCCATGGCCATCGCTCGCCGGCCGGGCCGCGTCTACACCGGCGCCGTCGTCACCGCCCTAGGCACTCTGCCCGCCTGGTACTGGCTGCATCTGTTCCTGTTCCCGGTGACCGGTCCGGGCTATGTGCCGCTCGGGTTTGTACTCGCCTCGTACTCCGGGTTCTTCGTGTGGCTCATGGCCCGTTGGCTTCGGGCGGTAGCGGCTCGACCGGGCCTGGCTCGCGTCCCTGCCATCCTGCTCGCTGCCGGACTCTGGGGCCTCATGGAGCTGCTCCGGGGCGACTGGGTTCTCGGCGGCTACGCCCTCTACAACGTGGCGATTCCGCTGATCCACGGCGTCGCCCCGCTGGCCAGCATCATCGGCGCCATCGGCGTTGCCGCGGCAGTGGGGGGGCTGGGGTGGATGCTGGCCGATCTGCTGACCCGGCCCGAGTCCCGCCGCCCCCGCGCTCTGGCGCCGAAGCTCGCCATCCTTGTCTTGCTCGTCGGCCTTCCCGCTGCACTGGTGCCGGCCCCCGCAACCACCGGCACCCGCACCCTGAGGGTCGGCATGCTGCAGACGAACCTTCCCCAGAGCAACAAGATCGGCTGGTCCGCACCGGATCGGCTGGCCGCGTTTGATCGCTGGACATCGATGACCCGCCAGGCCGCGGCAGCCGGGGCGGAGGTCATCGTCTGGCCGGAAACCATGTTTCCAGGCCAGTCGCTCTCCCCAGGCTGGACGGCAGTGGAGAAGCAGTACGGCTACTACCTGCCCTACAAGGACGAAGCCGGCCGGGAGCAAAGACTTGACCTGCCCCGCTTCGCAGAGGCCCTGATCGCGCTGAATGTGGAACTCGGACGTCCGCTGTTGGTCGGTGCGATTGCCGCGGACAATCCTCGCCGCGACACCACCACCGGCCGGATCGCCTCCGATGCCCGCTACAACAGCATGTTTCTCATCCGCGGCGGTACGGTCGAGGCCGACCGGTACGACAAAGGGCGGCTGGTGCCCTTCGGCGAGTATGTGCCGATCGCATGGCGGTCTCCGGCAATCCAGAACGCGGTGGTGGGGCTTGGTGCCAAAGGAATGAGCTTCGACCTGGGCTTCGGCACCCGCGACCACGTCTTTGAGCTCATCAGCGAGAACACCACCGCCCGGGCCATCACGCCAATCTGCTTCGAGATGACCTATCCGATGCACTGCCGCGATCTGGTATACCGCGGCGGCAAGCGTGCGGTGGATGTGATCATCACAGCGAGCAATGACGGCTGGTTCGGCGACTGGGACAGCGGTCGGTCGGCCCACCTGCTGGCCGCCCAGTGGCGGGCCGCCGAGCTCGGCACGCCAGTGGTCCGCTCGGTGAACACCGGCATCTCCTGCGTCATTGATGCTGCGGGGAAGGTGGTCTCATCACCCGGCAACGAGCCTTTGGGAACCCGGATAGAGGGTGTTCTGGTCGCCACCGTCCCGCTGGCCACCCGAACCACGGTGTACTCGTATCTCGGCGACTGGCCCGCCATTTCCCTTGCGCTGACCTCGCTCGGAATCACCGTCATCGGCATCTTCGCTTCACGTTCCCGGCCTGCCAAGGCCGATCCACGCGGGTAACCTTGGCAGCAGGGTTCGCCAGGACATGGATGTCCGACCGGCGGGCACCCGCCAGCAGCCGCTGCAACGCCCGCGCGTCCCGCGCGACTTGATGAGTCCCAGGCAAAGGAGTGCCCAATGTCTCGCCCGCTCAATGAACTCGCATCCTCGATCCGATACGGCGGGCTGATCGTCGCCGCCGCAGTGCTGGCCGCCGGTTCAACGCTGTCGCTCTCGGGCTGCAAGACGGAGTCCAAGGCGGGCCCCGCCGGTTCGGACAACGCCCAGGCCGCGATTGATCCTGTCGCAACCTCACAGATCCGCGAGCGAGCTCTGCTGATCCTCACCGAGGCCGCGAGATCCAACTCCGCCGAGCAGCGTGCAAACGCGGTCGAAGCCCTTCAGTACGTTCCCTCGCGTCTTGCCGCCGTGCTGCCGGTACTGCTGGCCGATACCAATCCCGGCGTCCGCGCAATCGCGGCGAAGGTCGCCGGAAGAACCCGCCAGACACAGGTTGTCACGCAGCTTCAGACGATGACCAGCGACCCGGTGTCGTTCGTCCGTGCTGCGGCCATCTACGCCCTGGTTCGTTGCGGCCAGCCCGCTGACCAAACCCCGCTGGCCCAGATGCTCTTCAGTCAGGAGCCTTCTGTCCGTGCGGAGGCGGCATTCCTCATCGGCGAACTCGGCAACCGCTCCGCGCTGCAGATGATCAAGGAAGCCGCCGCTCGCGGCATGCCCCGGGTCGATCCGGTCATCGCCCGAAAGGTCCAACTTCAGCTCGCCGAAGCAATGTGCAAGTTGGGCGAAGACGGCGCGGTCCAGGAAATCCGAGCCGCGCTCTACCCCGGCTCGGAGAAGGAGTACGAGAACGCGGCCCTCGCCGCTCAGATCCTCGGCCAGATCGGGGACCGTCCCTCCGCCGACCAGCTCATCTACATCACCGCGTTCCAGGAAAACGGCAAGCAGAAACTCCCAGCCGAACTCCGCCTCGCCGCGGCATCGGCTCTTGCGAAACTGGGCAATGACCGCGGTTCATTCATCGCCGATGAATACGCAAACAACGCCCTCGCTCCGCTCCGAGCCCAGTCCGCCTTCGTCTACGGCGAAACCGGGCGCCGGGCGAATCTGGCGAAACTCGGCCCGCTGCTCAACGACAAGGAAACGCTGGTCCGGATCTCTGCCGCCGCTGCCGTCCTGAAGATCTCCGAGCGGTAACCCCTGACTCAACCGTACTTTCCGACCTATTGCTCACCCGACCCCGTGTGATCGCAACCGCCTCCCTGCCCAGCCCGGCTCCCGGCCAGACCCAGATTTTCGAAGAATCCGGAAATCTACAATGGAGCCGAACGAACTTGAGACTCGTACCTCCGTCCGGTTATACACTCGTCCCCCACACGCTGGTCATGTTCTCGGCAGGATGCCCCGGACACCCATCGTGATCGACCAGCGCCAGCCACCCGGCCCGGCACACGCGCCTTTCAGCAAGCCCAGGAGTTCACAGTGCACATCGTCACCAAGATCCTCATCGTCTTCGGCGCCATCCTGACCATTCTGCTTTCCGCCCTGACCATTTCGTACGCCGCGTCGGAGACCCGCGTTCGCGAGGATTACAAGAACGTCGTGGCCCAGAAGGACCGCGCTCAGAAGGAAGTTCAGATCGCTCAGGCCGAATCGAGCGAGAAGCGTTCCGCGCTGGCCATCGCCAAGGATGCAGCCGAGTCGGCCAAGGCCGATCTGGAGCAGCAGATCAAGCGCCTCCAGCAGGAGCGTGCCGAGCTGATCGCCAAGGCCAAGGAAGCCGAACTCGCCGCCGATGCCGCCAAGAACCAGGTCGCCGGCCTCGGCGAGTCCGCCAAGGTCAACTCCACGCTGATCAAGTCGCTCACCGACGAGGTTTCCTCGCTCCGCAAGGCCCAGCTCGAGGCCTCCAAGCGCGAGACCGACCTGGTCGATCGTCTCAACGACATCGAGAGCCAGAAGCAGGTTCTCGAGCAGACCGCCCGCGCCCTGCAGGAGCAGCTCGCCGAGGCACGCCTCGCTCTCGAGCAGGCCAAGTCCTCCGGCACTGGCACCGCCATCGCCGCCGTCGCAGTTGAAGCCGTTGGTCCCCGCATCAGCGCCCGCATCGTCAAGCTCGACAAGTTCCCCTCCGGTGATGACCTCGCCGAGATCAACCTGGGCTCCGCTCAGGGCTTGAAGGAAAACCAGAAGCTCAACATCGTCCGCGGCGACAAGTTCGTGGCCTCGCTCATCCTGACCAAGGTTGACGCTCAGCGCTCCGTCGGCCGCATCGATCGCCTCGGCACCAAGAACGACCCGCAGGTCGATGACCTCGTGCTCAACCGCCTCGACTGATCGCGGCTGATCCCCTGTCTGCCGGTCTGCCCTCGGGACCGCTCCCTGGTTCGTTCTCACTTCCCCCGCATCCTCCCCTTTGGGTCTCTGCCCCTCACGGAGCAGCCACTCAGGAGTCCCAGATCATGAGTCAGATCGGTATGCAAATGCCCGGCGGCCGCATTAACCGTGGCCCCACCCTGAACGTCTACACCGGCCTGCTGCTGATGGCCGTCGTCTGCCTGGCCGTCGCCTGCGGCTTCATGTACAACGCGGCTTCCAAGCTGGGCAAGGGCGGCGACGCCTTCTCCCCGCAGGAAGTCGGCAAGATCGATCTGAAGTAAGCAGGTCTCAGGCCGCACCAGCTCCGGATAACCCATCCGGCCAAGTGTGGCGACGACCTTGACTCTCACGGTGGAAAAGTCCACCTGAAGGTTGATCAACGCTTGACATGAGACAGGAAGAAGCTAATCTTCTCTCCCTGCCAAAGGCAGGGTGTTTGAGCACCCGGGGCGGTAGCTCAATTGGTTAGAGTACCGGACTGTCGATCCGGTGGTTGCGGGTTCGAGTCCCGTCCGCCTCGTTTGAAAAACGCCTCTGCTTCGGCAGGGGCTTTTTCGTTTTGGGCAACGGACCCTAACAGCCCAATCCGGTACCGTGCCAGCTTTTCCCGCCGCCATACCGGATTCTGCTTCGCTCCCTGGCTTGAGATCAGCGAGAGCGGCGGGTACCACACCGCCGTCATGGAACGACGAGCAGGCAAAACGGTCGGCGTCAGTTGGTCAAAGGCCCAAGGCCAATACCGCAAATACGTGGGCTACCAGTTGGGCCGCAAGGGGCAACCTCAGCCCAAGTGCTGGTACCTCGGAGCCGACGAGCGGGAAGCCGTCAGACGAGCCGTTGAACTTGTCGCTGAATGGAACCGCCTCAGGGCCGCCGGAGCGACCGTGTGGCCTCTGAAGGCCGCCAGCGGCGACGGTAACGAGAACAAGAAGGCAACGGACGACTTCGTTGACGCCAACGCCCTGACGGTCGGCGAGGTCTGCTCGCTGTACCTCGACTCGTATCGCCGTCTGGCTGAGGCGAAGCAGGTCTCGTGGGCGTTTGTTCATTCGACCGAGCATCGGTTGGGTTGGGTCAAACGCGCCTTGGGACAGCACGTCCGTCTGGCATCCATCGGCGAACGTGAAATTCAAGAGGCTGTCCTCCTCTTGGTTCGTCGCCCGCTCGCTCGGCGGCGCAACCATCAGACGACCGAGCCTCGACCTTTGGCCATCAAAACCGTCGTGAACTGCGTCCGGCAGATGAAGGCCATGCTGGTCTGGTACTTCGAGATGGACGGCTGCGCCTGGAACAAGCCCAAGCGATTCGAACGACTTTTCCGTTTGCGTCAGAGACAAATGGCGACGGCAGAGGAACGGGAGCGGGCGGCGATGGAGGTCGTGAGCGGCGAGGTGGCGACGTTCACTATCGAGGAATTGTCGGCGTTGTGGGCCGCTGCGGGTAACAAAGTCCGACTGTTCATGCTGCTCGGGTTGAACTGCGGGTTGCACGTACTCAGGACATAGGTAACAGAACGTACCCAGGACATGGGTGACAGGTCGCAACCCTTGGGCAAAGGAGCTTTCCGATGCCCTGGAAGGAGATCTGTACCGTGGAACTGCGTGAGAAGCTGGTGTCGGCGATCC